>JBCCQH010000001.1:0-404286 GCA_039024435.1 Bacteroidota bacterium
GCTTGGAATTTTCCATGACCGTTCCGCTGCGCAGAGTCGTGCGAAAGCGGCATTTTTTGCACTGAAACATTGATTTGGCGGTTAACCAGTAGTGCTCCCGGCACTGGCAACGTTTGCAGACGACGCCTTTTTGCTTGCGCAGGTTTCCGAAGTGGGTTCGGCAGGATTGTTCGTCGGGAAATTGGGCGATAAAGTTGAATAGATTCATGGGCAGATTCGAGCTTTGGTCGCAATCTCGACCCGCCGATTGACATCTCGTGTCAAAAGCCGTGGCAAAGTTCCGGACAAGCATAAATTATTTTTCGTTCAACGATCATCGATTGGTCCGCGTGGAAGTGACAAGTGCAGGATTAAATCGCTGCGCAAGGGCACTTCGGCGGTGTCTAAACCGATGTCAATTGGTGCGGGTCACTCCAGTTTTTTCGCAGGACAAAAAATCTCACTGCAGCCACGATCCCGCCCGCCCTACTCCGCCGCCATTTTCTCTTCGAGCAATCCGCGCAACGCGAAAAGTGAGCAGCATCATGTTGTGAAAGCATCCCGAAAATTGTACCTTACTTCAACCAGAATCAATCATCCTAATTGGTCTCGTCATGAAACGCTGTCTTTTTGTCTGCTTTGCCCTGTTGTTGTGGTCCGGGCTGCTCCCGGCACAGAATCTCGTTCCGAATCCCAGCTTGGAAACGACTTCCCCCTGCCCCTCCGGTGGGGGCCAGATCAACAATGCGGCGTCCTGGACGTCGTACTTGAATTCGCCGGATTACTACCATTCCTGCGGCAGTGGCAATTTCACCACGCCCGGACCGAACCTTGGGGGTACGCAAATACCTGCGGATGGAAATGCCTACGTGGCAATGGTGTGCCGGCACAGTTCGTCTTACTACCGGGAACACATGGGTGCGCAGTTGATTTCGCCTTTGGTCCCGGGTCAGAGCTACAATTGCGTGATGAAGGTCAGCCTGACTGATATTTCCCAGTACGCCGCGAACCGCATGGGCTTTTTGTTTACGACAACGCCCACTTCAGCGGTGAACAACTTTGCCCACGTCTACACGAATTCAATCGTCACCGACAAAAATGGCTGGGTGACGGTTTCCGGATCGTTCACCCCGACGGTGCCTTATTCGTACGTGATCATCGGCAATTTTTACAACGATGCGGGCACTTCGATCAACACGGTGGCCGGAGGCTGGTACGCGGGGGCCTACTATTTTGTCGATTCCATATCGGTGACCCCCTCGGTGGTCCTGCCGGCCAGCCAGGTCCACTTGGACCTCCTTGAAGTGCGGGATGGACGCGCCCTCCTCGGCTGGGAAGCCCAGGAAGACCACGAAATCAGCGGCTTTGTTCTGGAGCGGAGCACCGATGGCGGGATCAATTTTACCTCTCGGGCCGACCTTACCCCAGAGGCGGAGCGCCAGCAGTACCGCTACGCCGATGTCCCCGGTCGCTACCACGTGCCGATCCTGTACCGCGTGCGCAGCATTGACCGCAATGGCAATACCCACCTCTCGAATACAGTAGAAGTGACCCTGGCGCCGGGTGGTACCTTGGCCCCGGACCTTTATCCAAATCCGGTGGTGCGCGGGGTTTCGTTGACCTTGCGTTTTCAACCGCTTGCTGCAGCCGACCACGAAGTTCAGTTGACCGACTTGCTCGGTCGTCAGCTCCGGACACGAATGGTACCCGCCGAACACGCCTTGGAAGGAATCGAAATCACCACTTCGGACCTCAGTACGGGCACCTACCTGGTCCGTGTGAAATCCGGTTCCACCGTAGAAACCCGCAAATTTAGCGTGGTGAATTGATTTTCGGCATTTGCCACTGCACAAGCTGAACTCCACCACTGGATAGAGGGCAGCAAAATGGGATTGCACCGCAAGTCCCGAGACCGTAATTTGCGGGGCCAACCTAAACGCTGCATGGTGCTCCGCTTCCCCCAATACCAAGGTCCTGCCCCCGTTTCCCACCGGGTCGTGTGGGTGAGTGCCCTGGTGATGATCGCGGTATTTTTCCTTTCCCAACGCTGGATCAAAAGCAAAGTCATCGATGCGGACGTCGTTTCCTACTACAGTTACCTGCCGGCGGTATTTGTCCATCAGGACATTACGATGAGCTATAGCCTCGGCGATGAATTTTACGCGGACAAGGTCTGGGGCGTGATCTGGAAAGACGGATTTGGACCGGTGCAAAAGTACACCATGGGTATGGCGATCATGTATTTGCCCTGGTTCCTCGCCGGTCACGCGACGGCTTATCTCGTGGGGGCTCCGCCCGACGGCTATAGTTTGCCCTACCGTTTCTTTCTGCAGATCAGTGCGGTGGGCTTCCTTTTTCTGGGGTTTTTCTTTTTGCGCAAGGTATTGCTGACCTATTTCTCCGACCGGATCACAGCGGCAGTGTTGGTGATCTTATTGCTGGGGACAAATATGTTCTACTACACGATGGGACAGGCGGCGATGCCCCACGTGCCGTTGTTTGCGCTGATCAGTGTATGGCTGTGGCTGATCATTCGGTTTTACAGCAATCCCATTTGGAAATGGGCCCTTTGGCTGGGACTGATCGGGAGCTTGGTGACCTTGATTCGGCCGAATCACCTCTTGCTCTGGCTGTTGCCCCTGCTGTACGGAGTATACAGTGGAGCGACCCTGCGGAAACGGGTGCAGTTCATCGCGCAGCATTTTGGGAAATACCTTTCCTGGGCGCTGATCGGCTTCTTGCTGGTGTTGCCACAGTTGTTGTATTGGCATCACCTCACCGACCGCTGGATCTACTATTCCTACGGGGACGAAGGCTTCTTTTTTAACAATCCCCAGGTGGGACGGGTGCTGTTCAGCTTCCGCAACGGCTGGCTGATCTATTCTCCAATTATGGTGCTGGGCGTGGTGGGGCTGGGGGCGATGTGGTTGCGCCTACGCGAATGGGCCCTGCCAGTGACGCTATCCTTTACCCTGGGGTTTTACGTGATTGCAAGTTGGTGGTGCTGGTGGTACGGGGGTAGCTTTGGACAGCGGGTGCTGATCGACTTTTATCCGTTGCTGGCGATTGGAATCGGGATTGTGCTGACTGGAATTGATCGGTGGGTGCGGCAGCGAGGGGTCCGGCGGATTGTGCTGGGCGCGGCGGCATTTCTATTGGCCCTGAACCTCTTCCAAACCCTCCAATACACCCGGTTTGTGATCCATTACGACGCAATGACCGCAGAAGCGTACTGGGCCTCGTTTGGCCGTCTGCACGTACCGGAAAATTACGCCGATAAATTGCGGCCCCCCGATTACGAAGCAGCCCTGCGCGGTATTTACGAGTAGCGGCCTACATTCTTAGTCAATACCTTACCTCTGCGCATCTCTCCCGGGATATTGGCGTAGTTCTTGGCACGGCTGGTTCCACCGTGTTTTCAATCACAATCGTTATGAAAAAAATAAAATGGATAGCTGCCTTCGCAGTCGTTGGGTGGCTTGGGGCAGCTGCGCCCTTGGCCTCAGCGCAGGTGGTGGACCGTGGTGGGGTGCGGATCGATTTTTATTATGGATTTCCGAATCTCTGGTCGACGGCGCTGCGCACCCTGGTCAATGAAGTTCAGACCCCCGGCGATCTGCAGACCCGCTCGGTGGGGCCAGTTGGGGGACGAATCGAATTTCTGGTGACGCGCCGCTTTGGGGTCGGGCTGGACGTACATTACGCCCGCTCGGAAGTGGCCTACACGGCGGTGGGAGAGGACTTGGAGGGAAATGCTGCGGCCTATCGCTACACGGTATCTGTTCGTCGGCCCCGGGTGCTGTTGCGCGGGAACCTGCACCTGGGCAACTCGGCGGTGGTGGATCCCTACTTGGCTTTTGGGCTGGGGTACAGCGGCACTCGGGCAGTCATCGCAACCGAAGATCCATTCTTTGATCGGAATACGATCAGATTTCCGATCACGATTCCGCTGGCCTACCGGCTCGGTTTTGGGACGCGGGTGATGCTGACGCGTTTCATCGGGTTGAGCGGCGAAATCGGAATCGGTGGGCCATTCTTGACCGGTGGAGTGACCATCGGAATATGACCGGAGCGAAACGAAAACGAGGGATACCGGCGCAGGGGGCGGGTATCCCTCGAATGGGAAGGCGGTATTTGGGGCGTTAAGCCGTGGTAGCGAAGCTTTCGCGGCGCTTGTGCAGGACCGCGGCCCCGATACAGAGCACCAGCAGGGCGAAAATAACCAAGCCCCACTCGGACATGGTCGGGACCGGAGCCGCGCTGGAAGTGGTGAACGTAGCCGTGAAATTGTTGCCGAAGTTGCTGTCAAAGCGGTCCCCAAGATTGGTGGGCGAGCGCCAGAATACTTCCAGTTCGTAAGTTGTGCTTGGAGTGAGGCCCGCGAGCAAATTCACTCCGGCGAGGGCTTCCTGCCAGCGCTGATCACCCGGATTGGTGAGGTTTGCGTTGAAAGGGAGGTTGATCGCCGTAAATGTGCCCGAAGGAGAGCCTTGCGGATAAACGCGGTAGTTGATTTCCCCGCCAAAGACATCGCCACCGCCATTTTTAAACGTTTTGAGTTCGCCACCGTTCAGCACCAAACTGGTCACAGTGCCGAAGTTTTGCCCGCTGAAGGTGGGCGCATTGTCGGCGTTGATGCCCCCGGCCAAAAATTGATTCCCCGAGTTGTTGATGTCCAGCACGATGTAGGACTGAAAGATGCCGGTCTGCTGGGCGTACAGGCCCCCGGCGAAAAGAAGCATTGACAATACCAGCAGTCCCCTCCTAAGAGTAGTCGTTGATCGTAGCATAAATTTCTCGCGTTGAGTTGTCGATTGATTTTATTGACACACTAGAGTACCCAAGTAAAATAGCAACTGTAGGCTTGAAAATCAAGGTTTCCCGAACTTACGGTCAAGGAGACAGGAAAGTAGAAGGAAAGGCTGGGCGACGATAGATCAGATTGGCGCAATTGCAGTGGCGGGTTGGGATCAATCTTGATCTTCGGCAAAGCGGCGCAGCTCGTCGCGGGCAAAGGTCCACTCCGGAGTGAGCAGGTCGCCGACAAACTCGGCTGGATACCAAGGGCTGAGTTGAGCGTCGGTGGGATTGCGAAGCAGATGCATTTCCTGGGCCGGCATATAACTCTGGGCGAGGAGGAACACTTTTTGGCCGGATTTCGGATTGATCGCTACGTCCATCACCAGGACAGCGTGCCCGGGAAATCCGCCGCGGATGAAAACATCGCCGCTGGCCAGGTCGGTGGGAGAACTGACCGGGCGCAGTTCTTTGGCGAGGGAAGCGGTACCAGCGTAGTTGAAGACCATATTCAGGTAGGCGCGGAAATTGGGATAGCTGGCGCTTTCGTCCTGGCTTTTGTTCCAACTGACCCGGTTGCCTTGAATGCGGGGGCGGTAACCCAGGCGCCAGCGGTCCCATTCACAGTTATCGCCACTGGTAAAGCGGAAGTGGATATCCTGGTTGCGCCCGGCGGTGTAAAGGTATTCTGCCCGCAAGCGCATCACCGCATCGGCACACTGCTGCAAGTCGCGTTTCCCCACGTCGATGTCGATCACCGCGTAGTGGGCTTCCTGATTTCCCTTGCGGGCGCCGTTGTAGAGCAAGACCTCCGGCCGTCCCGGCTTCAGGGGAATGCCCCGCAGCCAGGCCCCAAAACTCCCTTCCGCGACTGGTTCCCGCCGAAAACCCGGGGGAGTTTTGATCCGGTTTTCTAAGCCGTTGACGATATTGTAAAATTTGTGCCAAGCGTAGGTGCCCCCGGTAGTATCGACGAAGGTCGTCGGCATTTGGGGGGTCTTTTGGACAAAATCGGCGGCGATGGGGAGTTCATCACCCGGCCGGGATTCCGAATTCGGAGCACAGCCGGCAATAAAGAGCAGGCCAATCAGGGCAAGCGCGGGACGGAGATTCATGGGATAAAAATACGGAAAGCTTCAACAGCAGAAATTGAGGAATTGAAAATCAAAAATTCGCAAATTGATCCCGGAAAAGCGTAATTTATCGCCCGTGGCGAGATCACAATTCCACCCCATGAAAGCACTCCGTCTTCTTTGCGCCTGGTTTCTGTTGCCCTTGCTGGTTCGAGGTCAGCAAGATCCCTGTACCCAACGCTCATTTTTGTGTGCCGACAGTGTCAGTCGGCCTTACTTGATTTATCGTCCGGCCGGCATCGCCGACGGCGAAGAGCGTCCGCTGCTGGTCTATTTGCACGGGGCCATTTCCCGGGTGGGGCTCAAGGAAGATCCCCGTGGTTACCTGGAGAAATCGCCCTGGGTAAAATTGGCTGACGAAGGGAAATTTTTGCTCCTGTTTGCCTACGGAGAGAAAGGCTGTGGCTGGTTTGATTCCGTTGGGGTGGACATGGTGCTCGGCGAAGTTGCGGCGGTTCCCGAGACATTTCCCGTGGATCCTGACCGGATATTTCTCAGTGGCTTTTCCGATGGGGGTTCCGGGGCCCTCTATTTTGCGATGACCCAAGCGACGCCCTTTGCCGGCTTCATCGCACTGAACGGCCATTTCAAGGTCAGTGCGAAGATCGGAGAAGCGCAGGTCTACGCGGAAAATATGAACGAAAAACCACTCTACGCCGTCAACACCCGCGGCGACCTCTTGTACCCCTCCGCCGATTTGACCCCCATTATTGACCACCTTCGCGCGGCAAATCCAGATTTTACCTTCCGCGACCTCGAAGGCAACCACGACATGTCGTACCTTCCGGCCGAGGCGAAGCGCTTGCTGAACTTCATCGCGACCCAGCACCGGAAACCCGCCCGGGAGATTTCCCTCGAAACGGCCGGTCCACGAGCCGCCCAATTTGACTGGCTCGAGATTCAGGATTTGGATACAACTGGGGAGGCCGCGGTCTGGCACGAGCCCCAAACGCTGTACGCTCAGGATCGCCGGGCAACCTTCGGATTGAAGTACGATTACGCTCATCCCGGACCCGGCCTCAAAGTGAATGGGTTCCGGAGCGATACTGCTCTGGCCGTTCGAATGGGAGTTCAAGTGGGCGATTTGATCCTGATGATGGAGCAGGATACCCTCAAAGGGCCTTACGATCCGTACTTTTATTTGGGCAAGAAAGAAGCGGGAGCGGCGACTGCCATTACCTTAGAGCGAAATGGAGAGAAGCAGATTTTGACCGGAGTGTTTGATCCGCCCCGCCACTACGAAGTCTTGCAGCACCGCCGCCGTTCGGGAAAAGTCCGCGCCCGTATCCAAGGCAAAGAACTCATCGTCAAGACATCGCGGGTGGCTCAGATCAGCATTGACCCGCGGCATTTTCCGGAAAAACTCAAGCGAGGACTCAAAGTCATCGTGAACGGAAGGACTTGGGGGACGATTGATCCCCAATCGGAGGTCCCACATACCATTCAGATCAACTGATCGCGGAGATCGGTCACGATCATTCGCCCATTTTGCAGGTGGTCGTGGATGTGCGAATAGGCAAAAAGACCATTTCGGCCCGTCATCCGCAAGTTTTTGAATTGGGCGAGGTAGGCCCCAATCGGTTCAATCTTGGTGCGGTAGCCCGTTTCCAGGATCGGATAAGCATTGCGAATTCGGTAAACGCTGGTTCCGACCAGCTCATCGGGGTGGAAAAAATCGGCCTGGGTCAGGTGGCGGATGACGGTTTCGACCGCGACTTTCTCCTCCTCTTGCCAAATGGGATCTTCCGGCTGACAGGGAATCTCTACGAGCAGCGAGGTCTGACCGGGCGGGGCCATCTTGGGGCTGCGGTTCCGGGGTTCGTACACCCGGGTAAAAGGCACACTCGCATCGGGGAAGTACATGGAGCCGTTGGGGTTGACCGTGGGCTTGTCGAGAAACAGCCCGATCAGCAATACATTCCGGAAGCGGATCGATAAGGCCCGGCGCAAAATTTCCTCGGGCGGAGCTGGTTGCAGCAAGCGCAAGACGAGGCCCAACGGTAGGGAGCAAACCAACTGGTTCACGGGTGTCCAGTCCGCCTCATTGACCTGAATTGCTTCGACTCGCCCCTGGGCGTGGCGGATGCCGGAAATCCGGTGCCCCAGGGCAAAATGTTCCGGTCCACAAGCGTCCCGCATCGCCTCAAAAATGGTTCCGATGCCCCGCTCGGGATAATAAAAAGCCCCGTCCAGGTGAGTAGTTTTCCGCTGCTTGCCCCGAAAAGCTTCCAGGACAAATGTTTTTAAATTCAGTCCTTTCAGGCGCTTTCCCGCCACTTCGGTCGACAATTGCTCGGCGGCCAGTCCCCAGAGTTTTTCCGTGTAGTGCAGCAAAAACAGTTCGGCGATGTACGACCCGTAAGTTCCCACCGCAAGTTCGCGAAAGTTGGCGGTGGATCTCTTTCCCCGCAGCTTTTGGCCGAGGATCTGAAAACCCGCGCGGGCAAATCCCCCGAGCCCCAGATAGCGCAACAAATTCAAGGGCGAAAGCGGGAAGTCGATAAAACGCTGGTCCCGAAAAATCTGACTGGGCACCTGAATGCGCCGCAATTTGTCTCCGAGCAATGCCTGGACGATGGCCGTGGTTTCGGGGTCCTTGTCGTGCAGGCGGTGGGCCCCGGAGTCAAAGAGAAACCCATCGCGCTCCAAAGTGATGCAGTTGCCGCCTACCCGGTCTTCGGCTTCGTAGACGCGGAAGGACAGCCCGGCTTGCCGGGCGTACCAAGCCACCGCCATTCCCGCCGGACCACCGCCCAGCACCGCCAAATCCGGTTGTTCATTCTGTTTCATCGCGCTGGTATTCGTAGAGCGTCACCGTACTCCAAAGTCGGTTGACGTAGGGGTTGTGGGCAAAGAAATGAACCGTATCCGGTTGCGCCGCGAGAAAATCGTCGATCCGCCGCGTACTGTACACTTTTCGCCCGGTAGTGTACCAATCCCTGAGACCAGAATAGTCGACGTGGTAATCAAAAAACCAGGACTGAAACCCCCGGTGGCGCCACAGATAATGGTTGATCAGGCGGTTTGAGAGGATTGCGGTCTCGGGATTGGCGCGGGGTTTGAGCCAGGTTTTCATCTGGGAAATGGCACTGGGCTGGGTGTGCTGTCGCACCAATACGCCCGTGACCAGCAGCAGCGCCGCCAGAGATATTCCCGCCGCAATTTGCCGTCCCCGCGTGCGAAATGCGAGAATTTTGGTCCATCCTGCCGTGGCAAGTAAAATTAGAAAAGGCAGCAGCGGGAGGATATGGCGCGGTTTGTAGACGATATTTTGGAAAAAGTAGGCCCACAGCGTGTAGGCCAGCACGCTCACCAGCACCAGTGGCACACCGGATCGGCGTGCCCATTTTCCCCGCAAAAAAACGCGTATTCCCACCGCAAAACCGGCCAGCCAGCCGCCCGAGACCAACAGGGTAACCCCGTTGCGTTCCGGCCACCATCCCCCCAGACCATCGGCCCAGATACTCTCCAGCATAGCGATCAGCCGCACTCCGTACCCCGCATCATCGCTGGTCACACCGCCGCCCCACTCATTAAAATGCCCCGCAGTGTGGCGTTGAGCGACCCGCAGCAGTTCCTCGCTCCCGGTCAGGAGCAGCAGCGGGATCAACCAAATCAGCGTACCCACCAATCCGGCGAGCACCATCCGGGGCAGTTCCCGGGGAAATTTGACCGCCAGGATCGCCGCCGGGAGAAAAAACGGGAGGTAAGATAGCCGGACCCCGGCTTCCAGCCCCAGCAGGAATCCGAACCCCAGCAAAGCAACACGGCGTTCGGTGGGAGTTCGCCAGGCGCGTACCATGCAGTAGGTTCCCCCCATAAGCAAGGCCAGCCCCATGATGTCCGGCATGTAGCGGTTGCTCATCAGCCAGAACAGTGGACATACAAAAAGCAACCCCGGCAATAGATTCGTTGGACGGGAAACGTAAAGTTGCCACAGCTTCTCCGAAAAGTAGAGGATGAGAAACATCGCGCTCCCCCCGAGAATGGCAAATGAAACCCCAACGTTGCCGGTTACTTCAAACAGCCCCCGCAAGACAAAGCAGTAGGCCGCGTAGCCGGGAAAATGCGGCCGCAACGCCACCACATCGTATTCGTGTGCCGCCAGGGCAAAGCGCAAACTGTCGATGTCCTCGATGTAATAAATGGCAGTCAGCATCCGAGAGAGGATGCAGACCCCGAACCAGATCCCATATTTGTAGCGCTGGAGATTCAAGCTACCGATCAAAAACCGTAATTGATTCCGACATTGATCTGTCGGCGGGCTCCGGGCAGGATGCCTGAACTGGAAGAGGCAAAGGGTTGCCGCGGATTTGAATGAAGACGCGAACCAATGTATACCCGATCCAGAAGGTTTTTGCCGGCCACAAAGCAGCGGAAGCGGGAATTCAGCCGGAAAGTGGCCGTGCCGTTGAACAGGTAGTAGGACGGGATTGGGCCCGTATCCCCCCGGTTCAGGACAAAACCGATGTTCTCGAAGTCGGAGAAACTGCGCGCGACGTAGCGGTAGGTAAACAGCAGTTCGAGCTTGTCTTTGTAGGCCCAGTTTAGGCCCAGGATCAGATTGTGTTTGGGCGCATAGGGCAACTCATTGCCCGAGACGTCCGGTTGTACATTGGGGTTTAGGGCGGAGAATTGCAAGGTTCCCTCATTGATTTGGGTCTGGAGAAACGTGTAAGTGACGAAGAAATCGGGCAGCCACTCGTTTACCGCAGAGGTTTTGACGGTGATGGCACTTTCGAGTCCGGCTGAGGTAACACTGCCGAGATTGGTAAATGCGGTGCCGCGCCCGGCGGCGATCATGTCTTGGATGGTGAGGTAGAACAGGGCCACTTCACCGGCGAGGTACTTGAGGTTGGTGCGGGCCCCGAGTTCCACATTCCAACTGGTTTCCGAGCGGAGTTCCAGCTCGGAAAAATCAGTGCTGTCGGTCATCCCAAAATCCAGGGTCAGCAGCGTGCCGTTGGAAGGCGGGGTCATCCCCCGGTGGACGCCGCCAAAGAGATTGACCTTCTCGAACTGGTAATTGAGGCCCAAGCCCGGTAGCACCGCAAACGTTGTCGCGTCGTCCAGGGCGCTGTTGTTGAGCCGGTTGACCAATTCTTGCTCGAAGATTTCGAAGCGCACCCCTGGGGTCAGAATCAGATTTTTGAACCGGATTTCGTCCATCGCAAAGACGGAAAAAGCGTAGGTTTCATAATTGTTGGCGCGGTAGAAAGTGCCACTGCGGGCGTCGGGTTGGTCCCCGGTTCCGGCATTGTCCTGGAAGCGTTCAAAGTGGAAGCGCCCGCCGATATTAAGGGCACCTTGCGCATCCCCGAGGGCGTGTTGCAGGCGGTATTGGTGCTCGGCACCGGCTACGCCGAATTCGCGCAAAATCCCAAAATTGGTCTGCCCATTGCCGACCCGAATAAGGTCGCCTACCGTATTGGTTTCATTGGGTGCGAGTGCGGTGAAATTGCCATCGGCGTAGTCGGCTTCACTGGCAAATACGTCAAACTCGCGCCACCAATCGCGCTCGAAAAAGTTGAGGTAGAGCTTGGTGTTTTCTTCGAGCTTGTCGCTGATCTTGTTTTGCTGAATGATGTTGACTGCGTAGCGCTTCACCTCAAAATTGTCGAATTCCTTGGGGTTGAAGCGGGGGTTGGTGGCAAAGGAGTACTCGGTCAAGCCGGTATAGGTCGCGGCTGAGTTTTCGTAATTCGCGTTGAAGTTGAGGTAGATTTTGCGGTTTTCGTTGGGGACAATCAGGAATTTGAGCGTTCCGTTGAGCTGGTCAAACCCATTGTTGTCCCGGAATCCGTCGCCGGTCTTGTAGAGCAGTTGCAGCTCCGGGCGGATTTTATCGGTGCCGAATCCGCCAATCTCGGCGAGGGTGCTGAAGTAATTGTTGGAGCCGTAGACCAAGCTCAGGCGGCCGCCGAGGTCTTTCCGGGGCCGGTTGGTGATGTAGTTGACCACTCCGCCCATGGTGTGGGGACCGTAGCGAATCGCGCTGCTACCCTTGGTGACTTCCACCTCCTGGATGCGTTCAATTGGTGGATTGTAGTACATGTTGGAGTAGACGTAAAGGGCGGGCTGAATGGGAATGCCATCTTCGAGCACCAAAGTGCGGCTGCTGCGGCGCGGATTCAGTCCGCGGATGCCGATATTGATGCGGGAATTGCCGATGCCATCGTCGGCCACGCCGGTAACCCCGGGAACAAATTCCAGCGCTTCCTGGGTTCCGATGGGGGCGAGCATTTCGACTTTGCGGAGAGAAAGCCGGGTCGCGGTCCCGGTCAGCTTTTGGAAATCAGCGGGCCGCACCCCAGTTACTTCAACTGGGGAAATCTGAAATGGATCCTGGGGCAATTGGATGTCGTAGCTGCGGCCCCCACTCCGGATGCGCAGGTCAAAATCCAGTTCTTGGTAGCCAGAAAATGAAATTTCAAACCTCTGGTTGCCCGTGGCCACGTTGGGGAAGTGGAAACGGCCCGCCTCGTCGGTGTACGCGTAGCCTTTGACCTTATCGCCTTGCATCCATTTGATCAGGACAAAGGGCAACACGTCCCCGGTCAGCGAATCGCTCACGGTTCCGGTGAGGGGATTTTTGGTCTCCTGGGCGTGCGTGACCGAAGCCAAACACCAAAACGCCAAAACGATGGGCAGGAACTTGTACTTCATAGCGGGGTGAATTGAGGGTAGCCCACCGTATCGAAGGCTACGGTGCGGAAATAAACCGGTAAAAGAGGGGAGAAATTGGGAAAGTACGCGTTGGGGGAGCGTCGCTGGGGGATAAAACGGAAGGATCGCAAATCGTTTCCGACCGAATCAGAATACTTTGGTGTTGATGAAGTTTGCATTGAGGCCGCCGCCATTGTTCAATGGAAGTTTTCCGGAACCACTGCCCGATCCTGAACCCGAGCCGCTTCCGGAACCGGAACCACTGCCAGAGCCGGAACCGCCGCCAGAGCCGGAACCGCCGCCCGAACCCGATCCACCACCGGAGCCGGAACCGCCACCCGAACCCGATCCACCACCGGAGCCGGAACCACCGCCCGATCCTGATCCACCACCGGAGCCGGAACCGCCGCCCGAACCCGATCCACCACCGGAGCCGGAACCGCCGCCCGATCCTGATCCACCACCGGAGCCGGAACCGCCGCCCGATCCTGAGCCCGTGCCACTGCCGGAGCCGGTTCCCGAACCCGCTCCAGAGCCCGCCCCCGAACCATAGCCCGATCCGTACCCGGACCCACCACTGTCTGACAACTCGCCCGTTTCTAGGGGATCGTCCTCGCACGATTCCAACGTGACCACCATTCCTACCAGGAAGAAGGCCATAACAAAGGCACCGAGCAGTGATTTTAGGCTACCAAGATTGATTTTCATTTCGGGGAGATAAGTGAAATGCCCGTCGGGGCAGCGTCAAAAATACACAGATTTTCAGCGAAAGTGCATCGTCGGGCAAGAAATTTTGCTCTCCGCCCGGTTCCTGACTAATTTAGAACAATTCTAAATAAATGTAAATTTTTGACCACAATTGCCGCTAACGCTATGAACAAATTTTCATCTCCGCTGCGCTTAATTGCGCTGTTTGGCTTTCTCGCCCTTTCGGGTTGGCTCCCCGCGCAGGTGTTTGGCTGGGCGGTACCGGGTACCAGCACCTCCGATATCGGGGGCATGAAAGTGGTTACCGCAACCAACCAGGATTACGTGGTCGCGGGAATTTTTACCGGCTCGGCAAACTTCAGTGGTACCACGGTTACCGGCTCGGCAAATGAATCGATTTTTGTCTGCCGCTACGACAGCTCCGGCGCTTTGCAGTGGGCGACCGCGTTTTCTAACAGTGAGGACCTGGAACTCGGTGGTATCGCTGCCGGTTCTAACAATGAGGTTTACCTCGCGGGAACATTTGAAGAAAACCTGTCCCTCGGCAGCACGCTCTTGACCAATATCGACGACGAGAATGGCTTTCTTGCCCGCCTTGACGGGAGCGGAAACGTAGTCTGGGCGCTGAACATAGAAAGTTCCGAAGAAGGGTCGGTTTCCGCCGTCGGTGTGAACGGTGCCGGGACCGTTGCCATTGCTGGGAACTTTGAGGACGACCTTGTTTTGGGCAGTACGACCATCACGAGTGCGGCGGAAGAAGCGATTTATGTGGCTGCTTTTGATGGATCGGGGAATTTGCAGTGGACCGGCCAAGCGGAGAGCGACGACGAAGCGACCGTTTTTGACCTTGCGCCCGCCGGCAGCAGTGACTGGGTCATGACGGGACTATTTGAAGATGCCCTCACCGCGGGGAGTACCACTTTGCCCAACGCCTCCGGATCCGATCTGTTTCTCATTCAGTTTAACAATACCGGCACGGTTTCCTGGGCGGAAGGCATCGGCGGCACCAGCGATGTCGCGGGGCTCGGAGTGACCGCAGACGGCAGTGGCAATGTCTTTGTTGCGGGCGGATTTGACGGAACCGCCGATTTTTCCCCGGTACTCACCACCGGGGGTGGGGCGGACGCCTTTCTGGCCCGCTACAACAACCAGGGCAATGTCCAGTGGGTCTCCCAGTTTTCGTCCTCCGCCGATGTAAATGCCCTCGGCATCCACCGCGCGGCCAACAACCGCATCCTGGTCACCGGTTCCATCGGGGCAACGGCCACCTTTGATACCGTTACCGTTTCGAACAACTCCGGCCAGGACCTCTTCATCGTGGCCTACAACCCTTCGGGCAGCGCACTTTTCGGGAAAGGAGCCGGCGGAACTTCGGTCACCGGATTTGATGTCACCTCCGACGCCTTTGACCATCCCGTGGTCACCGGTTCTTTTCAGACCACCGCATTTTTCGACAACCTCACCGTCAATGGCGCGGGCGGAGAAGATTTTGTCCTGGCTAAACTTTACAACGGCAATTTCACCGTCGGAACCGGAGGAAATGACTTGGAGAACACCAAAGTTACCCTTTATCCCAATCCGGTAGCGCAAAAATTGTATTTTGAGCTACTTGAAGGATCTGAATCGGGCGAATGGCAACTCTGGGACGCCCAGGGTCGCACCCTCCGATCAGTGATCTTGGACCCTGCCCGGCGTTGGGTTGATGTCTCTGACCTCGCGGCGGGCCTGTATCTGCTCACACAACCGACCACCGGAAGTTCTCTCCGGTTTGTCAAAGAATAATTTTCTCCCGCGTAACTGCGGACCACATCTACTGCTATGCTCAAAGATTCACGTATCCCGGTCGTACTCTGTTGGAGTGGCGGCAAGGATTCCGCCCTCTCCCTTCATCGGATTCAGCGTTCCGGGCGCTACGTCGTCCGCTACCTGCTGACAACGGTTCACCGCGATTTCGAGCGCATCTCCATGCACGGTGTGCGAGAGTCGCTCCTCAACCAGCAAGCCGAGTCAATCGGCATTCCCCTCGTCAAAGCCTATGTCAGCGAAGGCACGTACGAAGAGTACGACCGCGTCATGGAGGCGGCATTCCAGCGTTTCAAGGAAGAGGGGATTGACATTATCGCCTATGGCGACATCAACCTGGAAGACCTGCGCGCTTACCGCGACCGCAATTTGGAAAAAATCGGCATGGAAGGGCTCTACCCTCTCTGGAAGGAAAATACCCGCGTGATTTTGCAGGAATTCCTGGATGCTGGTTTCAAAACCGTAACTTGCTGCGTCAACGATGCCTGGTTCGACGAATCGGCCGTCGGACGGGAAATCGACCTGAATTTTGTTCGCGAGTTGCCCGCCAATGTCGATCCCTGCGGTGAAAACGGTGAATTCCACACTTTTTGTTACGCTGGGCCCATGTTCAAGCGCCCCCTTTCCCTGGCCTTGGGCGAGAAGACCTACCGCCCGCTCAACGCACCGCCCATCGACGATCCGGAAGAATTGGCCTCAACCAAAGGATTCTGGTACTGCGATTTGGAATTGCGGAACGAATACTGATCGTCATTCCGGACGCAAATCGTAGGTCTGAATCCGCTGTCCCCGATTCAGATCAGGGAAGAAATTGTTTTTTCGGTCCGTATCCGGCAAGGTCAAATCGGCGTCCAGACGAATGGCTACGACTTCCTTTGCGACCGCGACTTGCTTGGTAAAAGTCGCCGGGTCGCGCATCCACACCTCGGCAGGTAGCCGAAATTGGGCGGTAGAGCGGTCTCGAAATACGAGCTCAAACGGAATCGGCGCGACACAGCCCCCCACATTTTCGAAAGTGATGTGGTAAACGTGGCGCTGGTGTTCCCGCCTTTTCATCGGAATGCCCTCAGCGGCGATCAATTCCGCAATCATTTCCTGTTCGTTGCGGTCGTCGTAGTCCGGTAGGCGCGCTTGGCCGGTGTAGCGGTCGCGCAGTTCCGGGTGCTGGTCCACGTAGAACAATTCCCCGATGGGCTGATCACTCGGCCGCTGGGCGACCCGATTCAGGGCAAATGCCTCCTGTGGTGGCCGATCTTCCGGCTCTTTCAGGACGAAATGCTTGACCCGCACGATTCCCAGGTCCAGCGGTTCCGCCGCATAGAACCAGTTTCGCCAAAACCAGTCCAGGTCTTGGCCGCTGGCGTCTTCCAAAGTGCGAAAAAAATCTTCCGGGGTCGGACGCTTGAAAGCCCACCGCTGGGCGTATCGGCGAAACGCCGCATCGAACACTTCGGGCCCCATCACTTGATCGCGCAGGATTTTCAGGGCGACCGTGACCTTTTCGTAGGAAGTTTTCCCATTTGAGGTGATCGATTCCGGATTGGTCATGACGGATTGGTGGCCGGGTGAGGCCATAAAGGGAGCAAATTGAGCCGCCGGGCCGCGCCGGTGGGGAAAATTTTGCTCGAATTTCGCTTCGGTAAGGTATTCCAGGAACGAATTGATGCCCTCGTCCATCCAGGCCCATTTTCGTTCGTCGCTGTTCACTACCATCGGGAAGAAATTGTGGCCGACTTCGTGGATGATTACCCCGATCATGCTGTATTTCATTTGGCGGGAGTAAAATCCGCTGGCCAGGGGACGCCCTCCGCAAAAACTGAGCATCGGGTATTCCATGCCCCAGACGGCTCCGTGGACCGTGGTGGCCGTGGGATAGGGGTAGGGAACTGAGTAGGCCGAATAGGTTCGCAGTGTGTGCATGACGGTATGCAGGGCGTATTTGTCCCAGAGCGGGATGCCTTCTTTCGGATAAAGTGCCTGGGCCAGGACTGGCGTTTCGTCAATGGTGACGCGGGCGGCTTCCCAGGCAAATTTTCGCGAGGCGGCAAAGGCGAAGTCGCGGACGTTATCGGCGGTGTACCGCCAGGTTTTTTGGTCCGTGCTTCGCTTGCTTTCGTTGAGCTGGGCCTCTTCTGGAGTGACGATCTGGACCGGCTGGGATTCGGTGGTGCGGGCCCGTTGCAGCCGCTCCCGTTGGCGCTTGCTCAAGACCTCAGGTTCATTTTGCAGGGTTCCAGTGGCCGTGACCAGGTAGTTCTCCGGAGCAGTAATGGCGACCGCATAGTCGCCGAACTCCAGAGCAAATTCGGCCGGTCCGTAAAAGGGCTTGTTTTGCCAGCCGTTGATGTCGTCGTAGGCGCACAGGCGCGGGTAGAACTGAGCGATTTCAAAAAGGAAGTTCTCGTCCTTGGGAAAATACTCGAATCCGCTGCGGCCTTCGGTCCGGGCATCGTTGATGCGGTAGGACCACTTGATTTGCAAGGCAAACTGTGCCTCTGGTGCCAGTGGGGCGGGCAGGTCGATCCGCATATTGGTACCTACGATCTGGTGGGGGAGCGGTCTTCCTTTAGCGTCGGCGACGGCACTTAACACAAAGCCTCCGACAAACTGGTTGCGGTCGGCGTAGATCTGGACGAAGTTTTCCGGGCGGTAGATGTATGGCGCGGGTTCCACCAACCGGGCGGTCGCATCAGGACGCCGCAGATTTTGGTCCAGTTGCAGCCAAAGGTAGTCGAGTTGGTGAGGGCTGCGGTTGTGGTAGGTGATGGTCTCCGATCCGCGCAGACTCGGTCCCTCTTCCAGCAGTTCGACTGCGATGTCGTAATCCACTTTTTGCTGCCAGTAAGCGGGTCCGGGGGCCCCGGAGGCGAGGCGGACTTCATTGGCGGGGCGCCAGGTGTCTTCCAGTGGTTGAAAAGGATTGGGGGTGTTTTGGGCACTTCCGATCCCGGGCAGGAGCCACCCCAAGACCAGTAAAAATCCAGTAGCAAAAGGGTGGATTTGGGGCATGTCAGAGTTGGATAAAGACATTTTTGGCTTCGGTAAAGAAGTGCAGCGCTTCGGTGCCGCCTTCTCGCCCGACGCCCGAGGCTTTGACACCGCCGAAGGGCGTGCGCAGGTCCCGCACCAACCAACTGTTTATCCAGACGATTCCGGCTTCAAGTTCGGCGGCGACGCGGTGGGCGCGCTTCAGGCGGCGGGTGTGAACGGTAGCGGCGAGGCCGTATGAGGTGCCATTGGCGAGAGCAATTGCTTCCTCCTCGGTGGAAAAGGGCTGGATGGTCACGACCGGCCCGAAGATTTCCTCCTGATTCGTGCGGCAGCCGATGTCCAGGCCGGCGATCACCGTTGGTTCCAGGAACCAGCCCCCGGTGCAGCGTTCGTTCGGGACCGGAGCTGCTTTACCACCGCAGAGAATTTCCCCGCCTTCTTCGCGGGCCAGCTGGATGTAGGCGAGATTTTTTTTGTAATGGTCTTGGGAGACAATCGCACCCAGGTCGGTGTCGGCTTCTTGGGGATCCCCGATTTTCAGGGCCTCGACCCGCTGAATAAAGTCGGCGACGAAGCGTTCGTAGATTCCGCGCTGCACGTAGATGCGCGATCCGCAGAGGCAGATTTGCCCTTGGTTGGCGAAGGAGGAGCGGACGCTGGTGGCCAGAGCCGATTCATATTCGCAGTCTTCAAAGACCAGATTGGGATTTTTTCCACCGAGTTCCAGCGAGAGCTTTTTAAACATCGGGGCGGCCACGGCCGAAATGGCTTTTCCGGTGGTCGTGCCGCCGGTGAACGAGATGGCCGGCACGTCGGGGTGCGCGACAATCGCCGCACCGGTTTTGGCCCCGTACCCGTGAACGATATTGAGTACCCCGGGGGGCAATCCCACTTCAATGCAGATTTCCGACAGCAAGTGGGCGGTCATCGGAGTGATTTCCGAGGGCTTGGCGACCACAGTATTGCCGGCGGCGAGGGCCGGCGCTATTTTCCAGGTAAACAGGTACAGCGGCAGGTTCCAGGGCGAAATGCAGCCCGCAACCCCGATGGGTCGGCGCAGTGTGTAGTTGAAGCCGTTCGTCCCCATGTCGTAGGTTTCCGAATGGAACTGGGTGACCGCCTGCCCAAAGTAGCGAAAGTTGGCCGCTCCCCGGGGAATGTCTACTTTCCGGGCCAGCGAAAGCGGCTTGCCGTTGTCGGTGCTTTCCGCCTGGGCCAGTTCTTCGTGGCGCTCCCGGATGCGGTCCGCGATGCGAATCATGAAATCGGACCGCCCCGCGACCGAGCGGGTGGACCACTGCGGGAAGGCCCGCCGGGCGGCCGCCACCGCGTGTGCGACGTCGCGTTCATCTGAATCCGGAATCAAGGAATACACTTTTCCGGTCGCTGGCTCATAGTTGTCGATCCATCCCCCCGTCTCCGGCTCCCGCAACTCGCCATCGATGTAGTTGAGGATCTTGTACATAGCGGTAAAATACGGTTTAGATTTCTGATTTCCGATTCTTGATCTCGGAGCATGTTCCCGGGAAATGATCCGGCGATGCAGACGCCCGCCGGAAATCAGAAATCACCCGAAATCAGAATTCGAAAATTGTATCTTTGCCTCCATGAGCGAAACGCCGCACAAATCGGGATTTGTCAGCATCATCGGGAAGCCCAATGCGGGCAAGTCCACTTTGATGAACGCTTTGATTGGGCGCAAATTGGCAATTACTACCGCGAAAGCCCAAACCACGCGCCACCGCATTATCGGAATTCTGAGTCAGGAAAACTTTCAGATTGTTTTTTCCGATACCCCGGGAGTGATTCCGCCCAAGTACCGGCTCCACCGCACCATGATGAATTCGGTACGCAGTTCTCTGGAAGATGCCGACGTGATGATCCTCCTCGTCGACGTCAACGAAAAGTTTCCCGAGGATTTGGTCATAAAGCTGGCGCGAAAAAGCTCGGCTCCGGTGCTGCTGGTCTTGAACAAGGTCGACCAGAGTGACGAGGCGCGGGTGCGGGCCCGTTACGAAGAGATCACCGCGAAAGTGGACGTCGACGGGGCAATTGGCATATCGGCCCGGCACGGAATCAATCTGTTGGCCCTTAGGGATATGATCTTGGAACGCTTGCCAGCAGGACCGCCCTATTTCGACAAGGACATGCTCAGTGATCGGCCCGAGCGGTTTTTCATATCGGAAATCATCCGTGAACGGGTTTTCGTGAACATGAAGCAGGAGATTCCCTACAGCTCTCAGGTGGAGGTGATCGGCTTTGAGGAGGAAAAAGAGCTGACTTACATCGACGCCAACATCTACGTGGAGCGCGATTCCCAGAAAGGCATGGTCGTGGGCAAAGGTGGCAGCATGATCAAGCGGATTGGGCAAGAAGCCCGGCGTGAAGTCCAGGAATTTCTGGGCAAGAAGGTTCACCTGGAACTGCACGTCAAGGTGGCGGAGGGCTGGAAGGACAGTTCGATGCGGTTGCGCTATTTCGGTTACGGCCGCGATCAGCGGTGACCCCCGGCATTACCTACGAAAAATCACATTTACCATGGCTTCTTCCCCATTTGTCGACCACGTAAAAATCTACTTTACCAGCGGAAAGGGGGGCAGTGGTGTGGTCAGTTGGCGCCGGGAAAAATACATCAACAAGGGTGGCCCTTGGGGCGGTGATGGCGGCCGTGGCGGTCACGTGATCCTCGAAGGTGATGCCCAACTCTGGACTTTACTGGACCTGCGCTACCGCAAGTTTATCAAAGCGGAAAAGGGGCAAAATGGCGGCTCCAACAACAAAAAGGGCCGGCAGGGCAAAGATGAAATCCTGAAGGTGCCCTTAGGAACGGTGATCACCGACGCCGAAACCGGGGACTTTCTGGGGGAAGTCACCCAAGATGGGCAGCGATTGATCCTGCTCGAAGGGGGGCACGGCGGCTACGGCAATACCCATTTCAAATCCCCCACCAACCAGGCCCCAACCAAAGCCACTCCGGGCGGCGAAGCCCGGGAGCTGACCGCGATCCTCGAACTCAAAGTCCTCGCCGATGTGGGACTGGTCGGCTTTCCGAATGCTGGCAAATCGACCTTGCTTTCGGTATTGACCGCCGCCAAACCCAAAATCGCGAGTTATCCTTTCACGACCCTGGTGCCGAATCTGGGCATCGTGAAGTACCGCGACTACCGTTCCTTCGTCATCGCCGATATTCCCGGGATCATCGAAGGTGCCCACGCCGGGAAGGGACTCGGGCACCAGTTTTTGCGCCACATTGAGCGCAATGCGGTCCTCCTGTTCATGGTTAGCGTGGAAAGTGACGACATCGTGGCTGAGTACCAGACCCTCCTCGGCGAGTTGCGGGAGTTCAATCCCGATCTGCTCAGAAAAGAACGCTTGCTCGCCATCACCAAAACCGATCTGTTGGGACCGGAGGAGCTGAAAGAAATCGCGGCGGAACTGCCGAAAGATGTCCCCCACGTTTTCATCTCCGCTGTCGCCCAACTGGGCCTAAACGGACTGAAGGACCAATTGTGGGCAGCAATCACCCGCTGAATCAATTGAGAACGCTGGTTCGTCGATAAATGCAGTCCGTTTACCCAAATTTCCGACACACCCGCCCGATTTTTTACATGCCAAAACCCGGACAAATGGCGGGAATTCCCTGTGGGTAAACTGTGGATAACCCGGCAAGTTTTTGTTTATTTGCCGAGAAGTCTCTATCTTATTTTTCGGAGAACATCCGAAATTCAATCAGTAATCGACCCTCGATCAGTTTTTCTGAGTTTAGCGACCAACTACCGCCAACCGACTTTAATGATGCACTCGCAACCGTTGCGAGTCGAAATTTAGGTACGTGATCTTACACAATCAGATTGCCGCCTGAATACCGATTCTCCCCGGTGTGAAATGTTCCCAGATGAAGGTAAAAAGCAATTACGAGCGCTGGAAATGAAAAAAATGAACTACTGGATCGCTATTGTATTGGGTGTGTGCGGAGTGACGCTCGGCGCCTCCCATCTGTCGGCCCAATGCACTGGCGGAACCTTTGCGGGATCGCTCACCCCTACGGTGCCCTGGAAGACTGTGCCCTGTGTACGCGGCGGCGAATACTACGAATTCAGCGCGGTCGCGGGCAATTACTACACGTTTACGTTTTGTATGGCGGGAGGCAACGCACTCTGGAATACCGAGGCGACGATGCTGGACAATGCCGGAGTGCCGGTCTCCCAACTGGGGGTTAACAACAACGCTTGCGGTCTCGGCGCTGACGTTCGCTACTGGGGTCCCGCTCCCTACACCGGGACGTTCCGCATCCTCATCACGGAATCGGATGGGGTCAGCAATTTTTGTCTTTCGAACAGCCTCTGCGCGACCATGGCCTACAAACAAGAGGTCACCCCCTTTACCGGACCCGGGGCCAATTGCGCTACCGCAAATAACATCGTCAGCCTGCCCTACACCGGGGGTGGATTGTCCACTTGTTTTCAGTTTAGCGATTACACTCCGAGCGCATCGAACTGTAACTCGCCCTACCTTTTCGGGGAGGACTACGTGTTTACCTACAACGGCACCGCCAACGAGTGTTTGTCCATTTACCTGCGCAATACCTTTATCTACACCGGAGTATTTCTGCTCGATGGCTGTCCCGATCAGGCGACGACGAACTGCATTGCCTTTGACGAGGCAGGAGCGGGCGATCCGGTGCTATCGAACATCACCCTCCCGAGCACGGGCACCTATTATATCGTGGTTTCTACCTTTCCCTCCCCCAACTGTACGCCCTTCGACATCGAGGTCGTAAACTGCGTGGCGGTCGGACAAGGCGATACCTGCGCCAACGCCTTCCCAATTCCGGCCATTCCCTACGCAAATGTGGGCTTTACCACTTGTGGTTTTGGGAATGACTACAACAGCACCCAGGTCTGTGCCTCGGATTACCTGGACGGGGAGGATTTTGTCTTCCAATACACCTCGGCGGGCAATGAATGCGTGGCGATTGAACTGAGCGGCACTTCGTCCTGGACTGGATTTCACGTACTCGATGGCTGCCCGGATAATCCCGCCTCGAACTGCATCGCAAGCCGGGGCGAACCTGGCGGCAATCCGCGCTTGCGCCGCGTAGAATTTACCAGCCCGGGGACATACTACATTGTGGTATCGACCTTCCCCGCGCCGAATTGCACCCCCTTCAACATTTCGCTGGAGCCGTGTACCGCCGCGTGTACCCGCAATACGAACCTCGCGGATGTCTGCGGCACAGCGACGCCGGTCAGCTTGACCCTGGGCGATACCATCTGCGGCTTCTCCGACTTCTCATTTACCCCGGATACCAGCCCAGATTTGGACGCTGCTTTCTGTGGATCCATCGAAAACAACGGTTGGTTCTCGTTCGTGGCCGATTCTACCGCTTTGACCTTACAATTCGAGATCGGGAACTGCTTGACCGGTTTTGGGGTACAGGCTCAGATTTTTGAGACGAGCAACTGCAACAATTTCACGGCCTTGTCGACCTGCTTCAATCCGCAGATCCAGGCCAACGGCTTCCTCCAGGCGACCGGACTTACCCCAGGCAATACTTATTTGCTGATGATCGATGGGTACGCCGGCGATGACTGCGAGTTTATCGCCTACCGGGTCGGTGGTCTGCTGCCCGTGGAGTGGGGACCCTTTACTGCGACACTGGACGATGAGAACGACGTGTACCTCGACTGGGCGACCTTCTCCGAGACCAATGCCCAAGGCTTCTACGTGCAACGCGGGCAGTCCATGGTTTCGCCGGAAGACAATGCCATCCGCTGGGAGACCATCGGCTACTTGGAGGCCCAGGGCAATGATCCCGACGGGCACGCCTACCAGTACATCGACCGGGAAGTCGAATTCAACGGCGACTCCTGGTACTACCGCCTTCAGCAAATCGATTTTAACGGGACTTCCGATTTCTCCGAAGTCCGGGAAGTGGGCCTCGACGGCCCCGACCGGAGTGCTCTGCTGCGCATCTATCCAAATCCGGCGGTGGATGCGGTAAACCTGAGCTACTACATCGCCCGCGACGGTGCGGTCCGTTTCCACCTCTTTAACCTGGCTGGGCAGATCGTCCGCCACGTCAACCTCGCCGGTGGCTCTGAAGGCACTTATCAAGAGCGGGTCGACCTTGCTGACCTCCCCAGTGGACTTTACATCTACGACCTTACCATCGGAACGAAGAGCATGCGCGGGAAAATCGAGGTGATGCGGTAAGCTGATTGGCGCTTTTTCTGGTCTGGTGCTGCGGGTAAACTGCTCGCCCGCTCCGCTCCCTTTGGGCTTCAGAATGAGTCCCTTGGCACCAAAATTCGGTGCCAATATAAACTGCCGAAGTAGAATTGGGAGTCGCCGAATCACGAAGCATCCCTTATTTTTTGCACTCATTTGAGGCACACTTATTGTGCGATTTTAATTGTATCTCTCAGAGGCGATTGAAAATTAGTTTGTGAAATTTTTAATCGCGGATTTTTTCGTCAACCCAAGCTTATTTTGGCGGCCCTGGCCTGAGCGATGGACGAAAAAATCCTACCGTAAAATCGCCGGATTAAACCTAGATCGCCTCTGAATCTGGTCTGTACTTGCTAACGAATCTATGCGGACGACAACCCGATCAATCTACTATGTGCTGGAAAAGGAGTGCGCCCAATTATTGAAACCCTTTTTGGGACTGATGCTGGTGATGTGGCCGTGCGTACACCTCGCCCAAGGTGATCAGATGTATCATTTTGGCGCTGAAGCTGACCTGGCCAGCCTAGAGGTATACGATGTCGCGCCTGAGCCCGGCAAGGGCGTTTGGTTTGGCACCGATCTAGGAGTCAATTTTTACGATGGCTTTACCTTTAAAACGTTTACCCAGAGCGATGGACTGGGCCACAATTGTAGCCTGATGATCAAAGAGGACAATTGGGGCCGGTTTTGGATCATTGGGTTGGACCGAAGCCTAAGTATATGCGAAGGGGGGAAGGTCCGACCTTACCGCTGGAACAGCCAGGTGCGCAAAGCGGTCACTCAAGGCAATTGGATCCAGGATTTGGCTTGGGATGCGCAAGGCAATCTGACGGTGTGGTTCTACCGGGGGACGGGCAATCGGGTCTTCACCATCGATGAGGGCTCCGGGTTGAGCAAATTTCTGGACTTGCACGACGATGCGGATGGCCCTCCACAATGGGTCGGGGGCACCGACAGCGTCGTATCCATCAATGGTCTTTTGGTCCCGTTGTTCCGTGGGGTACACTTGACCCAGCCGGACCCTAGCGGTTCGATCCTCTACTACGTGACCGGGGGCAATAACTCGGTGCTGGTGCGGGTAGATATTCACGATCCCGCTTCCCGGGAGTCTATTCGATTTGGGAGTCAGATCAATGACCTCTATGCAGATGACCACGGAGCGCTGTGGGTGTGTACCCGGGAAGGGGTGCATTATTACGAAGAGGGGAATTTGCAGTGTGCCCCACGGAGAATCTTGACCGAAATGGCCACCAGCCGGGTCGCCCAGGATCCTGCGGGGGGCTACTGGATCACCACCTTGGCCAATGGGGTTTACTATCTGCCTTCTCTGGACGTCCACGAAATCCTGCCCCGGGAAATGGGCGGCACCCTCAGCAATATGCAAGCCTTGGAACCGGCGGAGAACTGGTTGTATGGATCCACCCAAAAAGGTCGTCTCATCATCCTCAGTCCCCAGCACGAAGTACGCACCTTGATCAATCAACTGGACCAGTTCAACAATTTTCAGTGGATCGAGGCCAGCGAAGCCGAAGTCCTGGCCAGCGGTTTCCAGGGTGTCATTGATGCGGACTCCGTCTCGGTCCGGAAAATCTTCGACTCCAAATTTGCCGGAAAGATGCACCGGCTGCCCGACGGCCGACTCTTCCTGATCAATCATGCACGCTGGGAAATCCGGGACGCCAGTGGACGAGACAGCCTCGACTACGGGCGCCACAAAGGCATCGGGCGGATCAAGGCTTTGCTCGATGACGGGGACCGGGTTCTGATTGGCACCGGATCCGGATTGTACAGCTTTTTACCCGAGGCGTGCACCGTTCGCCAGGAGACCTTCTCTGGGAAACCAATCGACTTCCGGGTACGCGACATGGCGCGGGACGATTTCGGAAACATTTGGATTTCGACCGATGGCGATGGCTTGATCTACCGCACGCCACACGCACTGCTTCAGATTGGCGAGGCCGCTGGGCTCAATAGCAACATGACGGGCGGGATTTCCTGTTCTGATTCGGGTCGGGTCCTGGTGAGTAGCAACCGGGGACTTTCGCAGGTGAAATACCACTATGCAAATGGATTTTTCGAGTTGCTGGGCATCACGACGATCACTACCATCGACGGGCTTCCGTCGAATTTTCTCACCGATGTAGCCAATTGGAGGGAGCAGATCTACCTGGCATCTGACCGGGGCTTGCACCATTTCGATCCGAGTCTGTTTGACTTGGTGGATCAAAGTCCGCCGGTTCATTTCGGCAATGCCTCCCTGGACGGTCGGCCTTTGGAGATCCAAGGACAAGCGATCACGCTGGAAGCGACCCAGGTATTGGGCATCAGTTATACGGCTTACTTGCCGGTGCGGAACCCAGCCGATCCCATTTTTCGCTATCGGGTGCGGGGGGATGGAACCGATACCACGTGGCGGCATACAAATGCTCGGGAGCAGGTCTTGAGTGGGCTTGCTTCCGGGGAATACGTTTTTGAAGTTCAGGCCCGGGGTACCCGCGGCAACTGGTCATTAGCCCCCGCTCGCCTGTCCTTTCAGGTTGTGGGGGCGGCGCTGTCCCGGATCGGGTGGTCCTTGCTGCTCGGTGGATTGGTGCTGCTTGGCGGAGTGATTTGGCGACTGGCCCGTCCACGCCCGGCGTTTGCTCCTCCGCCCGCACAAATCCCCGTAGAAACTCCG
Organism: Bacteroidota bacterium; assembly: GCA_039024435.1. Classification (GTDB taxonomy): domain Bacteria; phylum Bacteroidota; class Bacteroidia; order J057; family JADKCL01; genus JBCCQH01. Next base: position 26,986 of record JBCCQH010000001.1, read on the forward strand.
GCGGAAACCCCGCGGACGGCATCGCTCGGATTAACGCTAAATGCGGATCAGCAGCAGATGATTGTGCCCGTGGGGACCGGATACGAGATTGTGGAATTGGGGGACATCCTTTACTTGGAAGCGAGCGGGAACTATGCAAAGCTGCACCGGCGCAAGGGACCGCGCATGTTTATCAGTTGTACCTTACTCGCCCTGGAAACGACCCTTCCCGAAGACCGGTTTTTCCGCATCCACAAGTCTTACCTCGTCAATCTGTTTGAGGTACAGGGATACGAAAGTGGCCGTGGCGGATCGACCCGCCTGAAATCGGGAGTTGAATTACCGGTGGCGGTTCGACGAAAATCAGCTTTTGTGAATCAGCTCCGGGAAAAGGTGGCGCACCCGGTGTCCGTTTACAAGAAATCCTGACACGTTCATCATAAAAACGCCCTCAAACGGTGTTTTTTGCGGATTCTTCCTTACCCTTGTGGAGTCGCATCTCAGCGGCATCAACAACAATCTATTTCTACAACATTACGGATCGGGTCGGTTCCTGCTTCTTCGGAAACGGGAAGGTAAGCTTTGCACCGCGGGCAAAAGTGAACCGGCCGGACCCGGTCCGGCAAACAGTTTTCACCATGATTAAAATCAAGATTCTCTCGGTTTGTTTTCTCCTCGCGGTGGCGATTCTGCTTCCGAGTTGTGCGGATCGCCTCCCGGACATGACCGAAGAAGCGGCCTCACCGGCGTTGACGACCGCTTTTAGTCAAGACTTTTACGCTCGGGTGGCCCCTGGCAGTTCCGATGCCTACCGGATTCAGTTGGTGCGGCACGCGGATGGATCGGCCACGGTCAGCCGGTCCATTGTCCCGCACAATTCCGCCTATGTCTACCAGGATGGCGCCGTCATCGGGGCGAGCGCTTACACCAAATCCGGCAACGGAGCTGACTTTTCCTTCAACACAAATGTCTGGTACATCCCCTTTGATCCCGGAGGGCCGATCAGTGCACTGGCTACCGGAGGCATAGAAGTGGATTGCAGTTGCGATGGCAACTCCGGCAGTTGTGACTTCTCCGCCGACGTTATGCCTGGCGGGGTCAGCTTCGGTTGCTTTTCCCGCGATTGTACCGGCAATTGTGATGCGACGATCACAAGCAACGTCGTCATCGGTACGGGAGGCTTGGTGCTGGCAGCGGCCCAATTGCAAAGCTTGTAATCCAGATTCCTTTCCTTTCAAGTACCATTAAATTCAATTCAAAGTGATCAAACGAACATCATTTCTTCTGTTGTCCCTGCTGGGGTTTGCTTGGCTGACTTCCTGCTCACACGGGTCCGAAGCGCCCGTCGGGAACGCGGCTCCGCAAGCCAAAACCGTCGCCGGCGTGCAGCATTACTTTGCCCCAGCTTCTGGCAGTGCCGCTTACGCGATGCAGGTGACGCACTACACCGATGGTTCGGCCGAGGTTTCCCGCGCTGCCATTGCCACGAGTGCCTTTCACCAGTACGTGAACTGTGCGGTCGAGGCGGGTGCTACGGTCACCCCTTCCGGCAGTGGATTTTCCGCCGGATTTTCCACTGACGGCTGGTACGTTCCCTTTGACCCGACCCAGCCCCCACTGGCCATCGGAGGCGGGCAAGTCGTCATCGGTTGCGGTTGTGACAATACCTCAGGAGACTGCAAAGGCGAGACGACCGAAAATCCCAGTGGTGGGGCGAGCGTTCGCTGCAAATCCATCGGCTGCAGTGGCAATTGCGATGGCGAAATCATCTTCATGAATGTCTCCGGCGGCAACGGGGCCGTCCTGCAAGCCACTTCGCTCACCATCCTTTAACCCCTTTTCCTGAACCTTTTTCAATTCAAAAAATCATGAAAACACTCAGTAAATATTTCACCCTTTTGCTGTTGGTAGCCGTGTCCGTCAGCGCCTGCACCGAAAAAGTGCCCGAATTAGAAGATCCGGCCTCCCTGCAAGCTAAGACCATCACCAACGTAAAGCAGTATTACGCAAAGGTTTCCCCATCCAGTGGCGACGCGTATGCGATGCAGGTGACCCAGTACTCAGACGGTTCAGTGGACGTGGCCCGCTCTATCGTGGCCCAAAACGCCTTCCAAAACTACTCGATGGGAAATATATCGGGCGCCTACAGCATGATTTCCTCCGCGACCAGTGCGACCTTCACCTTTGGTCCGAACAGTTGGTACATTCCTTTCGATCCCGGTATTTCCGCCATCTCGGTGTCGGGCGTTTCCCGAAAGTACGACTGCGAATGCACCCAAGGAAGTGGCTGCGATTTCCGGGGTTACATCAACTCCGACGGAACCATGGACCTGGGCTGCGAAGGCACACCTTCCTGTACGGGAAATTGCCTCGCCCACATTTCTTTCAGTGTCGCGACCAACGGCACCGGAATCTTCTTGCAAACGGCTGACCTGAACCTTCTCTAGGCCCAGGCTCCGGCCCAGTTCGGAATGGCCTCAAGTGACCGGTTTCCCGTACCCGATTTTTGGGGTACGGGAACCGGGTTTTTCCGTTTTCTGCGGGTAAATTTTTTCGCTCACGAACCGGTATTTCCGGTGGGTTGTGCGGCCATTTTCGCCGCGATTTTCACATTTCGCCCCCTCCTATTCTTTTCCTAACTTTGCAGACCTAAATTCAATGGGACGGAGCTGGCAAATTATAGCACGGATCATTCTAAAGGCGAGGATCCCACTGCTCGTGGTGGTCGCGTTGGCGACCTCTTTTATGTGGTTCAACCGCAGCACCGAACGCTCCCATGACTTTGGCAAAATCATCCCCCAAAACGACCCCCATTACGTCGATTACCTGAACTTCCGCCAGGAATTCGGCGATGACGGTAATGTATTGGTGATCGCCTTCCAGGATGACCTCTTCGACCTCGAGTTTTTCAACATGGTTTATGACCTCACCGATGCCTTGCGCAAGGTGGATGGCGTGACCAATGTACTCAGTATGGCCAACGTGCCGGAGATCATCGCGAATTCTGAGCGGGAGGCCTTTTCTATCCAGCGTGCGGTCCCCAACAAGCCGCGCAACGCCGCCGAGATGGATGCGGTGCGCCAGAAACTGACCGGCATGCCTTTCTATTCTGGCTTGCTGTTCAATGACTCCGTGACTTCTACCTTGATTTCGGTGACCATTGACTCGAAGCGGCTGGATACCGAGGAGAAGACTCCGATTGTGCAGGGGATCACGGCGGCTACGGAAGAAGCGGCCGCGGCCGTAGGAGCCACGCCGCACTATTCCGGCCTGCCTTACGTGCGGGCTTTCGTCACGAATTTTATTCCCCAGGAGATGGTGACCTTTTTGGTCATCGCGGTGCTGGTAATGGCATTTTTTCTTTACCTCACCTTTCGTTCATTTTATGCGGTGGCCATCCCGTTGTTGGTAATCGGGGTAGTGATCATCTGGGCGCTCGGTTTCATGGGCCTGTTCGGCTACAAGATCACCGCCCTCACGGCAGTCCTGCCCTCGCTGATCGCGGTCATTGGGGTGCCCAACAGCATTTACCTGCTGACCAAGTACCATTTCGAATACAAGCGTTCGGGCAACAAGATCAAATCCTTGGTCCTGGTCATCCAGAAGATCGGCATCGTGACCGTCATGACCAATGCCACCACGGCAGTGGGCTTCGGAGTACTGGCCTTCACCAATATCCAAATCCTGCGGGAGTTTGGCATTCTGGCCGGACTCAGCGTGGTGGTTACCTTCTTTGTGTCGTTGCTCCTCATCCCGATTTTTTTCAGCTTCCTGCCCGCGCCCGGCTGGCAACAGATCCGCCACACTGATCGGCGACTTTTGGGGCGGGTGATCAAGTTCCTCGACCAGATGGTCATGAAGCGCCGCCCCATCGTCTACATCGTTTCCATTGCCATGACCGCCGCTGCCATATTTGGCATGAGCCTGTTGTATCCGCGCTCGTTGATGGTAGATGACCTCCCCCGGAACACCAAGGTCATCGAAGACCTGCACATCCTGGAAGAACAATACAAAGGCGTGATGCCTTTCGAGATCGTGATCAATACCCATCGCGACCGGGGCATCCTCAAGTACCGCACCCTGTCGCAACTCGAAGAGATGCAGCGGCGGATGTTGCGCTTCGATGTCATCTCCCGCTCGCTGAGCATCCTGGACTTGATCAAGTACACCCGCCAGGCTTTGCTGAGTGGGATCTCTGAGGAATATCAACTTCCGAGTCGGGAGGAGTATGTGGCCATCCAGTCTTACGTCCGCAACAGCCAGGTGGACTCGATTGTGGGCCAAGCCACCATATTTGACAGCACCTACGCCAAGGCCCGCATCCGCGCCAACGTCAAGGATGTCGGGGCCCGCAAGCTCGAGCCCATCATCGATTCTCTGGAAAATGACCTGGAGGAGTTGTTCGTGCGCAATACCGCCTCCGGCCGCCTCAAGCCCGAAGAATCGTACCGCCTGTTCGGGAGCGATTCATTCCGCGTGCGCTACAAAGATGCCGAGTACGCCGTGGGGGAAGTATTCGTTACCGACACCCACTCCACCTACGAAGTACTGGGCGGAGAGGGCAAGGTTGACTATTCGGATCGGATCAAGGTCACCGGAACCACGAAGATCTTCATCAAAAGCAATTCTTACCTGATTCGGAACCTGATCCAAAGTCTGCTGATCGCCTTTGGGATCATTGCCTTGCTGATGGCGTTGCTGTTTGCCTCGCCCAAGATGGTGATCATCGCCCTGGTGCCCAACTTTCTTCCTCTGCTGTTGACGGCGGGGATCATGGGCTTTGCCGGAATTCCGCTCAAGCCCTCGACGGTCCTGATTTTTTCGGTGGCGTTTGGCATTGCGGTGGACGATACGATCCACTTTCTGGCGCGCTATCGCCTGGCCCGCAAGACCGGAGATGAGGTCAAAAGTGCCGTGAGCAATTCCTTCAAAGATACCGGAGTCAGCATGATCTACACTTCGATCATTTTGTTCTTCGGATTTGTTATTTTTGCGTTCTCAAATTACGGAGGGACGCAGGCACTCGGTCAGCTCACCTCGATTACGCTCCTGATTGCCCTGTTCACGAACCTGTTGCTGTTGCCGTCGCTTCTGGTCTCTTTCAACCGTGACCACGAACAATTGCCCGACGGATACATCAACTACGACGAGGAACGGGAAGAAGTGCAAGCCATCCGGGAATTCATGTCGGAGCCCGAGGCCAAGTTTCGCGGTGAGGAGCCGGAACCCGAAAGCTGACCCCGAGCCCGCCACGCCCAGTTTTGCAGACAATTTGTTGTAGGATGAAGAACGATACCAACACCGTGAACAGAAAGTATCCGGAATACCAGCGCGTCTCGCTGCCAGAAGTCGACCAGGAGATCCGTGCATTTTGGCAAGCCCAGGATATCTTTGCCAAAAGCGTCTCTTCGCGCAATGGACAGCCCCCATTTGTCTTCTACGAAGGCCCCCCCAGTGCCAATGGGCAGCCGGGCATCCACCACGTGATGGCCCGCACCATTAAAGACATTTTTTGTCGCTACAAGACGCTCAAGGGCTACCAGGTCGAGCGCAAGGCCGGCTGGGACACCCACGGTTTGCCGGTCGAGCTCAAAGTCGAAAAGGACCTCGGGATTAAAAAAGATGACATCGGCAGGACGATTTCCATTGCGGAATACAACCGGGCCTGCCGGGAGACGGTCATGCGCTTCAAGGACCAGTGGCGAGAAGTCACCGAGATGATGGGCTATTGGGTGGACCTGGACGATCCCTACATCACTTACGACAACAATTACATTGAATCGTGCTGGTGGCTGCTGAAACAGTTGCACGACAAGGACATGCTCTACAAAGGCTACACGATTCAGCCCTTTTCGCCGGCGGCCGGGACCGGTCTCAGTTCTCACGAACTCAACCAACCGGGGGCTTACCGGGAGGTCAAGGACACGACCATCGTCGCCCAGTTCAAGGTCGTCCGCAACGAAACGTCCGAGTTCTTGTTTGCCGGGGCGGTGGGCGCGCCCCACTTCGTGGCCTGGACCACGACCCCCTGGACCCTGCCTTCAAATACGGGTTTGGCCGTGGGCAAGAACATCGACTACCTGCAGATCAACACCGAGAATCCGTACACCGGGGAGCCGGTCTCTCTGGTGATGGCCGAAGCGCTGCACGGGAAAATCCTTGGGGTATCCGGCGAGGTCGTGGACGGCAAAGGCCAGGGCAAGATCGGTGGAAAAAAGATCGACTTTGCGATTGTGCGCACCTTTAAGGGCACCGATATCGAGGGCATCCGCTACGCGCAACTCATGCCCTACGTGGCACCCGAAGGCGATGCGTTTCGCGTCGTGATTGGGGATTTTGTGACGACGGAAGACGGTACCGGGATTGTCCACATCGCGCCGACTTTCGGGGCGGATGACTTCCGGGTGGCGGCGCAGAACGGCATCTCGGCGATTCGGGTGGACTATCCCGACGGATCCCGGGGACCGCTGGTGGACCGGCAGGGACGCTTTGTGCCGGAGATGGGGGATTTTGGCGGTAAATTCGTGAAAAATTACACGAACGAAGACGAGAGTGCCCCCGATTACCGATCCACCGACGTCTTGCTGGCGATCAAGCTCAAAGAAGAAAACAAGGCCTTCAAGGTCGAAAAATACGTCCACGACTATCCCCATTGCTGGCGGACGGACAAGCCAATTCTGTACTACCCCCTCGACTCTTGGTTTGTGCGTACGACTGCGTACAAGGAACGCTTGATTGAGCTGAACAAGACGATCAACTGGAAGCCGGCCTCTACCGGCGAAGGCCGCTTCGGCAACTGGCTGGAAAACCTGGTGGACTGGAACCTGTCCCGCTCCCGTTTCTGGGGGATTCCGCTGCCGATCTGGCGCAGTGAGGACGGCAAGCAAGAGTTGTGCATCGGATCGCGGGCTGAACTGGAAGCGGAGGCGGAGAAGGCGGTGGCCGCGGGCGTGATGAAGCAAGCGATCTGGGATGGGGTTCAAGCGGGCGATGACCTGCACCGGCCCTTTGTGGACGACATTGTACTGGTGAGTGCGACCGGACAACCGCTTTACCGGGAGACGGATCTGATCGACGTCTGGTTTGATTCAGGGGCGATGCCCTACGCGCAGTTGCATTATCCCTTCGAAAACCAAGACAAGCTGGCGACGCGCTTCCCCGCCGATTTCATCGCGGAAGGAGTGGACCAAACCCGGGGCTGGTTTTTCACGCTGCACGCCATTTCGACGATGGTGTTTGACAGTGTCGCTTACAAAAACGTGGTTTCAAACGGACTCGTACAGGCAAAAGACGGCGCGAAAATGTCCAAACGCCTCAGCAATGCGGTCGATCCCATGGAGGCTCTCCCCAAGTACGGGGTCGATGCGGTGCGCTGGTACATGGTCGGCAATGCGGCCCCCTGGGACAACCTGCGCTTCAACCGCAAAGTCCTCGAAGAAAACAAGCGCATCTATTTCGGAACCCTTTCCAATACTTATTTCTTCTTTGCCCAGTACGCGAATATCGACGGATTTGATTATTCCGGGGACCGGATTCCGGCGGCGGAGCGGCGCGAACTGGACCGCTGGATTTTGTCCCGGTTGAATACGCTCATTCGTGCGGTGGGCGGCTACCTGGACGATTACGAACCGCACCGTGCGGTCAAGGCGATGGAGGCCTTCCTGGACGAACTTTCTAACTGGTACGTGCGCTTGTCACGGCGGGTGTTCTGGAAAGGGGAGATGACCCGGGAAAAGGCAGCGGCCTACCAGACGATGTACGAATGTCTGATCGCATTGGCGAAGCTGATGAGCCCCTTTGCTCCGTTCTACAGCGAAAAACTCTACCGCGATCTCAACGAGGTGACCGCCCGGGAGCCATTTGAATCGGTGCACCTGGCTGAGTTCCCGGCGGTAGCGGAAGCCGAGCTCGACGTGGACTTGGAGGAGCGGATGGCATTTGCCCGCGAAATCACCTCGCTCGTCCACAGCATCCGCAAAAACAAAGACGTGAACATCAAGGCCCGCCAGCCCCTCGGGAAGGTCCTCGTGCCGGTGCTGAACGACACCATGCGGGACCAAGTGCACGCGGTGAAGGAAATCATCCTCAGCGAGGTCAACGTCAAGGAACTGCATTTGGTCAGCGACGACGACGAAAACACGGTCATTGTCAAAAAGGCCAAACCCAATTTTCGGGCATTGGGGCCGCGCCTGGGCAAGAATATGGGGCAGGCAAACAAGGCCATCTCTGCGTTTACCAGTCAGGACATCAACCGCCTACAGGCCGAGGGCCGCATCGAAATTGAGGTCAACGGCGCGCCCTTCGAACTCACCGCGGAGGATGTCGACATCCGCACCCAGGATGTGCCCGGCTGGCGGGTCGCCTCAAACAACCGGGTGACGGTCGCCCTCGATCTGAACCTGACCGAAGCCCTGAAGCGGGAGGGATTGGCCCGCGATCTCGTGAACCGCATTCAAAACCTCCGCAAAGACAATGGACTGGAAGTCACCGACCGAATTGAAGTGTACCTCCAGCCCGACCCCACCTGGAAGGCAGCGATAACCGAATTTTTCGATTATATTTGCACCGAAACACTGGCAGAGAAATTAGAAATGGTCGATGTCCTGGAAGCAGGCGGGGAATTGGAAATCGACGGCATAACCGGTAAGATAAACATAACTCAACATCATGGCTTCTGAAGAGAAGAGAGAAAAGCTGTTCTACAAGAAAGAGGAACTCGAGGAGTTCCGCGCCATCATCAATAAGAAACTGGCTGCGGCCCGCGAAGAATACAAAAGCCTGGAAGAAAGTCTGCGTGACTCCAGCGAAGCGGCCGCCGATGGTGCCAATCTGACCGATTCCGGGAGTGAAACCCTCGACAAAGAGCAAACGGAGATGTTCATGGCCCGGCAGATGAAGTTCATCGACGCGCTCGAGCGCGCTTTGATCCGCATCGAAAATGGGACGTACGGCCGGTGCAAAGTCACCGGAAAGTTGATTTCAAAAGAGCGCCTCCGGGTAGTTCCTCACACGGAGTCCTCCATGGAAGCCAAACTCAAGCAACGCAAATAACGTCACCTTTCGCGACCCGGCATTTTGCAAAACGACCCGGTTCCCCCCACTGCCACAACCGAGGGCAACGCATTGGCGCAGCTTTTCGGCAATTATCGGTTTTATTGGGTAGCCCTGTTCGTCTTATTTATCGATCAGATCGTTAAGCTTACGGTCAAATTCAACATGCAACTCTACGATGAAATCACCGTTGTAGGGGACACCTTTCGCATCAATTTTATCGAGAACAAGGGCGCCGCCTTCGGCCTGACCATCGCCGATTTGGGTGAAGGCATCGGTTTGGCCATTTCCGAAGAGACGGCAAAGCTCATCCTGACCCTGTTTTCCATATTTGCGGTCATCGTGATCATCTATCTGCTGAAACAGGTTTGGAACTACCGCAGCGGGCTGCCCTACTTCCTGGCCTTGATCCTCGGTGGAGCCATCGGCAACATCATCGACCGGGTCTTTTACGGAGTGTGGTTTGCGGGCATGAACAATTACGAAGGCGGCTTGCTCCACGGACGAGTGGTGGACATGTTTTACCTCAATGTTTACCAAGGCGAAATCGCAGGGACAGAAATCCACCTGCTGCCCGTTTTCAACATCGCCGATGCGGCAATTTCGGTGGGCATCGTGGCGATCATTATTTTTCAACGCCGCCTCTTTCGCGGCCAACCCCAATCGCCGTCTTTGCCCCCTCCGGAGCCGGAAATTCCCGAACGCAACGTCGCGGTCAATCCTCCCACACCGAATTCTGAGACCTCCGCCGAACAAAGTCGTTCAGCCGATGACTAAAAAGCGGGTCAAAACGTCATTTTTTGCCGTTGAAGGGTGGTTATATGTGAAAATTGTTCATAACTTTAGTTTGATTCTAAATTTGATAAAAGACGAATATCCGCATGGAAAATTGGCGAGAGTACAAGAAGGTGTTGCTACCGGACATTCCCGATTACAACAAGATTGACGTTTACATGCAGCATGGCGGTTACGACATGCTTAAGCAGGTGATCACATCGAGTGATTGGGACCGCAGAAAGGTCATCGATGAAGTAAAGGCAGCCAACATTCGGGGCCGCGGTGGAGCTGGTTTCAACGCTGGTTTGAAATGGTCCTTTATGCCCCCCAAGAAAGAGGGCGTGCCGCGCTACCTGGCGTGCAACGGTGACGAATCGGAGCCGGGAACTTTCAAGGACCGCCGTTTGTACGAGTTCAATCCCCACCAATTCATCGAAGGCGCGCTGATTGCCTGCTACGCGATGGAAATGGATGCCGCCTACGTGTACATCCGGGGTGAATACATCGACTGGATCGACATCATGCAGCGTGCGGTGGACGAAGCTTACGCCAAAGGAGTCGCGGGAAAAAACCTGTTCGGTTCCGGCATCGACATCGACGTGTACGTCCACACAGGGGCGGGCGCCTACATCTGCGGAGAAGAAACCTCGCTGATGGAATCGCTGGAAGGCAAGCGGCCTTATCCCCGTTCGAAGCCGCCATTCCCGGCGCAGTACGGACTTTGGGGCAAGCCCACCACGATCAACAACATCGAAACCCTGGCCAATGTCCCACTGGTGATCCGCCACGGGGCGCAATGGTGGTCGTCCATTGGGGCGCAAGGCCATCCCGGTCCCCTCCTTTACGGCATCTCCGGCCATGTAAATCGGCCGGGTGTCTACGAATATCCCACCGGCATGAGGATTACCACCATGATCAATGACATCGCTGGGGGCGTGCGCAACGGCAAAAGAGTGAAGTGCGTCGTACCCGGCGGATCTTCTTGTCCCTTCCTCACCTACGATGAGGTCATGAGTGGCCTTACCATGGATTCTGATTCCCTGCGCTCCGTCGGTTCGGTACTCGGCACTGCCGGAATGTGTGTCCTCGATGAAGACACCGATCTCGTACGCTTTACCTACCGCATCGCAAAGTTTTACGACCACGAATCTTGCGGGCAGTGTACGCCCTGCCGCGAGGGAACGGGCTGGTTTGTGAAGACGCTCCGCAAATTTGTCAACCGCGAAGCATCCACCCGCGACATTGACGTGCTGCTCAACCTCTGCGATACGATGGAAGGGCGCACGGTCTGCGCCCTCGCCGACGCAACTGCCTGGCCCGTCCGCTCGGCCCTGAAGAAATTCCGGTCCGAGTTTGAGGTCCGGGTGGTGCACCGTGTCGCCCACCCGGTCGCTTGACCCAACGCATCCAACGCTCCGAAAACACGCATACATGGCTACCAATTACTCTTATCTCAGCAACGCTGATCCCAAGTACATCGACGAGATGTACCAGCAGTACCAAGCCGACCCCGAAAGTGTAGAGTACGGCTGGCAAAAGTTTTTCGAGGGATTTGACCTCGCCAAAACTGATTTTCTCGACGCGGACCGCCCGGAAGGGGAAGCGCCCGTCGCCGACGTAAAGGAGATTTACGTCCTGAACCTCATCAACGCTTACCGGACCCGGGGGCACCTCTTTACCAAGAGCAATCCGGTCCGGGATCGGCGAACTTACTCCCCGACCCTGGCGCTAAAAAACTTTGGGCTCAGTGAGGCAGACCTGGACACCAAGTTTACCGCCGGCGTTGACCTGGGAATCGGGCGCACCACCCTGCGCGAAATTGTTTCCATGCTGGAGACGACCTACTGCGCATCGATTGGTTGCGAATTTATGTACATCCGCGAGACGGAGATTCTCAACTGGCTCAAGTACGCCATTGAGAACGACCGGAACATTCCGGTCTTTAGCCTCGACAAAAAGAAGCACATTCTGCACAAGCTCACCCAGGCGGTCAACTTCGAAAAGTTCCTGGGTATGCGCTACGTGGGCCAGAAACGTTTCTCGATTGAAGGCGGTGAAACCTTGATTCCGGCTTTGGATGAGGTCATCGAAAAAGGTGCGGAACTCGGCATCGAGGAATTCATCATTGGGATGGCCCACCGCGGTCGCCTGAATGTCCTCGCCAACATCATGGGCAAACCGTACAAAGAAGTCTTCGCCGAGTTTGAAGAGTTCATGGACGAGGACGAGGCCGAAGAGTTCCTTGGAGACGTCAAGTACCACCACGGATACAGCTTTGACGTGACCACGGAGATCGGGAAAACGGTTCACCTTTCCTTGACGCCAAACCCTTCCCATCTGGAAGCCGTAGGTCCGGTCGCTCAAGGCAAGGCCCGCGCCAAAATCGACGTGAAGCACGGCCAGGACCACAACAAGTTGGCGACGATTCTGATCCACGGGGATGCGGCAGTGGCCGCCCAAGGTGTAGTCTACGAATTGGTACAGATGTCGGAGTTGCCGCCCTACGAAGCGGGAGGAACGATCCACATCGTGATCAACAACCAAGTGGGCTTCACCACCAACTACATCGACGCGCGGACCAGTACCTACTGCACTGACGTCGCCAAAGTCACCAACTCACCGGTTTTCCACGTGAATGGTGACGATGTAGAAGCGGTGGTCTACACCTGTAAGCTGGCGATGGACTTCCGGCAAAAGTTTAACCGGGATGTCTTCATCGACCTGCTGTGTTACCGCCGCCACGGGCACAATGAGGGAGACGAACCGCGTTTTACCCAGCCGATTCTTTACGATATCATTGCGAAACACCCCGATCCCCTCGTCATTTACGCCGAGAAGCTCAAAGAAGCCGGTACCGTTGACGCGGGATTGGCCAAGCAGATGGCCAAGGTCTTCAAAAAAGAATTGCAGGAACTGCTCACGGAAGTCAAGCAAAATGGCGAAGCAGTCGAGTACAGCTTTATGCAATCGATCTGGAAAGAACTGCGGGAGCACAAAGAAGACGATTGGAATATTTCCCCGGAAACGGGCGTTGCGGAAGAACAATTGCGCCCCCTCGCCGAGGCCATGATCACCCTGCCCGAAGGCAAAGGGTTTTACGACAAGACGTACCGCATCTTTGATCAGCGCAAAAAGCAACTCGCCGCAGACCGCCTCGACTGGTCCATGGGCGAACTGCTCGCCTACGCGACGCTACTGACCGAAGGCTCCCCGGTGCGCCTCACCGGGCAGGACGTGGAGCGCGGGACTTTTGCCCACCGCCACGCCGTCCTCAAAATCGCCGAAACCGAAGAAGAATATACCCCGCTCAATCACCTGCGCGAAGACCAGGCCCAATTGCAGATTCACAACTCGCTGTTGAGCGAGTACGCCGTGCTGGGCTTCGAGTACGGCTACTCCTGGTCGGCCCCCTACACGCTGACGATGTGGGAGGCGCAGTTCGGTGACTTCGTCAACGGGGCTCAGATTATGATCGACCAATTCATCGCTTCCGCCGAGCAGAAATGGCGCCGGCTGAGTGGATTGGTCATGCTACTGCCCCACGGCTACGAAGGCCAAGGGCCAGAGCACAGTTCGGCACGGATGGAGCGCTTCTTGGAGTTGTGCTCCGGGAACAATTGGCAGATCGTTCAACCGACCACCCCCGCGCAGATGTTTCACATGCTGCGCCGGCAGATGCACCGTGAATTCCGGGTGCCGCTGGTGGTCTTCACCCCTAAGAGTTTGTTGCGTTTGCCCCAGGCGACGAGCAAGCTTTCCGAGATGACGAGTGGGCGGTTCCAGGAAGTGATCGACGATGCCACCGCGAAGCCTGAATCGGTGAAGCGGGTCTTGATGTGCTCGGGCAAAATCTACTACGAGCTCCTCAAGCGCCGCGACGAAGAAGAGCGCGCCGACATTGCGATTGTGCGGGTAGAACAATTGTATCCTCTGCCCCAAATCCACCTGGACGCCATCCAGGAACGCTACACCGCGGCTGAACAATGGTTCTGGGTCCAGGATGAGCCGGAAAATATGGGCCCCTGGCCCTTCGTCCTCCGCAAGTACCGGCAGTTTCCCTTTGAGGTCATCTCCCGGCGGGAGAGTTCCAGTCCGGCGACCGGTTACAAGAAAGCGCACACGAGAGAACAACAACAAATTCTGGACCTCGCCTTCTCCGAGACAAAAACATCCAACACGAAATCCAAAGAATTGGTTTCCTAAGCACGAATACTTATGGTTATCGAAATCAAAGTGCCCAGTCCGGGCGAATCCATTACCGAAGTCGAACTCGGCGCCTGGCTGGTGGAGGACGGCGAGATTGTCGAAATGGACGATGAGTTGGTCGAGATCAACTCTGACAAGGCTACTCTCGCCCTGCCCGCCGAAGATGAAGGCCGGATCAAAATCCTCAAAGAGGAAGGTGCGGTCGTTCAGATCGGCGAGGTGATCGCCACTCTGGACACTTCGGTGAGTGGCGATGCCAAAGACGTCCCGGCCGGTGATGCCCAGCCCGAGGCTCCGGCGGTGCCGGCGGACGACGAGCCGGAAGACAGCTATGCGGCGGGCACGCCATCGCCTTCGGCGGCAAAGCTCCTCCAAGCCAATGGCATCCTGGCCTCTGCGGTCAAAGGCACGGGTCGTGGCGGCCGCATCACCAAGGCCGACGTCGTCGCTTTCTTGAAAAATCCGCCGGCCAAACCCGCAGAAAAGCCGGCCGAAAAGCCCACCCCGGCAAAAGAAGCGCCCAAACCGGAGGCGCGCCCGATTCCCGACCTTCCGCAGGCCGGTGGGGGCGGCGCTTCCCGCAACGTGACGCGCAAACGGATGAGCCTGTTGCGCCGCCGCATCGGTGACCGACTCGTTTCGGTGAAGAATGATACCGCAATGCTCACCACCTTCAACGAGGTGGACATGCACGAGATCATGGCCCTGCGCAAGAAATACAAAGAGAAGTTCCGGGAGACTTACGGCATCGGTCTGGGTTTCATGGGCTTTTTTGTGAAGGCATGTACCGAAGCCATCCAGCATTTCCCGGCCATCAATGCGCAGATCGACGGGGACGAGATGGTGTCCTTCGACTACGTGGACGTGGGCATCGCGGTGAGCACCGAGCGGGGCTTGGTGGTACCAAACATTCGCAATGCGGAAAGCATGACCATTTTGCAAGTCGAGCAGAGCATCCGCCACTTCGCCCTCAAGGCGCGGGAGAACAAAATCACGGTCGATGACATGAGTGGCGGCACCTTCTCCATCACCAACGGTGGCGTTTTCGGATCGATGCTTTCCACACCGATTTTGAATCCACCGCAGAGTGCCATCCTCGGGATGCACAACATCGTCCAGCGTCCGGTTGCCATCAACGGTGAAGTTCACATCCGCCCGATCATGTACCTGGCCTTGTCCTACGATCACCGCATCGTCGACGGCAAGGAAGCGGTGAGTTTCCTCTTCAAGGTGAAGGAATTCCTCGAAGATCCCGCCCGTTTGCTGATCGGAATCTGAGCCGCGGCTTAAATCATAAAATCAAGCCCCCGGCAAGGGATTGTCCCAACTGCCGAATCCCGAAGCCGTACGGTTACGGAGTTCGGCAGTTCCCTTTTTGCCCTCCAATCGCAAGCGCAAAACTTGTCAATGCCCGAATCACCTTGGTAAAAGCGTGGGGTGGGCCTCCACCCTCCTGCGAACCAAACACTGCGGCATCCACGGTCCACACGAGAAGCGAAGTTTTGACTATCTTCACCCCATGCGGCGCACCCTTTCCGCGATACCCATTTTGATTGCCTTTGCTGCCCTGATGGTGGTGGCGACCGGGGCATTTTTGTCCCGTTACACTGAACAGTCCAAGTTTCGCGACGCCGAAAATGAAAGCCGGTCCTTCGGCGGTAACGATTGGGTGGTCTGGGAAGATGGTGAAGCCGGTGTCGTTGCCCGGCGGGTCCACCCCCTCATCCAAAGCAATCCCCTGTTGCGCGACGGTTACATCAAGGCCGGCGACGTGCTCAAGCGGATCGATTACCAAGATATCTACCGGGCGGAGGTTGCTCGGCGCATCGTGGCCAATGCCGCCCCGGGAACCGTGCTCCTGGTGCAGGTGGAGCGCGGTTCGGGGGAAGGCTTGCCCAGCAAATGGCTCAATCTGTTCATCGAAAACTCGTTTCAGCCGCACTTCACCATCCGGGAGGAGGGTTTTTTGTGGGCCTTGCTGCCTTGGATGCTGATCCTGGGCGCATTTTTGGCGCTGGTCAGCACGCTGACTATATTCCCGATCATCCGGCCGGCTTTGCGGGAAAACTGGCCGCTGCTGGGGGTGTTGGTGCTTTCCTTTATCGTGTTCGGTGCCTTGGGATTGCGCCACCTCAATTTGCTGGTGAGCAATGACTACACCCAGGCAGGATTTGAGCGCTTGTTTACTTGGCTGTTTTCGATTCTGCTGCCCCTTTACGGTGGCTTTGCGCTGTTCATGCAACTGCGCAAATGGATGCGGGGGGCGATTCTGGTGTCCATCGGCGTGGTGGGGATCATTTCTGCCGTCGGATACCAAGCCATCTTTCAGCGGTCATTTGCCCTGTACGGTGACCTCCTGCCTGACTTTGTACTGTTCGTCTTTTTGGCCCACGTCTTTTTCCTATTGCTGCTGTCGGTGAATCGGCTGTGGCGGGGCCGGAGCCGGATGGACAAACTGTTTCACATCCTCTCCATCCTGTACGCCGGGCCGATGCTGGCGGTGTATTTC
Organism: Bacteroidota bacterium; assembly: GCA_039024435.1. GTDB lineage: Bacteria > Bacteroidota > Bacteroidia > J057 > JADKCL01 > JBCCQH01. Next base: position 43,508 of record JBCCQH010000001.1, read on the forward strand.
CTTGCGGTTCTGGACGGATCGGGCAGTGCGGTGACCAACGACTTTACCCATTTTCTCGTCTTCGGAGCGATGCTCATACCGCTGATCAGTACCGCCGCTTCGCAGTTGAAGTTCGGGCGGGTGAGTCTGGTCCTCACGAATTCGATTCAGTACCTCGTCTTTGCGGTGTTCATCCTCATTCTGTATTACGCCTTGCGGGCGAGTCTGCTCTCGCTGGGCCTGAAATTCAAGTACCAGGCTTACCTGGAGTTGGCGATCCTGCTTGTATTGGTATTGGGGATCCGCTTTGTATTGCGGATCAACCGGGACCGTTTTCGCCGGTATTTTATCACCGCCCAGCAGGAAAAGCGCGACCGGATCGATGCGTTTATTTCCCGGATCCCGCAGTATTCGTCTTCCCAGAAACTCACCGAAGACCTCGGTGTCGCTCTGAAAGAATATTTTGGGACGGGCCTGGTGACGGTGCGCATGGAAGGCGAAGCCCCGGTCGGAGATGACGTAGGCATTGATGAATCCCTCATCGATGAGGTGTACAACTATCTCCGGTCCAAAGGGCTCTACTGGGCCCGCAACCGGCAGATGGCCTACGAACCGCTCCCCGAGGAAAAGGAGACGGCGATGCTGCGGTCCCCCTATTCATTGGCCAATCCCATCACCGTCAACGAAAATATCCACGGCTTGCTATTGCTAGGCCGCAAGCGTCGGGGCGTGTACAATCTGGAAGACCTGGAAGTGATCTCGCGCATGGTCCAGCAGACGCAACTGACCCTCGGGGTGTTGCACCTGCTGGAGCGCGAACGCATCCTCGTACAGAAAAATCTGGAAGCGAACCTCACCGCTCTCCGCTCCCAGATCAATCCGCACTTTCTTTTCAACACCCTCAATACCATCTCCGCTCTGGTCCACGAAGATCCGGACGACGCCGAAGAAGCCGTGGAAAAGCTGGCCTTTATCTTTCGCTACACCCTCAAGCACTCGGACCGTACCTTTGTCCGGCTCAAGGAAGAAATGAGCCTGGTGCGTACCTACCTCGACATCGAGAAAATCCGCTTTGGGGAACGCCTGCAACTGCATTTTGCGATTGATCCAGTGATGGAGGAAGTGGAATTACCGGCCTTTGTGATGCAGACCATTGTTGAGAACTGTATTAAACACGGCATCGCGAAAATCACCGGCCAAGGCCACATCCACATCGCGGCACACGCGGTCGAGAGCATGCTGGAAGTGGAGATCAAGGACAACGGTCCCGGCATCGACTTGTCCCGCATTACGGCCAGTACCGGCCTGAATAACATCCTGACCCGCCTCGAAAAAATCTACGAATTGAAAAATTTGTTATATTTTGAAAATACCGGAAACGGGACCAAAGTAACCATCAAAATACCCCTGGAAAATGAGCAAATACAAAGTGCTGATCGCGGATGATGAGGAGCTGGCGCGCAAGAAAATGAAACGCTTGCTTGGCAAGTTTGATGAGTACGAAATTGTGGACGAAGCGGCCAATGGCGAAGAAGCGCTGCAGATGATCAAGCAAAAGAAGCCGGACATCGCTTTCCTGGACATCGAGATGCCGGGGCTCAACGGGATTGAAGTGGCCGCGGCCCTGACCGAAAAAGACATTCCCTATATTGTATTTGCGACGGCCTACAACGAGCACGCGATCAAAGCGTTTGAACTGAACGCGATTGACTACCTCCTCAAGCCGTTCAACGAGGAACGGCTGGGTGCTTGCCTGGAAAAAATCGAGGGCAGCCCCCGCGGCAAGTACCTCAAGCAGCAAAAAAAGGCCATCCGGGAGATCGAACAAAGCGATTCCCTGGTCCTGCCCTTTTCGAACAAGATCCCGATTCCGACCTTTGACCGGTACAAGCTGGTGGATTACGACGACGTGGTGCTCATTGAAGTGGAAGACCGCAATACCATTCTGCACACCGCGGACAAGTCCTACACCATGAATCAAACGCTCGACTACTTCGAGAAGAAACTTCCGGGGGAAAAATTCTTCCGGGTCAACCGCTCGAGCCTGATCGGATTGCAACACGTCAAGGAAATCGTAATCTGGTTCGGCAATCGGTTCAAGATTATCCTCAGCAATGGCAAAGAGGTAATCAGCAGCCGCGAAAAATCGAAGAGCCTCAAGCAAGTATTGAAATTCTGATCCTGAAAACTTTCCCCTTCAACCATTTATGGAGATCAACGGAACGAAAAAAACTTACCCGGCCTGGGTACGCAATTTCGTGCGGAAATACCATTCCCGCACCATCAGCCAGTACCTACTGCACGGCAATATCCACGACTACGTCTCGGTGCAGGACGGCGAGCGCGCCAGCTACCTGCTGCTGCGCGAGTTCCTGAGCAATGAACTGTTCGACAAAGGCGACATCGTCGTGTTTTACGACCGTTCCTCGGGCATCCGGTTCAAAACCCGGGAGATGAAGGTCGACTTTCTCCGTTCGCTGGAGGCGTACGATACCCTGAACGGGACCGCTTTTGCGAAGTCGGTGCCGCGCGATCCGGTGCGGGCCTTTACCCTGCTGGAAATGCATTTCCGCAAGCGCCTCATGGGCAACGGACAGTTGTCGATTGCCTTCATTGTGGAGTACGCTGAGACCCTGATCCCGATGGGCAATGCCCAGCACTACAACCCAGAGGACCGGGCGATTCAGGTGTTTTTGCAGCGCTGGGCGAATGAAGGACTCTTCCGCCGCCACGATATGATCATCGTGCTGCTCACCGAGAATATCATCAACCTGAACCAGCAGTACGTGCGCAACCCCTACACCTACGAGATCACCCTCCCCTATCCGGATGAGGCGGCACGCTTGGTGTACATTCAGCATTTTTTGCAGAAATACCAGCGTGAAGGTGCTCGGGATCCCCGGGAATTGTTGGAAATGCCCGATGCGGTGCTGGCAAAGAACACTGCCGGGCTGAACCTCGCCCACCTGCGGGTCATGATGGCGGAAATCGTGGAGAACCAGATCAAGTTTACCTACGATCACCTCAATCAGAAAAAGAAAGAGCTGATCGAAGCCGAGGCCGGCGGCCTGCTGGAATTTGTGCAGAGCAAATTTTCGCTCAACGACGTCGCGGGCCACCGACAGGCCAAATCTCACCTGCTGGAAACCGCGGACGCTATCCGGTCCGGGCGCCACGATGTCGTGCCGATGGGCTATCTGGTTGCGGGTCCGGTGGGAACGGGCAAGACCTTCCTCATTACCTGCTTTGCGAATGACATCGGGGTGCCCATGGTGATTCTGAAAAATTTCCGCTCGAAGTACCAAGGGGAGACCGAGGGCAACCTGGAAAAGGTGCTGAACCTACTGAAAGCCATGACCCCGGTGGCGGTGATGATCGACGAAGCGGATGCCTATTTGGGCCAGCGCAATGCAGAAGGCGACAGCGGGGTGAGCAGCCGCGTATTTTCCATGATCGCCACCTTCATGAGCAATACCGATCACCGCGGCAAAATCGTCTGGTTCCTGGTCACTGCCCGCCCGGATCTCATGCCGGTGGACTTCAAGCGCCAGGGCCGTGCCGAGGAGCACATCGCGCTGTTCTATCCGGAAACCATCGCCGACAAGCGCGAATTGTTCCAGGTCATGCTCCGCAAGACGGACCTCAAGTACATCGATGCGGATGCAGTGCCCGATTCCTTTTTCGAGAACATCGGTGTGAATTCCGGGGCGGAGATGGAAGCGGCCCTCACCCGTGCCAAATTCCGGGCCGCCGCCCAGGGCGTGGAAGAAGTCACCATGGAAATCATCGAAGCTGCTCTGGCCGATTTCCTGCCGCCGACCTACCCGATGGAAATCGAATTGATGAACTTCGCGGCGGTGTTGGAGTGTACTTCCCGGGCCTTGCTTCCGGAGAAATACGCGAATATGGAACGTCAGGAGGTGGTAGAAAAGGTCAACAGCCTCAAGCGCAAGGTGGAAATGAACCTGTAGCGCTGCCCGCATAGCTGGTGAAAATGAAGATTTTAGGAGGGGTTGCCCCCTACTTTGGGAAGCCTGGGATGAAGGGGCTCATTTCCCGAAAAGGCCGGCGGATGGATCGCGCCAGAATCGCCCTGACCGATTTCCCTGAACATTCGGTGAATTTTTCGGACTAAACCGGTTTAACAGTTTGCGGTTTTGTCTTAAATTGCCACTCTGTGAAGCGCCGGCTTGGTACGGCTGATGTTATGCAAGCTCTGGAAATCGTGCAGTTCACCCACGAAAAGCTTGTCGTCAAAGGTGAACAGGGGTGAGAGTACACGGAAAACTTCGTCGGCAGAATCGTAGGTGTCAATGAGAAGGGTTCCCTCGGCAATGTGGTTGACCGCGCCGCCGTAGCGCTGCTTGAGCAAGTCAATAAATTCAGTAGATCTGAATTCGGAGAACTGGAATCGAACGATAATTGCGCTCATGGTAGTGTTGGTTGATGCAGTGAGCTGGTTGCAGGGTAAATAATGACTACGTAAATCTGTGACGCTTGTTTCCGAAAGTTTCCACAAACAGGAGATGGAAAAATGTTGACCACAGAAATAAAGCTTACACAATACAGCCACGGGGCCGGTTGCGGCTGCAAAATTGCGCCGGCCGTCTTGGATAAAATATTGCATACTGATGTTCCCGCGACACCCGACCCCCGCTTGCTGGTGGGCAATGACAGCCGGGACGATGCGGCCGTCGTCGACCTGGGCAATGGCCTCGCCCTCATCAGCACCACCGATTTTTTCATGCCGATTGTGGACGATCCGTTTGATTTCGGTCGGATTGCCGCGGCCAATGCCATCAGCGACGTGTACGCCATGGGCGGTACACCGACGGTGGCGATTGCCATTTTGGGCTGGCCGGTCGGCAACATCCCCGAAGAGGTGGCCGGTCGGGTCCTCGAAGGGGGCCGGGCGATTTGTGCGGAGGCGGGCATTCGCCTGGCGGGTGGACACAGCATCGACAGCCCAGAACCGATTTTTGGGCTGGCGGTCAATGGGCTGGTGCCCACGGCGCAGTTGAAGCGCAACGATACGGCGCGGGCCGGAGACTTGCTTTACCTCACGAAGCCCATCGGAATTGGGGCGATGAGTACCGCGCAGAAAAAGGGCTGGATTACCGACGCTGACCTGCAGGCGATCATCCGCCTGATGACGACCCTGAACCGACCGGGAGCGACCTTTGGTACCTTGCCCTACGTACACGCGCTCACCGACGTCACCGGATTCGGGTTGCTCGGACATTTGGGCGAGATGTGTGCCGGATCGGGCTTGACCGCCGAGATCGAGTACACCGCCGTACCCAAGATTTCGGGGGCAGAAGATTACATTCGGCGGGGCAGCGTTCCCGGAGGTACCAAGCGCAATTATGCCAGCTACGGGCACCGGATTGCCGACCTGGCGGAAGATCGGCGCTTTTTACTGTGCGATCCCCAGACCAGTGGGGGCTTGCTGGTCGCGGTTGATCCGCAGTACCAAGCCGCGTTTGAAGCCCTGGGCTCCGAACTGGCCACGCCCGCTCCCCTCAAGCCCATCGGCCGGCTGCTGGCTGGCGATGCGCCCATTCAGGTGATCTGATGTTTTCCTGTCTGCCCTTAGCTGTCCTATGAAGATCTCTGCAGTTGTCATTACCAAGAACGAAGAACGCAACATCCGCCGCTGCCTGGCCTCTCTGCAGGGGGTGGCCGAGGAAGTGATCGTCCTCGATTCATTTTCTGAAGACGATACCCGCGAAATCTGCGAAGAATTCGGCGTACGGTTCATTGAACAAAAATGGCTTGGGTTTGCCGCGACGAAAAATCTGGGCAACGACCTCGCTACGCATCCCTATATCCTTTCACTCGATGCCGACGAACAGCTCACTACCGAGTTGCGCAACAGCATTCTCAAAGCCAAAAGCGATCCCAACGGGGCCTACTCCTTCAATCGCATGGCCTTCTACTGCGGCAAGCCAATTAAGCATTGTGGCTGGTATCCGGATCGGAAACTGCGGATCTTTCCCAAGGGAAAAGGGCGCTGGACCGGCGAATATGTCCACGAGACCCTCCAGGTCGATGAAGACGTGCCGGTGACTCACCTCAAGGGGGATCTGCTGCACTATTCGTATTACACCGTGCGGGAACATCTCGACCGTGCCGAACGCTACGCCAGTCTGGCGGCCCAGGAACTGGCCGCCCAGCCCCTGGGAAGGTTGCGCTTCAAGCGGGCGGTGAGTCCCCGCTTTCGCTTTTTCAAGATGTACGTTTTACAATTGGGATTTCTCGACGGCAAGCACGGCTACGATGTTTGCCGTATCACCGCCCGCGAAGTGCGGCTCAAGTACCAAAAGGCGATTCAACGCAAACTGGAAGGTTGAACCCCGGGACAAAGACGATTTCTCGGATTTTAGGGGGCATATTTAGTGTCCGCATGGAATCCCTTTGTAAATTCCCCCGGCATGTTCAGCAACAACTATACGGTACAAAAGATCATTGCGGTCAGCAGTGCGGTGTTGATGGGAGCCACGGTGCCCATGATTTGGATTTACAGCTATGACCGCGGCATCAATCCCCTGGAAGGCTATACCGAACCCATGGGCTTGTTCACGGCGCCGCTGGCGGTCGTGGCGGTTTTGTTAGCCGTCCTGGGCCACCGGTGGACGGCGACGGCAGGCATGGTGGGCATCGGCACGGGGCTGATGGCCATTTTTCGGATTTGGACGGGGACCACGATTACGATGACCGACTTGTCGATCGGTTACGGAGTCTACGTCATGATTGCCGCTTCGGGGGTCTTGACCTTCGCTTCTTGGTCCTGGCGCCAACCCAACCAGATAATTTCAGAATCAAAGTAGGATGGCGGAAACGGTAAAAGTCGCGATTGTGCAGTCGGGTCCGGTTTATTTGGATCGGGCAGGAAGCTTGCGCCGCGCATTGACCTTGCTGGCGGAAGCGGCGGCTGGGGGGGCGCAACTGGTGGTTTTTGGGGAAACCTGGTTTTCGGGCTATCCGATCTGGTTGGACATCTGCCCGGGAGCGGGTTTGTGGAACGATCCGGCGGTCAAGCAGGTCTACGCCCGCACCCACGCCCAGGCGCTGACCTTGCCCGGCCCGGAGACGGAGGAACTGGGGGCATTTGCCCGAAAACACAACCTTGCCATCGCATTTGGGGCCAACGAAAGCATCCCGGTGGGCCCCGGCAATGGCACCTTGTACAATGCGCTGGTGATCATCGGTCCTGAGGGCAAGATGCGGGTGCACCACCGGAAGTTGATGCCGACCCACGGTGAGCGTTTGGTGCACGGAACCGGCGACGGCCACGGCCTCAAGTCGGTCGATCTGGGGTTTGCCCGGGTGGGAGGACTGATTTGTTGGGAGCATTGGATGCCGCTGACCCGCCAGGCGATGCACGATCAGGGAGAGCAGATTCACCTGGCGCTCTGGCCCCAAGTCAAGGAACAAAACGCGCTGGCCAGTCAGCACTATGCGCTGGAAGGCCGTTGTTTCGTCGTGGCGGTGGGGCAGACCATGGCGGTGAGTGAATTGCCGGGAGAGCTGGAAACCCCGGCGGAATTGCGGGGGGTGGATCCCCAAACATTGATTCTGCGGGGGGGATCCTGTGCTTACGGGCCGGATGGGCGGGAGCTGCTGGCTCCGCAACGGGACCGCGAGGGCCTGATCTGGCTGGAAATCGACGATCTGGATGCGTGTGTGCGAGAGCGGATGAACCTCGACGTGAGTGGGCACTATCAGCGGCGGGACGTGTTTGACTTTTCGGTTGATGACCGCCGGCGGGGCAAATAGGCCGTTGCGTAGGTGCGCTTCCATCTTTTTTCCGGGCAAAATCCAGAAAATATTTACTGCTTCAGGTTGAAAACCGCCGACAAACGTCTCCCATTCATTGCATCGGGATCGAAATGCGTCGGAAGAGCGGGATTTACCGGGAAGAAGGGGGCTGGCATGGGCTTGGAAAAGGGTGTAATGAACCGGAGCGCTTTGCCGGGCCTAAATTCGGTTCTGAGCACCTAAATGCGTAGTTTTTTGACCGTGATTGGTTCTGCTTTTATCAGACAACAAGATTGCCGGATTCCGATTCCGGACTTCGCGATCCGTGATTCTTTTCCCTGTTCATCCTAAAGCCAAGCTGACCGGCCGAAGTGCGTTCCGCTGTGGTCTGTCTTCACCGGTAAGCCTCGGTCTGAACCAAGCAGAATAGCTTTTGGCACGAATTAGGTACAATTATTTTCTATGAAACAGTCTGCTATTTTCATTTTTACCGCCCTCGTATGTTCGTTTTGGTATCCGGCGTGCAAGTCGCAGTCGGTCGCGCTGACCGGCGAGCTGCGCACCTGGCACCGGTTCACGCTGACCTTTGCTGGTCCGGCCAGTTCGGAGCAAGCGGCGGTCAATCCCTTTACCGATTACCGCCTGAACGTCACCTTCCGCAAAGGCAATTCGGTTTATCGTGTCCCGGGATTTTACGCGGCGGACGGTGACGCTGGTCAGTCCCACGCCGATTCGGGAAACAAGTGGCGGGTGCATTTTGCCCCGGATGATGCGGGTGAGTGGTCCTGGACGGCGTCGTTTCGCCAGGGCAGCATGGTCGCCATCAGCCTAGACTCAGCGGCCGGACAGTCGGCGGCGTTTGACGGAGTGAGTGGCACATTTACCGTTAACCCCACCGATAAAACCGGCCGCGACAACCGCGCCAAAGGCCGCTTGCGCTACACCGGCGAACGCTATCTGCGCCACGCCGGCACGAATGAAGCTTTCCTCAAAGCCGGGGCCGATGCTCCGGAAGTCTTTCTCGCTTACGTCGATTTTGACAGCACTTATCAGCATGGGGGAGGGAACAATTATCTCAAGGATTGGAATCCCCACGTGATCGACTGGCAGCCGGGTGACCCAACCTGGGACGGCACGAAAGGCAAAGGGATCATCGGGGCGATCAACTATCTGGCAGCCCAACAGATGAATGTTTTTTCCTTTCTCACGATGAATGTCAATGGAGATGGCAAAAATGTCTGGCCTTGGGTCGACCACAATGAGCGCTTCCGCTTCGATGTTTCGAAGCTTGGCCAGTGGGAAATCGTTTTTGACCATGCGGACAAGAAGGGGATGTTTCTCCATTTCAAGACCCAGGAAACGGAGAACGATCAACTGCTGGACGGTGGCGACCTCGGTCCCCAGCGGCAGATGTACTACCGGGAACTGGTGGCGCGTTTCGGGCACCACCTGGCGCTCAATTGGAATCTGGGCGAGGAAACTTCGCAAAGTACAGAGCAGATCCGCGATTGCGCGGCCTATCTGGCGGCACTGGATCCGTATGATCACTTGCTGGTGATTCACACCTTTCCCGGGCAGCACGATCAGGTGTACACACCGTTGTTGGGAAATCTTTCGGCCCTGACCGGGGCCTCTATCCAGACGGATTGGGATGATGTTCACGACCAGACGTTAGAGTGGATCGAGCGTTCGGCGGCGGCGGGAAAGCAATGGGTGGTCGCCAACGACGAGCAGGGCCATTTCTCGGTGGGTGTGAGTCCGGATGCGGGCTGGCCGGGCTTTTCCAATGCCGACAACCACGATGATATCCGCAAGGGTACGCTGTGGGGAAATCTGATGGCGGGTGGTGCCGGGGTAGAGTACTACTTCGGTTACACCAATCCAGAAAGCGATCTGACCTGCAACGATTGGCGTTCCCGGGCGGCCATGTGGGCTTACTCGGCGAATGCACTGCGATTTTTTGCCGCTTACACCGACGTGACTACGCTGGAAAATGACGATGATCGCTTGAGTGCTTCGGCGGCCTATTGTCTGAGTGAGGACGGGAATCAGCACGTGATTTACTTGCGGGAAGGGGGCACAACTGACATCGATTTGGGGAGTGGAGCGAGCAGTTACGATGTATACTGGTACGATCCCCGCAATGGCGGCCCGTTGGTGCGCGGTTCAGTGTTGGCGGTGAATGGGCCGGGGTGGCAAGGCATCGGGATGCCTCCGGCGGACGTGAGCGAGGACTGGGTGGCCCTTTTGTCTGCGGGCCCACTCAATGTTCTGGACCACTTGTCGGCGGAGGATTTGGCGTTTGAGGTATATCCGAATCCCGGTCAGGCGGATTTCCGCTTTGAATGGCCGGTTTCGACGGTCACGGAGGGTGAACTGAGCCTGTACGATGCCAGTGGAAAGCGGGTTTACCGGTCCAGCATCCGCGGGATGATGCCGCAAGTCACCGTCCCTGATTTGGCGGGGGGGACCTACAATGTCTTGCTACAGGTGGAGCACCAGTGGTTCCATTCGCGCTGGATCAAGCAGCGGTAGAGAATTTCCAATTGGGGCGTTCCGGACGCGCATGCCAGCAAAAATTAAAGTATGGTTCGCTCCCGTAGCCGCATTCAAATTTTTCAATTTGAACACCGCGCGGCGGAGGCTGATTTTCGATTTGCACGCTCGGAAAGCGCAAGCTACGGTGAATAAAAAACGAGCCCCCGTGCTGGGGCTACTCCGCGGTGTAGAACATCAGAAATCGGAAATCGATGCATCCGAAATTCTTTACTGCGGCAAGGATGGGAGGGACATGGGTCCCGCCGAGCCGGCGGGACGGAGCCACGCGAACTCCCGGAACAGCCTGGTGCGGAAGGGGCACGGGCCTGTCCGCAGCCGCCCCCATCAAGAAGCCCATCTCCCCAGTATAGCTTCCGAACCAGGATCGTAGCGGCACGGTCCACGGTGCGCACCGGGGGGACTTTTCAACGAAATAATTTCCAATTTTCAATGGGAGACAGCGTGTCGTGTCGGGCAATCAGAAACAATTGTAAATAGGAAATTTCCCCTTTGGAAATGGTTCTGCCATTCTGTGTTTTCAGTAAATATTGAAACATCATTTTTTATTTCCTTGGGTTACTTGTCTTAAGGCGCTTTAATTTCAATATTTGCAGCAAATTCTTCGTTTATTAACTTAATTATTGTTGGCCCGACACAAATAAGCACCTGGCAAAATGGGCATCCTGGGAATTTTCTCTATATTGGATTGCGATAACGTTAAAAAAATAGAATGCCAACCTTACAACATAGATTGATCCGGTCCGCCCTGGCGAGCTTGGTCAAGCCGTTGCGAGGGGCACCGGTTGCCATTCCGACCCTGCGTCGACTCATGAATGTGGGTGCGCGGGTGTTTTATCCCCCCCGTGATGTGGAGACAGAAAAGTTCCGCATCGGGCAGATTCCCGCGGAATGGATCATCCCGCAAGTCGCCGATCACAACAAGGTCATCCTCTACTTTCATGGAGGGGGCTACGCGGTGGGGGGAACGCAAACCCACCGTTCGCTGGTCGGGGCAATTGCGAAGAAAACCGGATTTTGTGCCTTGCTCCCCGAATACCGTCTTGCCCCGGAGGATCCGTTTCCTGCCGCAGTACAAGATGCCGTGCAGTGCTACCGCTGGCTCCTCGATACCGGTCACGCGCCGGAAGACATCATCATTGCCGGTGATTCGGCCGGAGGTGGGCTTTCCCTGGCCTGTATGCTTGATGCCCGCGACAAGGGCCTGCCCATGCCAAGTGCGAGTTTTCTGATTGCGCCTTGGGTCGACTTGACCATCTCGCAGTCATCGGTTTACGAAAACATCGACAAAAGCCCCATTCTCTATCTCCGGGAAATGCACGCCTGGGCGAAAAACTACGCCGGGGACTTTCCGACCGACCATCCGCTGGTTTCGCCGCTGTTTGCCGATTTGACGGGGCTACCGCCGCTTTTGATCCAAGTGAGTGATACCGAAGTCCTTTTGGATGAAGACACGCTCCTTGCCCGGCGAGCGGCTGAAGCCGGAGTAGAAGTAGATCTGCGGGTATGGAGCAATTTGATGCACGTCTGGCACATCTACTGGCGCTACCTCTCTCATGCCCGGGGCGCCATCGATGAGATTGGCACATTTGTCGCCAAACACAGCCCCGCTGAAGTCACACGCCCGATAGCCCAGCCGGCTTAGACGTTGACGAGTCCCCTCCTTTCGACTTAAATTTCGTTGGTTGGTGCGCAATCTGCGTCAGAAAATTCGCCGGTGGCGGAGAGGCGGTTTAAATTCAATTCTGCGATTTTGCTATGGCATCTTTTCCGCCCCTCTTCCGCTATTTTCTCGCCCATAGTGCTGGCAATGAACTCCAAAATGGGCTTCGGGGGACAAAAAAATCTGCGCTCGCAAATTTCACAACCCAATTTTAAACCGCCTCGGAGGCACTTGATTTTTTTGCCGCTTCGCATCTGCGCTTTAAATCTTCTTCGTCGGCAAGCAAAGCCACCTGAGTTTGACCGAATTTTCCCGTCTTCATTCATCGCCTAACCGAACTTCCGGTATGTCGATCTGTCAGACAATGTGACAGTCGTGACAGGTTGAGTGCCATAGTTTCAGCCCTGATTTTCGAGCAAATCAAAATTATTTATATTTTCTTCATTTTTGCAAAACGGCCATTCACGCCTTTAGGGGCATATTTTGAGGGATTTTTTTCCGATCCAACTTGAAAATTTAGTATGCATGCATACTTTTGCACGGAATTTGTCCGCAACACATCGAAATGGGCAATTGCCCGAATGGCAAAGTAAAACACATACAAAAGCATACTCATCATGGAGGATCTCTTTAAAAAATTTGTTTACACGAGTGTTGGGCTGGTGTCCACCACCGTAGAAAAGATGCAAGGCCAGGTCGAGAAGCTGGTCAGCGAAGACAAACTCTCGCAGGAAGAAGGCAAGAAGATTGTCGACGACCTGTTTAGCGGCACCGAATCGAAGGCGAAGGAATTTGAAACCCGTCTGCGCAACATCGTAGAAGAGGTGATGACCCGCATGAATTTCGCTACCCAGTCCCAGATCCAGGACTTGGAAGCCCGGGTTGCTGAGCTCGAAGCCCAAGCTGGCGTAGAAAAAACGGAAGCACCGGAAGCTCCGGCCGAAAAGCCAGCTTCGAAGAAGAAAGCCCCGACGAAAAAAGCCCCGGCCAAGACCGAAGCTTAAATTTCGATCCTCGGGGGATCACTGTAGCAAAGGAAACGGCGGTCGCACTCAGTGCAGCCGCCGTTTCTGTATCGGGGGGGGAACCGCAATCGGGAATGACCGAAGGCGTTCGGTTGGTTTACTCGTTGACCAGGACTTTCTTCACGATGGGACGGCCGAGTCGGGTGATCGCCCGCACGAGATACATGCCATCGGCCAGGCCTTGGGTTTCGAGCATGGCTTTTCCGGTGTTGATTTCCGCGGTGGTGCGGAGGATTTGGCCCGAAATACTGAGCAATTCCACCCGAACGACATCTTCGGGCAAGCTCTCGACGACCAAGTTGCGGTCCCGGTCCCGCTGGTACACCGACATTGCGCCCCAGCCGCCGAAGTAAACCGATTTGATTTCGGTGTAGCTGGTTTCTCCATTCAGATCCGTCTGCTTGAGGCGGTAGTAGGAAGTTCCACTCAGCGGCGACCGGTCGATGTATTGGTAATCGAGGCGGACATCGCTGTCGCCCGCACCTTCGATGCGGTCAATTTCGTGGAACTGGCCGGCGTCGGCGGAGCGCTCAATCGAAAAGTAAGCATTGTGCGATTCGCGGACGGTAGCCCAATCAAGCTGAACGGCATCTTGCACCGCTTCCACTTGAAAATCGGCGATTTCCACCGGAAGGACGATACCGCAGGTCCCACACTGGGTAAGGTCACTCAGCAGCGCAACCGTCAGGTCGATCATATCATTGCGGTTCGGCGTGCCAATGATGCCCACACTGCCACAAGTGGATGAGGCAATCCACATATTGAAGTCGCCGGAGGCAACAAGGGCACCCTGGTTGCCACTCATGTCACAACTGCGGAACATGACCCCCATAACGTCCGGTGGGGTAATGGTGGTTCCGCAGCCATTCATCGCGACGAAAAGGTGATTTTGGGCGGGAACCCCCTGGAAGATCCGCGCAGCGGCCCCGAAATCGGTGATGCCGGGACAAGATGCGGCAGCGCTGGTGCTCCAGCGGTAAAATCCGGAAATGGGCGGATTGTGGGTCATCGATCCTCCGCCGGCTACCGCCGCTTGCATCACGTCCTCCACGTAGGCGCCCATGTTGTTGCAGCAGGTCACTTCCGACTGCATGTAGACGGCCCCGCCACCATTGATAAAGTTGATGATCGGATTCAAGGTCCCGGCGGAGGCGCCACCGGGATTGCCGTAGATCCAAACTTGATCGTAGGTCACATTGCTGATGGAACCGGGTACGGAATTCACCCGATTTACTGTACCTTGTGTGGCTACAAGGCGATTGTAAACCCGGCTATTGTTCATGGAGCGGTCACTGTTGAAAGCATTGTTGAAGTCGATGACGAGAATATCGACCTGCCCAAACAGGGTGCCGCTCAGGAAGATGAGCGTTAGGAAGGCGGTCATAACCGCGGTGCGAAAAGGGGTGACAGCTGACAGATACACGACGAAAATATTAAAAGTTGATTGACTGAAAGTAGCAAATTAATGATTTATCCACAAAAATTGTTGCAAGAATGTCTTGGATTCTTTTTTTCTCAAATTGTTAGGATGATATCCTACTTGAAGAAATACGGCGTAAATCGCCCATTGTCAAAGTGTTTGCTATGAAAAATACAATTCTGATTCTCCTTATATTGCCGGGGCTTTTTGGGTGCTCGGTGCCCCCCAAATCGTCCTCCGGAGAGGAAAATGAAGAGAATCCTACCGAAGTTTTCAACACTCCGCCGCTGGGGGAGACCACCGATCTTGCGGCTGGTTACAGCATTTACCTTCCGTCCGGCTATGTGGGGCAAAAGTCCTGGCCGGTGATCTATTTCCTGGATGCGCACGCCCGGGGTCGCTTGCCCCTCGAAAAATACGCGCCGCTGGCGGAAGCCCAGGGCTTTGTCCTAGCCGGCTCTAAGCGTTCCAAAAACGGACAGCTTCCTGCCCAAAATATGCAGGCCGCCCGGGACATGATCCAGGACGTGCAAAACAAATTTTCCATTGATGCGCGGCGGATGTACATCGCGGGTTTTTCCGGGGGCGCGCGGGTGGCAGCAGCGGTAGCCCAGGAGCGGGTAGACATTGCGGGGGTCATTGCCTGTGGGGCCGGTTACAAGCCCCGGCCCGGCGACAAGTTTACCTTTGCCGGTTTAGCGGGCATGAAAGATTTCAATTATCAGGAATTTCGCCAGCTCGACCGCAGTCTGGAAGAAAGCGGAGTGGTTCACCTGGTGGAATATTTTCCGGGAGAGCACGATTGGGCCCCGGTCAGCGTCATGGCCAAAGCCTTGCAATGGCAGCAATTTCGTGGGATGGCCACGAGTGCTCTGCCCCGCAATGACACCGCCATCGACAATATGCTGGTCCGGGTCCGTTACCAAGACGAAAAACTGAAGGCGGATGGCACCGCGTTCCAGCGCTGGCTGCTCCGCAAGCGGATCATCAACTACCTGGATGGCCTGACCGACCTTTCTGGTCTGATTGCCGAGCGGGAGGAATTGCGCAATCACCCCGAAACCCAGGCGGAACTCAGCCGGCAGGAGGACGAATTTCAGCGGGAAATCAAAATGCAGCGCGAGTATGGGCGGGCTTTGCAGACGGAAGATCTCGGCTATTGGACCCGGGTCGCGGACATGCTGCACAAAATGGCCCGCAACGGGGATCGCTTCGATGCGTGGCTGAATCAGCGCGTGCTCAATTACCTCAGCCTCAATGCTTACCTTATAGGCAGCCGTTCTTTGCAGTCCGGTAATGGGGAAGCCGCCGAGCGGATGCTGGCGATTTATGCCTTGGTAGATCCCGAAAATTCGGAGCACGCCTACCTCACGGCTGCCCTCCGCGTAAAGCAGAATCGTCCGGAGGAGGCCTTGGATGCGTTGCGCCTGGCGGTCGAATTGGGCTTTGCCGATTTGCCGCGCCTACAGTCCGATCCGCAATTGCGTCCTCTGCAGGGCAATCCCGATTACCCGGCCATCGAAGCGGAAGTGGCGAAAAATAGGGAGTAATCGAACGAAGTTTTGGGCGTCCAAGTAGAGGGCTATAAAAATAAAAGAGCCACCAGAAGGTGGCCCTTTTGACTGATCAAAAAAATTGCTTGCCTTATTCTTTGACGAAGCGGACGCCTTTGCGGAGGCCTTCCGCCCGGATGTCGTAGAGGTAGATACCGGCGGGCAGTTGGCTGGCGTCGAAGTCCAGTGTGTGATAGCCCGCAGCCCGGGGTTCACCGTCGAGGAGTACTTCGACGATGCGGCCATCGAGTCCGTAGACCTGGATGGTCATTTTGGTTTCGCGGCTCAGTTCGAAGCGCAGGGAACTGGGTCCACCGGTGGGATTCGGGAAGGTCGAGAAGGTCCAGGTCAGGGGGACACTGCCGCCGTGGGTGCGGGGACCAGTTGGAATCGTGACGGCGACCAGGCTCGAATCGTGGCAGTTGTTCAGTGAGTCGTACACTTCGCAGACGGCGTAGTAGGTACCCGGACCTGGGTAGGTATGGTTAGGGTGCATGCCATTGCCCCAGGAATTGTCTCCGAAGTACCAGTTGTAGCTGTAGTTCGGGCCGGAGGGGCCGGAATTCGTGAAGGCGACATTGTTGGCGGTGTGCGTCCAGGAGAAGTTGGCGTTGCCCTGGCAATTGGCGGACATCCCGGTGACCTGTACGACTTGGCACAAGGTATCCACGCAGACAAATCCGGAGTCCCAGATGGTGAGGCAGACGGTGTAGTTGCCGGGCAGCGCGTAAGCATGAATGGGGTTCGGCTGGGAGGAGAAGTTGCCGTCTCCGAAGTACCAGTTGTAGTTGCTGGCACCACCGGTGCTCCAATCGCTGAAGGCAACGGTGAGCCCGCTGGTCGTCGCGTTGAAGTTTGCGCTGAGGTTGCAGGGGTTGGTGTTGCCGACCGTGATTGGGATGCAGATGGTATCGTCGCAGGCGAAGTTTGCGCTGGACGCCAGCAGGCATACGGTGTAGGTTCCGGGCTGGCTGTAGGTGTAGGTGGGATTGGCCTGGGCCGAGGTGCTGCCGTCGCCGAAGTTCCAGAAGTAGTTGACCGCGCCCCCCAAGGATTGGTTGTTGAAGAAAACGGTATTGCCAATTTGCTGGGTGCTGAAGCCAGCGGAAATGTTGCATCCGCCGCTGGTAGTGACGACGAGCGAATCGCAGAAAGTAGAACTGCAGGAATCGGCGGTGAAGATGGTCAGACAGGCGATGTAGGTGCCCGGCTGGCTGTAAATATGGAAAGCGTGCTGCTGATTGGAGGTGTTGCCGTCGCCGAAGTTCCAACTGTAGGCCACGATAGGGGCGGTGGCGGTGCTTTGGTCGAAGAAGTAAAAGGCACCAGGCGCGGAGGTATCGGGGGTGGCGGTGAACTGGGCCTGACAGGACGACTGGCCGGGGATCACGACCGTCTGGCACACGATGTCGCAGAGTTGGTTGTTGCTGTCGTAGATGCACAGGCACACGTTGTAAGTGCCGGGGCCACTGTAGGTGTAGACCGGATTTGTGAGGGTGGAACTGCCGCCATCGCCGAAGATCCAGCCGGAGGAAGCGTAGCAGCCGGGCGAGGTATTGGTGAAGGTAACGGTGTTCCCGGAAACGGTGTAGGTAAAGCTGGCGGTACCGCAGTTGCACGGGTTGTTGACGATGATCGAATCGCAGAAGGTCGAGGTGCAGGAATCGGCCGTGAGGATGGTGAGGCAGGCGATGTAAGCTCCCGACTGGGCGTAGGTGTGGTTGGGCTGGGCTTGGGTGCTGTTGTTGCCGTCGCCAAAGTCCCAGTTGTAAGCGACGATGGGGGCGGTGGCGGTGCTTTGGTCGAGGAAGTAAAAGGTACCGGGACTGGAGGTGTCGGGAGTGGTGGTAAACTGGGCCTGGCAGGACGACGGGGGAGGTCCGCAAACGACGTAGACCGAATCGCAGTAGGTGCTCACGCAGGAATCGACCGTGGTGATGGTCAAGCAGATTGTGTAGGTGCCGGTGGCGGTGTAGGCTTTTGCGGGATTTTGGGCGAAGGAAAATGTCCCGTCGCCGAAGTCCCAGTACCACGAATTGATGTTGGCGCTGGCGGTAGAAATGTCGGTGAGGGTGACGGTGGGACCATTGATGGAGTAATTGAAATCGGCCTGGCAGATACCGCAGCCTGCTCCCGGATTGACGGTGTCACAGACCGTACTGGTGCAGTTGCTGGACGTGGTGATGGTCAGGCATACCTGGCGGACCCCAGGGGTGGCGTAGGCGTGGGCCGGATTGGGCAGATTGGAAAATGTCCCGTCTCCGAAATCCCAGAGGTAGCCAGTGATCGGGTTGGAGGCGGTAGAGGTACTGGTAAATTGGTAGCCAGCCGCGCTCACTGGAGCTCGGGTAAATTGTGCCTGGCAGGTATTGCCGCCGCCGACCTGAATGAAGATCGAATCGCAATAAATGCTAAAACAGGAATCGATGGTTTCAATGAATAGGCAGGGACCGAAAAGTCCTGACTGGGTGTAGGTATGGGAAGGATTTTGGGCCGAACTGAAATTCCCATCGCCGAAGTCCCATTGCCAGGAGATGATGGGCAGAGTGGAGGTGGAGTTGTCCGAGAAATTTATGGTATTGCCACTCTGGGTGAAGCTGAAGTCTGCGTTGCAGTTGGAAGGTTGTGCATACGCGAGGGTACTGAAGAATAGAAGCAACAAGGCAAAGGAGTATTTTCCATACTCTCTCATAGTGATCAAAGTTGGTGAGTGAAAAAATTACGTATTAGCTATGTTCCAAAAGTAGAAGAAGACCCGGAAAAGGCATAGCTGGATGTGGGTAAAAATTACGCGATCAATGAAATAACCACGAATAAAAAATTGACTAGCAGCGATTTAAATAGTTATTTAATGCAAAATTGATTTGCAATCAATCCAATCCCGTATGACGATTAGACCAGGCTTTTGAGTGCATGCTCGATTCGCTTGAATAGATAATCTCGGTCACTCGCATTTGTCTTCGAGTTGATTTGATTGCGGCATTTTGTGAGGTGTTGTCTCGATCCAATTGCGGTTAACACTTTCCGAAAAAGGCGTAAGCGGATTAAGTATTGCTGTTTGCGGGGAGCTCGAAAAAAATTTTGCCTTTGCAGGTAAGCAATTGTGGCATGGCAACTATCCAGCGCATCTTGGGGGTACTGCCCATGGACTTCGGCATTTTCCCATTGTACTTTGATTTTAAAGAACCTTGCCCAAAAGTTCCAAAGTGGATTGCTCGATTTTACCGAATCAAGCAATTCCAAGGCATATTCGAGTTGTCCGTAACAGTAGGCAAGTACGCCTCGGTTGTACTGGTAAACCAGTTGCCTTTCGTGGGTCGCAACTTTGTCGATAAACTGTTCCAAGTATTTGGTGCCCAATTCCGGTCGATCAAGGCGGACGGTAATTGCAATCATGTTTTTTAAATGTTCGCCCGGTAGCCGCCCTTTTTCATCCATTTCGCCTGCTTTGATGCTTCTCCGATAAAGTTCCAGTAGTTCGTGCGTAAATTGTAATTGCTGATCACTGTTTCCTACATTGATGAAATAAACGCAGACGCTCTTGAGCCGATGCCACAGGTAAACTCGGCTTTCCCGGTCAATCTTGTTTTGATGGTGCAATAGTGTTTGTTTCAGTTGGGGATACAGCGTGGATGCTGAACTGAGGTCGCCTTCAGTGATTTTTGCCAGTACAAGATAAAATTTCCGATAAGTAGCGATCAGAGGCTGGTCGGAGTAAGGAATCTGCCCGCTGATATGGACCACGGGGTCTAGGAAGGAAAAAGTGATTTTTGCCCCAGGGGCTTGATGGATGAGTGAGTTGGACATTACTTCGATAAGTACTTCCAGAGACTCTACGATAAAATAGTTTTCTAGGTCGAGGAGCTGTAGAACATCATTGTGCCGCAGTTTGGGATTTGTATTGGAATTGTCCCAATATTCGCTCATCCGGAAGGCATGTTTTGCCAATAGTTCTTTGGCCGATTTTGGGTTATCGTTTTCGATCCATTTTCGCCTGGCTTTTTGGGCAAGTCCGTCCAGGCCACGATCAG
This sequence comes from Bacteroidota bacterium, assembly GCA_039024435.1. Classification (GTDB taxonomy): domain Bacteria; phylum Bacteroidota; class Bacteroidia; order J057; family JADKCL01; genus JBCCQH01. The sequence continues at coordinate 63,496 of JBCCQH010000001.1, forward strand.
TGTAAATACGGGATACGATCTGCGCTTTAAGCAGAGGATCATGCTCCAGGTACACCTGGGAAAGGTACCGCAATAAATGTTGCAATAGTTCGGCCATGAGGCGGCGCATGGAAGATGAATTGTAACTCGGATCATGGTTAGGGTACAACCTCTCCCACATACGCTCATAATCCAGACCCAGCCACGAAGACTTATTTTTCATCAACTCTTCGATCACCCGGAACAGTGATTGCATTTGCGGTCGGATGTTTTCCCCTTGCATGATTGCGGAAAAGTCACGCAATTCCTTTTTTGACAACGTTTGACGGAGTTGTAAATATTTATTCTGTCGTATTTCTCCCATTGTAATCAATCCCTTGGAAAAGATACACAAAAATTTTGGGGGGTATGAAATAGAAATCCGGGAGGCTCAGCCTCCCGGACGTTAGGTGGTTTGGGAACTTCCAGAGATCGATTTGTAATCAAACGATGGTTGCCAGGCCCTCCTTCAAAAAATGGTACTCATTCTCCCAAGTATTGAAAATAATATTGTTGGGGCGGCAAGAGATCAACTCATTCTTGTCATGGATTTATAAATCTGGCCTTTTCCTCACTAGGGATCAATATGATCGATAATCCCAATTTTGTCGAATTTAAAAGTCAACTCCCCAATCTTGCTGGGACACGAGGGCGGCAAATTGCCGAAACAAACAACGGTGAGAACAATGGTCTTTGTGTTTGAATCGACGGTGATATCAGACTTCGTGAAGTCAGGAGCAAGATTGACCACGGCGACATCGACCAATTCTCCTTCGTAGCCCAAGCTCAGCGTGTAGGTCCCGGCGGAGCTTCCAGAAGCTGCATCATGTAAAATGTCACAGGATACAGTTTCCCCCGACCAATTGTGAGGGCTAAGTTTTATCGGTTGCTGTGAATGTACCTCAGAACCAACGATGGTCAATAAAAAACTACAAACAATGATGAGCGACTTTGGTATGCGCAAATTGCTATATAAACAACTGATAGTCATGGTATTAACTTTGAAACATTAAAAAGAGGCATACCAATCCTATTCCAGCCAGTGACCGGTCAAATTTCAACGGGATTCCGTTGGCGCTAATTAGCGACAGCACGAAATGGGAGTGGATTTCTAATTCAGGTTCAGCGATCTGGCACGGGTGGCCAGGCAAGGCGATTCATGTTGTTCTTATGTTTAAGAACAAGACAAATATTCCGATTTATTTCGCTGTTAATCAGGTGCTTATGGTGAGCAGTGGGTTTGGACCAATAAGTAGTCGTTTACGACCAACAAGTAAAAAAGTACCCCGATTGGGGTACTTAAATAGTGAAATAAAAAAAACAGATTTGAGATGAAGCGGCGTTCAATAAGTCGTCATGTTTATGGCTATGACCGATTGTGTCCTTGTTGATCCATCCATTCCTTGAGGCGCTGACGGCCAGATCTGGAGAGGTATACCCGACATGCGGTTTGATTAGGGGAAGACGTCAAAATCAACACGTTGTCCTCGCGGTTGAATTTTGATATGTAGTCTGGATTGACCCAGAGGCCTCGGTTGACATTGATGAAGCCCAGCCTGGAGTATTTTTCTTTGTAATGGCCAATGTTTTTGCTCATCACCAGTTCACTTACTTTGAGGTCGGTTCGGGTGGTGAAGAATTTTGTGGTGGAGCCTTCCCCCTCGCAGTAGATGATATCTTTTGGATCTAGTTTGGCCCAGCCCCGGAGGTGGGTAAGAAAGAATAAATTACCTTCAGTTTCACTCAAAAGATCAATCCTATCTCCCATAGGAACATCTACGCCGCGAATAACAAAGCGAGTGATCACCCTTTTGAGATCAAACTCTTCAACGGGCTTTTTCAAGAAAGCGATTGAGCGCTTTTGGAGTCGTTCCTCGAGGCGTACGACATCGGGTAAGTAACGACCGTAAGCGGAAACAAATACAACCTCGAAAGGAAAGTTTCTTTTGCTTGCCCGGACTTGCTCGATCAGTTGAAAGCCAGTGTGGGGCGGAAGTTCAATATCGAGAAATAGGAGGTCAAGTTTGTTCCAATTGTTCTCGACCAGTCTGATTCCCGATTTTACATCACTCGTGGCTCCGATTACTTTCACGCGGGGAAAGGACTCCTGAAGAATTCGGGTGAGGCGGTCTTGTGCGGCTTTGTGGTCATCCACGATGATCGCATTGATTGTATCGTCCATTGTGTTTATAGTTGATCTGAGTTTATTGCTTTTGGGTGCTAATGGGCAGGTAGAGTTGGACGCGCGTTCTCGGAGAATCACCAGAAGTGCGATCAATTTCCATGCGGTAGCGGTTCTCTCGTTGATCATTGTAGGAATTGAATTTCTCAATTCGTTGCCGAATATTTTGGAGTGATATTGAGAGTCGCGGTCGTGTCCTCAGGCTGCCGTTTGGAGCTGTTTCCTCCTCGGGGAAACCGACGCCATCGTCCTCAACCAAGACATAGAGAGCATTCTCTCGGCGTTGAAACGAGATTGTGACGTTGCCTTTTCCTTGCGGTCTCAGACCATGCTTGATGGCATTTTCGAGGAGGGGCTGTACGAGCATGGGAGGAATTTCCAAGTATTGTACCTCGGGAGTTGCTTTGATTCGGCAGGTGAAGTTTTGGGTGGTGTTGCGGGTGTTTTCAATCGCGATAAATAATTCGAGGAACTCTATTTCCTGGTGCAGGGGAATCGTTTTCTGGGCCATCATATCAATCGTAAAGTCCAGGAGGTTGCTTAAATTGGTGATGTATGTCTCTGCCTCCTGCCGATCCCCCGCTTTGATGAGTTCGCAGGCTTGATTGAGACAATTGCTCAGCATGTGGGGAGGCATCTGATTGCGCAACATCATTGCCGCATCGTCCAAAACGGTCATCTTCTGCAAATCATACGCTCGGGAAATGGCGCGCATAATCGTACCGAGTTGTTTTAGGGTTTCATCTTTTGATAGAACAATATCCCGGTATTGGCTCATGGCAAACAGTACGGGGCTGTAAGCCGAATTTTGTTCGTAGTGTGTGATCCCAATGACCATGCTGTGGGAAAAATTTGCCTTGAGTGCCGCATACAGGGCTTGGGTGCGCTTTACCTCGGCGGAACCAAGGTGAAAGTCGAGGGAAATAATTTTGGGCTCGGGACAGATCGACTGAGCAATCCACTCTGCACTGGGAAAGTCAGTACACACCGTCACCTCTTCGAGGCCTTCTTCTTTGGCCGCTGCGGCTAAAAGATGAAGAATATCGCTCGATGAATCTTCGATCATGATGATGTCGGGAGATTGTTCTTCGAGTTGTACTTCGGAATAAATTTGAAGGTCATAGGAACCAGTTAGTCCCACCACTTCCTCAAGGAAGTCCAGGCCGCGTTCGGTGTCGTCGGCGAGTTTTCCTAAATACCGTTCGCGTTGATGCCAGTCAGCAAAAATGAAGGTGATTTTTTTGAGATAAATTCTGTCCATATCAGCAATTTTGGGATTAGTGGTGGGTTATCAGCCGCTTGATCGGGCCGTAAAATTGACGGGACAATGGCCAGTTGAAGGCATTCTGTTCTTTATAAAGAAGTTCCTTCAGTTCAGGACGCAGGTCACTGACCAAAGTGCTCAAAGTGGTCGGGGCATATCCTTTCTGGCCTTTTTCTATGGTGTGCATTTCAGCCGCGAGTATTTCTCGATTTACCATTTGCCGAGGTTGTAGGCGCACAAGGGCAATTTCTATGGCGTCGAGTAACTTCGCCGCCTTGCGATGCTTGTTGCGCCTCGGGGATTCTGGATTCTGGCTGAGCAGTACACTTTGAGGGGCGGGATAGGGAACGGGCGTGATGGGAAGAAAAAAATCGATGAGATCTTCACTGATCGGTCTTTGATTTTGATGGCGATTGAATTCGACCGCGCGACCGATGACAGATTTGAGTTCCCGGACATTGCCCGGCCAACTGTAATCAAGGAGAAGGTTTCTCGCTTTTGGAGAAAGGGAGTCACCCCCCATTTTTGCCAGGAAGTAATCAATTAGAACTTCGATGTCCTCGGGACGGTGGTGCAACGGCAGGATTTCCGGGAAGTATGCCCCGGCACTTAGGCGGTCGTAAAGGTCGGCCCGAAATCGATGGCTGAGAACCATTTCCTCCAGATTTGCATTGGTGGCAAATATCACTCGGACATCGGTGAGCTGGATGACGTCCCGTGTAAACACCGCTCCGACGGGTACAACTTCATAGGGTGAAGCAATGGCCCGCAATAGTTTTGCCTGAAACCGCAAGGGAATCTCGGCGACTTCATCCAAGAAGAGGGTGCCTCCTTTGGCTTGTTCGAAGTATCCTTTGCGCTCAGCAACGTCCGAAGCAACCTTGGCCTTGATCCCAAAGAGCTCACTTTCAAAAAGTTCGGGAACAATGCTCGCACAGTTCACCGTGATCATCTTGCGGTGGCGGTTGGGGCCCAGGTTGTGGATCGCATTTGCGATAACCTCTTTTCCGGTTCCTCTCGGTCCCCGAATCAGGACGGGAAGGGAACTGTCGGCATACCGAATGATGAGAGATTTGATCAATTTTGACTGAGGCGAACCCCCGATGTAGGGCATCGGCAAGTGGGCAAACCTTGGGTCTTCCTGGTAGCGGGCAAAATCCAGTCCGAGCACCTCAAAAACCCGGTTTGCCTTTGCTTGATCGTATCGCGAGAGTTTTAGTTTTTCCGGATTGTTGTCTGAAGTCTGGAGCTTTGATCGTTGAATGCCGATTTCGTTTCTCAGAATATTGGCGAGCAAATCTCCTGATCGGGTAAGGGATTTATCAAAAACGTTGTACCCATCAGCGTGCATTTGCTGAATGAGATTGACGGCATGTTCTTTCGACTCAAAGTTGGTGATGCCGATCACGGAACTGTTGGGCAACTTCTGGCGCAGCAGTTTGTACAGGCGGAGGGTTCGCCCTTCCAAGAGTTCTTCAGTCCAGCCAAGTTTAAAGTCCAGGGTAACTACCGCGGGAGGTGCATTGGTTCCTTTCAATTGCAGCAACCGCTCGATGGTTTCATAGTCGCTGCATACAATGATACGCTGGATTTCTTCTACTTGGGCGGCTGCCTGCAACAGTTCTTTGGTGTATGCCCATTCGTCTTCGACAATGAGCAAGTCGGGTTCAAGCGACGAAACCTGGGTTGATTCGAGGAGTAAGAAGTCAAAGCGGTGAGGTGGGTGAAGTTCCTCAAGCAATTGGATATCGCCATATCCTTTGCCTTCGGGTGCTTTCTGCAGGGCCAACTGTTCGATGAACTGCGACCGGGATGAGTTTTCTGCAAATAAAAAGTAACTGCTTTCTAGCATAGAATTTGCGGTTTTGGGATGATGCAATTCGATGAAATCAAAAGCTGAGATCTCGCTCAAGTCGATTAGCAGTATTGATTTAACAACCACGCCAGAAGGGTCCAAATACAGTTTGTGGGAAGTGCGATAACGAGATTTTTCCTGAATCTCAGTGATTGCAAGTGTAGCGGGGAAAGGTACCGGTCCGCGCTACACTTTTCGCCCCGGTTTAATTGCTCAGTGCACTGGATTCCAAAATTGGAAACGAAAATTCGATTTCCACTCCTTTTTGCTTGGAGGAGATAACATTCCGAATGGAAAAGTACCTTTCTTCCTTGCGCAAGAAGTTTGCCCCAATTGATTGGAGATACTCATTGACTATCTTCAGTCCGAGTCCGGTTGAGTTGGATCGGGAGTTGGCGAAGTAATCGCGCCCGAGATGGAGGGCATCCGATGCATTGATCCTGGTCCCTGAGTTGAATACCCGGATGGTGACGGACCGCATCGCTGTATCTACCTCCCAAAATATCCGAATGGTTTTGTTGGAAATGGGCTTGACATACTTTTCAAGTTGCTCGCGTCGGGGCGATTTTCTCACTATTTGCAGTGTGCGCTCGGGCTTGCATAGCATCTTGATTGCATTGCCGATGATTTCTTCCATGACCAACTGGATACGTACATGATCCAATCGGATCCGAACCAGCTCAGCTTGTGGTTGGGGGGGAACGACCTCAATCGCAATTTTGTAGTGCTCCAGGGTCTTGCTGTGGGCCTTTCTCGTTTGGTAGCAGACCGACTCGAAGTCTTTGTATTCAAATACTGTGATTTCTGGTTCCTGGATTGATTTGATCAGGAGAGAAATCCGCATTACCAGGTGGGAGACAAACTCACGAACAATTTCCATTTTGGCGTGAGCTTTGTTTGCGCTGGTAGCATTTAAGGATTTTAAGTGTACCAGTACATCATTGATGGGGATCTCAACTTTTGTCATCAATTGACTTTTGAAGTGATGAACGATGTTGAGCTGGACCAACTGTTTTCTAAACCGCAGCATACGCATGTCGGTTGCACTGTAGGTAATATCAAAGACGGAGAACATGAGGTAGTTCCTGAGAATGACGAGGAATTTGTTGATGTCGAATTCCGGATTTTGGGAACTGTGCTCGGCTTCACCAAAGATGAAAACGCCTCCCCCATCATACGATGGACCATTGTTTTCTTCCAGGCGATAGTCAGACTTTTTTGGTAAGGGGAGCAGGATCGCAGAGTTGAGGGTGAGGGGGGCGGCCGGTGATTCCCGGATATTGTTTTCGAATGTTTGGCCACAAGATTCGAAAAACTCCTGGATTTGTCCCAGCAAAGTGTTCATCTCACGGGCGGGCTCAAGTTGATTGTAATAATTTCCGTAGGCAATGTAAGGCTCGGGGCTTTCTCCCAGTGTGGTTAAAACCTTACCGCTCTCGTAGTCCAAGGCATAGTACGGAGCCCGATACAGCAATCGGTTGTGGATCAAGGGAGCGCCTTTGTACCCACTGACCGGACTTCCAGTAGAAGGATTCAGTTCGACATTTTCTCGCAACAATTGAATATACTGGGTCAGGTTTCTACTGTCCGAGCAGGCGATTGCCACGTGAAAGTGGCGACGATTTTTATCTGATCGCTCGGTGTCAAACAGAGAAATCTCGATGAGATGCGGTTTGAAGCAATTTTTTCGACAGAGCCGAATCAAATTGCCGAACAGTTCTTGGATGTCCAATTTGAAAGTCTGAGACTGGAACTGATCCACCTTAAACGGGAATGCATCGTCCGTTTTGAATTGGTTTCCGATTTTTAAGAGGAGCCGGAAATCGAGCAACTCGATATCCTCAAATAGCTGGTAGGATTTTATTTTACTCATCACCAATGAATTGACTTTTTTTATCATCAAACATAAACTCGTTTAACAACTGGCGCCGATAGCCATTGAAATCAGTGCCGGCGACATTGCGGGGATACGGAAGTGTAACTGGGATTTCAATCAGTCCTTGTGATCGCAGAAGCAGAATTCGTTGGCCGAGGGTCAATGCCTCCTCTACCGAGTGTGTCACAAAGATGATCGTCTTTTGAAATTGTTGCCAGATCGAAAGCAGGAATTGTTGGAGGTGGGTGCGTGTACCGTAATCCAAAGCTCCGAAGGGTTCATCGAGCAGCATTATCTTGGGATCAATGGCGAGCACCCGTGCGATCGCCGCTCTTTGTTGCATTCCTCCAGAAAGTTGGTGGGGAAACTTATTTTTGGCACTGGAGAGACCGGTGAGCTGCATCAGTTCTTTTGACTTTTTGTCGCGCAGTTCTTTTTTGAGTCCTTTCAGCTTGAGTCCGAACTCAATATTTTTTTGTGTATTGAGCCACGGGAAAAGGGCAAAATCCTGAAAAACAAATCCTAGACTTGTGGAGGCTTCGCGCAAATCCTGACCGTCGATCAAGAGATTGCCTTTGTATTCGGGCAAAAGTCCAGCCATAACTTTTAGCAAGGTTGTCTTGCCACCTCCGGATTTTCCGAGAATTACAATGAACTCCCCCGATTCGATGCGAAACCCCAGGTGACGAAACACAGTCTCGCCACTAGCGTATTTATAGCTCAGATTGTCCGCAACAATTGCACCTCCACCCATAGTATTTATTTGTTTTCCCACCAAAACCAGCGGCTTTGAATTGCTCGCAGGCCCCAATCGAAGAGTGCTCCGAAAAGCCCGATCAAGAAAATTCCCAGCATGATGTACTTGTGATTGTATACATTTCGGGCATAATTGATGATTGATCCCAGCCCGTCTCTCAGCCCTACCATTTCCGCGGCTAAAATTGCCATCCAGGCGGCAAAGACCCCTAGTCGCAGAGCCGTGAATACAGGAGGAAGAATAGATGGAAATACAACGTACCTCCATTGCTGCCATCGGTTGGCGCCTAGAGTTTGGGCGGAGTGCATGAGCTTAGCGGGTACCAGCTCTACCGCCCGCACAGTGGCAACGGTAAGGGAGAAATAGACCCCTAAAAAGACGAGAATAACTGCTGGCGTATTGCCAATGCCAAATAGAACAATCACCAGGGGGATCCAGGCAATCGGGGCGATGGGGGCCAGTACCCGGATCCAAGGAAGGATCGTGTAGCGAAGGATACTGGACGAACTCAAGGACAGCCCAGTAAAAAGGGCACAGACAAGTCCGAGGGATAGACCAAGTACGACGCGGCTCAGTGTGGCAATGATTGACTCTGTGAGCGTAGCTGCTTGTGAGCCGAGCCCAATTTTAAAATCATTTTCTATGACTTCAGGAATGAACTTCGTAGGTGGGGGAATTTTCTCCCATACGCCCCCGCCACTTCTACCGAGTATTTCCCAGAGGGCAATGCCCACCAGGATACTGAGCCCTCCCCAAACGAGTGGATGATTGACTTTCATTATTTACCGGATTCAACCATTTCTAGGTACTGCAGGTCCACAACTTGCTGACTGGGCTCTTTGATGTAGTTCATGGCGACCATATCTTTGATCGCTTCCATCATGCCATCTACGTTAGGACGAAGCACAACTTCTTTTGGTTGATTGCGGAACGCATACAGCAGGACCTCTTTGTCCACTTTGTAGTAGTTGCCTTCGTCCAGTAGCTGGACGGCTTTTCCGGGCGAGTCGACAATGAGTTGGAAGCCTTTTTTCAGGGCGCGGAGATAGCTAACTACGGTTTTGGGATACTTCTCCCCAAATTCTTTCATTACCGCTACCGTACAGTTGGGGGTACCGTAGCCCCAGATGGCGCTGTTATCGGTGAGGACTTTGGCATCGTGATTGACCACGAGATCGGTGGTGTAGGGCTTGATATGGCTCAGGATGTCCACGGTACCGTTGCGGAATGCTTCCACCATAATTAGGAGATCGTCGAACGGTACAATTTCAAATGCATCATAGTCAAGGCCAATATTTTTCAACATCCGAAAGACGATCATCTCCAAAGTATCGCCTTGGAGCAAACCAATTTTAAGCTTCTGATTGGGATGAGATTTTACCCAGGTCTTGAGGTCTTCTAGGTTTTCGATCAGGTACTTTCCCTGGACGATAACCTGGATGATTCCCAATCCTCCAGCCGCAGAAACAATCCGCATATCGTCACCCGCATTGTTCCCAAAATAGGGTAAGGTAAACGGGTTGGTGCTGAACTGAATGGATCCATTTGCGAGTGCCGCATTGTTATCTCCCGGATTCGCGAAGAAGCGCAGTTCGAGTTGCAAGCCTTCTTCGGTAAAAAACCCCGCCTCGTTTGCGACAAACAGGGGAGCCATGTCCAAAGCTACCAAGTGACCTACGAGCAGTTTCCCCGGATATTTCCCATCAGTTTCTGCCGTGGTGTTTTTGCAACTAAATATCGTGAAGATAAGGCCTATGATTATAACACTTAATCGTTTCATGCTAGAAAAATTTGGTTTTTGATTTGATGGAATTTTCACCTGCGAAAAGCAGGCCAAAAATTGAAATTGAAAAAAATCAGTTGATTATCAGTATTTTGTGTTTTTCGGAATTCCGAAAATGTTTCCTGAGATAGCCAATCAAGCCTTACATGTAGACTACTTGATTTCTCTCGTTTTGGCCAACAAAAATGAATATGTGGGCTGACATAATTCAGATGTATCGGATCTAAATTTGGGAAAATGAATCAAGTTGGAAGTTTCTTACCAATATCATATTACTGATGAGCACCTCCACTTGCTGGAAGACCAGATCAGGGTGTTTCTGGCAAAGAAGGGCATCGAAATAGTGGTGGCTGACCTCTCCGGTTGTGTTGAAGAGGAAATACACCTTGGGATACCATCGGAAGACCGCCATCACGAAACGGCAATTTCGAATGGCAAGCAGCTCTATATCCACGATGAGATGGAGGAAATGGGCCTTGTCGGAAGAATTTATGACCTTTTGCACATGGGGGCCGGCCACATGTGGCAGTGGGGAAGTGACGAGCGGTCGGGCTTAAATCACTTTGGGGATGAAGCTTGGGCTATCGGAGGGAAATACTTCCTATTTGCTGAGCCCGAACAATTGGCCTTGGTCGCAAGCTACGAGAAGGAGGCAGGTCAAATCTGCTTGTATCACCTAGCGCTGATCTTAGGGAAAATTCCGGAGTTGGCGGCCACCGAAAAGGACAATATTTATCGGTTTTACAACGACTTCTTGCAAACAGATATTGCCTACATCATCGATTACTACCAGACCGGTGAAGTCAGGCATTTTTTGGATGGCTGGATTTATTGTGCGCCGGCGATCCGGCCGATCACGGCCAGCTTTCCCGTCAGCATGCACAAAAGAGAAAATCATTGCGTTGCTCTCATCATGAAATAATGGAACCATGAATTCGGAAAACAATAACCTCACGGATGCTTTTCGGAATCAGCAGGCGCTGATTCGAACCTACCGCTCAATGGCCAAAACCTTTGCGCGCCAGGAAGAACAGATCTGGGCCAACAATCGCATCGAAATCGACAAGTTGAAGGAAGAGTACAAAGCAAAAGCCTTGCGTTTTATCAAGGCTCAAGAAATTGAACAACTGGCAAGCAGCAAAAGTCGATCCCAGGTCATTTTCGGAGCCCTTACCTTAATCGGCTTGATTTTGTTCATGAGTGTTTTTGCCAATTTTGATCCTGGGCGATTGTTCATCGGCCTCCTTTTAGGAGGAGTCGGCCTCCACTTTGGGGGTAAAAATAGAAAAGAATACAACGCTTCGATCAGTGCAATTAAGGAATATCGGGGAGAACTAGCCAGTTACAAGCCTCGTCTATTGGGCAATCGAGATTTGATTAAAGGGTACGTACGGTATGTCAGCAATGAGATTCCAAAGCCGGTTTCGGTTGAAGGAAACACGCCGACCGTCCGGGGGATGGTGAAGCTCAACAATGATTTTCAAAAAGAGTTGCAGGCAGTGAGTGAAGCGCGCCAGAAGGAGATTGAACAATTCAAAGAACGCAAGGAGAACAGACGCCTTGAATTCATCCGGGAAGGGGAACAGTTGGCGGATTTTCTCCAAGAGTTTCCGGAATCGGTCAATCTCTACGCAGAGGATTGGTATTCAGTGGTAGAAAAGCGGGCCCACCGTGAGCAGAGTTACGCGACCATCGGGAGAGTCGAGATCATCCGCAAGGAGGGGCTGGATGATCTCTTGGTAGAGTATCTGGTACCATTTTTAAGTCGAGAAAACGTAATCATCGAGGCCGGGGCTGGCCAAATGGACCTGGCGGTACAACTGTGTCATCGTTTGACCTGCCATTTTCTGCTGGCGCACCCTCCGGGCAATGCCCGTCTACTGCTCATCGATCCGGTCGGTTTGGGGGAAAATGCCTCCCCGTTTGTCGCGATGCCCGAAGAGTTATACGGGAAGCGGGTGTGGGTGGATGGAATGCACATCGATAAGTCTTTGACCGAATACTCAAGGAACATCGAGAACGTAATCCAAAAATATTTGCAGAATAAATTTGAAAATATTGCGGCTTACAACGCATCGGCCGGCGAAGTTCAGGAGGCATACCATTTGCTCCAAGTCTACCACTTCCCGACGAATTTTTCCTCCGATTCCGCCCAGCGATTGAAAAGCATCATGCGCAGCGGTCCCAAGACCGGCATCCATGCTATAGTAATCGTTGAAAAAGGCAAGGCCTTGCCTTTTGGCTTTGATCTGCGAGAACTCAAGGCACATGCGGTTGCCTTCGACCTGCAACCGGATGGTGTCCTCGATGATGTGCGGCACAATGTAAGCATGAGGATATTTTCGCAACCTCCTCTGCCGATTCCCAAAATCATCGAACACCTCACCAAAGGCTACGATCCCCGAAAGACGATCAAGGTTCCCTTTGTGCAGTCGGTACCGGAGCGGTCCGCTTGGTGGACCGAAAAAGCGGGTCGCGAATTTATCGTCCCGATCGGACGATCCGGTGCGCAGGATCAGCTCGACTTCAAGTTTGATAACAAGGTAGCTCCGCACGGGCTCTTGGTAGGAATGACCGGATCCGGCAAGAGCAACCTTCTCCACGTGATCATTCTCAATTCGCTCATCCGATATTCTCCCGACGAATTGGAGTTGTACCTCATTGACTTCAAAGGGGGAGTCGAATTCAAGCCTTACGCCAAATATCAAATACCCCACGCCCGAACCATTGCGATTGAAAGTGACCGGGAGTTTGGCCTGAGTGTAATGGAGGGGCTTGAAGCTGAATTGTTTCGCCGGGAGCGGGCCTTTCGCAGAATAGAGCAGCAATCGATTGATGCCTATCAAGAGATGAACCCCGACCTTCGTTTTCCCCGGATATTGCTCATCATCGATGAGTTTCAGGTGTTTTTTGCCCAGGATGATCGTATCCATACGAGGGTGGAACAGATCCTTGAGAACATCGTGAGAAAAGGGCGTGCTTTTGGAATCAATATTCTGTTGGCAACCCAATCTTTGTCCGGGGCGTCTCTTCCTCGGGCTACCCGGGAAATGATTGCGGTACGCCTGGCTCTCATGTGTTCGGACCAGGATTCGCGGCTCATTCTCGCGGACGACAATCCCCAAGCGAAGCTATTGAAGCGGCCTGGAGAAGGCATCTACAATGCCTCTCGGGGGCTCATTGAAGACAATCGGCCCTTCCAGACGTATTTCTTGGATCTCAAGGCAAAGGAGCACGTGCGCTACATCGAGGGAGTGAAGCAAGTACAGGCGGAAAGGAACTGGGAGCGACCGGACAAGCAGATTTGTTTCGATGGTTCGGCGGCATCCTATCTCCACAACAATTTCTCGTACATGTCTCAGTCCGGTTCCTCCAATCCCAAGGTCGTAGCCGTTTGGCTGGGTGAGCCCGTTACCATTGACCAGGATGTGGCCGCAGCTTTCAGACGCCAAAGTGGGAGCAATATGCTGTGTGTCGGCAGCGATGAAGCCCGTACGCTCCCGATCCTGATCGCAAGCATCCTCTCCATCATTGCCCACCACCAACCGTACAGCGCAAATTTTTACTTTTTGAACTTTCTGAGCATCGATCTGGACCACGAGGATCTGGATCGGGTCTATTTCCGCAACCTTCCCTTTGAGACCTTGCACGGGAGGCAGCCGGATATCGAAGGTACACTTGCAGAAATCCACGCACTGATCCAGGAGCGTTTGCAAAACAATTCCGGCCTGTTTCCCAACGTGTACTTGCACATTTGGGGTTTTCAGCGGGGACGCAAGTTCCGAAAAGATGGGTATAGCCTATCGGAAGCATCTACGCAGCTCAAATCGATTTTGCAGGACGGCCCGGATGTCGGAGTGTTTACATTTTTGCATGTGGACACCATGACCAATTTTGATCGCAGCCTTGAAAGTTCTCTGCTTCCCGATTTCAGCCAAAGAATTGCATTGCAAATGCCGGAAGATAGTTCCCGGCGTTTGATCGACTCGGATGCCGCCGCAAAGCTGGGTGACCGGCGGGGACTGTACTACGATGACATCGAAGGGAAACGCAAAAAATTTCGTCCCTACGAGCTGGCGGAAGCCTCGTGGGTGGAGGAGCGCATCGAGCTGCTCAAGGCAATTGGTTCTCAACAATAATCCAGGGGTATGTCGAAGAAAGTAAAAGGTGATCCCGATGCCATCCGAGATTTCGCCAACTATCTCAAAGCTTACAATGCAGAGTTGGCCAATGGTTTGGGTCAGACACGAGGAAAGCTAAAACAACTGGGACAAAGCTGGCAGGACCAGGAATACGATAAGTTTGAATCAAGCTTCGGCCAAATGATCCGAAACCTCCCCAAGCTCATTCAGGAGATCGAAGCCCACCAAAGATATTTGATCAAGAAAGCCCAGGCATTGGAGAACTATTTGAATCAAGGAGGATAGGTGACATGGCGAAAGGTAGCCAGCTTGAAGACCCCCAGGCCATTGAGTTGTTTCGCGGTCAGATCGTTCGCACAGCCGAAGAAATGGAAAGGCTGTGGGGGATGATAACGCAAGCTATTTCGAAGGAGATTGCCAACAACCTTCAGGCAATGCAAAGCCTGCGCAGGAAGGAAGCCGAGTTGAGGGAATTGCTTGCTCTGGCCCGGCAGGAGTTGCAGCGTTGCATGGAAGACAGTGAAGGAAGGGAAGACTGTGAACATTTTCGCTACGAAGTGGAGGAGGCCCAGTCATGGGTGAGAGAGGCGGAGGGGAGAGCAGCCCAAGCCCACTCATTGTATCGCCGGTCGCTCACCTTTCAGGAGGAGTTTCTGCGCCTGAAGCCGCGTTATTTTCATTTTGTGGGCCCCCACCGGGAGGCGGCACAAGATGTCTTGCGCAAAAAGCTTGCGGGGGTTGCAGAATATATGCAGGCTCCTCCTCCCGTCCCCGGGGATTCCGCTCATCCCCTCCAAAATCTGGGCGCGAATCTCCAGGCGGCGGTTCGGAAGAAGTTTGCCGATGGTCCCAAGGAGCTACTTTTGCCGACAATTCTCATTGCCATCTTGGACAGTGCGGGCAATCCATGGAAGCTCGTTAAATCCCTGGGAAAGGTATTTGTCCTGATAAATTTCCTGGCTCCCGCCGCTCAATTTTTGGTCGCTTACCAGTTTGTGAGTCAATGGCTCACGATTGCCGGGGCCATTCAGGCAGGTACTTTGGGACCGGGCATGTTGCTGCGTGGCGTACTGTCATTTTGGGAGTTTGCATCGGTGATCAACGGAGCGTTGGGCCTGAAAGGAAGAGCCCCCGCGGAACACCGGGAATTTTTCCTCGATTGTGGTTATCGGGTTGAAGCGGCTGTATCCGGGACGATCATGTATGCAAAACCTCGGCCTGCACTTCTTGCCATGGAATACGCAAATGTGTTGCCGCAACGCAGTCGGACTTCCGCGCAGGTGAAGGATTTACAGGCACGTACCTTAGCCGATCTCCCAGATTACAAAGTTGCGCGGCAAACTGAGCGGGTAACTCAGCCGCCCCAATCGGTTGGGATCGGAGTTGATCCGGCGCGGTGCTGGTTGCTCCTTGAACCTGAGATTGCCGCGGCGATCCAACCCAATGAAAAAATCGCAATTGCGTACCGCAGTGCGTTAAAGGAAATCTCTACCGGGACCCCCATAGAAGATTTACCACCAGAAACCCAAGAGATATATTTGCAGTATGCACGTCCCGGTCCTCAACGGGGAATTCAGCTTGACCGGTTCGGTCTCAGTCACTACTGTACGGGGGGATACGAACTCCTGGTAACGGCCCAGGCCCATCAACTTCCGATGCATGCCTGGATAACTGATTATCCTCAGGGAAAAATTCCGGTTGAAGAAAAAGAGCCCAAAAGGAACGCTGAGGAGGGACCCCATTTACCTGTAGAATCGGCAATTGAGGTAACCCAGAGGGGCAATGTTTATCACGTTGCGGTTCAGGCTTTCGGCGACATTTCGGTCAAGTATTCAATTGTGGCGAAAATAGATTCCTCGCAAGCGCGTATTTTGGACGGGGGAAGCTTAAACCATATCCGACCGCCGGAATTGAAGTTAGCTACACTGCGCGTTATTGAAGGGGCTGCGCTAACGGCAAAATCTCCGGGGCTTTCGTTTTCGCTCCCAGTTTCCGATCTGAAATTCTACCTCGATCACGGATACGCAATCAGGGATCGGGCGAACAACCAAGCACATGTTTTTAAGTCTTACGCCTCACTCATTGCCGGCGAGTTGTCGGGGTATGGCGGGACCCAATGGCACAAGGATGAAAAGTTGGACCAACGGGTAAAAGAAAGCCACAATAAGTTTAATCACTTTCAAACTTTGTATCGGCAGCACAAATTCTGTTCCTCGGAGGCGAAAAAGGAGTGGAGTATCGATCCCAGCTTGATTTACATCCCCGACTTGGGGGAAAATTTCTGGAGGCATCACGGAGGAACCAAAGAGTCGTACGATGAATTGGCCGAAAAATACCGCAGAGCTCTGCAAGCAGTTCGCGAGGGAATCCGCCCGGAGGACCTTCCCCATGATCTGTTGCGACCGTACCGACTTTTTCGCTCCGAAGAGCAAAGTGAGGTGATTCGCCTCAATAAATATGGCGGCTACTATTCCGTCGAAAGTGGCCGTCATCGGGTCGCCCTTGCCCAGGAACACCAGCTACCCATCAATGCTGAAGTAATCGAATGGTGGGAGGGGGAATGTCCCTAAGGAACCTCCAAGAGGCATTTAGCGAATTGGATCGGCGATTCAGATCACAATCGGAGATCCTGAACGCATCCTGGCAGGACCGCGGCCAAAGGCAGTTTTTCAAGCATTACATCTATCCGTGGCAGGGGTTTGACGAAAATTTTTTGGAAGAACTTGATCGAATATTTACTGGCTTTGACCAAGTCCGTGAGAAGATAAATGAATTGTTGTGAGCAGTTAAAACAAAAGCTTTATGATGGAACATTATGAAACGATTCTGAATCAATTCTACGCATTGTTTTCTGCGGGGGATTTCAACGCATTGACCGCCTGGGCCAGTGCAATCCTATTTGACGAGAATCAATTGCGGGAGAACCGAGCCGTCGCAGGTGCGCATTGCCTGTATGCTCAGATGATCAATGAACAGTTCAAGGAGGCAAAGAGTACCGGTGACAAGACAATTCAGCACAGGGCATATTTTCCTTCACCAGTAATGGAACTTCAGTTTCTGATGATGTTTCAGTACAGTTGCTTGAAGGTGGCCACCGATGGCCGTGATCTCGCGGCCTTTGTGCGTGCCACGGAAATCGGAGAGCAAATTCAAAAACTCCGTGCCCGTGGTAACTTAAAAGATACTGAAGGATTTAGGTGGGAAGTTGCCCCTCTTTTTGCTGAGATTCTTGAAATGACCAACAAGCTTGTGGGAGAACTGGGGTGGAGCCCGAGTGAGAAATTAATGCAGACGGAGCCCGACTACGGCCTTATGCGTGCTGCGGTGAATGGCCATTTGGCCCAGGTAAAGTTTTTCATCAAGCGGGGAGCCAACATCAATGTTCAAAATGAAAGTTGTACTCCATTGCTATTCGCAATCAGTGAAGATCACTTCCCGGTTGCGACCTACCTCCTGGATCAGGGCGCAGGATTTGCCGATAAAGCTGCCCGCGATACCGCCGTCGAAATTGCGCGGCGAAATGGATGTTTTGGCTTGATTGATCGGCTTCAGATAGCTCCTGTTTTATCATCTGAGGGCTGTTTTATTGCGACAGTATGTTTTGGAAGTTATGATGCCTTAGAAGTAAAAGTACTGCGTAAGTTTAGGGATGATAAACTAATCCCTACCCCCTGGGGGTTATGGGTAGTAAATCGATACTACAAATACTCTCCCCAGATCGCGCGTTTAATTGCGCACAAGCCAACTTTAAAGAAGTCGGTTCGGGTATTCTTATTGGCCCCAATCATTTGGGTCATTGGTAGATGCTTTCGCATCAAGTGATCGATATTCCTACATCGATGAAAGCATGATTAATGGTCCGAAGTCAGTATTTGTGTGGGTTGGGAGCATCTTCAATCCTCAGATATTCAGTATTCCTGACAGTTTGCGCGAATGGCTTGGTGCAGGCGCAACCTTTTTGTACTTTAGGTAGTAACACAAGTACAAACCGGAAACCATACAGCATTATTACTTCGCCGCAAGAGGCCGCTCCTTCGCAAGCGTTGGTCGCACAATTGACCCATTGCTGCAACGGAATGGTTGACAATTGAACATTGCAGATGCGGCGCAAGTAGAGCAAACAATTAATGTTTACACAACAAACTGCGTTATGAACTCATTCTTTAATTTTGGCCCAAACTAAGTAACCATGCTCGTTTTGAGCCATCCACTACCATCACCATTCGACAACTCCGCAGACCAGGTCTGTAGGAAAGTGAGGACTGGGCAAGGCAGGTCATCTGACACGTCTTCGTTGAGGGCCTCACCCGAAGCTGGCTGGATGCAATTAACTATGACCAGGGGAACCATTGCATCGCCGGCCCGGTGCCGGATCGTATTGAGAGTACCCCGGCGCTCACTGGACAACTCTAGCTAGGATTGTCGCACTGAGCCTGTTGCGCCGGTACAAACCAGGCATATACATCTCCATGGACTGCCTTGCGTGCTGGACACTCAAACTATGAATCGGGAAGCAACGTTCACACATTTATCTGAAATCCCCCCAACGAAATCCTCCAATGGGGTCGAAAGACGTCCCAAGCGGCATCGCGCTTTAATCTGGCGCAAAACAGTTTTCACCGTGCTAGGGTAAGAAATTGGACCGCAAGGGAGCCGGAAACCGGCACTTGACACGTCAAATCAACAATTTGGAGCGGAGCCCGCCTTGGTATGACCAAAGGCGGGCTTCTGAATTTTGGGGCAATACATTTGGGCAGAAATCGCCCGACTATGACCAGTGGAAAATGCCTAATCGTCGGATCGGTAAATGAGCGCCACCGCGTGGACTTTGATGCCTTCTCGCCGGCCAATAGCGTCCATGCCTTCGTTGCGGGTGGCTTTCAGGGACACGCAATCAAGATCGACCTGTAAGAGCGGGGCGATTACCGCGCACATCGCGGGGATGTGAGGATTCATTTTGGGGGCTTCGGCGACGATGGTGCAGTCGACATTGCCCACACGGTAGCCCTTTTCGTGGAGTAGGGTTACCGTGCCCGCGAGCAATTTCCGGCTGTCGACCCCTTTCCATTCCGGGTCGGTATCCGGGAAGTGAAATCCGATGTCGCGCAGGTTGGCCGCGCCCAGGAGGGCATCGCAGATGGCGTGCAGCAGCACATCCGCATCCGAATGTCCCAACAGCCCAGTTGGGTGGGATATTTCCAATCCTCCAATGATCAAAGGCCGCCCTTCCACCAGTCGGTGCGTGTCATACCCGAACCCTACCCGGATGTTTAGCATAAATCTTCAATTGGTCAATGCACAATTTTTCCATTGCCCATTTCCAATGATCTTTTGCGAGTGCAGCCATTGGAAATGGGCAATTGTCAGATTGATAACCGCTAAACTGCGGCTGGTTTGAGCAGGAAGTTGAGGAAGAATTTGAGGGTATCTTTGGCGGGATCAGGGCCGTCCGGCCCTTCCAGATCAAAGTTGTCTTTGAGGCGCAAGTCAAAGGAAGCGTAGACTTGCAAGCGGGCCTTGCCATCTTCGGTCAGGACCGGTTCGATCTGAGCGATGACGCCGAGGGGAACCTGGATTCCCATCAGTTCGAGGGTGCCCTGAACATTGAACTGGGAAAGGGCGCCAAAGGCGAGATTGGGATTGTCGAGCGCTTCTACCGACTTGAAGGTGAAGGAAGCGCGCGGATGATCGGTAATGGTAAGCATGTCCGCAACATGGTGATCGAGGCTGGGATCGCCCATGGTCAGCGTCTCCAGGCCTACGTTGAAGGAGGCGGCCGATTGCGTGATGTCATTGCCCGCGCCAAGGTTGAGATTGCCCCGCATCTCGCTGATTTCCCCCGCGTAGTAGTCCATCGGTGCGAGGAAACTGAAATTGACAATTGGAGTTTCATCATCGACCGGACCGCCCATGACCCATTTGCGTCCGAGTTTGACATCGGCGGCAGCAAAGTTATTGTCTGCTCCTTCTGGCGCGGCCGGCAATTCCAGGTCCATCTTTTTCCAGTTCAAGATCCCGGCCGACTTGCGTACGGGTAGCATCGCATCGCCATTTTCGGTGCTGAGCAACTGCTTTTCCAGTTCAGCGACCATCGTCGCACCCGCTTTCTCGAAAGCGTTTTTCCAGTTGGCCCAGGTGCCTTCGAAAGGATTGTCAAAGCGGCGGTGGATCGGAATCACACAGTTGAATTGGGAATACATCTCGGCGGAAATGAACAGCTTGCCATCTTCCCCCCGGTAGGGATAAAATGCCATGTACATTGCGCGGTGATTGCGCTGGGCGTTGAAAGCAGTCTTGAGCGAATGCTTTTTCATGCCGCGGTCGAGCGCCTTGAGGGCCCCGGCATGAAACGACTTTGCATTGTAGCCGGCGGGCACTGCGCCCGCAAGATCGGTGATTTTGACCGGCGTGTAGATCGTCGCGCATTCATTTTCCCAAACCAAAACATCGTGCTTTTCATTGTCGACGGCCTTTTGCGGCATGCGCTTGACCGTACGGATGAAAGTCTTCACCTTGTCGAGGAGCGTGTACCGCCCGATGTACAGGGAGCGGCCGAGGTGATTTTGGAATACGATGGAGGGGGTAAAGGTGACCATTTCCGGAGCGCCTTTGCTTACATCGCGCACCAGCACTTCGATGTCCTGGGCCTGGGCCATTTCTTCAATCTTGGGCAGTACTTCCTTGCGGAAATCCTGCGTAACCGGATGATCTTCCTGCTGCAGGAAGACTACAAGCTGTCCGCCATTGCCGGCTTGCAATCCGGATCCCAAGCTGGCGAACGCCGCAAAGAGGAGGGGGTAAAATATCTTACGAAGCATGATAATGCGTGTTTTTTAGTATGACGAAGTTTGTACGGATTTGTTTTCGTGCGTTGGATCTATGTTTATAACGTGTAATGACAATAAATGTTTAGACATCTATGCGGGAAAGCTCTCCGGACCATTTGGTTACAGAAGTGGAAAAAGCGCAACCATTTGCCCAGTGCCGTCGCCAATTACTTGCATTCGAGGCAAAGAAAAATTATTTTTCGTAGCTATTGATGCGGAAACTGTGACTCGCTTGTGATGCGGTATCTCCCTTATTTTCAACCGGCTATTCTCGGAGGGCATTGTATTTCCGGAGTTTGTGTCGGACAATTGTAAGCGCGGACGTAAAGTTATTGACAACGTGATCCTATTCGATCCTATTCGGGGTTCATTTCTTGGCACCAAGCTTGGGCTTTTTCGAGCCTACGCTTTGTTGATCGGAGGAATCGTAATCGCTCTCTATGTCCTCCGGGAGGACAATGCTTACGATCCTTTCTGGCTGCGTATCGTGGTGGGAGGGTTTAGTTTATCGGCGTTTGGGTTGAGCTTTGTCGGCCCTTTCTTCCGGCGCCACATCGATGCCGCCGTGCAGATCAGCAACTTTCTGACCCTGGTCTGGCTGGCGCTGCTCATGCGGACGAACAATTTTGCGGATGTCATGGTGAATGCCTATTCGCTGATGACCTTTTCCGCCCTGTTGCTCTACGCCGATGGGCGTCGCCTATTTTTGTATTCTGTGGGCAATATGGTCCTGCTGGTGGCCATTTCGGTGGGAGCAGAGAATCCGGAGTATGACATTGCTACGGCTCTGATTCTGAATGTTGCGGTACTGGTCGCGATCAACCTTGCGGTTCAGTTCCAACAATTTGGGCGTCGGAAACTGGAAAAGGGTCTGGACCAATCGACCACGATCCAAAATGTAGCTTTGGAAAGCAGTCGGGATGCGATTTTGCTGGTGGACGAAGGCGGAAACCTGCAAAAGGCCAATGCTTCGTTTTGTGAGCTCTGGGAAGTTCCGGGTCGCTGGGTCAAGGACAATCGCCAGCAGGAGATCTTGCGGCATTGTATGGACCGGGTTCACGACCCTGAATCATTTGCTGGGCATGTGGGTGGTTTGGGAACCCCCCTGGAAGAAGGGGTGGCCATCGAGATCAGCATGCGCGATGGCCGGCAATTGGAGATGTACTGGATTCCATTGCAGGTAGGCACGGCGGAAATTGGGCGACTGTGGTTTTTTGGGGATATCACCGACCGGATACGCTTGAAAAACCAGTTGATTGCCTCGGAGCGTCGTTTGCGGCGCAACAATGAGCGCTTGATGGAATTTGCCCGGAGTACGGCGCTGGTGACGGGCGATCTCGATGCGGCGTTTTCGGAGATTGCCCAGGCTTCGGCGGAAATGCTGACCGTGGATACGGTGAGCATTTGGACCTTTTCCGATGACCGCAAGTCGATGGTCTGTCGCAAACTCTACCGCCGCAGTACCGATGCCTACGAGGCCGGGGTTCAGGTCCCGCTCAGTGAGCACCGCCAGTACATCGAAGAGTTGGAGCGGAGCCGGGCGTTGGTGGTCAGTGATACCCGGCGCAATCCGGCGACGGAAGCATTTTACGCCGGTTCCTACACCGGGCGGGCCACGGCCCTGATCCACGCGCAGATCCGCTCCGCCGGGCAGATGGTGGGGATCATTTCCCTGGAAACGGCCGCTGGTCCCCGCATCTGGACGGTGGAGGACCAGAGTTACGTATATTCCATGGCCGATCTCGTGACCGCATCCATCGAAGGCAATGCGCGCCACCGAGCCCAGTTGCAATTGCAGAATTCCGTAGCCATTCTCCAGGCGATTTTTGATCTTTCCGAAACTGGGATCATCGTCGAGGACAATGAGCACAACGTCCTTGAATACAATGAACTCTACCTGGAGACCTGGCACATGACCCGGGAGTTCATCGAAAACGCCCCCTACGAAGAGCAGATCGCCTGGTGCAAGTCCCTCACCGTCGACTCGAATCGGTACGCCGTGGGATTGGAACGCATCAAGAAGCGGCCCGACATGGAGTACGCCGGCATCATTGAGTTCAAAGACGGTCGTATCGTGGAGCGCTACTCCAAAGCGGTCAGTCTCGGGGGCAAGATTCGGGGTCGGGTTTGGTTTTACTTGGACATCACCGAGCGCAAACAAAAGGAGACCGAACTGATCAACCGAAATTTTGAGTTGGACAGCTTTGTCTACCGGGCCTCGCATGACCTCAAAGCGCCTCTGAATTCGATCATGGGGCTGATCGACATCATCCGGGGGGAGAAGGATGTGCAGCGCATCCTCAGTTACGTGGCGATGATGGACAAAAGCGTGAAGAAGCTGGACGAATTCATCAAACAATTGACGCAGTTTTCTCAGGATGCCCGGCTCAAAGTGGTACGGAAGCCGGTACAAATCCGGGAGTTTGTTCAGGAGATTGTCGGGGACCTTAGCTTTATGGACCAGGCCGCCCGGGTCGACATTCAACTGGACATCCAGCAAGTGGGCGAATTCCAGACCGACCCGGTGCGCTTGGCGATTGTGTTCAACAACATCATCTCGAATGCGATCAAGTACCAGGACGCCAAGAAGCCGAATCCGTATTTGAAGGTGCAGATCTCTGCGAATGAGCATGCCGCCGAGTGCCGCTTCGAAGACAATGGGTTGGGCATCGACAACGAACACCTCGAGAAAGTTTTTGATTTGTTTTTTCGAGCTTCGGTGCAAGCGACTGGTTCTGGACTGGGGCTGTACATTACCCACAATGCCGTCGAGAAGATGGGCGGTACGATTGAGGTCAAATCGGAGCCGGGGATCGGGACGCTGTTTGCGATCCATATCCCGAACCGGTTGCTGGAAGGCGATGCGGTGGTGTGAACCGAGAAATCACTGCGTTGACAATGTTCGATTTTGATTAATCTGAAACTTGGACCGCAAATACGGGACTTGTTACCGCACTACTCAGCGAGCAATTCTGCTTTTCGTTTGCACCGCTGGATGGCGGCTCCGTAGTGTTGCACATCCCCTTCAATCAACGAGTAGCGAATGCCCGTTTTGTAAGCGGCGATGGCTTCCGAAAATCGGGTGCGCAACTCCAGAGAAATTCCGTGTTCAAATGCGAGGATGTCTTTTCGGACTCCCGGAATCTCCGCGGCCTGCTCCACGAGCGCATCCAATGCATCGTGCTTGCCCAAAGAGTTGAGGAGAATTGCCCGGTTCATATACGTACTGGGAAATTCTGGAGCTTTTTCGATGGCCAGAAGGTAATTCTTCTCCGCCAATTGGTACTGCCCCAGTCCGGCGTGGAGCCAGCCTTTGTGGTTGTAAGCCGGTCCAAAATCGGGATAGGTGCGCAAACAATCATCGATCAATTCCAGGGCGGGATGCAGTTGTTGGGCCTGGATGTGGGCATCGATTTGGAGCAGGTACTCGTGTTCGGTCATGGAAGCAACTCATTGAGGTTTACGGGATCGCCATTCAGGTCGATAAATTCCGATTGTCCATCGGATTTTTGTACGCGGGCCATGGTCTGTCCCCGCAAGCGAAAATAAGAACTTGCGTAGGTGTAAAGGTGGCCGTCAGTTGGGTTTCCCCGTTGATCGAGGTAACGCCACTGGCCGTTTTTTTGGACACTGGCCCGTCCTTGGGAGAAGCTGTGGGCCAGGGAAAAAGGACCTTCGGGGAGCATCTGACCTTGGGGATTGATGAATTGATACTTTTGGGGGGCGGTCTGGATCAGGCCCCAACCTTGAGAAAAGGCCATCGCCGATTCATACCCGCGACTGCGGGAAAACAACGTTCCTTTGCGGGGCAATTGTTTTTTGCCTTGGGGATTCAAGTAGTGCCAGCCATCTTTGGGGGAAAGGGCCGGGGCGAGGCCCTCCCGATAAGGACCGATGATTTCACAGTTGGTCCGGGCGATCAATTCTCCTTTTTGGTTGATGGTGCTCCACCCGGTTCGGTCGACTTCTTGCACCCGGGCGATGCCCTCGGAAAAGCCGAGGGCCTGCGCGAAGCGTGGTGGAATGGTCCACTGGCCACTGGTATCAATGAACCCCCATTGCTGTCCATCGAAGGCGGGCACAGTGCCTTCACTGAATCCCCGAAAATCATCGCCGCCCAGTTGGGCAAATTTCGGAGCAATGCGGAAGTCGCCCCGTGGGTCAATTGCCCCCCAATAATTTCCTTGGCGCACCAGGGCCACTCCCTCCCGAAACGGATAAGCCACTTCAAATTGTGGAGAAATGGCCATCTCCTTTTGTCGGGTGATTTCGGGAAAGTTGTGGCCCGACCAGCGCGATGGCCGCACCGATTGATAGCCTTTTGCCTTCCAGTAACCGGTCAGCCCAGTCGCGACGTCCCGGATCGGCACCAGAATGTCGTATCCGGGATAAGGAAAGTCAGTCAGATCGGGAAGTGGATCGGTGGCCATGTCTAAATTCGTCGGGTTGGAATGAGGAGCGGGGTTTTCCGATGGCGAGGGGGAGGTACACCCCAAGATCAGCCAGGCGCATCCCCAAATGAGCCGGGCGCAGAGTTTAATCCCGTCCATCGTACCGGTTTGCTCCCCAAGGGTTGCCGCCTCCCCAGCCGCCGTTCTGCCACGAGGTCTGTTCGGCGTCGAGAGCAAGATAATTCAATCCCCCGGCGTAATTGCTGGCACCGTAGAAGTGTACACTCGGGAACAAGCTGTGTCGGATCATCCGGCGGTTGATGCGACCGTCGGCATACACCCGTAGTCCCACCTCCGTCCAAATGGGCGGGAAACTGATTGCGGCCGAAGCGGCTTTTTCTCCGGTCGCTCCTCCCAGCCAGGATCCAAACAGGCTCCCGCCGATGGCCCCGATGGCCCCGCCGATGGCCGTTCCAATTCCGGGAGCGATCATGGTTCCAATCGCCGCCCCACCTTTGGCCCCGGCCCAGGCTCCCACCCCGGCACCGATTCCCTTTCCGGCGTATTCGCCGACGACTTCGTGAGAGACCGTTCGCGCGCCCACCAGTTGTTTGACCTCAACGAACTCTACGCCGCCTTCTACGGACCGAGAAGTCTTGCGGTCGGTGGGGTATTGCTGCGACTGAAGACCGAACTGGCTGATTCCGCGGGTAATTTGTACCGGATGGTGATCCACGTTGTCGATGGTTTTTCCATCGCTCGTGGTGACGGTAGCCCCGACGTGATTGGAAAATCGGAAATCGGCTTGGTTGATGTAGGACTCGTTGATCTTGTTGGGAGGCTGTTTGTCTGGCACCCCAACCACCGGCATGCGTCCGGCGGGGGAATTGGGATGAATCCAGCTCACGGAGCACGCCACCCCAAAGATTTTTTGCGAACCGCCTCCTTGATGGAGGGATTGTGTGTCTTGCGGCTGCGCATTGGGGTTGCCTTGCCGTTGCACCGGTGCTGTATTTGTGGGAAAATTATTCGGCGAGTTGTCGCTCCTGAGTCCATCGGCGGCGGCTTTTGCTTGCATGGGAATGTTGCCGGGATGATCCTCTGCCGATGACGCAGCCAACTGAAAACTGGGCGCCGCAAAGGACTGGCCTCCGATTTCGTGGGAAAGGTTGCTTTCCGCGGCTCCATGCTGGAACTGATCTTGTTTGTTGGTTTGTGGAGTATGCATATTTCACTGCGTTGGTCGGTCAACGCGAAAATATGATGAACTCAGATCAATGGCAAAGCAGGTTGGGTTTTTTCGATGAATTGGCGGGTCATTTTTCCAAGGTGGATGAGTTCATAAGTCCCATCCTCCCGGCTCCTGCTTTGTGGCTGGGCTCGCAGGCTGCGCAAGAAAGGTGGCCGGCCACCGGGCAATGCTTTCTGAGATTGCGGGTTTGGGAAATTCAGTTGCGATAGCTAGCCCAGCCCTTTCCGCTTGCGACCAGATTAGACATCGTCAACGCACAAAGTGTTCTGCATCGATTTTGGTGGGGCCGACTTTCGCCCTCCACCCGGCGAAAACCGACTTTCACCCGCCCTTATCCGCCACCTCGCGCAAAAATTCGATATTTTCGTGTACTGTTTTCAATGAAGCGAGCAAAACTTATCGATAATATAACAACATGAAAAATCAACGTTTGACCATTTTTGCGATCGCAGCAGTGGTCCTGCTGATCTTGATCGTGGCCCTGAGTTCATCTATGTTCATTACCATCCCTGCGGGGCACAGTGGCGTCATCTTTCGGAAGTTTGGCGGTGGGCTGGACCTGGAAAAGACCTTTGGCCAGGGCTTTCACACCATTGCCCCCTGGAACACGATGCACATCTACGACACCCGCATCCAGGAAAAAACCGAAGAAATGGACGTCCTGGCGGAAAATGGACTGTCGATCCACGTCGATCTTTCCTTCCGTTACCGTGCGGTTCCCAACCAGGTCGGGTTGCTGCACAATGAAATCGGCCCGGAATTTGCCAGCAAGATTGTCGTTCCGGAATTGCGTTCGGCTACCCGGAAGGTCATCGGTGAGTACCTCCCCGAAGAGCTCTATTCGACCAAGCGGGAAGCCATTCAGACTGAGATCTACGAGACCACCGAGCGCAACCTTCAACCCAAGCACGTTCACCTCGACGCGGTCCTGATCCGTTCGGTCAACCTGCCGGCAACCATCAAAAACGCCATCGAACGCAAGCTGGAGCAACAACAGCAGCGGGACGAATACGAATTCCGCATCCAAAAGGAACAGAAGGAAGCCGAACGAAAAAAGATTGAAGCCCAGGGGATCAAGGATTTCCAGGATATTGTATCCGACGGTATCTCCGAGCGCTACCTCAAGTGGAAAGGAATCGAGGCGACCCAAGAGCTCGCCAATTCCTCCAACAGCAAAATTGTGATTATCGGTGGCGATGACGGCCTCCCGGTGATCCTCAACAACAACTGATTTACCCCCGCGCTACCGCGGACTGCACCCCGGGAACTTTTCCACAAGGAGCTTCCCGGGGTGTTTTTTTTGCCATAAATTCCTATCTTCATCACCAAATCAATCGGCAGAAGTCTTCACTCTTTCGTTTTACTACTACCTGGTGAGCATTTCGCCGCGCTTCCTGTCTAAAGCCCACTTTTGTCCCGTACCTTTTCCGCAAGCGGAAAAACGCCTTACCGATGCTTGACCTGCAATCGGGCTGGATCTTTCCCTTGCGCATCGCGTGCGAAATGGATTAATCCTGGTTTTACTCAACCCCATTGAAAATGAAAAAGATTACTCTTTTTGCGGTAATCGCAGTTGCCGTATGCGCATTTGGCTGCACCAAACAACCACCCACCGAGACAATTTCTGATTTCAGTCCCCTGAGGATCAATAACTTTGCCCTCTGTGACGGCAACCAGCTTGAGAGTGGCACCCTGCAATACACTTTCTACCGCAATATGCAGGACTGGATGAACGGCACCAATGTCCTGCTTTCCGGATCGGCCGAGTTTCCCGTCGATCTCTACCTTGAAGAGCTGGTAGACGGCGAGACCTACTACTATGATATGACGGTAAGTGGAAGTGACAACTGGTTTGGCGGAAATATTTTCGCCAAAACGGAAGCAAATTTTTCCATGACCTACCGCGCCACGGGCAATAATACCATGGTTCCCAAACTTTACAACGGGGCCACGGACCTCCTGGGCGATTACCAGCTTACCGACATCATCGCCGCCGGAATCTCTTTCTGGAACGATGCAGACGACTGCTTGAAGGACAATTTCATTACGATCAGCAAAGACTTCAGCATGACGGTGAGCGAAGGCAGCGACATCTGCGCCGGCGCCGCGGCGACCGAAGGACACGAGTTCTATTATGCCAATTGCCTGAGCAGCAATGAAGAGACCCTGGAATCTTTCGAATCGGACTGGTTGGGTGAATCCAGCCACGAATCCATTGTCTTTGACCAGGTATCGGGACTGTCGCGCCTCACGCTGACACAACTGTTCAACGGTGGTTCGACTGAGTTCGTTTACATCCGCCAATGATCCACGGGGCCATTGGGCCGCCAAAATCGGCTTTGAGAGACAAAAAAATCTGCGATAGCAAATTTCACAAACCAATTTTAAACAGCCTCTTAGCTCTTTGATCATCGGTCCCGCAGAACTGTATCGGAAGGTCAGTTTCGGGACCGCTCCTTTTTGGGGCGGATCTTTACCGCCGGTTTCCGTTCAAAAGACCTTGCGCATGAGCCAGCGCACAGGACCGCGGGCATTTGCGCGGGCGACCAGCCAATTCATCAGCCACTTGCGTTGCCCGAGCAGCCGCTGGGCGCGGTACTTGTTGCGTAGATCCCGCCACAGCCGTCCATAAACGTGGGCATCGTAGAGGCCCAGTTTTTCCGCACTGAGGTCATTCGCGGCAAAGGCAGCCAGGGCCATTTCGGCGGCCAGTTTTCCACTCAACATTGCATTGCCGATTCCCTCGCCGGTTGCCGGTTCGATGAGGGAGGCCGCGTCTCCGCACAGCAGGAAACCGTCGCCACTCATGGGCACTTTGCGTGATCCCATCGGCAGACCGAATCCGGCCACTTTACCTTCCAGTCTCGCTCCGGCAAAGCGGTCGGCCAGCCCCGGTGACTGGGCAGTAATCTCGGGCAATGCCTCGCGCAGGGCGATCCCTTGGGCGCGGGCATCTCGGCTCAACATCCCAAAACCGACGTTGGCGCGGTTTTCCGGCAAAGGAAAAATCCAGAAATATCCGGGCAACCATCCATCGAGAAAATGAATTTCCATACGGGTGGGATCGAGTTCCTGAATGTTCCGGTAGTAAGCACGCACCGCCGCGCAATGGTGGTCCGGCGCCATTCGGAAATCGGTGAGTTGCCGGGCGGTGATGCCATTGGCCCCATCACACCCGATGATCAGGCGCGCGTGGAGATCGCCTTGCGGCAGCGCAATCTGCCAGCCCGTCTCCGTCCGTGCAATCGCGCGGGCTTTTTGCCCGAAAAAAGCGTCCGGCTGGGCTTCCCGCAGGGCAAGTTCCTGCAAAAAATGGTCAAAATCCAAGCGGGCGCTGCAATAGCCCCGCGTGTGGAAGCGGTAATCAAAATTGAGTTGATTGGGGGCCACGACCCGGCAGGAAGCGATTTCGACTTTTTGGGGAAATGCCCGCAGTGCCGCGGCATACTTGGGCGAAAGCGTGTGCAATACTTGCTCACAGCGCGCGGGAATGGCATCGCCACAGACCTTGTCCCGGGGAAACCCCGCCCGATCAATCAGAGCAACCCGCAAGCCGGAGCGTCTCAGGGTGAGGGCGGCCGTGGCCCCCGCCGGACCCGCCCCGATGATGGCGATGTCAAATATGGAGTCCTGTCCAGACATGCGCCCGCCCGCTTACTCTTCCTTGACCTCTTCGATGAACTTGAGGAAGTAGCAGACCCCGTCGATCTCGATCATGGCCTTTTTCTTTGACTTGCCGCTACTGTCGGAAAAGAAATAGTCCTTGCCTTTTTCATTGTAGTAGGTGCCCTCGACCAGCTTGGGCGGTCCTCCAGTCGCTGAAGTGTACTTGTGGTCCAGCATGGGGCTGCTATCCGGATACCATTCTTTGACCGCGCCCTTGACGCCTCCGTTTTTGTACTCGTAAGCGTACTTTTTGGTGCCGCCTTTGTACCAACCTTCCTGGAAACCGTGGCGCTGGCCTTCTTCATTCCACCGGTCGATCCGCATGGAATCGCCGTCTTCGAAGAACCAAATCGACTCCAGTACGAGTTTCTGGTTGTAATTTGCGGGTTGCTTTTGTACCTCCATGCGGCCATTGACAAACTTATGGACGGGTCCCGTCATGCAGGGCAGACGCCCCGGAAAGACCACACGGTGGATCGCCTTGGCGGTGCCGTCCTTGTAGTATTCGTACTGGCGCATCTCATTTTCGCTGCCTTTGGCGACGATTTTTTCTGTTTCGTCCCACTCCTTGTAGTCGGTGATGAAAGGCCGTCCGGTGCCGTTTTGGCAGGTCATTTCCCAGGTTTCTTCCCCACGCTTATTGCCATTGGCGTACCAGTACTTCCACATCCCTTTCTTAAAGCCCTCGGGGTCAAGGGCGCCTTCGCTTTGCTTTTCGCCATTTGCGTGGAAAAAGCCCACTTTCCAACTGTCACGCTTGCCGGTGTCCTGGTTCCAGATCTCTTCGGAGATCACGTTTCCGCGGGTATCCCAACTGATCCAGAGGCCGTGCTTTTTTCCCTCGATGTACTCGCCGTCCATCGCTTTGGTGCCGTCGAGGTGGAAGTAACGCCACTTGCCCGCGGGCTTTTTCAACGTCCCGTCGCCTTTGGCCCGCTCCTTGCCGTTGGGGTGAAACTCGGTGGTGACCGGATTTTCGGTGCCTTCGGTGACCGCTTGAATCGAGCCGGATTCAAAGTAGTGGATTTCTTTTTTGAAGGATCTACCCAGTTGAATGTTCATGGAATCGCCCGCCGGCGCATATTCAAACAGGCGGCTATGCCGGGGCTGCGCGGCGGTCCAGGCTTCGATTACATCGTCGTAGCGGCCCATTTTCCAGCGCTCTTCCACTTGGGAGCCCTCCTTTTCGTAGCGTTGAATGCCGTCGGGCTTGCCGGCGACAAAATGCAGATTGTACTTGAGGTTGCCGTCTTTGTTCCACTGCCGTTGGATACCGTGCAGCACCCCACCGCTGTAGTTGCTCTCGATTTTCAGGGTGTCGTCGCTCTTTTTGAACCAAAACTCAATCTGCCGTCCCTCCATGCGTCCGCCGCGGTAATTGAGCAGCCGCTTGACCCGACCATCCGAGAAATAATATTTTTGTTCGCCCTCCAGTTCTCCCCCGATGTAATTCAGTTCCAGGACCGGAGTTTCGTCAAACGCTTTGAACTCCTTGACCTTGCCGTGGAGTTTGCCATTGGCGTATTCTTCTTCACGGATCAGTTTCCCGTCGATGTTGTAGACCTCGCGCTGGGAGAGGTATTCGTCTTTTTTCTGGCCAATGAAATACTTGACGATCTCCGGCTTTCCGTTTTCAAACTTCTTTTCGATGACCTTCACCTTTCCTTGGGCAAAAGCGGTACTGCTCAGCACGAGGCAGGCGATGAGCGTGTAAATGAATCTCATAACAAGTTTTTTTCGAATTCCAGGAGCCAAAGATACAAAATCTGTGCCGGTTATTCCCCATTTAGGAAAGCTTCTGTTCGGGTCTCACTCCAATAGATGCCTTTCCAGCTTAGGGTCATGAAACCGACGTGACCGCCCATCTTGGGGATTTCGAGGAAAACGTTGTTGCTCCGGCCCGCACCGTCAATTGGGTAGCAATTTTCCGGAAGGAAGGGATCATTTTCGGCGTTGACGATGAGGCTGGGAATTTCGATTTGCGGGATGCGGTGATGGGTGTTGACCAGTTGGTAGAATTCTTGGGTGGTCGCGCAACCGTACCAGGGAGCGTTGAAAATCCGGTCAAAGTCGGGTAAGTTCTGGACTTCGTCCCAGCGGGCTAGATCATTGGACCCGGGATAAAGCTTTTCTTTCTGGGTCATTTTGCGCCGGTAGCTGATCAGAAAGCGCCGGGCGTAGTACGCCAATGAAGGATCGGCGAGGTTTTCCGAGCACGCTCCAAGGTCGGTGGGTGCGGAAAATACGACACTTCTCTTCACCCGGGGCGATAGTCGGGTTCCCTTTTCGGCTAGATAACGCAAGGTCGCCGCCCCGCCCATGCTGAAACCCAGTAAGGCAATCTCTTCGTATCCCGCCGATTCCGCCTGGTCGATGATCAGTTGAAAATCATCGGTCATGCCCGGATGGTAGTAGTGCGGTTTGCGGTTGGGTTCTCCGGAGCAACTGCGGAAGTTCCAGCAGAGTGCGTCCCAATTGCGCCGGTTAAAATATTTCACCATTCCGCGTACGCACACCGCACGCGAATTGCTTTCGAGACCGTGAGAGACGATGAGCAAGCGCTGGCTGCCCACCCGGGACCAGTCCAGGTCGAGAAAGTCGCCATCCGGCGTATCGATTCGCTCCCGCTGGTACTTGATCCCCCGGGGAAAACGGATCAGGTTGGGGACAATCGTGGCGACGTGTCGATTGCTCAAAACGTAGGGAGCACTGTAGGAAGTGTTGCGGATGACCGGCATGACAACTATTTCGAGGTTGTGAGTTTGCCTGGCAAAAATAAAAAGAATGCCGAAATTTTCCAATGCATGCATTTAATAAAAGGTATTTTTCTTGGGTGAGCCGGAGGGAGGGGATTTCTTGGGCTGGCGGTGGAGCCCAATTGGTGAAGATCGCGCGCAATCTAAACCGGCTCAAGGGCGTCCGCAATTTCCTACTGTGGAGGACTTCTTTGTGCATAACGCCCCTGTCTTACCTAGGGTGCACCGCCTAATTTTAACCGATCAAATTGCGTACGATCATATTGATACTGTTGGGCTTGCTGTTGGCGCCAACCACTTGGGGCCAAATGGTCGAGGTGCAATTGAACCCCGTAGACAAGTTGCAATCGTTTCGCTACCAGGCGCTCGGCGACAAGGTGGCAGTAACGACGGCCGATTCATTTCCGGTGCTGATCACCCAATTGAATACCCTGGACTATTTGGAAGTGCGCTCCCGGGGGGCGGACCTGGAATTGTGGCAAGAAGGCCAGCGGATCGCGACTTGCAGCTCGGTTTTATTTTGGGGAAACGATGCCGATCCGCGCTTTAAGTTGCACCTGAAAAGAGGAAAGCTTCCGGTTCGGACCTATCCCGGTCATTTGCGGGTCCGCCCGGGCGGCCGCAGCCTCGCCCTGGTCAATGAGGTTCACCTGGAGGATTACATTCGTTGTGTGATCCACGCCGAAGCGGGCCACCACCGCTCTCTCGATTTTTTCAAGGTCCAGGCCCTTTCCGCGCGTACCTACGCCTTGCGCAACCTGAACCGGCACCGGGACCACGGCTACGATTTGTGCTCTTCGACCCACTGCCAGGCTTACCGGGGCGAATACCGCAGCGACGAACTCATCAACGCGGCGGTGCGCGAAACCCGCAACGAGGTCATCGTCCACGAAGGCCAGGATTTGATCGAAGCAGTCTTTTCCGCCAATTGCGGTGGCTTCACCGCCAACAGCGAGGACGTCTGGATCGCCAATGTCGAATACCTGCGCGCCCGACCGGACTACGATTTCTGCGAAGGCTTCCACAACCACGCCTGGCACTTGACCTTGCCCAAGCTCGACGTCCTCGCCAAGCTCGGCCGCTACCTCGAAGTGGAGGCGACCCGGTTTGAAATTGTACCCGACGTGAGCGGTCGGGTCCGCCGGGTCCACGTCAACGGGGATCCCAAGCTCACGGTTTCCGGGGAAGAATTGCGCCGCCTATTCCGCCTCAAAAGTGCTCGGTTTCACATTTACGACGCTCAGAGCCTCCTTTTTATCGAGGGCACGGGATTCGGTCACGGGGTGGGCATGTGCCAGGACGGCGCTTATTACCTCAGCGAGCTCGGCTGGGACTACCAACGCATCCTCCGCCACTATTACCAGTCGATCAGCATCCTGCAAATTACCAATGACGCAATTTCCAATTTTCAATGACAGGAGTTTCAATTGACTGCTGCGCGTAGCGCCCAATTGGAAATTGGTATTTCTTGCATCGGAAATTTATTCCTGCGGTAATTTGTGCCACTCATCCTGAATCGTGGCGACGATGCGGTCATCTCCGCTGATGTTCCGGATGAAGACTTTTTGGGTAGGGGGAGTGGCAACCGACTGCAAAATGTCGGTGCGGTCGCGGAGGTAGAGATTGGCGAGCTGGGCGGTGTACCAGTCGGCCCAAACGACGACTTCGCCGGGCTGGTAAGACGCCTTGACGGCCTCGGCGGCGGCGACATACTGATTGGGGCTGGACATGAAATGCGCGTTGCGGGGATGGGCAGAGAAATACATGATTCCCGTTTGGGCGAGGAGGAGTACTACCAGGGCGATGCGGACCGCAGTGCGGGGGGTGTGCATCGCCGCCCGGGCGGCAAGGACCATCAGTCCGACCACAAAAGCGACGTTGAGCATGTTGTAGGTCGGGTTGAAGGACATTGTGTGGCCCGCACGGATCGCCATCACCACGTACATGAACGGCAACAGCAGGCACAGACCGCCGAGCAGCACCCGCCAGCGCAACGGATTGGCCCGGGAAAGCAAACCCGTCAGGAGCAAAATAACTGGAATCAGGAGCAAGGGAAAAAATTCACGGATGCGCCAACCCCGCCCCTGAAATCCGACCCCACCGAGCGAAGTCAGCGACTGGGACAGACCACCCATTAAATAAAGGGGGGTTGCCGGCCGAATCACCGCATTGTCGGCGTCGTCCTTGAGGCTTTCCATCATCTCCGCCCACTTCTTGTTGCGGTGCTCGATCATTTTGAATCCTTCGGAGCCGCCGAGGGGGACCAGCCAGATGTACAGGCCCCCGAACACCGCGACCACGACGCCGAGGTAGGGCAGCAGGACTTTCCATGGGCGGTGAAAAACCAGCATGTAAATGAAGTGCCCGCCGTAGACAAACACGGTAAAGTAATGCGTCATCAGCGAGGCAAAGGCCACCACAAAATAAAATCCCAGAAGAAGAAAATGCCGCCGGGGGCCCGCTGATTCGTCCGGGCGCACGTACAGGAGCAAAAAGAGGTAGGTCCCGAGCAAGGTCATAAAGGCCCCGAGATCGTAACTGCGCAATTCCATGCTGTATTGAACCATGGTGGGGTGGGCCGCCGCCAGCGCCGCTGCCAGGAGTCCCCAGCGCCGACTCCCGGTAAGCCGGGACATGAAGGCGTACAACAGCGCAATCGTGGCCAGCCCGAGCAAGACCTGCATGAGCCGCAGCGACAGGTCGCTAAACCCAAAGATCTGTGTCCAACTGCGCAGCACGATCAGGTAAAACATGGTATTGCTGCCTTCGCCCCACAGCGCCGCCTCCCGGAGGCGGGAATAGTTGTCGTGCTGCAAGTACAAATCGGCGGTAAAAGTCGGCTCGGTGGTCGATTCTGGAATCTCGTAGAGCAAGCCGCGGGCGGCCAGGACCGGCAGGCGTTCATCTTGCCAGAGCCCCAGGTCGGTCAGGTTATGGGTACGGACGACCAGCCCCACCGCGAGGAT
This sequence comes from Bacteroidota bacterium, assembly GCA_039024435.1. Taxonomy (GTDB): domain Bacteria; phylum Bacteroidota; class Bacteroidia; order J057; family JADKCL01; genus JBCCQH01. The sequence continues at coordinate 99,231 of JBCCQH010000001.1, forward strand.
CGCAAGTAAAATCAGGAGGGATTGGCGTCGGTTCCACATAAGGCCGGGAATGCTTACTTCCGGAACATATTTTTGCCCATGAACCGCAGATAGCTCATAGTCGTCTTGAAAATCTTCATTTTTGACTTGCCCACACGGGCTTCGGAGCGCAAGGTCATGGGCACCTCGATGATGGAGGCTTGCTGGCGAATCGCTTTGTGGAGGATTTCCACCATGCAGATAAAGCCCGGCTCGGCGATGAGCTGCCCGTTTTTGGCTTTGATTTTGCGCAGCAGTTCCAGCGAATAGATCCGATAAAAAGAGGACAAGGTGAGGACTTTGATGCCCAGGGTCAACCGCAGCATCATGTTTCCGGTAAAGGAAATGAATTTGCGGAAGAAAGTTGTTTCCCCAAAGCCACCGCTCTGGATGTACACCGAGGCCAGCACCAGCTCAAAACCGGTGTCGTAGATCGTGAGCATCTGTGGGAGGATGCCGATGTCGGAAGTATTGTCTGCTTCCATCGTCACCACGATGTCGTCCCGGGACTGGGAATGCTGCAAAATCCACTCAAATCCCACGTCAAAGGCGTGGCCCGGACCGTAGTTTTGCCCATCGCCAACCACGTAGGACTGGCTTTCGGGGAAGAGTTCCTGAACCAGTTCCACCGAGCGGTCCTGGGATCCATCGTCCGAGAAGACAAAAAAGGGTTGCCGTCCTCCGATGGGTGCGGAAGTCAGATTCTGGTGCAGGGTTGCCAGGTTGCTTTCCTCGTTGTACATGGGAACGAGGAAATAAATCATCCCGCGATCTGCTTGTTGATTGCGCGTTGCCACTCGATGGTACGTTTGAGCCCTTCGCGAAGGGAATATTGGGGGTTGAAGTCCAGCATGTTCATCGCCTTGCTGATGTCGGGCACCCGGCGCCGCACATCCTCGTACTTGCCAAAAGTCTCGTAGGGAATAAAGCGGACATTGGGCTCGGTATCTTTGCCGAGCATGAGTTCATGAATCAGAAAAGCCAGGTCCCGAATGGTAACTTCTTCGTCGGGGTGGTTGGCGATGTTGAATATCTCGTTTCTGGAGTTCGGATGAAAGATGCACTTCATGACGCCTTGTACGGTGTCCTCGACGAAGGTAAAGGTGCGCGTCTGCTGCCCGTCGCCGTGCAGGTCGATCATTTTACCTTCCAGGGTATTCTGGATGAAAACCGACTGTGGACCGCCCCACCAGGTCAGGTTTTGGTTGGGGCCGTAGCTCCCGAAAAAGCGCATGATGGTGTATTCCAATCCGTGCTCGTCGTGATTGGCGATGATGTACTGTTCGCTGTAGATCTTAGAAGTGGCATAGGCCCAGCGCTTGACCGTCGTAGGGCCGAGGACCAGGTTTGATTCCTCCGAGAAGGGAGGGTGGGGGTTCTTCCCGTAGACATCGGAAGTGGAGGCGAAAACCATCTTGATCCCGTCTTTGACGCATTTGTCGACGACATTGGCGGTCATGCGCGAGTTGTCGTTGAGGGTGCGCAAAGCGTTGGTGTAGCGTGGGATCTTTTGCGAGGCCAAATGGACCACTGCATCGCCCGGAATCGCCGTTAAGGTTGCGGGATCGCGCACGTCGGCTTCGAAAAAGTGGAAGTTGGGGTGGGCCCGCAATGGCTCAATCGTTCGCGGAGCACCAAAGGAAAAATTATCGATGCCTTCGACGATGTGCCCTTCGCGCAGCAAGGCGGCGGCGAGGTTCGACCCGACAAATCCGGCCACGCCGGTCACGATGATTTTCATGGAGGCGAAGATAGGAAATTGGTGGGTGAATCACTAAGGCGCGGTTTCTTCCGTCAACATTCTCCCGGTTCTAAGTCCAGGACCGGTAGGATGTGTTCTCCTCGGGAGAGGTAAAAGAGACGTTGCCGTTCAGAATGCGGCGCCTTGCCGGCCTCAGATCCCATTCCATCGAACGGATCGCCCAAGGCCCCCAATTTTTTGTACATTACCTTTATTGCCCACACGTTGTGGGGATTCACATTTGTCAACTGTTAAATATCTAAGGCGTTATGAAACGTTTGCAGACTTTTTGTGTCCTGATTGCTGCGGGAATTCTTTCTTTGGGCACCCTTCAAGCCAGCTCCACGATCCCGCCCACCGAGGTGATTTCGCAGAACTGCACCGAACCGAATGCGATTGAGGAGCGGGTGCTCCGGGCGGCTGGCTGCCAATGGGACATGTGCTACATGACCATGCATGAACTCTTCATCAAGGGTGAAGTCTTCATCGGAGACAACGGGGACGAAACGTACACGGTTATTCTTCAGAAAGCAGCGGGAAATCCGTTGATCGCGACGATCGACGACCGGATTTAAATCGCCCCCCGGGAAGCATCGGGGTCGGCACCGGACTGTTCCCGGAAAAGGTCCAGCATGCTGCGCTGCGTCATCTTTCCCTTCAGCCAGAGGGAAAAGTCAAACCAGTGCTCGTACGGATTGGGTCCGACATCGAGCAGCTTCTGCGATTCCGCGTGGTAATTGGCGTAAAGCAGATCTATCCGTTGCGCATTGCCGGGATTGGAACAGCGGGAGAGAACCCCCGCGGCCAACTTGAAAAACCGATTTTCCTTGTAGGGGCCGAGCTTCCGGAAATTCTTGATCATGCGGGGAATGTCATCGTAGTCTTCTTTTTCGAAGGCCAAAATGATTTCCAGCAGGCGGTACATTTCGTAGCTGCGGGCGATGAATTCGCTCTGCCGAAACCGGCGCAGGGAAGCGATCAGCCTCCCTGCTTCATCCCATTTTGCCGCTGCAATACAGTAATAAAGGGCGAAATAAAGGTTTTGGCTTACGAATTGCGGGTGGATTCCGGCGTGTGGTTTCACCATGGTTAAGATTTCCTGCAGAGCGACGTCGCCCCCCGCAAGATTGCCTTGGATGATCGCCAGTTGGATGCGGTAGGGATAGAGCTGAATAAGCTTTTCCCATTCGGTCCGCTTTTCTGAGCTCTTCAGGTTGCCGACCTGGAAGATGATCCGCTCGGCTTCCTCGTAGTTCTCGGCAATCGAGTTGAGGTTTGAAAGGGCGATCAGTTCGCGGGTGAAGAAGAAGTCCCGGCTCTGTTTGATCCAGGGATAGGTTTCCCGCAGGGTCGTGACCGTCTGCTGGTGACGGATCGCAGCGGCAAAGTCCCGGGAAAAGGTACTCAGCCGCAACTGGATGCGCCAGTAGAGGTACTGGGCGCGGACGGATAGGGCCTGGCCGGGAGATTCCATCAAAGGAGAGTTGCGCACATTTTGAATCACGATGGCCCGGCGCTCGGGCGTGCAATCCGGAGAATTGGTCGCGCTCAAGCGCTGGTTCAGTCCCAGGTAGGCGAGGCAATTGGTGTGCTTGCGGATGGCCGTTTCGGCGGACATGGCTTCGTGCTCGAAGGGCGTGGTAATGATCCAGGCCAGTTCGTGCAGTTGTTGAATCACCTCGAACTTTTCCAGGCGCTCGGCTTCGGCCATGGCTCCGCGCCAGAGTTGGATCGCACCTTCGTTGTTCATCTGGAAGGTCAATTTGCGCACGCCGACGACCGCATCCATCAACTTTCCTTCCGGATCGGCATGGCCGATCAGCCGCAGGGCCAGGTCGCCCAGCTCATCGAGCAAGCGGTTCTTCTTTTGCTTGGTCACGCCCAGCCGCTTGAGCAGGGTAGTTTCGTCGTATGCTTGAGAAGCGAGAAAAACATCGATGATTCGGGACATGGTCGGACCATTTGGCCCCGACTGCAAAGCCGAGCGCAAATGGCCCCGTTCTTTGTCGGGGAGGTGTTTGACCAATTGAAATACGGTGGTGCCTTTCAAAACAAGGGGCCTAATGCTGCTGAAATCAACTTAAATCGCTGAGCTTTAATCTATTTTGGAACCTGAATATAAATAAATTATCCGCTTTTCTGCCGTTAAAAGCGAAGTTTTTTGCAGATCGTTTCCATTCCGGGTCGGGGGGAGACGTGGTCCGGTCAAGTGGGGTCGGACCGCCTGGCGGGGATATTGTTGAAGTGACCCAAATTTCAACCACCTGGCTCCCGAAATGGCACTTTTGGGGTCGGTCTTTGCTTTGTCCTACCACGGTGGATTTTGGGTGGTTTCCTGGCCCGGCGCGAGGAGCTGCGCACCTGGCCCGGCATGGGAAAATTGCTTTTCGCCCCGGACCTTTGCTCCCCTTCGCTCGGACCCATTTCTGCTCCGATCCAGGCGCAGGAAATGGGCGACGTTTTGGGGGAAGTTGTCCCCCGATTTGCTGCGGCGCTGCCCGGCGTTCTCCCCTCCCAATGTCGTCTTTCCTGCCTCTAATGCACGATAATTTCGTACCTTACCCTATTCGCCCACGGTCAGTGGGCATTTATTTTTGTCAACAGTAAAAACCACCAACGTTATGAAACGTTCGCAGATTTTTGTGTCCCTGATGATCGCAGGGCTGTTCTCTTTGGGCACGATCCCAGCCCGCAATTTTACCCCTCAGTCCACGGAGCTTTTGGAAGTGGCAGTGGAACCGAGTGCCGTCAAAAAGCGTGTGCTCGAAGCTGCTGGTTTCCGGTGGGACATTTCCTACAGCGCCTTACTCGATTTATATACCAAAGGGCGCGTGTTTGTCGTCGACAATGGCGACTGCACCTACACGGTGATCCTGAAGAAAGCGGATGGCAATCCGTTGATCGCGACGATTGAGGATTACGCATAAGTGCGAAGGATTTGGTGCCCTTGCGCATTCCAGTGAGTGGGTTTTGTAGTAAAGCTGGGCAGGGGCACCGGATCCCATTTGGGTCAAGTGCGCTGAGAAGATGCGATTTTTGGGTTAAGTCGAAGGCGATTTGATTGCGAACAAGGAAGGAAATTTACCCGGAGGCTGACACGAGGTCTCGCGCGGTGACCGGCGTATTTTTGAACGCCGACTGCGGGCCGGTGCACGAAGCTTGGACCGGAGGGATTTGGTACGTCAAGGGATTAGAATCAGACGGCGGTACGGCGGACGTTATTTTCGCGGAGGGCCCGGGCGCGAAACCGGTCCAGCATCGTCCCCCCGTCGCGTTTGCTTTCCAGCCAGGTTGCCAAGTCAAACCAACTGAAAAACAGGCCGCTTTTTTCTGCTCGGATCGATTCCAATTGCTGCAGGTAATTGCCTTGTAGCCGGGCGACTTTTTCCGGTGTAGGGGCATTGGAGCAACGGGCGATCATGCCGGTGGCGGTTTTCAGGAATTGATTCCCTTTGTATTCGCGGAGCTTGCGGAAGTTTTTGACTTTCTGCGGGATGTCGTCCCATTCGCCCTGTTCGTAGAGCACGACCAATTCGAGGAGGCGGGTAAATTCGTAGCCCCAGGGAATGAAATCACTGGCGGAATACTTGCGCCGCATGACCGCCGCTTGCCGGGCGGCAGCATCGATTTTGCCGGCCGCGATGAAGAAGTACAGGGCAAAATACCGGTTGCGGGTGACGAATCGGGGATCGAGTTCCGGATACGCCTCAATGATGGCTTCGATTTTGGTGATTTCGGCGAGTCCCGCGTCTTCATCTCCGCGCCAAAGCGCCAATTGCAGCCGATAGGGGTACAACTGGGCGATTTTTTCCCATTCGGTGCGCCGTTCGGGACTTTCGACATTTCCCACTTGAAAGACGATGTTTTCCGCACTGGACAGGTCTTCGGCAATCGCCAGGTAGTTTGACAAAACGATCATTTCGCGGGTGAAAAAGAAGTCGCGGCTTTGCTTGAGCCAGGGATGGGCCTGAATGAGGGCGATCAACTTGCGTTGAGGACCAGCGGCCTCGGCGTAGTTGCGGCGGTATTTGCCCAGAGAAGCCCGGAGATGCCAGTAGGCGCACTGGGCACGAAGGGATTGCGCGGCGTCTACCGACTGCAGGAGAGGTGATTGGCCGACATACTGGAGAATGCGCGTCCGGTCTTCGGCGGTGCAACCCGGTTGCTTGATCCGGTCAAGCTGACTTTTCAGGTCCAGGTAGCCGAGGTAGTTTTGGTGTTTGCGCAGAGCTTCCTCTTCCGACATCGCAGAGAATTTGAGGGGTGTCGTTACGATCCAGGCCAGCTCGTGCAATTGCCGGATCACCGCGAATTTTTCCAGGCGCTCCGCTTCGGCCATGGCCCAGCGCCAAAGAGGAATCGCTCCGGCATTGTGCATCTGAAAGACGAGCTTGCGTACCGCTACGACTGCATCCATGAGTTTTCCTTCGGGATCGTCACTGCCAATAAGCCGCAGTGCCAGATTTCCCAATTCGTCGAGTAGCTTGTTTTTCTTGTGTTTGGAGGTTCCGAGCAGGTGCAACAGGGCCGCGCCATCGTAGGCATCGGCGGTGCGAAATGCCTCAATGATCTGCCCCATTAGGGGGCCGTTTGCGTCCGGTTTTACCGCAAACTTCAGTCGTTCCAGTTCTTTGGCTGGGAGGTTGTGGATGAGTTGGAATGCAGTAGTGCCTTTCAAAACAAGGACGCTAAGTTGGCTAAGTGTGGCGTTAAGGTGCTGAGCTTGAACTCGATTTGTGTGAAATATACGCAAATATCCGCATTCCCCTTGCCCAAAGTGGAGTTTTTTCGCACGGAGGTTCGGTATACTTTGCTATCAGATTGTTAAGGTTAAGCGGCGAGGCTCATTGAATCACACCGTTTGATCCTGCAATACGAAGCGAACGTTTCACTGAATGACTCATTGGTGTCCGCAACCTATCGCTCTTTGGGTATTATCAGTTGACAAACACAACATAGGGCGGCACCAAAGAAAAAGCGGGGACTTTGGTTGTTACCATCGCTCAAGTGAGACAGCAACGCCCTTCAATTGGGGGCGCTGCTGCTCAACTCCCCGGAGTGAAAACGTCGAAAACCGCCGGATACGGCGCTTGATCTTTGAAAAAAATTATACCCTTTTCCGTGCAAGAGCCTAGCAGCTTCCGGAAAAAGTCGCGGCATACCTAATGACCACTTACAAACCTGCCATGATGGAAAAGGCCGGCCTGTGGAAGGCAAAGCTGACTGTATAAATATAACGAACATGACAGACACTCCTGATTTCCCTCTTGTCGTGAGCTCCAATCGCGGCTATACAAAACCCAAATTTAGCTTTGCGTCTCCCCTACCGGTCCCTTTCCGTTTCCCCTCTTTTCATTGACTTCCATTTGAGCCATCGCTTTTCCGGCGATCCAGCCGGTGGTCCAAGCGGCTTGGAAGTTGAACCCTCCCGTGATGGCATCGATGTCCAGGACTTCTCCGGCGAAATGCAGTCCGGGGAACTGCTTGCTTTCCATGGTTTTGAAATTTACTTCGGCTAGCTTGACGCCTCCGGCAGTCACAAATTCATCTTTGTAGGTGCTTTTGCCGGTTACCGGAAAGTGGGTGCCGCCGAGTGCTTCCGCCAATTTGCGCAGAGAAACATTGCTGGTTTCGGCCCAGCGGATTTGCTCTCCGATACCGCATGCCTCCACCAGTCGCTTCCAGAGCCGGCCGGGCAATCCAAAGGGAGAACGCCGGGCCACCGCTTGGCGCGGCACCGCCTGCCGCTGGGCCTGCAGCACCGTGAACAGGGTTTCGGGAGTATGTCCCGCAACCCAATTGACCCGCAGCCCAAACTGATGCCGTTTCTCGGCCAGTACCCGGGCTCCCCAAGCCGAGAGCCGGAGTACTGCCGGTCCACTCAGGCCCCAATGGGTGATGAGGATCGGCCCACTTTCGTGGAGGCGGGTACCTTCGGCCCAGACTTCGCCTTCGGTGGCGATTCCGGCCAATCCTTCGAGCCGGGGGTCCTCGATGTTGAGGGTAAACAGGGAGGGCACGGGGGGGATAACCGTGTGTCCCAGTTGTGCCAGGGCGGTCCAGAGGCGGGGACTGCTGCCGGGAGCCAGGAGCACGCGGTCGGCGGTCAAGGGTTGTTTGCCGGCGGAGAGCCGCCAGCGGCCATCGGATTGGCGTTGCAGAGCGTCGACATTGGTTTTGGTGCGGACTTCGACGCCGGCTCGGGTGGCTGCCTGGGTGAGGCAGTCAATGATGGTTTGGGAGGAATCGGTCACCGGAAACATGCGGCCGTCGGCTTCGGTTTTGAGTTCGACGCCGCGCTCGGCGTACCAGCCTTGGGTGTCGCCGCTACAAAACCGGTGGAAGGGTCCGAGCAAAGCTTTGCTGCCGCGGGGGTAGGCTTTGGCGAGTTCTCGCGGATCGTATTCGGCGTGGCAGACGTTGCAGCGGCCTCCGCCGGAGATCTTGACCTTGCCGAGGACTTTGGCGGCGCGCTCCAGGAGGATGACCCGGAGATGTGGGGCATTTTCCGCACAGGTGATCGCTGCGAAAAACCCCGCCGCACCCCCGCCGACGACAGCGATGGTCGAAGTATTTGCCGGAGAAATTTCCATGCAGTAAAAATAGCTCAAATCGGTAAATGTACCCGTTACCTGCGTCAGACAGCAGTCATGCCCGTTTTGTTCAACGGAATGTTCAATGTTTATGGGAAAAGGTTGAACAAAACAAATTATTGTCGTATATTTCCAATCTGATAGGATCAACTGAATAAAATCAGAAAGATCGCTACGCAAGAAACGAAACGTCAAAAAATACCCTTGTCCTTTTAACATTTTGATTTGGCAATACCGGCCCGCTTGAAGTCGGCGCTATTGTTGTCCGCCCACTCTGTCTTTTTTTGACCCAACAAAATTTCGGGCCCAGATGGAGGTAAATCGCTTGGAATAAATTCATTCTAAATGTTTTGCGGGAGGATTGTATCCTGTGTTTACCCGATTCTTAGTCGAATGCGGAGGTTTGCCGGTATGCTTGTACTTCATCAACCTAAACCATTTTAACTCAATTATGAAGAAATTGAACATGTCCATTCAAACATTGCTTGTCGCCATTGCATTGTTGTTCAGCGCGACTGCGGTCAATGCGCAGTTGCCCGGCAAACCGGGTGGAAACACTTTGAACTTCTTTGACACAAACCCGTTTGGCGGTCAGATTGCTCAGGAACAAGTCGCCGGTACGTTCGGCACCTTTGGACCGGGCGAGCAGTGGATCGGAATCGGTCAACCGACGATTGGTCCCGGTGGTCCCTTGCTTCCGGTGTACGGGATGCGCATCCAGTGGGGTGGCAATCTGGGTACCTTCTCTTTGGAAGACAATGGTCAACTCGAAATTCAGTGGGGTGGGCTTGGCTCCACCAGTGAGCTTGATTTCAACTTTGTGAACAATCCTTTCGGTGGTTCTGCCGGCGAACTCAACGTAATGCGCATGACTGCTGCTGGTCGGGTGGGGATCAATACCGCCAACCCGCAGGGACGCTTGGACGTTCAGGTCGGTACCAGCGACGCTGAAGTCAATGGAGGCAATATCCGGAATCGGCGCTCCAGTGGAACGATCTACGGACTCCAGTCTTCCGCTTCCAATGGTTCCAACACCCGCAAGTTCGGCGCATTTACCGCCGGCACTGGTTTGGGTGTCGGCTACGGTACGTATGGCCTCGGCAAGATCGAAGAAGGCGAAGCCTACGGTCTGTTTGGTGAAGGTGTCGTGTGCAGTGGCGTTGCCTACGGAGTATACGGCCGAGTCGATCTCTGTGGCTCGGGTGCCACCGGTTTTGCTGGTTTCTTTGATGGTGATGTATTCGTGACGGGCACCTTGACCCATCTTTCGGATCGCCGCCTGAAGAAGAACATCGAAAACGAAACCGAGGCCATCGACCGCATCATGCAGTTGCGTCCGACGACTTATGAATTCAATACGGAAAAGTTTGATTTCATGAACCTGGACCGCGGTCTGAACCACGGTTTCATCGCTCAGGAACTGGAAGAAGTGTTTCCGGAAATGGTGAGCAAAGTGGTCCACCCGATTGATCCTTCCGTGGGTGAGTTGAACGAGGAGGAAATTGCAAACCTCAAAGAGCCGGGAGCGACCAACTTTGAACTGAAAAGCGTGAACTACACGATGCTGATCCCCGTCCTTACCAAGGCGATCCAGGAGCAGCAGACCCAACTGGAAACGGAAAAAGCCCGCAACGACGAATTGCAGTCCGAACTGGAAAACATCAAGGCGCAGCTTGCTCTGCTCAACACGAGCATGGGCAAGGGTGCCACCGGCCTGAACGACCTGGAGAGCAATGTCCTCTTCCAGAACGTGCCGAATCCGTTTGACCAGGATACCGAAATCCGTTACACTACGGTGCGCACGGCTTCGGACGTGGTGCTGAATGTCTACAATCTGCAGGGCCAGGAAATCGCACGCTTCAACAACCTGAAGCCGGGCGAAGGCTCCGTGAACATCACGGGCGCTTCTCTGGATGCCGGTATGTACCTCTACACCCTTATCGTAGATGGACAAGCCGCCGGTACCAAGCGGATGATTCTCACAAAAAATTGATGATTGGATGAAGCGTGGTTCCACTTGGGAATCGCCAAGATCGGGGATGTCGCACGCGGCGTCCCCGATTTGTATTTTGGGCCGGGGGACAAGCACCATTTTCGGCGAAAACCAACGCCGATTGCGCCTTGAAAATCGGTGTCTGCGTTCGAAAAACAAAGATTTTTGGGAAATGACTGATCTTCAATCGGATGGAAAAAAAGTGCCAGAAAAATTACAAACAACCCCAGTTTTTGACACGAGGTGTCAAAAGCAATGCCGACTTTTGAACTGTACCACTCGGAAACACCTCCAGCATTTAAGATTCAAAAAACAAACCTATTAATTCACACAATCTTTAGGTAAAATTTTATAGCAACGTTTTTCAAACAGGCCTGTGAAAGCGACCTGCTATGCTTTCTCACATTTTTCAAACCTTCATTATTTAAATCATGAGTATTACCAAATCAGAGCAGCACGACGGTGCTTTGTCGAAGTATGCCCAGGTGCAAGCCCGCTTCTGGTCGGACCAAAATTTCCGCAACCAGATGATCGAAAACCCCAAAGGGGCGCTTGAGTCTTACGAAGTCGGCACGAAGTCTGGTCAGGCCCTCAATGTAGTGGTCAACGACTCGAAAACCGTCCACCTGATCATTCCTCAGCGTCCGGCCGACTTGACGGCCCGCGATGCAGAAGTGCTGGCTGCAGGTGGTACCTTTGGCACCGGTGGCTCCATCGGAACTGCCGGGACCGCGTGTGGTTGTGCTGGTACCTTCGGGACCGTGTTTACCTTCGGCTGCGCCGACCTGTAAGCCCTTTCTTCATTTTTTAACAACAAATCGACAACATCATGTCTAAATATTCTCACGAAGATCAGACTAAGATCTATTCGCAATTGATCGGTCGCGTATGGGCAGATCGCGAGTACGAAGAGCTCCTGAAGAGCAATCCCCGCGCCGCCCTCGCCCAAATGGGGCTGGAGTTTCCCGCTGACCGCGAAATCGTGGTAAAGCAAAACGATTCTCAGAATGTCTACTTTGCCCTCGACGCTCAGCCGGTAAGTGCCGCTGCCCGTCTGGAAGTGGAGCAGGCCGCCGAATTTAGCTGCTTTGGTACCGTCGGTACCCTCGGAACGGCCGGTACCGCTTGTGGTACTCTGGGTTCCGCCGCCAGCTTCGGTACGGTCGGTTGCTACGACATCTGATCCTAGCTACACAAAACGCCCGGAGAATCCGCTCCGGGCACTTTTCCCCTCTCAGATTGAGAAATTGTCAAATTGACTCAACCATCATCCAATGGATTCCGATAAAACATTGTACATCAATCCCAATTATGCGATGAAGCAAGTGGACGAAGGTCTTTTCTTCCTCTCAGAATTGGAACAACAAACCCTTTCCGGCAAAGCGTTTGCCCAAGTGGCGCCCTACCTCGACGGGCAGCATTCCAGCAACGAAATCGTCGAAAAAATCCTCGCGGAAGACAAATTCGCCCCGTTGGCGGAAATCTATTACGTCCTGGAAATCATGAAACAGAAGGGCTACCTGATCCAGGACGAATCCCTGATTTCCGATCCCACCATCGCCTATTGGGACCGTTTTCCCCGCCAGGACGATCCGGCCCTGCCGGAAATTGAGCGCACGGTGAAAATCACCGATCTCAGCCAAAATCCGGAAACGGCCCGCGCTCTGCGCAAATCACTGCGCGAAATGGGAATTTCGCTGCGCAAAAAAGCGGCGCTCGAAATCGTCGTGGTAGAAAACTATCTGGACCGCCGCCTGCTGGAAATCAACCGGAAAAACCGCGCCAAAGGCCAGGTTTGGTTGCCGTTTAAGCCGAGTGGTCAAGTCCTGTACTTCGGTCCGGTATTCAACCAGACGGAAGACGGACCGTGTTTTGCCTGTCTGCGCAAGCGCCTGAGCGCCAATCGCGAAGTCGAAACCTTCATCATGGACCGGGATCCGGAAGCACCGTACATCCCGACTGCCTCCGCGATTTCTTCGGCTCCGTTGCGCATTTCCGCGAATTTGGCCGCGCTGGAAATCAGCCGCTTTTTTGCCCTCGGTGGCAGCCATCCCTTACTAGCCGACAAGCTGCTCACCTACAGCATGTTGCACCAACAAACCCAACACCATCATCTCGTAAAGCGCCCGCAGTGTCCGGTTTGTGGCGATCCCGCCGCCCACGCGGAAAAGCCGCAGCCCCCCGTTTTGCAAAGTGTAACCAAACGCTTTACCCAAGATGGCGGTCACCGGACGGCAACCCCGGAAGAAACCTTCCAGCGCTACGAGCACCACATTTCTCCCGTGACCGGTATCGTCAATAACCTGAGCCGGATCACCGAATCAGAAGATATGATCCACTCCTATTTCGCCGGGCACAATACCGCCGCGCGTTACCGAGATCTGCTTTCCCTGAAAAGCGGTCTTCGCAGCAAAGCGGGCGGAAAAGGAAAATCCGACATTCAGGCGCGCGTAAGTGGCCTTTGCGAAGCAATTGAGCGGTATTCCGGACTTTACGAAGGCTACGAAAAAACCGTTCTCGCAAGCTACCGCGATCTCGGCGACGCCGCGATCCACCCCAATGCCTGCATGAATTTCAGCGAGTATCAGTATTCCATTCGCGAGAAGTGGAACCAATTTACCGGCGGATTCCAAACGATTCCCGAAGCCTTTGATCCCGATCTGGTCACCGAGTGGAGCCCGGTGTGGTCGCTCACCGAAAACCGCTACAAATATCTGCCCACCGCCTATCTTTATTTTTCCTACGGCAAGAAAAAGGACCAATTTTTCACTTGGGCCGATTCCAACGGCAATGCTTCCGGGAATACCCTTGAAGAGGCCATATTGCAGGGTTTTTTTGAATTGGTGGAACGGGATGCGGTGGCCCTGTGGTGGTACAACCGACTCGCGCGGCCGGGCGTCAACCTCGCCAGTTTTCAGGACGACTGGATGCAGAATCTCGTGGCCCGCTACGCCGATCTCAACCGCGAAATCTGGGCGCTGGACCTCACTTCCGACTTTGGGATTCCGGTGTTTGCCGGGATCAGCCGGCGCACCGATAAAAATGTCGAAGACATCATTGTGGGCTTTGGCGCTCACTTTGACGCCCGGATCGCGCTTACCCGCGCGCTGACCGAGGTTAACCAGTTCATTCCGGCGGTCATGCATGTAAAGGCCGAAGGCGAACCGGATTACCGATTTGATGATCCAGCGATGCTGTATTGGTGGAAAAATGCCACCGCGGCCAACCAGCCCTACATTCTCCCGGCGAGCGATCAACCGGAAAAGGTCTGGAGTGATTTTCCCCAAACCTTCCGGAACGACATTCGGGAAGATGTGCTCGACTGCCAGGCGCGGGTCGAAAGCAAAGGACTGGAAATGCTGATCATGGACCAAACCCGTCCGGACGTGGGCATGCCGGTCGCGAAGGTCATCGTGCCGGGAATGCGGCACTTTTGGGCCCGCTTCGGTCCGGGCCGCCTCTACGATGTTCCGGTGCAGATGGGGTGGCGAGACACGCCCATCGCCGAAATCGATCTCAATCCCATTCCCATGTTCATCTGAAATTGCCATGAAAATCAAAATCCATTACCAATTTGCGCCGGACACCCGGCTGGAAAAAGACGACAACGGCCAATTGAAGTTGTTCACGTCACTCGGCGAATTTCCCGTCCAATCGGAAACCGAGGCGCTCGAAAAACTCCTCTTTCACTTGCAGGAAACGGCACTGACCGAGAAAGAAATGACCGAAATTTTCATCGCGGCGGGCGGAATTTCGGAACTGGCCCTGATGTACTATTTCCTGGAACAAACCCGGACCAGCCGCGTCCTGCAGATGAAAATCGGACCGGCGGCGGATCCGCTGGTCATCATGGTCTCCCAATCGCCGCTGTTTCGCCCCCATGCGGAGCTGCCCGCACCGGGAAAAGCCTATCTCCTTAGCCGATTTGCGTTTATGCGGCGCCATGACGGCCGCTTTCGGCTGGAAAATCCCAAGGCTTATGCCTGCTTCGTGATTCAGGATCCCCAAGTGGCGGCTTTCCTGCACGAACTCGACAAACCCGTGGTGCTCGATGCCGCCATCGCGGAAAAGTCCCCGGCATTTGTGGAATTGATTGCTTTGCTGATCGGGCAGGGCTATTTGACCCAGGTCGCGGAGGACGGTCAAACGGAAGAGGATGCCGATCAGCGCCTTCGGACCTGGGAGTTTCACGATTTGTTGTTTCACAGCCGCAGTCGGATGGGCCGCCACGACGGGGCCTCGGGGGCGACCTTCCCTTTTCAGGACGAAATGGAACCGCTGCCCGCATTCAAAGAAATGGCGGACGATTTGCCGGTCATCCCGCTGTACAAGCCGGACATGCAGAAAGTTGCGAAAACCGACCTGCCATTTTCGGTGGTGCTGGAATCCCGTTGCTCGGTTCGGAAATACGGAAAGACGCCGATCACTCTGGAGCAAATCGGGGAGTTTTTCTACCGGAGTGCCCGGGTGCGCGGTCTGAGCAAGCGCGACGAGAAAAAGGAGCGCTTGTACGACATGTCGAATCGCCCTTACCCCAACGGTGGTGCCAGTTATGAGCTGGAATTGTACCTGACCGTGAACGAATGCGTGGGACTGGAACGCGGGATTTACCATTACGATCCGATGCAGCACGTCTTGCGCCGGGTTCGGGAAGATGGCGAATACGTGCAGTATTTGTTGCACGATGCGTGGATGTCGGCGGCAAAATTGGTTTATCCCCAAGTGCTCATCACCTACGCGCCCCGCTTCCAGCGCCTGAGTTGGAAGTACCGCGGCATGGGCTATTCGGCCAGCCTCAAAAACGTGGGCTCACTTTACCAAACCATGTATTTGGTGGCGACCGCGATGGGACTCGCGCCCTGCGGCCTCGGCAACGGCAATGCGGAATTGTTTGCCCGGGCGACCGGAATCGACTACTACCTGGAATCTTCCACGGCGGAGTTCATCCTGGGGTCGCTGCCGGAAGAATTTGCCCAGAATTAACGAAATCACCTCAGCGGTCCCGGGAGGATCCGCTGGGGTCCGAAACAAGTTTGATGTTAGAGGAATCCAACTCTCTGAGTGGAAGACGTGTCCACTGCCTTTCGGGGCAGTGGCGCGTTCTTTTTTATTCACTCACGGGCGAAAAAATCCATTGAGCAGCTCGATAAAATAGGCCCGCTGATCGATGAAGACGCTGTGGGAAGCGGCGTCCACCACGCGGAAATCTTTTTTCCCCAGGAGCACGGACAGATCTTCCCGGGCCGCATCGTCAAACAGTCCGTCTTCCGCCCCGTAAATGCCGAATACTGGCACGGAAGGCAGGATGGCCTTCAGATCCTCAGTGAAATTGAGCGTGGTGTACTGGTGGGCATTGTAAAAACCTTTGACCGGTTTTTGGCGCGAGTCCATGGTGATGCGGGCCTGCGGATCGCTCGCCATGTCGCCGTAGATGCGCTTGGCTTCCGGTGAGAGGACGGAAGGTTGATAGAGGCCACAGGACATCGCGTGGGCAAAGCAGTAGACGGCGTAGTCGAGACGGGCATTGTCCATGGTGTCGAGCAGGGTCATGTAGCGCAGATTGGTGGTGTCGCCTTCGGTGGTATAGTGCTTGCGGCAAGCATTGCGGATGGTTACGAAGGTCGCGGGATAGTCCAGGGGCGCGCCGACCAGCAGGATGTTGGCGACTTTTTTGGGATGATCGCCGGCAAAACGGATCGCCAATGCTCCGCCGAAACTGTGTCCGATGAGGCTGGCTTTTTTGACTTTGGCCCGTTTCATGACCTTTTTCAGGTCTTTTTCGGCCTCGCGGAAGGTGAATTTGGCCTTTTTCACCGGTGAGCGGGCAGTCTTGCGGCGGTCGTACACGATGACGTGGTAGCCTTTCTCCGCCAGGGCTGCCGCCGCCGCTACCTCAAAGGAAGCCGAATTGTAGCCGGGGCCCCCGTGGAGGAAGACGATGGCCGGGTCGCCGGCTTGCCCGAAGCTTTTTTGGTAGAGTTTTTGGCCAAAGCCAGCGGCACCGCTCAGAAATACCAGCAGCACCAGCAGTGTAAACGTTCGCGGGAAAAAGCGCATGTTGTATTGATTGTCCTGCATTGTGCATTCAATTAACGATGATTTCCGACAAAGTTCAAAGCCGAATTCGGTGGGATGATCGCTGCCGTGGTTTTGGGAGGCATTAGGTTTGTTGGAGCCGGGCCGTTTGTCGCTCTCGATTGCTGACCGCCGAGGTGTTGATAAATTGCGCAATTTAGGCGCGGCAATTATTCGGATCCTTGCTATTTTGTAAAACCCCTAGAGAAAACTGGCCCGCAAGCCGCATCATAAACCCCAAAGCGCTCGGCACCATGCCCGAAAATGAATACCGCCTCGCCCACGGGCAAGGCTCCTCACAGTTTCTTGAAGCGGACGGCACGCAATCGGCGCTGCCGCCCCCATTGCAGTTGTTTGCTTCTGCCGCTGATCCGCAGGTGGAAAACGGAGGTGGTGACTTCCCCTGGATTGGGATGGTCCGGACAGATGCGTGGAGCAGCGGATTTTACGCCTCGCCCGACCACGCCCGCAAAACTGCTGATCTGCCCAAAGGCACCAAAGTCCGGGCGACCGCGCGCCGGGGCGGCTGGATCGAAGTCGAAATCCTCTCGGGAGCACACCGGGGTGAATGCGGCTACATCTCGCAAGAACGTTTGGAAAACTTGGAGGCGCGGTCCGGGACGCCCCATGCTGAGCCTTATGCTGCTGAATTGTCGCCCGGAACAGAAATTGCACCGGGGACGGAGCGGATTCCGCTGGCTGGGGACGGAAAAGACGCCTTGTTCTACGCTCGGGAAGGAGATCGGATTTTCGTCGTTCCGGCGGACAAGGTAAGTTTAGGGCCCGATCCGGGAGAAGTGGAATATGAATCATTGGTGCATTCCTTCCAGGACCGCGGGGCCAGCGGATTTACGACTTTGTACGTGACCTACCCCGGGGAGGACAATTACGCGCCGATCCAGTGGTACGCGGAAGCCTCGAAAGGCGGATTGATTGACATTTGGGGAGCGTTGTTGGCAGAATTTGCCCAGCTCATCGAGCAAATGGATCCCCCTAAGTGGGCGGCAGGCAAGCAGCATCCGAATTTTTACATTGGGAATGAAGCGCACCGAGCAATTGCGGAGTACTATCGGAGCATTCACTCGGGGAGTGAGGTTTTTACCAATTCTACACCAATTGTTTCAATCTTGGAAGAGTATAAAAAACTCGGGATTGTGCCGCGATATGACAACCTTGATTCAACCGAGCTATTGGCGCGTCCTGACATCACCAATATCAACTTGCACAACCTCTTTGAAATCAAACCTTGGAAAAGTGCCGCTAAAGCTTCGACGGAAGTTATCGATTATCACCGGATTTTTCTTAAAGCCGGTATTCCTATGCAATTAGGCCCAATGTATGATCCGGGTGCAAAAGGTGCAATCCCCATGCCCGATGGATATGCTGTGTTTTATTCGCCTGAGCCAGGGGTAATTTTGTACAAATACAAAAAGAAGGGGCGTACAAAGGTTCCCCAGGAAGTACCGAAGACTTACACTGCCCCTTACGCTGAACCAGATGGAATTCCGCAACCCAGGTTTGTTCCCCCAATCATTAACCCTTTCCCTGATTACGCTCCTAGCGAGAAAAGCATTTGGGATTGGGAGTACTGGGAAGAGGTTACTGGTCTGACTGGGGTCGCTCTGCTGATTTACTTGATTCTCTCCGAGGGATCGCGTTTATTTCCCCCTCGGAATGCAATACCGATTCCATAAATGATATTTGAGATGAAGATTCCCAAAATTTTATTTGGCATCGGGAAGGAAGTACATCGTCCAGTCGGACGATGGATGACCAAGGTAAAGAGAGACAGGCAGTGGCCATTGCTTCCCGAAGTAGAGTTTGTCGACACCACGGAAACAGTCCCGCCAGGATCTCCGGAACGGGTCATATTTGACATAGATCCTCAGATTGGTATGCAGAACCATTTCCGGGTTTATTCTCCCGCTCGGTACTTCAAATTTGCCTGTGACATGGAGCCGTTTCAGGAAGAGCTCAAGTTGTTTTACGACGGGCTGGTGGAATCTACCTGGGGCTTGCTCTGCTTGTTGCCTTATGGGAGTTACATTCCCAGTTTAGAAGTGGATCGGGACCGTTGTGTGAGATTTTTTGAACGTCTGAATGAGGATTGGGATCTCTTTCTCGATGAACGTCATCTCTTTGAGCACGTTCGGTTTAGCGAGAGGACCGGGACTTACTTTTGGAATGAGACCTACACCAAGCTGTTTCCGGCGCTTGTGAGAGCAGGTGTTCCGGAAAATGTGGTTGGAAATACAGACCTCAAAACCGCCGACGACTACCAAGTTCCCCGTTGGATCGAAGAATACATCCTTTGAATCGGTAAGTTTCTCTTTGGTGCCAACTCCGCCGTCTCCCGCCCTGCATCGCCCCTCACTCGGCGGAATTTCTCTTCTGTTCCCGCCGCAGTATGATCAGTTGCCGGATGGAGACCACGTGCAGCAGCATCGCGTAGGGGGCCACAAACCCGGGCAGGAGCGCAAAGGGGAAGTACCCGATAAAGGTGTTTTCTGGTTCCAATACGCCCACGGCTGGTGTCGACAGCACGGCAATGGTGAGGATATTCAGCAACAGCGCCAATCCGACAAAGTTCCACACCAGCGCCAGGCCGTGCCGTTGGCGACCTTGCCCGTAGGCCAGCCAGGCGATGATCGGCGCGCTGATCCCGGCCAGGATATCAAAGTTTAACCCTTCAAAGGTCATCTGAATCGGAGTATCGCCATTTTCGTAGTTGAGCCAGAGCACGATTTCCACCAGGATTCGGAACACCTGTGGCCAGATCAACCAAGCTGGGTTAATGGTGCGCAAGGTCTGCCCAAAGCGCCGATTCACCGCCAAAATCGCAATGAAGCCCATTGTGGCCACCACCGCAAACATGATCCGCGGCGGAAACACGTCCATCCGGTGAAATACCCCTTTCAGGGACAAAAACATCAACAAGCCGATCCAGGCGATCATCCCCAACACCACTTGGTACAGTACCGCGGAAAAGTTGGGGACCTGGTTGTTTTGCAAGATGCGCGCCAGGCCCATGACCGTGAGCACGAACAGAAAACCGACCACGGCGAAGAACAGGATGACGGAGAGCGGAGTGAATTCGGGAGGCATATCGGTAGCGTTTGAGTTCCGATTCAAAGGTAAACCCTTCCGGGAAAAATCCACTTGACCAAAATTGCGAAAAACAGATTTCCACCGTATTCCGCACGCCAACGCCCCCCGGACCCACCGCACAAACTTTTCCTGTGCGGGTTTGTGGAATCGTCCCGGTGCCTCCGTCCCTATTCAAAAGCGCCGCCAATTACTGCGATCAACCAGCACTATCCCCGGAACCATCCTCGCGGAACGGAAGCCCGGAACAACCCGAACGTAAAACGACATCCCCCACCCGACCAGTGCCTTCGTCGGCCAGAATCTGCATTCTGGGAGCGACGCCTTTGCCCTCGTCGGAAGGCTGCATTGGGGGATAGAAATCACCCAAATAGAACTCTCCATGCCCTACCCCACCCAAGATCGCACCTATCTCAAGCGCCGGTTTGAGGCCAACAATGTCCCGACCGAGCAGGATTACGCCGATCTGATCGACGCCGCCATCAACCTAAAAGAAGACGGCGTCTACAAATTGCCGGGCGATCCTTTGGTCCTCGATGCCGCGGTCAATTCTTCGGGCCGCCGTCCCGTCCTCCAATTCAACCGCGATTATCAGGACGAAAGCCGCCCCGATTGGCTCTTCGAGTTGGATCCCCGCGAAAGTTCCGCACTTCACGGCCTGAACATCGCCGACGGAGCCGGGGATTCGGCCCTGTTCATTGCCGCCGGCCCCGAGAAACGGATTGGGGTGGGCACCCTGAATCCGGAAGCCCACCTGCATGTCCAGCACCCGAGTCCCAACACCCACCTGTTTGCCGAGTTGTACGACCACATTTCCCTTCAACTCGGCGGCGCTGGCCCCGGATCGGTGGGATCGCTGCACCTGCGGGGTGCCGGAAACGACGATTTCTTGTTTCTGGTATCGGCGCCCGACACCGCGCACCTGAACCACAGCCGGGGTGCTTACCTGCTCAATGGGGATCCGACGGTGACCGGAGGGCGGGCCGGGCGGCTGGCCATTGGGGATGGGAACGGCGATCCGCGCCTCGTACTCAATGCCGATGGACTTTCCTATTTCGCCAACGGCTACCTCGGCATCGGGACGGAAGACCCCCGGGCCCGTCTGCACGTGGTTGGCGGTGCAATCATGCCCGCACCCGGCGAAAGTGAGCAAGCCGGAATCTTGTTCCCCAAAGATCCCTACGGCGGATCCGGCGATACCGCCTGGCTCCGCTACTACAATGACGGCGGCGAAGCCACGATCCTCGAGTTGGGGATCGCCAACGATGGGGAGGATCGCTTGGTGCTCGAATCACCGACCGGGATCGGCGTGCGCCACAAGTATCCCCAAGCCGCGCTGGACATCATGGCCCACGAACACCGGGCTCTCGCCCTGCGCCGTGCCGAATGGGATCCAGAAAACAAGTGGCGCTTCAATGTCTTCGGGAACGATGGCGGCGAACGCCTCACCTTGCAATGGGCCGAAGCTGAGGCCGATCACCTGACCCTGACCGCCGACGGCCGGGCCGGCTTTGGGACGGAGAACCCCAACGCCCGGGTCCACATCGCCAACGAAAGCCCAAGAGACTGGCGATACGACACCATCGGGGCCTACACTTCCCTGGAACTGGGCCAGCCCGGCACCGGCCACGTCGGCTCGGTGCGGATGCACGGCTACGATCCCGATCATTTTATTTTCATCCGCCCTTCCAACGGAAATTACCACCTTGATTCCACCCGGGGGCACTACTACATCAACCAGGATCCCTCGGTCCACGGCGGTGAGCCCGGAATTGTCCACATCGGAGGCCGGGCGGAGGACATACGGATCCGCCTGGCGGCGGAAGGCACTTCCTGGTTCACCGGAGGCAGCCTCGCGCTAGGTTCGACAGCGACAGTGCCCTACGCAAAACTGCAAGTCAATGGCGGAGCAATTGTTCCCCAAGTGGGCGCCGGAGACAATGCCGGCATCACCTTTCCGCGCGATCCCTACGGCGGTGGCGGGGACGTCGCCTGGATCCGCTATTACAGCCGGGGCGGGGAATCAATGACCTTTGAATTGGGGATCGAAGACAACGTCCAAGATGTACTCGCCTTGAAATCCCGGGGTGGCATCGGGGTCAATCACCACGATCCCGTGGCGGCATTTGACATCAAAGCCCAGAGTGAGCATCTGTTGGCCCTGCGGCACAAAGATTGGGATCCGGCGGCGTTTTGGCGGGTCGACGCGGAAGGAACGGCAAACAACGCTTCCCTGGCCTGGCGCTGGACCGATCAGGCGGACACCGCATTTGCCTTGACTTCGGGTGGCCGCGCGGGTTTCGGTACGCCGGCGCCGGGTGCGCAGGTCCACATCGCCAACGACAGCCCGGAAGCGGGCCTCTACCAAGGCCTGAAAGACCACATCTCCTTGGAATTGGGGCAGGCTGGCATCGGGGGAGTGGGCTCGATCAAAATGCACGGGACCACCCCGGAGGCATTCACCTTTATCCGGCCCTCCAATGGCAATTTCCACCTGGATACGTCCACCGGCCACTATTTCATCAATTACGATGCCGGCGTTCACGGGGGCAATGCCGGAAGGGTGTACGTGTGTGCGGAAAATGCCGACGCAAAAGTGCTTCTCAATGCCAAAGGTGACAGCTACTTCTCGGGTGGACGTGTCGGGATCGGCACTGAACGACCGGACGCATTGCTCCACCTCGCAAATCCCTCCACCTCCAACTGGCGCTACCCCGCCCTCCAGGACAATATTTCCCTGGAACTCGGCGCGAATGTTCCGGGCAGCGTAGGTTCAATCAAGCTCAACAGCTACGATGTGGACCACCACGTATTTATCCGCCCGTCCAACGGCAACTACCACCTCGACTCCAGCCGCGGATATTATTATTTCAACCATGATCCGGCAGTCCACGGCGGCCAGCCGGGACGGATGTACCTCGCCGGGCGGACGGAAGATGTCCGGGTAGCGCTGAATACCGAAGGTGACTCGTATTTCACCGGCGGCAATATGGGAATCGGGACGGCGACTCCCCTCGGCAATGCGCGCTTGCAAGTGGTCGGGGGCGCTATCGTGCCCCAAGTGGGCAACGATGAGCGCTCGGGAATCATGTTTCCCCGGGATCCCCACGGCGGCAGCGGGGACACGGCCTGGCTGCGCTATTTTTCCCGTGGTGGCGAATCGATGACCCTGGAACTGGCGATTGCCAACGACGGCGACGACAAAATGGTCCTGAAATCTTCCGGCGGTGTCGGCATCAACGTTGATCATCCGAATTCGGCATTGGAGGTGCAAGCGCGGGGGGCAAATGCAATTGCGACCCACGCGGCCACCTGGAACCCCAATGTTGCCTTCCAATTGCAGGCTGAAGGTGGGAAAAACACCGAACAGGCCACCTTCCGATTTGCGGGGAAGCCCTTTGCCCTGATGACGATGCAGGAGGGCGGCCGGACCTATTTCCGCGATTTGGAGCGGTTTGACGGCGGTGGTCTGCGGGTCGGCGCGGCGTGGGGCAAGTACGGCATCTATGCCGAAGTCGGTCCCGCGGTGGTCGGTGGGGTAGAGGGCACCAAGCTCCAAAATGAGTCGGTCACGATTACGCTGGATGGCGACGTTGCCATCGGCAAGCCAGAACCCACCGCGAAATTGGACGTAGAGGGCACGATCAAAACGAGTGCACCCTACGTGGAAACCACCGCGCAAAAATTTACCGTCGGCGGTTCCCTCAGCCGTTGGTATCCGGTGCTGTTTGAAGATCAGGGGTGGAGCCAGGGCATTTTTGAGCTGGAAATTTTCCGACATAGCACCCACATCGATTCCTCCTGGCGGGGGTCATTGATGGCCCGCATTCGCTCTCACAACAGCAATTGGGGCCACGGTTCGGAGTTCTGGGAAATCGATGTCGCCCAGACCGGGCGCTTCATCGGGCGGGTCGGTCATGTATACCGGGCCACACGGGTGATCGTGTGGTTGCGTGGCGGCAACACGACCTACCACTGGCGGAGCAACCACCGGGCGCGGGTCCTCGATTATCAGGCACTGGACAACAAGATTTCTTATCCCAGTTCCAACCCCGCTTACGTGGAGCGGGTCAGCAGCCTCACCGCGGTCGACAGCGGCTTCAATACCAATTACTTTTACCAGGAAAGTCGCAGTCGTGGTTCGCGCTTTACCCGCGGCATGATCATGATGTGGAGCGGTTCGACGGTGCCCAGTGGCTGGGCGATTTGTGATGGTGGAAATGGTACTCCGGACCTGCGCGGCCGTTTCGTAGTGGGCGCCGGTCAGGGTCAGGGCCTCAGCAACCGCGGGAAGGGCGCAACCGGCGGTGCCGAGCGGGTCACCCTCGACGCTAGCCAGATGCCGGTCCACAGCCACGCCGTCAACGATCCCGGTCACTACCACAACTGGACCGCCACCCGGCAGCGCGCCGGCACCGATGACCACAACAATACCTCAGAATTGTCGCACGGGGATGCTGGTTCGTCAAACATCATCTCGAAAAATACCAACGTCCGCACCACCGGGATCTCCCTCGGGAATGCGGGGGGCGGGGCCGCCCACGAGAACATGCCCCCGTTCTACGCTTTGGCGTACATCATGAAACTGTAACACGGCAATTTTCGCTTTTGGGCTCCGTGCGCAATTCGCGTACGGGGCTTTTTCTATTCGGTCATCAGAAAGTGCGCAACCTGGTTCAGGAGGGCCTGGTTGAGGGAATCGTTCAGGGAAGCTTCGATGGCCTCGATTTCTTTGCTGGTCAGGTGCCAACTGATCGATGCTTTCAGGCCGCTCGAACCTACCGGAGCGTACTGCAAACAACCGTAACCCATCTTGTCGGGCAGAGAATTCTCGATGCGGTTGATGGAGTGCATGGATTCGTACTCGTTGCTTTTGCTGATCGCGCCGTAGGTCGCCCGGATGGGGTCGAGCAACTGGCGCAGGGTGCTCTGGGGGCTGTTTTTGGGGACCTCGGCGTATTCGGCTTTGCTGTCCCGGATTTGCAGGACAAAGACACTGTCGGTGTTTTGCAAATACCATTCCCCAAAGTGTTCGAGGTAGCGGGCGGCGGTTTCCAGGCCGTAGTTGTCGGCGACCCCGGCGTCGATGATCTGAACCGGGGGATCGGAAGGGAGGCGCACGTAGGGGGTAATGAAAGGGAAGGAAGCATTCATCCGCAGGGCTGTGGCAAAGAGGAGGTCTTCCGCGCCTTGCTCTTCGAAGAAGCGGGAGAATTCCACGCCGGTGATGGCTTCTTTGAGGGTGCCGTCGGGCGCCCGGGACCGGGTCAGGTAGGTGGCGGGCATGGAGGAAATGAAGAGTTTGCGGCCGTCGTTGATGATGACCGGGGAAAAGATCATCTGGGGAATCACGGCCAGTTCTTCGCGCTCAGTGTAATCGCTCAGGCGGGTCTCCCGCCACACCCCCAGGTTATTCGCCATTTGGTTGTCGAAGGACCAGCCGCGGTCACTGAAGTATTTCGATCCGCCGACGGTTTCCTTGGCGGTAGGCAGGAAGAGGCCAGTAATGATTTTGAAGGCCACCCGGTTGAGCAGATCGCGGGTCAGGCGTTCGGCGTAGATGGGACTCATGGGGTTGATTCCGTGTCCGAGGCGGTTGAGCAGGTACAGTTCCCGATAGTAGGCCGCACCGATCATTCCGCCGGAGGCCCCGGTAATGAGGCGGGTTCGGTCCATGAATTTTCCTTGGGTGAGGCTGTCGAGCTTTTGGAAGGACCGCAGGACAAAATAGGCGGACCGCAATCCGCCGCCACTCACGCAGACCAGGACGGCCCGGGGCTTGGTAGAGGATCCGTGGAAAACGGTGTAGTCAGAGCGCCACAAATCGAGGGTGCGCAGGGTATTTTGCCGGTCGCGCCGGATGTTGTCGGCATTGTGGACTTCGTACAATTTTTCTTTGGTGTAGGGAACCGGCGCAATCTCGTAATTCATTCCAAAGGCCGGATGCCGGTAGCGATCCAGGGTGATGGAGGCAAGGACGAAGTAAAATCCCACTGCGACCAGCAGTGCCCCCGGTCCCAAGCGCCGAAACCAAAAGACAAAAGCTGCGATCAGCATCATCGCCACCGACAGCAGCAAGAGGATGCTCGTTCCGGCCGGAATCAAGAAATAGGGATTGCCTTCCAGGATCCCCATCACGATAATCACCCCGAGGAGGATCAATTGGAGGAAGAGGGCATTGCCGTGGTTGCGGTTCAGGAGTTGTTCCACCACCTTGCGAAAATTGGCCGGAAGATTGGGATCGGGCTGGCGAATGCGCAGGAACCCCACCAGATAGTTGTCCACGCGGATCCGCAGTCCGATTCCCATGCGCGCCTTTTCCAGAATCACCCGGCGCCCCTTGAACTCGCGGACCACTCCTCCGGCGACATTGTCCACGAAGTTGCGGTTGCTCCGAAAGAAGTAGAGCAGGATGAACAAGGTGGCCATGGCCATTCCCACAAAAACCCCAGTGAGTTCACCGACCATCCACCAGTTAAAATCGCCGTACAAGAACCGCTTCAACTTCAGGTAGCGGTAGGCGTAGAGCGCCAGAAATATCAGCGGAATGAGGAAGTTGTTTTGGAAGTAGACAAAAAAGGGGCGGTACTCCAGGGCCAAAAACGGAAAGCGGTAGCTGTTGGTGATGTAGGAGGTGATCATGTACACCGTGATGTACACTCCGAGTCCGATGCCGAGGAGGAAGTTGCTGTAAAAATTCTCTTCGCCCAGGTACTCTGGTTCCAGGAATAAGTAGGGGATCCCAAATGCCTGACCGAAATTATTGGTGACCACCAGAAAAAGAAACAGCCAACTGATCAAAATGAACTTCTGGTAGCGGACTTGAATCACAGCCAGCTGCACGGGGAGGGAATAATAGATCGCCTCGTAGATGGATCGGATCCGCTGCATACCGATTCAAAAATAGAAAATTTGGTGAATTGGATGGCATTTTTGGGTCCCAATCCATTTTGCGCCCAGTGGTGGGGTACGAAGCTCGGAGGTGCCGCGGGGCTGCCCCCAGTGGAGGGACAATCTGGCCGCCGGAGGGGTAATTTTGTCCGCCAAGTGACCCGGAAAAATGTTCGGTCCGACCGCTGAGTGACAGTGGTAAATGGCCAAACGGGGTAAAATTTGGGTTGAGTTGGAGTCCCGGCTAAGAATTGGGTTATCAACTACTTATGCACATTTTCTCCCCCGAATGCTTGGGGAAAATGTGGCAAAAAAGTTAATAACTTAGTAACATCAATCGTAGCATATTGTCGCCGCCTAATTGTAAATTGCGCCCCGAATGAGATTACTGTACGCTGTATTTGCTGCTTTTCTGTCCGGTAATTTGCTCTATGCCCAGGAATCCTTCGATGAGAAGTTCACTTCTGCGGGCAATATTGGGATGACCGTTTCCAATTTTGGCATTATCGGAAATGCCTTCAATGGTTCGTTTGATATCGAAGGTTTTCCCTCTTGCGAATACCCCGTCGGCTCGGGCATCGAAACGATATTTGATGGTTCGCTCTGGATTGGGGCGAAAATCAACGGTGGCGTCATTGCGGTTTCGACCGGTGCCCTTGACGCCAGCACCGGTTACACCACGGGTCGGGCTGGATTTGAATTTACCGCGCCGGTCGGTTCGGAACTCGGGGAGCAATCTTCCCTGTTTGACTCGCCGGTGTTCAACCCCAATGCGGTTTCTCACCAAGATTTTATTGCGGACTTTTCGGACACGGCCATCTTCGTACCGGGCACCCAGACCCAAATCCTCGGCCACGACAATCCCCTGAACGTCGGGGTCCACATGGAGACCTACAACTGGAACTTTCCCTTCGCCAATTTTTTCGTCATCCTCAACTTCCGCATCACCAACATTGGGAACGATTTTTTGGAGGACCTCTACCTGGGTTACTGGACCGACTGTGTGGTCCGCAATCTGAACATTACGCCGGTGGGTTCGTCGGGATTTTACACGCGGGGCGGAAACGGTTATCTGGATTCATTGTACCTGGGGTACGAATTTGACGGTGACCCTGACCTTTCCACCTTCACCCAGACCTATATTTCGACGAAATTCTTGGGGTCGGAAGATGCTACGGGATTCCGTCACCCCAAAGTAGATACCGGTTTTAAGGTCCACTTCAACACTTGGCAGTTCAACAATTCCAGCGATCCGCTTTACTTTTTCCCGCCGGACGACAATGCGCGTTACAGCAAGATGACGGCGGGCCTCAATTTTCTGGACCAATGGGAGACCCAGATCCTCCCGAATATCCGCGCGGCCAGTAACCGCACGCACATGGTCTCGGTGGGTCCCTACGCGACTCTGGCTCCGGGCCAGTCGATTGACATTGCCTTCGCGATTGTCGCGGCAAAAGGGGTCAGCGACGGCAACCCCATTCCCGCGGACACCGATGAGCAGCGGACGAATCTCATCACCAATGCGGGTTGGGCCCAGACGGCTTATAACGGTGAGGATGGCAACTGCAATGGCGTTCTGGATCCGGGCGAAGACAAGGACAATGACGGGGTGATTGACCGCTTCATCTTACCGGCTCCGCCAGATGTCCCGCGGGTGCACGTTGAGCCGGGCGACAACCAAATTGAAATTTACTGGAGCAACAACGCCGAATTTTCCGTCGATCCAATTTCGAGCCGGCGTGATTTTGAGGGCTACCGGGTCTACAAAACCGCGGTCGGCTTTGACGTGAAGGACGTGGTAGACATTGCAGCGGAACTCAAGCGGGCCGGCGAGTACGACAAGGCGGGCAATTCTCTGTTCTTCAACACTGGTTTTGCCGCAGTGGCCCTGGATCAACCCGTCACCTTTCCCGGCGACACGACCCAGTACTACTACCGGTTCGTCTTCGATGACGTGCAGGACGGTTGGCAGCACGCGGTGGCGGTGACCGCATTTGACGAAGGTGAGGTCGTAAATAATTTGGAATCGCTGGAATCCAGCCCATTGGCCAATCTTCAGCGGATTTTTCCCGGCAAGAGCGGCAACGATGGCTTTGAAAATGGGGATCCCTTTGTGTATCCGAATCCGTATTACGCGGGTGCTTCTTGGGAAGGTGCGAGTACGTTGGAAGAGGACCGCAAAGTGATGTTTGCCAATCTGCCGGACGAGTGCGAAGTGCGGATCTACACCGTAGCGGGCGATTTGGTGGACCAATTTGTCCATGACCAAAGCTACAACGGCAGCGACATCCGCTGGTTTGAGACCTATTCCGATACGACCAATACGAAATTCTCGGGGGGTGAGCACGCCTGGGATCTGCTGTCGGCAGACAACCAGATCATCGCCCGTGGCATATACCTGTTCTCAGTCAAAGACCTGGGTTCGGGCGAGATTTTCAAAGGAAAGTTTGTAGTGATCAAATGAGTTTTAGTACAGTTATGAGAAAAATTTTACCTCTTTTTGCATTGCTGTTTGTCCTGGGAATGGGTGCGCAGGCGCAGACCTATCCGCTGGTGACCATTCAGGACATCCAGATGAGAACACCCGCCGACCTTGCGGCTTGCTCGGACTCCTCGACCTTCAACAATGACACCGTACGGGTGCAGGGCGTGGTCGTGACCCCGTCCAATATCTCGTCCCTCACCAACGCGAACCGCGGCCAGATCTGGGTCCGCGACGGTTACGGCTCTTTTTCCGGACTGGACGTGATCCAGTTTGACGATCCCAACACCAATGGGATGGCCAACCTGATCGCCGGTGACTCCATCGAAATGACCGGGGTGGTCTTCGAATTTGCCGACCACGAAACGGAGTTGATCCCGCTCTCCGGGGTAAACATCACGATTCTCGGTGCGGGTGCCGCAATCCAGCCGACGGTCGTGAACGTCGCCGATCTGAATGATGTCAACCAGGAAAACTTGCTCCCGTCGGGTGAGCAGTGGGAAGGTTCCTACATCGAAGTACAGAACGTTACCGTCGTTTCGGTAGACCCTTTTGCCGGGGGTACCCGCGTGAGCTTTGTGGTCCAGGACGGCAACGGCAACAAGCTCAACATCACTGACCGCTTTTTGGCCCAGCGCCTGCCCAATGGCAACCCTCCCGGGAGTTTCGTTCCGCCGAATCCGGGTGACACCTACAACTTTATCCGGGGGATCATCATCCACTCTCCGAACGGTTGTACCGGCGCCAATGGCCGCGGCTACGAACTGGCGCCCACGGACGCCAACGATTACGACCTGAACGCGGCGGCTCCGACCATCGTGAACGTCAACCGCAGTTTGGTCACGCCGACTTCCGCCCAGACTGTGTCCGTCACGGCGGACATCTCCGACCTCAACGGCATCCAGTCCGCGGAGTTGAACTACGCAGTGGGCATCACCAATACTTCCTACACCACGGTCGCCATGGCCTTGCAGACGGGCAATACGCAAAGCGGTACCTGGAGCGCGGACATCCCCGCCCAGGCTGACGGCGCTTTTGTCAAGTACTATGTCTGTGCCACCGACAGCAGCAGCAATACCAGTTGTGTCCCGGCGGTGCCTTCGCAGTCGGATCCCATCTTTTACACGGTGCGCGACAATGGCACGACCATTTTTGATGTGCAGTTCGTCCCCAGCTCCTTTGCCAGCGCCAACTCGGGCTACCAGGGCCTGGACGTGACCGTAGAAGGAGTGGTCACGGCTTCCGCCGAAGCGACCAACCTTGGCTTTGTCTACATCCAGCAGGAAAATGAATTGGCCTGGGCGGGTCTTTTGCTCACCGGCAATGCGGCCCTCGCGACGCTGACTGTCGGCCAGAAAGTGACCGTCACCGGTACGGTGGAAGAAAACTTCGGATTTACAACCCTCGGTTCGGTGACCAGTGTAACCGCCAATGGCACCGGGACCATCAATCCGGTCACCCTCGATCCGGTGGATTTCACGAGCTACAGTTTCGCCGATGGTGAGCCCTACGAATCGATGCTCGTCACCCTGGCCAATCCCAATGCCAACCAGTGCCTCACCGTCGTCGACCAGAACGTGGATGCGCCCAACAACTTCGCCGAGTGGCGGGTGGGAAACGATTGCTTTGACCCGCAGAACGGTTGTCGTGTAATCACCGGTCGCGTAACCAATACCGCCCGTTCTTCTTTGAATGTCTCCTACGTGAACGATGCCCAGTGGGCGACCACGGACGGAACCATGAATGTGGCGCCGATTGTAGTGAATGTCTGCGACGACTTTGCCGGAATCACCGGGATCATGGACTACACCTTTGGCAACTTCAAGCTGACCCCGCGCAACAATGCGGACTTTGCCTTTACTGGTCCCTGCGGCTTGAGTGTCGATGCGGCACAACTCGGAGAAGTAAAAGCTTACCCGAATCCCTTTACCAGCAGCTTCAACCTGGAGTACGCATTTGAAGGTGTCCTGGAAGACGTCACCGCTACGGTATACGACGTGATGGGCCGCGACCTGAAGGTCATTTCCCTGAACCATACCTCGGGTGAAACTACTATCGAGACCTCGGACCTGGCTCCGGGCAACTACATCGTCAAGGTCACCGCCGAAAGCGGCCTGATCGATGTGGTCAAGATCAACAAAATCTGGTAAGGTACCGGATCCGCAAAATACGTTGTGGGTGAGGCGTTCGGTGAATGCCTCCCTGCTTCTTTCACCATGAAGAGATCTATACTCTATTTATCGCTGTTGGTCGCGGCGATCACCGCTTGCGACCGCGGAAGCCTGAAGCAAAACGCCGCCCCCGACACGCGGATTTCGGTCACCGAGATCAACCTGGTCGGCGAGGAACGCCTCCGCAGCGAAGTCACGCTGCATTGGTTGGGAACCGATGTGGACGGCTACGTGACCAGCTACGAATTGTCGCTGGATGGCACCAACTGGACGGAGGTGACTTCCACCGACAGCACCTTTAACTTCTCGCTTACGGCGGGTTCGGACACGACCGATATCGATTTCTTCGTCCGGGCCATCGACAATGACGGCGCCCGGGACGAAACGCCGGCTTATCTGCTGGTGCCCATCAAAAATTCCCCGCCCACGGCGATCTTTGACACGGTGCGGACCCTGCCGGATACCGGATTCGTGGTGATGACCATTTTCTTCGACGTAGACGATTCGGACGGGGCCAATAACCTCGACAGCGTTTTCCTCAAGCTGAACAATGGGCCTTGGTATCCCTTCGAGCCGACGGTGAATACCGTGACCCTCGTGCCACAGGATCCGGCTTTTACCGGAATCACCTCGGCCAATGTCTTTGTGGGTCCGCAGGCGGATCTGCTGCCCAATGCGATTGCGGGCCTCAACCTCGAAGGGGACAACACTTTTTACCTGAAAGCACGCGATGCCGCTGGTGCGGAAAGCGTGGTGGATACCTCGCGCGCATTGTTTTACAAGCGAAAAACCAGCGATCTCTTGCTCGTCGATGCCCACAACAGTGGCAGTACTCCAACGCCGGAGGAAGTGTACGATCAGGCTTTGTCGCCCTTGTTTGCGTCTTACG
Source organism: Bacteroidota bacterium (assembly GCA_039024435.1). Classification (GTDB taxonomy): domain Bacteria; phylum Bacteroidota; class Bacteroidia; order J057; family JADKCL01; genus JBCCQH01. The sequence goes on from JBCCQH010000001.1 coordinate 131,189, forward strand.
ACCGGATCGACCTGACCCGGGACAATGGCGCCAATATCCCCCAGTTGTGGATTCCGACTTTTTCTTTTCTGTTGGAACTCTACGACAAGGTGTTTTGGTACGGAAGTACCGCTGAGGTGTCGATTTTAGAAAATGCCGCTGCCGCAGTGCAGAATTACCTCACCGGGGGCGGAAAAGTTCTGATTAGCACCAGTTTTCCAACTGACTTTGACAATTCGAGTTCGGCGATTACCGAATTCACTCCGATCGACAGCGCGTTTGTGGGTTTGGGGCCCCGGCTTCCTTTGGACAGTCTGCTGATGCCGACCGCCGCATTCGCTGCCGATTATGATACACTGGAGGCGAGCATTTTCGTCGGCCGGGCCACTCCGATCTACGTGAAATCGATTGCGGAGACGATTTACAACGGCCAGATTTTCGCCCCCGCCAGCTACAATGGCCCCACCGCGATGGGCGCGCTGACCCGCAACGGGAGCGGGAACATCAATATGGTCATTGTTTCGGTCGAATTGCAACAAGTGTATGCACGGCCTCAGGAATTGGAAAACTTTTTTAATCAGGTGTTGCTGAATGAATTCAATTGGTAGATATATCGGAATTGCTTTGCTGCTATTCCTGGGTGCTGGAGGAACCGCCCTTGCCCAGGAAGGAACCCTGACCGGCAAAGTGTACGATGCCGAAAGCAAAGAACCGCTCCCTTACGCGAAGATTACGATCAAAGGGACGTACTACGGGGCGCTGTCGGACGGGAACGGCAACTACACGATCAAGGGCATCAAGCCGGGGGACTATTCGGTGGTCTTCTTCATGGATGAATATAAATCCACCATCTACACCGGCCAGACCATCAAAGCGGGGCAAACCACGACGCTGAATGGCGCCATGAAGTCGGCTTCCTACACGTTGGAAACCTACGAGATCATCGGGCAGGCTGAACTTGTGGACCTGGAATCGGGACAATCGAAGATCAGCGTCGGTAAGGAGTTCATCGAGGAATCGAGCTACCGCGACGTCACCGAAGTCATCGCCAACGAAAACGGGGTCAACCTGACGCCGGACGGCATCCAAATCCGGGGGGGGCGGGTGTACGAAACTACTTATCTGGTGGAGGGCATTTCCGCCAAGGATCCACTCGCGGGAACCGGGCTCGGGGTAAATGTCTCCGCTTCGTCCATCGAAAATATTGATCTGGTGACTGGTGGGGGCGACGCTGAATTCGGCAATGGCACCGCCGGGGTCATCAACACCCGCATCCGCGAAGGGGGCGACAAGTACGACTTCAAGTTGAGTTGGCAGCGGGACAATCTGGGCTGGAGCCCAAACACGGCCTTCAGTTGGAATACCGACGTTGCGAGTGCTTCGTTCAGTGGTCCGGTGCCCTTCACGAAGGGCAAGCTGTCTTTCTTTACCAGCGCGGACATGAGCCTCTCGGACACCTATTTTGGGTTTGTCGCCGACCAATTGCACAGTTCACTGTTCACGAATGATTCGCTGTGGGCGCCGCGCCAGGACAACCGCTGGGCCAATACGATCAAACTGACCTACAACATCCGTCCGGGGATGAAGCTGTCGGTCACGAACCAGCACAGCCTCAACATCAACCAGAACAACCGTACCCTGCAGGTGGTGGGCAACGACGCTATCCTTCAGCCGGGCTTTCCGTATCGCTACAGCCTCAACCTGGACAATGCGAACACCTACACGCACCACTCGAATCTCACCATCGTGAACTTCAAGACGATTCTCGACAGTTCGCGCTGGACTTTGGATGTGAGTGCCGGTCGCCTCTTTACCCTGCTGCAAGCGGATGCAAATGGCCGGCCGTTTCGCGAGTCCACGGTGGACCGCATCAACGATCCTGCCTCGATCGTGACCGACCCGGTGAGCGTCTTCAATCCCGCCGATTCCGTAGTGTACGTGTTTCCCGGTCCCGGCTTGTTTAACAACGACGGCTTGGGCACCCTTTGGCACAACCACCACGCGCAAGAGTATACGCTGCGGTATAAATTTTCCCACCAGAGCAAGAGTGGGGTGCATTTCCTCAGCATCGGCCACGAGCACAAAGAGCAAGAATACCAATGGATCGATGTGAGCCGGCCCTGGGTCGGAGCGCCGATCCGGATCGACGACACGACCTCGACCCCTTCCACAAGTATCGGGTCGAGCAGTGACGTTTGGTTGGCGCGGCCATCGCAAGGCGGCATATTTTTCCAGGATGAGATTCGCTACAAAGGGATTATCGCCGTTCTGGGGGCGCGCTTTGACTACTGGGCTCCGGGAAAATTTGCCGACAATGCCGTCGAAGATTCTCTGGCTCCGGTGGTGGATGAGATCCGGGAGCAATACCGCGACCAGACCACCAAGCTGTTTGGCAAGCGCTGGAAGGCCCGCCTGCTCCCCAAAATCCGGGTCTCCTTCCCGGTCACCGAGAACAATGTCCTCTACTTCAACTACGGCCACGCCACGCTGCTGCCGCATCCCCGATTTGTGTACGCGGGCCTCGATCCGGTCTATCAGGACCGCTCTTTCCTCTCGAATCTGGGCAATCCCAACCTGAATCCGGAGGTCACGGTTTCCTACGAAATCGGACTCAAGTCCAAGATCAACAAGAACCTCGCCCTCACGGTGACGGCATTTTACAACGACAAGTTTGACTACATTGTGAGCCGGCGGATTTTGATTCGCGACCGGACCGGGCGCTTTGTCGAAAAGACCTTTTTCATCAACCAGGACTACGCGCGGATTCGGGGCTTGGAAATCGGGATTCGCCAGCGGATCGCCCGTGTGTTCCAACTCAACCTGAACGGAGCTTACCAGATTGCAACCGGCAAGTCAAATACGGCGGCGGAATCGGCCCTGCAGATTCGGACCCAGGGCTTCGTCAATGCCACCAACGAAAACTTCCTCGCATGGGACCGCCCGTTTGACTTCAAGGGTTCGTTTGTCTACCGGCCGGACAGCAACAGCACCTTGTTTGGGGCGAAATTGGAAGGGTTCCGCGTCTTCCTCTCCGCCAACCTGAAATCGGGTCTGCGCTATACCCCGCACATCCTGGTGGATACCTCGGACTTGGGGCGGCCGCTTTACGAAGCGGACATCGAGCGGCCCTTCGACGAAGTGGGGGCGTGGTGGTTTTGGACTGACCTCAAGATCACCCGAGATTTCCGTTTCGGGGCGCAGAAGCAACAGCGCGCCAGCATTTTCTTCGAGGTGCGCAATTTGTTTAACAACCGCAACTCGCAGATCATCAATGGGGTGACCGGACGGGCGTACCAAGAAGGGGATCCGCTGCCGGCGGGTTTCCGCGATCCCCAATTTCCCGATCCACAGGACCGGGGGCTCCCCCCGTTTAACCCGGCGCGTTTCATGACGCCCCGTCAATTGATGTTTGGCCTAAGCATGAATCTCTGATGCGCAGAATCGCAATTTATATCGCCCTGCTGTTGATCGCCGCCCCGGTGGCCCAAGCGCAGTTGCTGCCCCGCCTCGGTGCGCAGCGGGCCGGGATTTCGGCACTTACCTTTCTCAAGATCGATCCGAGTCCGCGCTCGGCGGCAATGTCGGGTGCTCACGTGTCCATGACCGGGGATCCCTACGCGACCTACTGGAATCCGGCGGCGGTGGCGGAGATGGACGGATTTTCCCTGGCGGCTTCGAATACTTTCTGGGTGGCCGGGATCAACCACGCTTTCCTCTCGGCGGTGCAGCCCACCAAAATCGGCAACTTTGCCTTGTCGGTGACTTCCCTGACCACCGGCGCGATGGAACGCCGTACGGAATTTCAGCCGGAAGGGACGGGGGAGTTTTTCTACGCCAGCAATACTGCCATCGGGCTGACCTACTCACAGCAGTTGACCGATTTCTTCAGTTACGGGGTCAGTTTGAAATACGTCAACGAAACGTTGGCCGAATTCTCCGCCCACACTGCGGTGGTGGACCTGGGGTTCATGTACCGCACCGACTGGAAAGACCTGAGTTTTGCCGTCGCGGTGCAAAGCTTCGGGACCAACTCGACCCTCAGCGGGGACTACGAGCCGGACGGCCTGGACCCCAAGCCGATTGTATTGGAATCGTATCCGGCGCCGACGATCTTCAAGCTGGGCATCTCGATGATTCCCTGGAAGCGGGAGGACATGTCGCTGACCACAATTGCCCAGCTCAATCACCCCAATGACAATGCGGAAAACATCCGTTTGGGCTTGGAATACGAGTACCGCAAACTGCTGTTTGTCCGGGCCGGCTATAAAATCAACGTCAAGGACCAGATCTATCCCACCGCCGGATTGGGAGTGCGGACACGCTTGGGGAAACATCCCCTGACCTTTGATTATGCGGTGGATCCCACCCCGTTTTTGGGCTGGATCCACCGAATTGGATTGTCGTTCTCAGTGAATAAAGCAAAAAGGGAGGCTTCAGATGCTACGGAATCGCCGGTTTCAGAATAATATCATCGTCTTGCTGGGCTTGGTCGGGTTGGTCCTGACCGGTTGTGAAGGGTTTTTCGGCAAGAAGGTCGACGCGAGTTTCATCGATGTGCCGATTGCGACGGACCGTCCGGTGGCCTACGTCCCGATTCAGCCAGTGTGGGACAATTTTACCCGGCCGGCGGACATCATCATCGGTTATGACGAGTTGATCTACGTGGTGGACGACGTGACGGAAGAGATCATCGCCCTGGACCAGGCGGGGAATGAGTTGGGGCGCTTCGGGGTGCCGGGCGTCCACGACATCGCGATGGACCGGCGCCTGGAATTACTGGCCTTGGGGACGTTTGATACCCTGGGGGCGACCTTGCCGGCGATCTACCGCATCGACCTCAAGAGCAATGGAGGCGCTTACGGCCTCAGTGGCGCTTCGATTGTGAACAAGGTGCTGCATCCTTTTTATTACAAGTCTTCGTTCACGCCGGGGGTAGACGATCTCGCCGACTTCACCGGCATCGCGACCCGGGCGGACAACAGCTACTACGTCTCGCGGAGCGGTCCCAATGTTTCGCAGATTTTCGGGCCGGACGACGCCATGCTCATCTTTGGGGACGACGATGACTACGCAACGAATGTGCGGGTAAACACCGCCGGGCAGGTGCGGGGTGACTACTTCATCTCTCCGGTGGCGGTGGTGACCAAGGCGCAACCGCCGCAGTCGCCCTTTGTCAATACCGAAGGCGATTTCATTTTTGCCTCGACCGACGCCACGCAGCAGCTCAAAGTCCGCTACATCGATGTGGAGGAAACGGAAAATGGCATCACCTACCTTGTGCAGGAGTTTGCCGTGGGAGATACTTCGGCGGCAGATGGATTTTTGTACACGCCGGGCCGGTTTGGTTCGCCGACGGACGTGACCTTTACGGGGGACGGGACGAACTACATTTTTGTTCTGGATCAGGAGAAGGATTCATTGTTTCAGTTTACAAACACGGGCCTGGAAGGGGTGAATCCGCCGGCCGGTTCGAGTTCCTCGAAGAACATCAAGGTGTCGTTTGGCGGCACGGGGTCGAGCCTGACCGAGTTTCGCCAGCCGACGGGCGTGGCCTACTACCGGCGGATCGTGTACGTAGCCGATGCCGGCAATGGCCGGGTGCTGCGGTTTCAGTTGACGACGGATTTTGATTGAGGGGGGCACGCCGCGCCTCATTCTTTCAGATTGCCTCGTTCATCAAATTGTTGAATGGTTTGTTCACCGGATGCTTTGGTCATGGTCCGCTTTTGTAAGTGCCGCCGATCTGGCCAGTACGTATAACGATCCGTCCATTCCAGCTCTCCATCACAGTACTTTTGGAACTGGACCAGGTTTGCTCCTCGAAAGTGGGCGATGTAGTAGGTCGGAAGCACTTTTGTTTCTTCGAAGGAAATTTCTCGTTTGGGTTTGAAGGGGATCGAATATCCCGACCAACTGGCATAATAGCGAACGACAGTTTCGGAAGGGTTTTGGGTCATTTTCAGATTTTGTGAGGTTGGAGAAGTTGGTCCTACTATCAGTAGAAGAGCAATATATGCGTAAATTTTAGAAATCATTTTTCAATCTCCACCCCCGAGTTTTTGAGCATTTCCTTTTGAAAGGAATGGCAATTTTGTCCTCCTAGTCCGAGGGTCCAGCGCCACTCCCCAGAGTAACTTTGGGCAAAAGATCTCATCTCTTTTTTGACTGCGTCCTCATCTTTGTTAGGATTTTTGATTCTTATTTTAAAAGATTCTTCGCCTGCTTCTCCGTGGTGCGGATCTCTAGTTGGTGTACCGCCAAAAGTTGTTTGCCCGTTTAGTTCCCCCTCAACGCCCAGCAGCGTTCCCTTGAGACCAACAGAATCTTTTGGCCACCATCCGTAGCTTTCTCCGTGGCTAAGTTCGGTCCACCAGTGTCCATACTTGTCTTGTCCTTTAAGGTGGATGTGATTCCGCTTGATGGTGATCTCTTTCGAAAGATTGCCACCTCCAAGATTTTCATCCTCTTTACCAGCCCGAAGCTGTAAGGTTGGAGGCATCATTGATGGCATATTTTCTGTGCTGGATACTGCTTTATCACCCACGTTAGAAGACTTCCGCTCCTTTTCCATATATAATCAATTTTCTATCTTCAAAGCTAGATTAAATTATATAAATGCCAAAAATATAATAAATAATGAAAATTTTGGTCCTTTGTTTCCATAAATCCTAAGGCTCAACTCCTCGACGAAGCTGAGGGAGACCTCATCCATCGCAACACCTGCATGTAGAGAAGCAACCCTGCCCAGAATCAGCTTTATTTCGCAAACCAATTTCAGCACGGTCACAATGCGTATATTGTCGTTGAATGATAACGAGACTTTACATTGATGGCTTTAAATCATTTCATGAATTTGAAATGGTATTCACACCATTCACTGTAATCGCTGGGGCCAATGCATCGGGAAAGAGCAATTTGCTCGATGCTTTGCAGTTACTTTCCGATCTCTCGCACAACGACCTGAAAAATTCCTTTACCAAGCAACGGGGCGAGGCCATCGAGTTGTTCACGCAGTATGGGGAAAATGATTTTGCCCGTGAAATGACTTTTGAGGTGGATATGCTGATCGATAAATCGGTCAAAGATGCCTGGGGCGGAGCCGCAACGCTCAAGTACACACGGCTTTGTTACCGTTTGGTCATCGTGCGCCGAAGCAATGAAAAAGGCATTGACGAACTGTTCGTCAAGGATGAACTGTTGAAGCCGATTCGCCACAAAGAGGACCAATGGGTCGAGAAGCAACTGCCAAGGGGAGAAGTTCGTTACCACTGGCGTCCCAAGGTCTCCGGCCGAAGAAGCAAGCCCTACATCCATACGGAACTCTGCAACGGAGTGCCTACCATTAAGCTGCCCCAGGACGGACGGCAAGGGGGCAAAGAAACTCCGGGAGATGCGGCCACCCGGACTGTGCTCAGCGGAATCGATGACGTCAATTTTCCCCATGCACTTGCCGCGCGCGAGGAAATGAAGCAGTGGCAATTCCTGCAGCTTAACCCCGATGATCTCCGCCAACCAACGAAGAAACAGATCGGAATGTCGGACATCATTTCCCAATCGGGGGAAAATTTGGCCGCGGCGCTCTATCGCATCCATACCGAGGACGAATTTGCGCTCAAAGACATTTCGCGGCGCCTCAACAATATTTTTTCCCATCTCCTGGAAATCCAGGTGACCGACGACCGGGCGAACAACCAGTACTTGATTACCGTCGTCAGCGAGGACCGCAAGACCTTTTCTTCGCGCGTCCTGTCGGAAGGTACGTTGCGACTCATTGCTTTGTGCATCTTTCTGTTTGACAACTCGCACGATGGCTTGCTTTGCTACGAAGAACCCGAAAACGGCATCCATCCCTTCCGGATCAAAGCATTGGCGGAGTTGCTGAAGGATCTGGGAGTAGACTTCTCCCAAACAACCATGCCCCTGCGGCAAATCATCGTCAATACCCACTCTTCGGTCCTGGTCGGGGAAATATTCAAGTGGCGGGATGACGATCAGGTACTCCCAGTTGAAAACGCTGCTGCGCAGCACCGGGTCAGGGAAAAAGAAAGTTGCCATCACCGACATGAAGCCCGTGCTAAAGGTCGAAGGTCGAAGGCAACGCAAGTTGTTTTCCGAATTGAGTGACTCTGAAATTAAATTGACGTTGTCTCAAGTCAAGCGTTACCTGCAGCCAACAGCGAACCCCAATGCAGTGGAAGCACTATGACCCGCCAATTGATCATTGGCTTGGCAGCGGAGGGAACGACCGATTATCGATTTCTCTCGAACATCATCCGCCGCACCTACGAGGAGTTGGCATTTGAATGCCAGGGTGACGTTGAGATACCGGAGATCCAGGAAATCCATATTCGCAAGACTGCAATCATAGATTATTTTGTGGAGGCCGCGCGGGCGTCGTTGATCCAACTCAACTATCTGAGGTCCTGAATTGCGGGCGAAACGGACGGTTGAGCTTACTGCCACAACCTAAAACTGAAAATAAATAAACGGCTGCAAGTCGCTGCTGACCGCTTGGTAGGCCACAAAGACGGCCACTACGGCGGCCAGGGCCTTCCACCCGATGGGCAGGCCCACGAAGGACTCCTTGATCTGGGCCTTCCACGATTCGGGAATCCAGTGCATCACAAAGCCCAGGTACATCACGTAGAAAACATTGGCGTAGTTGTTCAGCACTTCTGGGATGTACTCCCAGCCGAAATTGGATTGGATCTGCGCCATCACCAGATCGGCGGTCGCCAAGTCGGGCGACCGGAACCAAATCCGCGTAAATGTGATAAAGTTGAACGTAATGAAGATTGCCCAGGCCGTCCAGTACCATTGCTTTTTCCCTTCCCAAGGACTGATCCGCCGCCAGAACTTGTACACCACCAATCCGACTCCATTCAGCCCCCCCCAAATCACAAACATCCAGCTCGACCCGTGCCAAAGCCCGCCGAGCAACATCGTCAGCATGAGATTGGAAGCCGTCGCCAATTCTACCCGGGTTCGCGGCGTCTTGAAGTCCAGGTACATGAAAAAAAGCAGGACCAGCACACTGATGAAGATCACCGCCGGCATGAACTGCACCCCAAAGTACCACACCGCCCCAATCGGAATGAGCGCGTAGAAAAACCAAGTCAAAAAACTCGAATTCCGGCTCCCACCGAGTGGAATGTAGAGGTAATCTTTCAGCCAGGTAGACAGGGAAATGTGCCAACGCTTCCAGAATTCGCCCACGCTGCGCGCCTTGTACGGGTAGTTGAAGTTGACCGGGAGCCGGAAGCCCATCAGTAGCGCCACCCCAATGGCGATGTCGGTGTACCCGGAAAAGTCGGCGTAGACCTGCAAAGAGTATCCGTACAGCCCCATTAGATTCTCGAAACCAGTGAAGAGCTCCGGATTCTCAAAGACCCGGTCCACAAAGTTGACCCCAATGTAATCGGCCAGCCACAGCTTTTTCACCAAGCCCTTCAAAATCCAAAATGCGGCAATGCTGAATTCGCGGTTGGAGACATTGTAAGGCTGGTAAATCTGGGGAATGAATTCGGCCGCGCGCACAATCGGACCGGCCACCAATTGCGGAAAAAAGGAGACGTAAAACCCAAAATCCAGGATGTTGCGCACCGGACCGATCTTGCGCTGGTAGACGTCGACCGCGTAGGAGATCGTTTGGAAGGTAAAGAATGAGATCCCTACCGGTGGCAGCAGCCGATCCACCGAAAATTGACTGCCCGTCAGGTCATTGGCCCAGAAATTGAAGTGGTTGAAGTACTCGACCTGCGTCCCGAAAAGGTCATTGAAAGACTCAGTGAAGAAATAGCTGTACTTGAAATAGCTCAGGACGGCAAGGTTGATCGTCACGCTCAGAATCATCCAGAACCGCCGGATCGGTTTGTGCTCTGAGTTGTGGATGGCAAACCCAATCAGGTAATCGGAAAGGGTCGAAAACAGCAGGATGACGAAAAAGAAGCCACTGGTTTTGTAATAGAAAAACAGGCTGGCCAGAAACAGAAACGCATTGCGGGCGGCACGATACGGGTGTAGCACGGAAAAAATCACCAGTACCGCAGCGAAGAAACCCCAGAAGTAAAACTGGGTGAACAGCAGTGGAGAATCCTGCGAAAAGCCAAATATGGTTTTGAGCAGTTCCACTTAGCGACTTCCTGATTCTTGTTGGTGGAGCTTCTGCAAATGCGCGTCGTAAGGCTCCATCAGCGCATTGAACATGAGGTCAGCGAGCAAGACGTAGCCCGGCTTGAGCAGATGGATTCGGTCCTTGTTCGCGAGGCCGGCCCGGATCCACTTGCGGATCGAACCCAGTCCACCCATGACGCCAAACATGTCCCAGACCACGGCATCGTGTTTTTTGGCGAGGCGCCGCATGACCTTGCGCACTTCGTAGGCATTGCGGTTTGCGTAGCGGCGGCGGTAGTAGCTGTCATTGTTCGTGGTAAACAAAATCGCCGCATCCGGATTGGCGGCGCGGGCCATCGTTACCAAGCTGTCGTAATTGCGCTCGTAGCGCTGGGCATTGAACTCACCGGCGGGCGTATTGGCATCGTTGATGCCGATACTGAAGACGAGCAGATCCGGCCGCACCGCCTTCAGGTGAGGACCGAACAGTTGGCAGCGCAGGTAGGAACCCGTCGCGGCGCCGTTCACCCCGATGGCGTGGTACACGAATCCCGGGTCGTCATTTTCCAGGCTGATGCCGTAAAGCGTAAAGTGGGTTTGGCTGGAATCTTCCCGGGCAAATATGAATTCTACTTCGGTGAGAAAAGTGTCCAGCCGAAATTCCGTGTAGCCCAGCACGCGATTGACGGAGACCCGGAGCGTGGGGCCGGCATTGACCATGCGGACGGGGTAGTTGGCGGAGGACTGATCGTGGAATACGCGGATCCGGTTGCACTGGTAGCGCGGGTAGCTGTCGCCCCGGAAAAAGATGCGCAGGGTGGCCAGCGAATCGTAGGTCGTGACCGCCATTCCGGTCAGGCCGAGGGGGTCCGAACACTTTCGCTGCACATTGCGGCAGCTTGTCCAGTTGCCCGTGTACTCCGGGCGGTAGTTCCAGGGATTGTTCGTTTTGGCCATCCGGAACGGGAACAACATCCCCCGAGCACCCCGGACTCCCGGAAAAAACGTCTGCAACCGTTGCCGCATCCGGTCGCTCCACATATCCGCCTGGATGTGCGACCCGCCGATGTGGACGACATTGACCTGGCCCTCCCCGGCGAAGAGCACCCGGTCCATTTTCGCAAACAGCGGATCCAGCGCCGCCCGACTCCCGGGAAACTCCAAATGATTGTCCGCGTACCGGATAAACGGATGCTGGTCCACGAGGTAAGGATAGTCCGCCTGAGCAAAGGCATATCCCGGTAAAAGCAGCAGCAAGACCGCGAGGGCTGCACCCGGTAAAATGCCCGCGCTATAGTGGAGTATTTCCCTCATTGTGTGCGATTTTGCTTGTACACCTCGTAATCTTCGAGCAGCGAATTGATGAAACTTTGGGCGATCAATTTGGCGCCCCGCGGCGTAAAATGCACGTAATCGCTGCCGGCCAGTTTTTCCTCGCCCTCGACCCATTGGATCATGGAATTGCGCCCGCCCATCACTTCGTAAATGTCAAAATAGCCCGCTCCACTTTCAAACGCTGCTTGCTTCAAAGCGTCCCGTACATCTTCCAGGAAAGCAAACGTCTGCATCTGACCTTTGACCTTTTGCGCCATGTCCGAAGGGCCGATCAGAATGAAACCGGCCTCAGGAAGCTGCTTTTTCAAGAAAGCGATTTGCCGCTTGAAGTCCTTTCCGTAGTTTTCCGCTGCCTTTTTGCTGCGGATGTAGGGCACCGTATTGCCGCCGTACTGCAGCAATACCAATTTGGGATTGAGTGAATCGAGCATCGGCTTGAAGCTGCCGTAGCCGATTCCGCCGAAGACCGTTCCCGAACTGCCCCGCATCGAGATGTTGTCCACTTGCACCCCGGTTGCGCTTTCCAGGCTGACCCCGAAGATGTCCGGGCTATCCACACCATTCATGATGACCATGATCTTTTTTGGAGTGCTGGCAAATGACCACCGCGCCGCCCGAAACCGATCCGCCGTCGGGAAGCTGTCCTCGGCAAAAGGGGTGTCGTCCGTGAATACCTTGACGTTGAAAGGGCGGCGGTTGTAGCCGTAAAATAAGCGCAGGGTGCTGTACTGCTTGCTTTTGTTGTAGGCACCGCCCGCCCGCGCGAGGCTGAACCACCCGGTGGACTCCTCTTCGTCGTTGATCAGGGAATCGACGACCGGCTGGGAGAACCGGCTCATGGTGGCCATGACCCCGTAGCGGCGGTGCTTGATCATCGTGTCCCGCCCGGCAAACAGCGCGTAGCGGTTCATCGATTCCGAATATTCCTGGCGCACGGAGAAGCTTTTGACCAGGGGGCGGGCCGCAACCATGCCCGGTCCGGAACCGCCAAATTTTTCCTGCAACCGTACCCGGATCAAAGAAGTCATGCGGTCCCCTTCGATCTGAGAATCCCCGAAGTGCAGTACCCGCACGGTCCCCGGCCCTTGGGCCGCCCGCTCCAAGGCCGCAAATGCCGGAAACAGAATGCTGCGGTCCCCGCCGGGGTATTGGATTTTTTTGCTCAGGTTTTTCTTGATCACGGCTTCCGAACCCAGGGTGTCCCGAGGTTCGGTGGGGACGGGGGGACGATGGGTATCGGGAGCGGCTTCGAGTTCCGCCAGGATTTCGCGCATGTCGGGAACTTCCTCTTTTTCCCCGAAAAAATCGTCCCAGGTCGGGTAGTACAGCACCACATCGTCCGTGATGCGGAGCCCGTCTTCCGGAAACACCGCCAATATCCCGGTCAACAGCGCGATCACCGCCAGCGTAAAGGCCAGCACGTGAAAGGGCTGCATCTCCGAACGCGGAGTCTTTTTTTCCTGGGGATCGAGTTCCTTCACTGGGCTGGGGTGGGAATTTTCAGTTTCATGCCGGGGCGAATGTCCTCGGTGATGTTGTTGACTTGCATGATGTCTTCGGCGGAAACCCCGGGATATTTCTGTGAGATTGCCCACAGCGAATCCCCCGATTTGACGGTGTAGATGCGGTAGTCGCGACTCAGTTTGGGGCGATTAGAGCTTTCCGGGACGGCCTTGCCCGGTTCCAGGCTGGCCTCCTTTTCCGCGTAGGTCAGGTCGTTTAGTTTTTTGAGGCGGGCGGCATCCCGTTTGGGGACGTGGACGATGAGCGATTCTCCCGCGCGGATGTTGTCATTTTCCAAGCGGTTCCAGGCTTTTAGGTCGCTGAGGGGGACGGCAAACCACCGGGCAATTGCCCCCAAATTGTCGCCGACCTGGATCCGATAAGTAACGGGGGCGGAATTGGTGGGCGGAGTGGCGGGCGGCATTTCCACCGGGGGATCGTTGGGGGGCGGAGTCGGTTTGGTTGGGGGATGGGGGGCGGTGACCGGCGGTGTGTCCCGCCGCCGCTGAACCGCGTAGATCGAATCTTTGAGGGCGGCGAAGCGTTGGCCTTGGCCGAGGGGAAGGTACACCGTCGCCGCATTTCCGGAAAGCGGAATTGCAGCGGTGCGGCAAGTCGGATTGTAGGCCCGTAGCTGAGCTTCCGATAGCCCCAGCACTTGGGCAATCGGGGCAAACCCAATCGGTTCGGGAACTTGCAGGATGTCTTTGCGTTCGGGCAGGTGCACCTCCAGTGCGTGCAAGCCAAAGATCTGGTGATAGCGCAGGACGTAGGTTGCCGCAAAGTAAGCGGGGAGATAGTCGCGCCCCGATTCCGGCAAAAACGGGTACAAGGCTTCAAAGTCCGCGTTTTGTCCGGCGCGGTTGCGCGCGCGCTGCAGCCCGGCCGGCCCGCAGGTAAACGCCGTGATCGCCAAGGTCCAGTCCCCGTAGCGCCGGTGCAGGTCTTGCAGGTAGTTCAGGGCGGCCCGGGTGGCCTTGGCCGGATGGCGGCGTTCGTCGATTTCCGCCGTGCAGACCAGTCCGTAGCGCACTGCCGCATGGTAAGGCAGTTGCCACAAGCCAGTGGGCCCATGTTCGGCGATGGCCGCCGTGTTGAGTCCGGAAAGCGCTACGGGCAGAAACTTGAGGTTTTCCGGCAAATTGCGCGCGGCGAGTTCCGCTTCCAGCAGGGGAAAATAGCCCTTTTGCAGCCCCATGATTGCTTCCATCACTGGGCGTTTGCGCAGCCCAAACAGCCGTACGTATTCCTTGACCCCCGGATACAACTCAAAGTCCAGGTCCCCCTGAATGGCCTTCATCTGGAGACTGAGTTGCAGATCGCTCGGCAAAATGGGTTCGGGATCTGCCCCGGGGGCACTCCCTTTCCGGGCGGCATCCCGGCGGGCTTCCTGGACCCACCAGGTTTGCTCGACCTGGTCGAGGTGCAGCATGATCTGGGCTCGGGCACTCAGGGGCGGCCGGGTCGACACCAACTGCCCCAGCGCTGGAAAGGCTCCGAGTAAGCAAAAGAGGATCAGCAATCCGCGTGTTGGTAGGTCTACCATTTGGGCGCTGAAATTAACAAATCTGCCCCGATCTTCATATTGTGAGGCGGGATTTTTCTGCTGTGTTTCAGGCATTTTCATGCACAAATCAATCTTTTCGTTGGGTTCCGCGGGGGCGTTGGTCCGCTTTTTGACCCGGGGCATTTACCTTTTCCCAAAGCCGCTCCACCGCGGGACGAATCAGGGCCGTCCACTGGGCGTAACCGTCCGCATTCATATGTAGGGAATCGGAAACAAAGATTTCGGGCTGGGGCCGCCCGTCTACGCCGAGCATGACTTCCGACACATCGATGTATTCCAGGTCGGCTTCCCTTTGGGTGTATTCTTCGATGAGGCGATTGCCCCGGGCAAATTTCTCCCAGTAGGGCCAGCGCAGTGGGGAAGGCTTCATCGCGAGATAGAGGATCGGGGTGTCCGGCAGATGGTGCCGAATGATGGCCACGAAATCCTGGTAGTTCTGCAGAGGATCAGTGTGCGGGTACACGTCGTTGGCGATGTCATTTTCCCCGCAGTACAGCACGATCAGCTTGGGTTGCAAGGGCAAGACAATGCGTTCAGTGTAATGCGACACCTGCCGGATGATCGAGCCGCCGAAGCCCCGGTTGATGACCGGTAAGGGGGCCATGTCCGCTTCCAGTGTCTCCCACAGCCGAATACTCGAACTGCCGGTAAAGACGATGCCACCTTTTGCCGACGGAGAATCCCGCTCCATCTGCTCAAAACGGGCGATGTCCGGCTCAAACATCTGCTCGGTGGACTTGAGATCGACTTTGGGGGGAACCGAGGCCGAAAGGGCTTCGCGTGGCTTGCTTTTGCAGGCAGCCAATCCAAAAACGATCAGCCCGGCGGTGAGTGCCCGGAGAATTCGGTAGGGGGAATTTGTACGGGGAGGGCCGGTCAGGTTTCGTTTCATAACAGTTTGTAAAATCGCAATCTGCGGGGCGGACTGCAAACCGGGAAAATCCACATCCCCGGTCGGAGGCGCTGCTTTGACCTGTTCACTGGACGAATGCGGGGTCAAAAATAGCGGTTGTTGACCGCGACGATCTTCCCGTCCTCTTGGGAATACACGCGCTCCCCCTTTTTGCGGATGTGGAACCGGTCGATGACCAGTTCGGGCGGCTTCCGTTTCCAGCGGGTGACATTGACCATGAACTCGTTTCGGGGATCCTTGACCACCACGTCGCGTTCGAGCAGCGCCCATTCGCCATCCATCGCCACGACGAATTTGTTCAGGGCCGGATAGGTCCAGGTGACATTTTCCCCATCCGGGCCGTGCTCCTCCCAGCCAAACATGGCGTGCCCGAGCCGGTCCCCTTTCAGCTTTACCCACAAACTCAGGACCAAACTGTCGCCGGCTTGCAATCTGGGAAATTTCTGCTTCACGAGTTCATTGTTGTCCTTCAGCAAGATCGCAGTGCCTTTGCCCTTGCGGTAACCTTCCGCGTCCCCTTCCAGTTCATCGGAATAGAAAAACTGCCCCGCCGGTCCCAAGTACGTCCCATCGAGGGGCGTCAGACTGTCCGGAACCGTTGGCCGCTCCGCCAGAAATTGTGCTTGCCGGGCCGGCAGGTCAATGGCGTACACTTGGTTTACTCCGTCGTCGTAGAGGAAAGGCGGTCGGGGCTGCAGGTAGGCATCGTCGAAGCGCAATCGACTGCCCATGCGGATGGCCAGCAGCGGTTTATCCCCCGTCATCTTGTCCAATAGTTCAAGCGGACGGTACGGCTCGGTGGTCAACTGGAAGTGGGACCAGGTCTGGCCCAGCGAAGTGCGGCTCATCATGACATTCAGCAGCGGAAGCCCAGTTTTGATCGATGCCTCAAAGGCGACCGCGTACGACACTGCATTGTCCGTGGTGTAGTTTTCTGAGCCTTCGTGGAAGAAAGGCAGGGCGACGATGGCTTCGTACTGATTGGGGTCAATCAGGGGAATCCAGGGATTGTCCTGGCCGTCGTGGACCATTTTGGGGCGTTGCACCCGGGAGATGCGTCCGCTCAGGGCTGAATTGTAACCCCACCCCTCGGCAAAAGTTGCCCCCAGCGCCAATCCCAGCACAGCGTAGGCCAGCCCAGGTCGGCCTCGCTGCCGGTGGTAGTGGACCGCCAGTTGGATCAGGTACACCGCAAAGACGGTCCAAGTGTAGTAAAACACCCAGGCGAAGCGCCCCAAGCTCCGGAACTGCTTGATCGGGGGGAAAAGGTCGGTCATGAGTTCCGGTTTGTAGGAAAATGGAAAACCGCAGGCAAACAGCAGCACGAGCAGCCCCGCTCCCACCGAAATAGCCACCTGGGGCTGCGTGGAAATCCACGCCCCGCGGTGGCGTGGCACCCTTCGCTTCCGAAAACGCCGCACCACGCGCCTTCCCACCCGAAACAGGAAAAACAGAAACATCGTTCCTCCCGCCATGCCCACATAAGCAACGCCTTCCCAGTTTTCTTCAAGGTCGGTTTGGAATCGTTTCACCCAGTCCAGCCCGGGGATGGCGTAGGGCAGGAAGACCGTGCGCCAGGTCGCAATGTACTCTTCAAATCCGTAGGGATTTCCCGGTCGGTCGGTGACGGGATCGCTGAGCTTGAGGATCACCCCAAAGAGAATTCCCGGCAGCAAAACCTGCAGGCCCAGGTGGAGCAGCCGGGACCAAAAGCGCAGGTCCCGTGGCTGAAAAAACCAGTGAACCAAGGCGAGTGCGGTCAGAAACACCGCCGAGATCATGAGGTAATAGGGGTGGAGCCAGGCAAATATGAACACGGCGCCGGCCAGCAACAGGCTGGGTTTCCAATGCGGGGCCGCGTAAAACCGCAGCGCCAAATACCAGACCAGGGGCACCACAAATGCGTAGCCCAAGGCGTAATGCCCGGTGATTTTCAGCATTTGCGGTGACAACAGCGTCAGCGCACTGGCCGCTACCGCTGCCAGCACCGGTTCCACCCGAAACCGCTTGAGTATCAAAAACAGCAACCAGGCTGCCCACATCAGCCCAAAAAACAGGGCCAAGTTCAAAATCCCTACCGTGTAATCGGAGACGTCCACCAGGTTGCGGGAGACGAACCGGATAATATTTGAGAGGAGCGGTTGCGCATCGGCAAAGACCGGTTGCTCCCCGTAAGGATAATTCATCCCCTCAAACCAGAAGTAGGCATCGTCGTGCGCGACGTGGTACCACGGCGTGTAGTAGTTCTTGAGTCCGTCCATGGTTGCCCCAGTGACCACCGTATTGGGAGAAAAGACTACGCGGTGGTAGTGCAGCAACAGTCCCACTCCGGTGAGGAGCAGCACGAGGACGGCCGAAAGCCGGGATTTGGGTTTCACCCCGACAAGTTACAATTCATGGGGGAAATGCCGCGAATCATTGGTCGGCAGCGGCAAAAACTTCTTTGCCGCTGCCAGACGCAGATTTACCAATTTCAACGGGTCAGAAGGCGCATCGTTTGCGTGCGGCCGGGACTTTGGAAGGTCACCAAGTAGTAGCCCTTGGCCCAGGACTCCGTATCGACGGCGGAGGGAGTTGCTTTGAGGACTCCTTGCAAGAGCGTGCGGCCGTAAAGGTCGTGGACGGTAAATTCGGTGCCCGCCGGACCGGACAAGTAAACCTCCCTCGCGGTGGGGTTGGGCCAAATTCGAAAGGGCTCCAGGCCGCTGCGGGAAATCCGCACAACATTGGAGAAGTAGTTTTGGCTGTCGGTGCCGCGGGTCCGGATCCGGTACGACACGGTTTCTTCCGGTTGAGGGTGAAGGAAAGTGTGTCGGTCCGCTTGGGTAGGATCCATTTCGTTCAGTTGCTGCCAGGTGGCTCCATCCAGGTACTCGACCAAGTGCAACGCTTCCCCCAGTGTCGTACGGCAGGTGAGGAAATTGCCTTCCGCCAGGGCTTTGCCCGTAAGTTCCAGTTCTTCCGATTGCAGTAAAACCACATCCGCGATCCAGGCCGAATCACAAGCGCAGATGTTCAAGGCTTGATCGGGGACCACGGCGGCAAATACCTGTTGGCCACCGGGGCAGGCGGCCGAGGGAATGAAAAAGCTGTCCGCAAAGCTGTACGGCGTACTGGATGAGATCCCACTGTAGGTAGAGTCCCAATGGATCGGGGTGTCTCCCGGGCTGAAAGAAGCATTTTGGTCGGTGTCGCAGAAAAATCCAATCCGCGTCATGTTGCCCGGGACAATGGGCAAGCCCGCGTTGTTCAAGGTCCCGTTGTAGTAGTACATTTGTCCACCGGGAATCAACGTGCTGCGGCTGACGTAATAGCTGAAGAACAGATCGGGCTTAACGGTGTTGAAAAATGCGATATCGGATCCGGTGGTTGCCGCCGAATTGCAAAACACGTTGTTGCGGATGCAAAGCGGGTTGGCGGGAACTACGGAAGTGGCCCGGATGGATTGGACCCCACAGGAGACATTCCAGTTGATCGCAAAATCAAACTCGAAGACCATCGAATCACCCACCAACAATCCTGCGCTCATCGGCCAGACCAGCCGAGTTCCTCCGGAGAGGAATTGCTGCACCGGAGCGGTACTGGCGGGCGGATTGGCGATGGCGGAGAAGCCTCCTAAATAGCTGAAGCTGGGCTCCAAATCGATCCGAATGCTGTCGCTCACCGAGGGTATTCCCGGCCCGGTGTTGAGCACCGAGATGCGCATACGTCCGGACGTGGGGCAGTCGGGGGCCACCGTGGCCTGGGACCGGACTTGGGCACTGTACTGGACTGAGGTGCCATTGATGAGGATGGGATCGGAAATCAGGACCACCGGAGGAATCGCTTCCCCACAAGGTCGCCGTCCCGTGATGCGGCAAAGAAGTTGTTCCCCGGAAGCAAAGTCACAATCGGTGCTGACCATGAAGCGCATGGTCAGCAGATTCGAATCGGGGACCAGCGTACCTGGCAATCCCCGCGTGCCCAGGGCGGCATTTACCGTACCCAGGTCCCAGTAAAACGCATTGCCGAGCTGGCTGGGATCACTGATCGGGAGAAAACTGCCGCCGGCGGGGTAGCGCATTTCCGCCGAGGCCGGGACAAAGCTCAGGGCATTGGAAACCGGGCTGAGAAATTCCACCCGGATGTCTTCTGCCAGGGCAATCTGAGCACTGTTGATGCTGATTTCAACCGGAATCGAGTCGCACATGTCGTACGGCCCCGGTGCCAGTAGCATCGTTCCTTGCAGCAGAGAAGGTGCCGGATTGACGATGAGGGACACCGTATCTGAAATACAGATTGCGGAGGCCAGATTGGAGGGGGTTCCGTTGCAATCCCAGCCGGCCATCAACAGCAGGGTGTCCGGGGTACAGCGGTTGTAAGCAGCATTGACCTGGAAAGTGAGATTGTTTCCGGCGTTCAGTGCCGGCAGGGCAATGGCATCTCCGGGAGCCGCCATCGGGTAAGTATTGCCGGCGAAAATGATGGACAGTGGAACCGTACTCCCGGAAGGAGAGCGGGCGGCAACCCAAAGGGAGTCGCTGTTGCCCAGTTGGGAGATGTTTTCCAGGCGGACTTGCCAGCTCACTTCATTTTCGATTCCCGGTGCTACCGGATTGAGGGGAACCAAGTTTGGCACGGGAGCGTAGTAGCGGAGCCAATCGAAACCGGGAACTTCGGAGGCTTGTCCTCCGGGAGTGTTCAGCGCGGGAATCTGGTTCACCCGAAAGAGGTAATTGAGCGGGGTGTCCTGATTGGGCGGAACTTCGCAGGTGGGTTGCAGCCGCAGGTAGACGCGGGCAAAAAAGCTGTCGTCGCTCAGCGGGAGCGATCCCCCATTGGTGGAAAAGCTGTCGCGCAGTGAAGTGTAATACACCGAGTCACCGACCACCGAGTCGGGGGTCATGTACAGGTTAAACAACTGCTGGGCGGCACTGCGGAAGGAGCGGTAGTACTGGAAAGTGGTGGCTTCGATCTGATAGCCCGGGTGCAAGGACGCTTTGAGGAAGTCGATTTCGCCCCAGTTGCGGTATTCGAAGGGAAATGCATCTCCCCCTGTGCCGATGAGAAATTCCCAGCGCTGTTCCATGGTAAAGGCGGCGCATCCATTGGCGGTGGTGAGCCGGTCACAGCAATCGTAAAACCCGTAGCCCAACTGAAGGATCGGCATGTAGGCATTCCCACTGCTGTAGACGGTGCCATTGTCAACCATGCCCACTTCGTGGGTCGAGATCCCGGCATTGATGAGGGCCCCAATATTGGTGGAGAGCCGGTAGTAGGCTTCGAACTGGATGGTGTCCCCGGCGGTAAAGACATAGCCGGGACCGAGGACCGCCCCCAGTCCGGTTGTGTCAAATTGGTAAGAATAGTTGCGGTCGATGCCACTGTCGACGGTACTGGGAGCCGCCAGGGCCAGGGTCGCCGATGGCCCTCCGGCCACGCGAACTTCTGCACTGGCATTGAGCCAGGTCAGGCGGGTACCATTGATAAAGTCTGAGGTGACGCGGACCTCCGCCCAGTCGGGATGGGCCGTATCCGTGGTTACCACCCCGGTAAAGCGCGTCAGAAGGGTATCGCTAAACATCAGGCGGTTGGTGAAGACTTGGTTAAAGTCCAGAGATCCCGAGGCATCGGGGAGGCCGTCGTTGTCGTTGTCGGGCAGGCCGTAATTGGTGCGCCGGATCTCCGATTCGAACAGCAGCATTCCGGCGGTACTGGGGATGCAGACCCCGCAGTTCAGTACTTGTTCAAACTCGTGGCAGCCCAGTACGATATTACACCCGCATCCGGCTTCGGGCACTTGGTAGATGCGCAGCCCGATGGGCGCCAGTCCTCCAGAGCAAGGGGTGGAGCAATCGGCGCGCAGTTGGAAGCGCAATTTTGCATTGTCCGAGACGAGGCCGCCGGGCAGCGGCTGGAAGTAGAACCCCCGTACGGTATCCCCGATCACGGTGACCGAGTCCGGGAGATAGATCTGATTGGAGGTATTTTGGTAGTACAGGTCTCCGGGTTGTCCGGTCCAGGTCAGGCCCGGAGGCAGCACCAAATCAAAGTAGACGTAGCCCGAACTGGCACTGGCGTACATGTACCAGCGGGTGTGCTGGACTTCGACCCAGCCGGAATCTCCGTCTGCGATGACCGGCGGCGTAAAGGCAGTAAATGGCCCGATGTAGCCGAAGTTGCGTCCGCCTAGGACATCGCTGCGTACCGGGAAGGGATTTTGGCAGGAGTCCGTGTAGGTGATTTCCGAATAGGTGCGCTGGACCATGCGGGGGCCTTCCGCACACCAGGTTTTGCAGCATTCGTACAGGTCAAAGGCGAGTGTGTCGGATTGCCCCGGTAAGATATCGGGCACTTGCACGGTCGCTTCCCAGATATCATTGGTGCCCAGGCAGAGGTATTCCCCGCTTTGGGGGGCTTGGCGGAACTGACTGAGGGTGACGGTTTGGGGCGTCCCGCCTTGGGGAATCCAGCGGAAGCTGCTGGTGTCGATCCCGGTGATGGCCCCGCCTTGGTAGCCGGGAATGATTTCAATTTGGACATTGCTTGCCCGGCCGGAGCCCGAATTTGTGTAGACCACTTTGAGGGGATTGGGACCCTATCCGTAACAGCGCTGGAACGGTGCGACACGCGAGTAGGAGATAGAAGGGGCCTGGGTGACCGGAATTGCGGAAACCGGAACGGTTTCGGTCACGCAGATTTCTTCATTGCAGCCCCAGGAAATGAGCAGGGTGCTGCTGCCCCCGGAGCAGGTCAGAGCCGCAAGATCAAAACAGATTTCCAGACTGTCGTTTCGGGAAAGCATACCATCGGCGTCGCCGTAGGCGGTGATGTCACTCGGCTGGATGCGGATGTGGATCGTGTCACCCGCCACGGAAGAAGTGACCGGAGGACCGCCGGTGCCCAAGCGGAGATTCGAGTACGTCAATTCGGCGGGATCGCGCACGATGGCAATTTCCAGGCTGTCAAGCGCTCCCAAGCCCCCGTTTCGGATTTTCAGGCAGCTTTCCCAAGTGGTGGCGCTGCCGCCTTGGTTGAGGATAAGCGGATCCAGGGTTACAGAAGGGATAAAAAAGTCAAAGGGTACGGAGGAAAACGTTGCATTTCCCCCGGCGTAGGTAAAGAAATAAGTCAGGCTGACCGAGCCGGAATCGTTGGCGGCGCATCCGGCGGCGAGGTCGTAGCTGAAGGTTCGGCTTCCGCCTCCCGCCAGGTTGCCACAGTCGATCTTGACCGTATCGGCTCCGGCACTGATAAGCGAGGCATTGCTCCCCGACAATGATCCTGAAGTATAGGTGACACCGGCGGGTAGCACAAGGTTGCAAATCAGACCATTGGCTGAGCCTGCGCCGGAGTTGCTGACCGTCGCGGAAAACGTTTGGGACGGCCCACAGACCCGGAGATCAGGAGCCGTATCCGAGAGATTTAGATTTTGCGCCGAGGTCAGAAACGGGACCAGGCCAAGACTGAACCAGACAACGACGCACAGTCGATGCATCGCTGATCGGCGAACAACGCGATGGAGAAGGAAATGGTGCATGATACAATCAACTTATCGTCGAAATGTGAGAGAATTGAGGTGAATAAATTGCGGTTGATGAGTTGATTGTTCGGATATCTGGCTCAAGGTAGGAATAGTTTGTTTGAGGAACAAATGGAATGTTCGTCCTAAATCATTTTATTTCCCGATGAACCGGGGCTATCCCACCATCAATGTTGCCCGTAGTACCATCTTGCTGGCCGAAGGAGGAGGGAGGGACCTTCAGCGGGCCATTTACTTAAAATCGAAGCCAGGCACGGCGCAAAACAGAGCAGGAATTATTCATCGCGATTTACTTTGTTCGTAGATCGTACCCGGAAATGCCCGCCCGTGCAAACGTGGGCCCATGAATTCCCAATCCGCACTTCACTCAACTAATTTGGCCAGGAGTTCTTTTGAGATTGTTCCCTATTCTCCGCCCCGGACTTCTTCCAGATTGCGCTGGGCGTAGACCCGTTCGATGATTTCTACGACTTTGAGTCCTTCGAGGGCATTGGTGGTGATGGTCGATGAGCCCCGCAGCGTGTCCACGACGTTTTCGAAAATGTAGTGGTGGTTCGCCGCACTGCCTTTGTAGGGGCCGTAATCGTTCGGCGGATTGGCCGGCGGAAGTTCCGGCATCACGTAGTCTTCCACGTGGCAGTACTCGACCTTTTCCATGTACTGACCGCCGACCTTGATCGTGCCTTTTTCCCCGAGAATCGTGATGCTACTTTCGAAGTTTTTGTCCCAGACCGCAGTGGAATAATTGAAACTGCCCATGCCGCCGTGGATGAAGCGGAAGTTGAAGAAGCCCGAGTCTTCGAATTCGGTATTGTGTAGGTGATTGAAGTTGTCAAACTTGGCCGAGATATCGGTGATGTCTCCCAACAGCCAATACATGATGTCCATGAAATGGCTGAACTGGGTATAGAGGGGACCACCGTCCATCGCGAGGGTGCCTTTCCATTCACTCTTGCCGTAGTAGCGGTCGTCGCGGTTCCAGTAACAATTGACTTGGACCATTTCGATTTTGCCGAGGATGCCCTGGTCCACTACCGTTTTGAGCCATTCGGAGGTGGGGCTGTAGCGGTTCTGCATGACGCAAAAGACCAGGCGGGACATTTGCAGGGACTTGAACAGCACTTCTTCGCAGGCTGCCTTGGTCATGCCCATCGGTTTTTCGATGACGATGTGCCGCTTGTAGTTCAAACCGAGCAGTGCGTGCTCTGCGTGGACCCCATTGGGGGTACAGACGCAGACCACATCGGCTTCCGGACCGTTTTTCATCATCGCCTCCGGATCATCGAAAAAAGGGATGCCTTCTGGAACGAGGTCGGCGCGCTCATCGACGATGTCGCTCACCGCAACGAGTTCACAGTCCGGATGGCCCTTGATGATTTCGGCGTGGCGCCGTCCGATGTACCCAAAACCGATGATGGCAAATCTCACTTTCTTCATAATGCAGAATTGTTCCTGGGAGCAAAGCTAATCATTTGTCGGCAAACGGCTGAGGCCGTGGCTGAGAGGCGGTTTAAATTTAGTTGCCTTTTCACTGGACAAATGCCGCCCCGCCGCCGTAAATTGTTCGGGATGGCGCTGCCCCCTTTGCATCCTCAAGTTCCCAAACCGATTCGCCGCTCCGCTGTGCGCCGGGCGGCGGGCCGGCAGTACTACATTATCCGCCGCAAGTGGCACTGGCACTTTTCGGGAACGGCTTACGCCCGCCGCTCGGCTGGGGAGCTGTTGCCGGAAGTGGTATTTGCCCACCAAACGCCCCTCTTGCGCCGCCTCAAGGACGTGGACATGTACCTGCAGCACAACAAAGTCACCAATCTGCGCCTCGCTCTGCCGCGCCTCAACCGCCTGCTGGTCCAGCCGGGTGAGACCTTTTCCTATTGGTACGCGCTGGGCAAGCCGACCCGAAGCAAGGGCTACCTGCCCGGCTTGCAATTGGACCAGGGCCGGCTGAAAAGCGCCACCGGTGGTGGCCTCTGCCAGCTCTCCAATCTGATTTTTTGGCTGAGTGCCCACACGCCCCTGACCATTGTGGAACGCTGGCGGCACAGCTTTGACGTCTTCCCCGACGTGAACCGCACCCAGCCGTTTGGCAGTGGGGCGACCTGCGCCTGGAACTACATTGACCTGCAACTGCGCAATGACACGTCCCAACCCTTGCAACTGCACCTCTGGCTGGACGAGGAATACCTCCACGGGGAATGGCGCACCACCACACCGTTTCCGGAGCGCTACGAAGTCTACGAATCAGACCACCTGTTTCGGCAGGAATACTGGGGTTACACGCGCCACAACCGGATCGCGCGCCGAGTCTACGATGTCCGCTACGGGGAACTGCTGCGCGAGGAACCCTTGGTGGAGAACCACGCGATCATGCTGTACAATCCGCTGTTGCCCGAGGAAAACACCCCCAAGGACTCATAGGGGCAAGGGGCGGCATTTTTCTACCAGCCAGGCAAATTCTTCCGGCTCCACTTTCTTTCGCAGCGTGTCCAGCACGCGAATGTGGTAATCGTTGAGCCAGGCGACTTCGTCATCCCGCAAAAGCGACCGATCAATCAGCGCAGTATCGATGGGAAATAGCGTAAGCGTTTCGAATTCCAGGAAACCCTCGTGTTCGGGCGCGGGCACCACCAAAATCAAATTTTCGATCCGGATGCCGTACTGGCTGGAAGCGTAATACCCGGGTTCATTCGAGATGACCATGCCCGGTTTGAGGACCGTCGTCGCGGCTCCGCGGTGGGCGCCCCGGATGCCGTGGGGGCCTTCGTGGACGTTGAGGAAAAAACCCACGCCGTGCCCCGTGCCGTGTCCGTAATCCTGACCGTGTTCCCAGAGGTGCATCCGCGCCAGGGTATCGAGGTGGTAGCCGCTCTTGCCGACTGGGAAGCGCGCCCGCGCCAGTGCGATGTGACCTTTCAGCACCAACGTGTAGTCCCGGCGCGCTTGTGCGCTCACCGGCCCCAGCGCAACCGTCCGGGTGATATCGGTGGTTCCGTCGAGGTACTGGCCGCCGGAGTCGAGCAGAAAAATGCCTTCGGGCCGCAAGGTGGAACTGTTTTCCGGATCGGGACGGTAGTGTACAATCGCTCCATTGGGTCCGTAGCCGGCAATGGCGGGAAAACTCTCGCCCCGATAATTGGGTTGGGCAGCGCGAAAATTCTGCAATTGGGCGGCGACCCGGGCCTCCGTCACTCGGCCGGAGGGCAGTTCCGCTTCCAGCCAGCGGTAGAGCCGCAACAGCGCCTGGGCATCTTTGGCCATCGTTTGGCGGAGGTGGGCCAGTTCGGTGGCATTTTTTTGCGCTTTGAGGAGGGTGGAGGGCGCCGCGCCGTGTACCACTTGGCAGCCGTCGGGAATCAGATCAATGAGGGCCTGGGCGGTATTTTCCGGATCAATGAGCAGCGTGCCGCCATCCAGTGTGGCCAGCATCTGCGGGAGGGCTTCCGGCGTGAGCACCTCGATGTGGTCGGCTTTCAGCGCCGTGCGCAACGCTTCGCTGACCATCGGGGCATCCACAAACAGCATGGCCGCGCCGCGCTGGACCAAGACATAAGCGTAAAAGACCGGATTGAAATCCACATCCGTTCCCCGCAGATTCGTCAGCCAGGCAATGTCGTCCAGCGTGCTCACCAAGTGCGCGTCCGCTTGAAGGTCAACCAGCGCCGCCCGAATTTGCGCCAATTTTTCTGCCCGTGAACTTCCCGCGTACGGTTCCGGGTGCGCGTAGACCGGTTGTTGGGGCAGGGGGGGGCGGTCGGACCAGCTTTCCGCAATCGGATCCTGATCGGTGACCAGCACGAGCGCCTTGCGGTTCAGTTTTTCCAACAAGTGGCCGTAGCCTGCGCCCGAGATGATCTTTCCATCAATGCCGATGCGGTTTCCCGGACCGAAATGCTCCAGGAGCCAATCGGTGTACGGGGGCACGCCGGAATCGCCCTGCCGAAAAAGGATGATTTCGCTCCCGGCGATTTCCGATTCCGCCTGTAAAAAGTAGCGGGAATCGGTCCAGAGCCCGGCTTGGTCGCGGGTCACCACGACGGTGCCGGCCGACCCAGAAAAGCCCGAAATCCATTCCCGGGCCTTCCAGTGCTCGGCGACGTACTCACTTTGGTGGGGATCGTTGCTCGGAACAATAAAAGCATCGAGGCGTGCGCGTCGCATTGCGGCACGCAGGGCGGAAATTCGGTCGGGGACAGTCATGGGCGTGAAGAAAGTTAATCCACCGGAAAATTAACAAACTTCCCGGGCAATCCGGGGATTTTCATTCCTTATTTGAACCACTATCTTTGCCGAAAGATGGGACCAAGATGAAAAAAACGCTGCGGTTTCTAGGCATTGGGGTATTTGTGGTAGTGATTGGCGCCTTGGTAGCGTACTTCTTTCTCTACGAAGACTATCCCTACTTCAAGCAACTGCGCAATGTTCGGGTCACCGAATTTACCGCGAAAAACATCCGGGTTACCGCAGACGTCATCTGCTTCAATCCCAACCAGTTAGGAGGAGTGCTGTCCGACAGCGATTTTGACATTTACGCCAATGGCAAGAAGGTCTCTCACGTCCACCAGAACGGCGGGGCGAAAATCCCCGCTGACCACGAATTCAAGATTCCCTTGACGGTAAATTTTTCCCCACAAAGGGTATTCAAAGCGAAGGATCTGTTGGGACCCGGCGTACTCCTGCTGAAAAAGAAGACCGTCGTGCTGCGCTACAAAGGCACCGTAAAGGTGGCCCTCGCGAAAAATGACATCTCCATTCCTATTGATTGCGAGGACAATTACCCACTCAAGATCAAGCTTTGATGCAGACTACTTATTTTTTGCAATGATGTCCGCGACCTGATTCGGATGCAGGTCTTTAGCGATGATCCGGTTGTTTTGGTCCAGAATATACAGCTCCGGCGTCACGTCCACGTGGTATTTGCGGTAATATCGGCTGTCCATATTGGGGTCGATGACATTGTGGAAAGGCTGTATGTTGTACTTATTGATGAATTCACGCCAGCGATCCTCCTCGGGATCAAGACACAAGGCGTAGACATCGATTATCCCCTTCATCTGGTCGAAGACCTCGCGCAGCACCGGAGCCCGCTCCTGGCAGTGGTGGCAGGAATACGAGTACATGAACAAAATTTTGTAGGGCGTCTTGAGGCTGTAGAGATTTTCTATTTGTCCGTTTACATTCCTACAGGCCAGGTCCTGCCCGGTATTGCCGATGAGGCTAGGGCGCATTTCATTGACCTTCCGGCGGATTTTATTGAGCTCTTTAGGCGTTTCTGCATACCAAAAGGCGAGTTCGTCGGTAAAATACTTGTCGACGATGTGGACCAGGATGGCATCGCCCCCGAGGATCTTGGGCTTCTCGTACTCGATGGCAATCCAATTTGTAATAAACTTGAAGCATTCCTTGCACTTTAGGCTTCGATCAATCACGTAATCAGCGTATTTGATAATCGAATCGGGGACTTGTGGGGTGAGCTTCTTGATGAATGTATTCAGCTTGTTGTAGATGACCGGAGTGCGCAACAAACGTTCATCGTCCAGCGGGGTATTTTTCCAGTAACTCTGGCGGTAAAGGTAGAGCTGCTTCAGGGTATCCAGCCCTCCTCCCGGCCGTTGGG
This sequence comes from Bacteroidota bacterium, assembly GCA_039024435.1. Classification (GTDB taxonomy): domain Bacteria; phylum Bacteroidota; class Bacteroidia; order J057; family JADKCL01; genus JBCCQH01. Next base: position 159,735 of record JBCCQH010000001.1, read on the forward strand.
GGCGCTGGAGTTCAGGATTTTGGCCCGCAACTTTGAAAAAGGTAAAGAAAGAATTCGGGTATTCCTTGGCGTACTTCTGTACTTGGTCCTTGCGGCTGTTGAGCAGCTTGTCCTTGAGGATATTGAGATAAGGCTTGCTCGGGCTGCTGCCCGGAATTTTTTCCATCGCCTTGGTTACGGAGTCGTAGCGTTGCTGAAATTCTTGCTCAAAGCGCAGACTTTCGTAGAACAACTTATTGTCGGTCGAGCCGGAGACCTGCATGCGCTCGATGAGGGAAGCCTTGTTCGTCTTCATCGTGAATTCCTGCTCCTTATCGACGAGAAACTGGATAAACGTCACCTGATCGGGAAAAACGAAGTAGTACAGGCCGCCGTCCAGCGGCTCATTGCGGATCAGGGTGGCGGTCCCGCCGCTCGCTTTGATGGAGTCGAGGAGATAATTCTGGTTGCCGATCATCCCGATGATGCGACAGTACCCGTCGGGCAAACCCTGAACATTAAAAGTGATTTTGGCACCGGCGTTGACGTGATCGGTCCGAACTGCCATGGCCAGACTGCCCATCAGCAGCCATCCGAGAAGCAATAGAGTTTTCCGCATGGCTACAATTATAACCGGATCGGGGAATATTTTCAATAGGTAAGTGGTGCGGTGGCGTACGCTGCTCAGGGAATGACCAAGGTAAAGATTTTTGTATAAGGGCGGTTGAGTGAATGGACGGACGCAACCCGGAATCCGCTACGCTCAAAGATGTCCACCAATTCCGCTTGGGTGCGCAGTGGGTGGGGACAAAGGCGTTTGCGGCATTGGCCAGGCTCATCCACAACGTTTTCAATGATGTAGAGTTTTCCGTGCGTTTGGAGTTTTTGCCGGAGGTCAGCCAGCATGATCTCGGGCTGGGAAAAGTGGTGAAAGGTCGCGGTCACGTGAATTTTGTCAAAGTGGCGGTTCGGCAGTCGGCTTTCGGTTTCATCGCCGATGACGATCCGGTACCGGTTGGTGAGTGGTTCCCCGCGAACCCAAGCGTACCAATTCCATACTTTTTCCACTTCGTTGATATTCAGGCAAGTACTGTCAATGTCTTGCAGGTAAATGGTCAGCGAGTCGCAGAAAACCGAGAGCATTCCCATGCGGTAGCCCCCGGAGGTCCCGACGTCAGCGATGACCTCTCCGGGTTGTAGACTGAGGACTTTGCGCTCTTTTTCCGTGATCCGAGCGATCTTTTTTGCTTTTGTCTCCACGAAGCCACACGTATAAAGGGGCGGCGCTCCGCGGGGCCGTAGTAGGCATCCACTCAGCGCCATTGCCAGGAAAAATGCGGCGAATCGCAGGGGATGATGGAGGGTTATCCACATTATTTAACATGCTTTAACATTCGACGAAAATCCCCTTCAATTTACAACAATTCCCGTCAAATCGACGCTGGAGGGGTATTCAGGGTGATTTTGGAAAAATGTGGCGGGAAAAATATTATGAGTTTTCCTTCGTTCTGAGTACATTGATGGTGGATAACTTCAGTAGGGAACCTTGTGCTGAATTGTTCGCGCTCTTTACTCGCTAAAACGGAGTTTCAATCAATAAAGTAAACATGAATCGGAGACTAATACTACGCAAAGCAGTGTTTTGGGTCTTATTCGCGGGCTTATTGCCGGTTTTTGCCCTGGGACAACGCACCGATGAAAGTATCAAGGTCAAGGTACGCCGCTCAGAGGGAGGACAAATCTCCCAGATGGAAGAAGAGTTGCCCGCGGCCGAGGGGGAGGACCTGGAAAATCTGCTCAAAAAGTACGGCGTGGAAGATGAACTCGGTGAGTTGCAGCCGGGTGAGGAAGTGGAGATTACCATTCGCCGAAAAAGCCCCACGACCGCCGACGATGTAAACATCAAGGTGGACCGTGAGCCTAAGCGCACCGAGGTTCCCGTGGAAAACATGGTTTCCCGCGCTTTTCTGGGGGTCCATTACGAAATGAATTATGGGGACGTCATCGGCAGCCGCATCAATACGGTCGTGACCGGGACGCCGGCAGAAAGAGCGGCCCTGCGGCGCGACGACATCATCACGGCCGTTGACGGTGAGCGCTTATTTGTCTTGGAAGATCTTGCGCGCATCGTAAGTCGGCACCGCCCCGGGGACCGAGTGATGCTTTCGATTGTACGGGACGGAAAACGGCGCGAATATCCAGTGACGCTGGGTGAGCGCAAAGAACATTTTTTCGCACCCGGTAACTCGGACACCGGCTATCATTACGAATTGAATTTCGACGAAATGATGCCCGGTATGAGGGTCGACGCCAGCGCAGGGCGGGCCTTCCTCGGAGTTACCTTTATGCGCAGCAATATTCACATCAACGGTCGCGACATTTCGCCGGACAATGCCGAGCTGACGATTTCCAGTGTCGTCGCTCACTCGACGGCGGCGGAAATGGGTCTGGAGCCGGGTGATGTCATCCGGTCGATTGATGGCATTTCGATCAGTTCGTACCGGGAACTCACTGAGGTCATGGCGGGGACGAGGCCCGGAGATCAGTTGGCCCTTTCATTCGAACGGAATGGTCGCCCGATGGTAGTCTCCGGCACCTTGAAGGCCAGTCGTCCCGGGATGCACCGGCACATCGAGCACGATTTCGATGAATTGCACCGGTACCTGGAGGACAAGGGCGAGAAAGACGACGACGGTGGTTCAATCCACGACCGGGTGCGGGCGATGATCAACCGCATGGAAGCCGAGGACAATCGCAAGGTGCGTGAGTTTTCGATTGTCATCCGCATGGACGAAGTTACCGCCCAGGAGGCACAGGCATTGACGGAAAAAAGCGGTCAGCAATTCTCCGCCCAAAACAACCTTGAAGTTGCGGAACTCAAATTGGCGCCCAATCCCAGCAATGGAATGTTCAGCGTGATTTTTGACCTGCCCCAGCGCGGCACCGCCGAACTGCGGGTCATCGACGTGAATGGCCAAATCATTTACCAGGAAACCATGAACGATTTCCAAGGCCGTTATCGCAAAGAATTTGATATTTCCGGCAAGTCCAAGGGCATCTACTACATGCAGATCACCCAAAGCGGCCGGACCTTCAGCCGGAAGATCGTGACGCAGTAATCGGGCCGGAAATCTTACTTCTTGTTCAGCGCAATCTCTTCCCCCCGACGGTCGCCGCCATGGAATGGAGAAGCCCCCTCACTTGGCATTGCGACAACCGAACTCCCGTTGGTCATCGCAACGACCGAGAGGAACGAGGAAGGAGTGATCTTTCCCGTGCAATAGATCGCAGTTCAGGGAACCCAAGACAAGAGAGATCAAGGCTTATTCATCCCCGTTTTCCCTTCCCCAAAGTTGGCTACCGTGACAACCGATCCCCCCGTTTGTCATCGCGACGACCGAGAGGTACGAGGAACGAGCGATCTTTCCCGTGCAATAGATTGCAGTTCAGGGAACCCAAGACAAGAGAGATCACTGCTTATTCATCCCCGTTTTCTCTTCCTTAAATTGGTCACCGTGACAACCGACCCGCTGTCTATTCTGGCCAAAACCGACCCTCACCGAGGCAAATTTGCCGGCAAAAACACGAGTTGCTTTCGCAAGGGGCAATGCGCCCCAATAAGCAATAATCAACTTGAACAAACCATTCAAGCAAAGCTTGTTAAACCACTAAAAGTAAAGATTTTGCCTATCGCATAAGCGCCACCTTCGTGGCGAACCGCATGTCGTCCACGCGGAGCACGACCAGAAAGACCTCATTGCTGAACGGCAAGCCGTAAACATTGAACTGTTCTTGGTGGACCCCTGGTCCCTTTTCCGTTTGTAACAGTTGGCGCACTTTTCGGCCGTGGATGTCCATCACCGTGACCTCTACCTCGGCGAAACGGGGCAAACTGTACTCGAGGGTGAAGCGGTCGCTGACCGGATTGGGATGGATGCGCAGTGATTCCCGAATTTCCGGTCCGGCGGGATCGTTGCCGATCAGCACGTCGATGAAGACACCATTGGGGAGGACCAGGACCCCGGAAAGGTCGGTTGCGTAGACATCCCAGAATCCGAGGGCCGCAGTATTCGGAATTGAGTAGATGGAATTCAAATTGGTAGGGCTTTGGACCACATTGATGGCTGGCAGGATCACGTCAATGCCCCGGGCGAGCCAGGATGTCGTGGTCGCCTGGGTGGCCTGAGTCGCTTGGTAGAAATTGGTGCCTTGTCCGGTGATGGTCAGCGTCAGCGTTTGGCCGCGAAAAACCGTGTCGGGACTGACCGATTGGATGGACTGGGCCGAAGCAGGAAGACAAAACAAGCAGAGGAGCGCAAAGGTGAGGAGAGAGCGATGGTTCATAGAGTGATTGACAGTTTGTTTAATTGATGCTGTCAAGCTGGTAATGGTTGTAAAGTGAATCCACTTCGGAGGAAGTTATCAAATTTCTGACGTTGTGCAAAACAAATATCGCGTCAATCAAGGCCTGGTGCTCAAATGAAATCTGGTTGTCAAGCGATTTTTCGTGGGTACTGAGCGCCCAGGATTCCTCGGCCAGCATCGCGCCCAGCATGGTTTCGACCGCTTCGCCGGCGTGCTTGTGGACGAGAAATTTCAGGTAATCGAGGAGAATTATTCGCCGGAAAGCTGGGAAATTGGGATGGTTGGAGCTGTCGGGCAGGGTACGAATGACCCGGTAAGCCGTCGTGATCTGGCCCTCATTGTATTCCAGCGCCGCCAGGTTCAGGCGCGTGTCGTCCATTTCCGGGGCAATGAAAATCGCCCGCTGCAAAAGGGCTCGAGCGCGGTCCGGTTCTCCGGCGTGGTTGCGCAAGGTTGCGAGATTGTTCATCACCTGCGGATGGTGGGGATGCACGGCGTGGGCCGCCGTAAAATCCGCGAGGGCGGCAGCCGTATCCTGGAGTTCCAAATGGGCCATGCCCCGGTACCAAGAAAGCGGCGTAGTTGCGGGATCGAGCGGCATCCAGATCCGCAAATCCTCGTCGAGCTGTTCCACTACCCGTTGGGGGCGACCGGCACTGCCCTCGGCCATGGCCGCCAGCCAGGCTTGATCTTTTTGGATCCAAACCAGCCCCAAAATGAGCAGAAGGAGGCTCATCCCGGTACTCAGTCCCCGCAGCGCAGAGATTTTTGCGGGCCGACCCAGCGTGAAACTTGCGGGGCGATTCATCCAGATGGCAGCGAGATAAATCCCCCACCACACGTAGCTCGACGGTCGTTCCATCGGAAAGCTAAAACAGGCAATCACCCCAAAAATCACCAATCCCGGCGCGTAGCAAAGGGCGCGCAAAGCGGCTTGCGGCTCCCCCACCCGGATCTGCCGCCAAGCGATCCGGAGGGCCAGAAACAGCACCAGCAGCCAGGCCACCAGCGCCAAGGGCCCGGCTTCGGCAAGTAGCTGCAAAGGATCGTTGTGGGCCCGCACGACAAAGACCTCCCCGCGGCTGATCGTCTTGCGCACCCCGCCCAGACTGCGGCCCGGGGCCTCGATTTTCCATTGGCCGGCACCGTGACCGAGCAGAGGCCGTTCCTGCCACAACTCTAAGGTCCGCCGCCAAAACAAGGCCCGTTCGCCCGGCGATCCGTATCCGGTGTGGGAGATCATTTGGGCGTGCTTGCGCAGGAGATCCGTTTCCGAAGTTCGCCCGCGCAAGTATTGCGTCCCGCCGATCCCCGCCCCAACCGCCAGCGCCACCAGGAGGGCCGAGCGCCGCACCACCCGGCGGCGGAGTGGGCGTTCCAGCCATTGGACCACCGGAAAAAACCCAATCAGGAACACCAGCCCCCCGATGGCCATCGCTAGCCAGGTACTCCGCACCAAGAGCAGCACCAGCAGCCCACTTCCGGGCAGCAGGGCCAGGGCCGATACCCACCACCAGCCCTTCTTTTCCCGCAAAAACGCCAGCAATACCAGGGGCATCGCCAAAGCCAGCGCGTGGCTCAACAGATTTCGGTGGGCAAAAAAGACCAGTACTTGGTAGGTCACGCTGTGGGAAAAATTGCCCGCTTGGTGTACCGCATAGGCCAGTTCCGCGCTGCCGATCAGTGTCACCAACAGCACAAAAATGCAGGCTGCCCGCGACAGTATGCGGTGAAACCTTTCCCGGTCCCGAAACACCTCCGGCAAGAGGGCAAAAATGAGGAAAGCCTCCCACCAGCGCATCACCTCAGGCAAGCCTTCCATCGGCGTCCGGGCCCAAAACAACGATGCACTCAGCCATACCGGAAGGGCCAGTGCCCCCCAAAAAAGTGGATGATTTCGATTTTCTGTAGTACTTGGCGCAAAGAAGCTGAAAAGGCTGATCAGCAGTAGATATGCGGCCAGAAAAGTATATTTGGAATGCAACTCCGGATCGTACAGCTTGCCGACGGCAACACAGTGCACCCCGATTACCAGCAAGGCCAGCAATGTTACATCACGCAAGCGGGCAAAGGCAGAGGTACGGCCTCGATCCATACCGGAAAATAGGATGTACCTCGGAAAAATGTTAATTTATTTTTTTAAGAGGCTGTTTAAATTTAATTCTGCGATTTTGCTATGGCATCTTTTTTCGCCCCTCTTCCGCTATTTTCTCGCCCATAGCTCGGGCTATGGACTCCAAAATGAGCTTTGATGGACAAAAAAATCTGAACGAGCAAATTTCACAAACCAATTTTAAACCGCCTCTAAGGTTAAAAGTAACAACGTGAACCTATGAAAAACTGCTTACCCTTTTTCATAGCTCTGCTCTGCTATTGCTATTCCCCCGCTCAGTCTTTTGTGTCCGGTGCGACCCCCAGTACGGCGGCCCAAGGCCAGCAGGTCGCGGTCACCATCATGGGGCAAAATACCCAGTTTTCCCAAGCGAGTGGTGCGGTGCTGAACGGCAACAGTTGGTGGCTGATGCGCACCAGTCAAACGGTCGTCTCCGATACTGAACTTGTCGCCAATTTCAATATTCCCTGGTCCATGCCCGCCGATACCTATTGGGTGTATGTGGACCCCTACTTGGCCTGGTACGGATTTGCAGTCACTCCGGCCAGCCAGCCCAAAGGGTTTGTGCAAGGATCGGTGTACCGCGATGGGGACAACAATTGTATATTGGGTCCGGGGGATGTGCCCCTCGCCAACCGCATTGTTACTTTTGTCCCTGGGCCCTACTATCTCGTGACCGACTCCATGGGGAACTTTTCCGATAGTCTGCCAGTGGGGAACTACACGGCGACTTACAATGCGTCGGCGGGGTATCCGGTAAGCTGTCCAATCGGGGCTGCTTACAGTGCAAATATATCTACGCAGGGCAGTTCCGTGACCGGATTGGACTTTGCGCTTGATTCCGTTCCGGCGATGGACTTGCGCGCCACAGCAAATATCCCCAACCTCCGCCGGGGACTGCCACGTCCCGCCCACCTTGGGCTGGTAAATGAGGGGACGCTTCCTTTCAACGGAACCATCTACTTTGTGATCGATCCGCTTTCGAATGCGGCCGGGTACAGCATTCCCCCAACGGCGCAATCGGGGGATACGGCATTCTGGGCGGTTTCATTGCCCCCGGAGGGAACCTGGGCGACGTCTTTCTCCCTGACCGGCAATCTGATTTTGCAGTTGGGAGACACCTTGCGCTATCTGGTGACGGCGGATAAACCGGCGGTGGACATCAACCACGAAAACAACTGTCAGGTCCTCGACCGGGTGACCATCGGTTCCTACGATCCCAACGACAAAGCGGTCAGCCTCGCGAATGGGGACAATGCCGACGGGCTGATCACGCCGAATGACTCCACGCTGCTCTACCGGGTGCGTTTCCAAAATACCGGGACCGATACCGCCTTTACGGTGATCATCCGGGATACGCTGGACGGAAACCTAGATCTTTCTACGCTCAGTGTCCGCTCGGCCTCCCACGCCTACGAGATGAGCCTGGGCCAAACTGGTGAATTGGAGTTTCTTTTCCCCAATATATTGCTGCCGGACAGCTTTGTCAATGAACCGGCGAGCAACGGCTTCATCATTTTTGAGGTAAACCGGCGGACCGGATTGTTCAACGGGACGAACATCCCGAACCGGGCTTCGATCTACTTTGACTTCAATGCGCCGATCATCACGAATTGGGTGAATACGACGGTCTGCGAAGAATTGACCGCAACCTACAACTACATCACCCAGCAGTTGAGCCTCGCGGCGAGCCCTCAGATCCAAGGCGCCTGGACCAATTACAGTTGGGATTTCGGGGATGGAAATTTCGGGACCGGTGCGGCGGCGGTCCACACCTACGCGAATCCCGGCACCTACAATGTCTGCCTCACCGTGAACAGCGTGTGCCGCAGTTACACCTACTGCCAAAGCGTGACGGTCTGCCCGGATCCAAATGCAGCCTATACTTCAACTCCCAATCAGTTATCGGTTGGTTTTCAAGACCAAAGCGCACCTTCCGTCATCGGCTGGCTGTGGAACTTCGGGGATGGCAACACCAGTACGGCGCAGAATCCTTCCCACACCTACGCTGCGCCCGGCAACTATCAGGTCTGCCTCACCGTCACCGACTCCTGCGGCACGGACAACTTCTGCTCCAACGTCTCGGTGAACTGTGCAGCCCCCAGCGCGGGCTTTAGTGACACCAGCAGCCAGTTGCAGACCACGTTTAACAATCTGACGACGGGTTTTGGCACGATCAGCTACGGGTGGTCCTTTGGAGACGGGGGTTCCTCGGCCGCCGCCAGTCCCACGCACACCTACAGTGCTCCGGGCACTTACACGGTCTGTCTGATCGCAAGCAGCGTGTGTGGCACGAGCACTTTCTGCGATACCGTAACGGTGAGTTGTCTGGCGCCCAGCGTCAACTTTAGCTCATCTACGAACCTCCTTTCGGCCAATTTTTCCGGTCAAGCCAGCGGGCAGGGACCACTCGTTTACGCCTGGGACTTCGGTGATGGGAACACCGGTGCGGGGGTCGGTCCGGCCCACACCTACGCGACGTCGGGCACCTATACCGCTTGCCTCACCGTGACGGGACTCTGCGGCACCACATCGTTTTGCGACGCAGTCACCGTGAGCTGTCCCACTCCGAGCAGCGCATTTTCCTGGACCCAAGCGCAACTGCTCGCAACCTTCACTGATCAAAGCACCGCCCAGCTGGGAGCGAGTTACACCTGGGACTTCGGCGATGGCGGTACGAGCAACCAGCCGAGTCCCACCCATCAGTATGCCGCGCCCGGAGACTATGTAGTGTGCCTCACCTTGAGTGATCCTTGTGGTACCTCCACTCACTGCGATACGGTTACCGCAGCTTGCGCGGTTCCGGCCGCCGCCTTCAATTTCAATGCCACCGGGCTGCAGGTACAGTTCTCGGACCAAACGCAGGACAACATTGTCGCCTGGGCCTGGGACTTCGGGGATGGTTTTACTTCCAACGCCGCCAATCCCACCCACAATTATGCGGGCGTCGGCCCCTACACTGTCTGCCTGGCGGTGGAAAACGCCTGCGGCGCCCGCGACACCAACTGTACGGTGCTGCCGACCCTGGTGGGCGTAGAAAGCCGCGCCTGGCGCACCGTTTCCCTTTACCCCAATCCGAATTCGGGAAGGTTTCAATTGGAAGCGGAATTGAATGCCTCCGGAAATCTGAAAATCAGAGTGTTTGACGTACGGGGAAAGCTCACGGCAGACATGGATTTGGGACCAGTAAGTGGGCGCATTCAGCGGGAAATTGACCTGGGCAATGTCCCCGCAGGCCGTTACTTACTGCAAGTGGAACTGGATGGGCAAACGGTGAATCGGGTATTTACCGTGCAGCGGTAAGAGAGGCCGAACTGTTTGACCCGTAGTGGAACCACGATTTTTGATCTGGTGGCCCACCGGATCGAAAACCATACTGCTGGCTCACCAATAGAATTGAAGTCAAGTCGGGAGAAAAGGGCAATCCCGGATACGAACCGTTCCCCTACTCCTCACTTCGCGCCCTTCAGCGCCAACTGGCCACAGGCACCGTCGACGTCGCGGCCCCGGCTGCGGCGAATGTTTACGATGACCCCCTTGTTTTCGAGGTAGTCCTTGAAGCGGTACATGCGGTTGCCCGAGGTGTTGCGAAAGCCCGCGTTGTCGATGGGGTTGTACTCGATGATGTTGACCTTGCAGGGGATGACCTGACAGAACTGAAACAACTCCTCGGCATCCTTGAGCCCATCGTTGAAATCCTGAAAAATGATGTATTCGTAGGTGACGCGGGTGCGGGTCTTTTCGTAAAAGTACCGCAGGGCTTCGCCGAGGGCTTCGAGGCTGTTGTGCGCATTGATGGGCATGATTTCGCTGCGCTTGGCGTCATTGGCGGCGTGGAGCGACAAGGCAAATTCGAAGCGAACTCCGTCGTCGCCGAGGCGGCGGATCATTTTTGCGATGCCAGCCGTCGAGACCGTGATGCGCTTGGGCGCCATGCCCATCCCATCCGCCGAGGTGATCATGCGGATGGACTGCAAAACGTTGCGGTAATTGAGCAGCGGCTCGCCCATGCCCATGTAGACAATGTTGGTGAGGGGACGACCGTACTCGGCCTCAGAAGCTTTCCGGATGATGTCGACCTGATCGTAGATCTCGTAAGCGCGCAGGTTGTGCTTGAGGTCCAGGAAGCCCGTCGCACAAAACTTGCAACTGAGCGAACAGCCTGCTTGGGAGGAGACACAAGCGGTGATCCGTTTTTCCGTGGGAATGAGCACTCCTTCTACCATCTCGCCATTGTCGAGGCGAAAACCGAATTTGATTGTGCCGTCGGCGCTGCGCTGACGGTCGGCGACGGTGATTTTCCCCAAACTGAAGTGCGTGTTGAGTTTTGCGCGAAGTCCCTTGCTGAGGTTGCTCATCTCCTCAAAACTGCCGGCGTTCTTTTTCCAAATCCACTCGTAGATCTGCCGGGCGCGGAAAGATTTCTCCCCGACCTCGCTCACCCATTCTTTGAGTTGGGTCTGATCAAACGCTCGAATGTTCGGCAGTGATGACATTTTCGCTGCAAAGATACGGGTTTTCCATTTACCTTTGGGCATGCGAAAATTGCGGGCCGATTGGATCTTTGCCGCGCCAGAATTGCTTCCCGATGCGGTTTTGGTGCTGGACGACACCGGGACGGTAGTGACCGTTCGTCCGGCCCTGCCCGAGGATATCGATTGCGAAGTCTATCCCGGATTGATCTGCCCAGCGTTTGTGAATGCGCACTGCCACCTGGAATTGTCCCACTTGCGGGGCGCTATTCCGCCGCGGACCGGCATGGCGGGTTTTGTCCAGCAGTTACAAGCGGTCCGTTCAAATTTTTCGGATGAAGAGCGGGAACGCGCGATCAACGAAGCCGCCCAAGCGATGTGGCAAAGGGGGGTTTCTGCCGTGGGTGACATTTGTAACGCTAACCACACCCGGGCGGTCAAAAGCACGCTGCCTCAGATGCATTGGCACAATTTCATCGAACTATTCGGCAGCCATCCGGGGCGGGCGGAGGAGATTTTTATGGCGGGGTTTGCCTTGGCAGAGGAAATGGGCCCATCCAGTACGATTACCTTGCATGCGCCCTATTCGGTTTCGGCGGCGTTGCGGGACCGGGTCCACGAGTACGCATCGATCCGCGGCTGGCGCCAAAGCATCCACCTGCTAGAATCCACCGAGGAGCGGGAACTGTTCGAATCCCTGGAAGGTCCATTGATGGACATGCTGCGCCGCTTCGGGCTGGTGTTTCAGGGACACACCCACGAATCGCCCATCGATTACATCCTGGAAGGTTGTGATCCCGTGATGCCCTTGTTGTTGGTGCACAATACCGAAATGGATGTGGAAGAAATGGAAGCCATTGTGGCGGCCTTTCCGTGGGTGTTTTTTGTGCTTTGTCCCCGGGCGAATGCCTACATCCACGGGACCACACCACCGGCGGGGCAGTTTGCTGCGCATCCGGACCGGGTGTGCCTGGGCACCGATAGCCTCGCGGGGAATACCACGCTTGACATTTATGCCGAAATGCAGGCCTTGCAGGAGCATTCCGGCCTCGCCCCGGCAACAATTCTGCGTTGGGGGACGTTGAATGGAGCAAATGCCCTGGGAATTCCGGAGACCCGGTTTCGGATTGCGCCGGGCAACCGTCCCGATTTGCTTCACCTTCCGGAAGTCAAAGGGACAGATCCCAAGCTGCCGCACGCAGCGTTGATTATCCGATTGGAGCCATGATCAAGATCGAAGACAAGCTGGTGAGTGACGAACTGCGTTCGGTGCATTTTGTGTGTGACTTGCACGCCTGCAAGGGAGCTTGTTGTGTGGAAGGGGATTCCGGTGCGCCGCTGGATCCGGAAGAGCGGGAGATTTTGGAGAACATTTATCCCCAGGTTGCGCCGTACTTGTCGGAGACCTCCCGCGCCGCGATCTACGAACAGGGACCTTGGGTGAAAGACGACGAGGGGTACGGAACGCCCCTGGTGGCGGGCAAAGAATGCGCCTACGTCATTCACGGATCCGATGGGATGGCGCACTGTGGGATCGAGCGGGCTTACCGTGATGGCCGGATCGATTGGCCCAAGCCCATTTCCTGTCATTTGTATCCTGTGCGGATCAAGCCCCTGGGCAGCATCGAGGTGCAGGCACTCAATTACGATACCTGGGACATCTGCAAGCCGGCCTGCACGCTGGGGAAGGAACTCAAGGTTCCGCTGTACAAATTTTTGAAAGCGCCGTTGATTCGGAAATACGGAGAACGGTTTTACCGGACCATGGAGGACATTTTTGATCATTGGCCAGTGGGTTGAGTGATTTTCCTAAATTGAGCAGTGATTTATAGCCGACAAGAAATCGAGGACGCGCTCCGGGACAATTGGGATGAGGTGCATGCCTTTGTCCGGGATTTGTCCGGGAACGATTTTGTGCGATCGCCGGCTGGCAAGTGGAGCCCGGGCCAGCACGTCGAGCACCTGATCCGGAGCGCGGTGCCGCTGCGCAAGGCACTGGGCTATCCCCGTTTTGCCCTCCGCTGGCTGATCGGAAAGCCGAATCGGCCTTCGCGGGATTTTAATACCACGGAGGCACGCTACCAGGAAAAGCTGAAGGCTGGCGGTGCGGCCAGTGGTCGCTACACCCCGCCGGCGATCCCTGCGGCTGCGCAATCCTCTGTGCTGGCGACCTACTTGCAGGAACGGGACCGGATGTTGCACCAACTGCGCCGCTGGGACGACGACGCCCTCGAAAAGTACCTCATGCCCCACCCGCTGCTTGGCAAAGTGACGGTGCGGGAAATGATGTTCTTTACCACGTTTCATACCGCTCACCATCTCCGGCTCATCCGGCGTGACCTCGGACGCTGATTGCTTGTCCTTTCCATTGCCAAAATCCCCCCGCTGCCCCAATGCCGCCGCCCCTCAACGAAACCGAAAAAGGAAACCTTCTCGCCCTCGTAGATAGCCGCGACCTGGACAATGTCTACCTGGGATTGGAACTGGGCACAGCGCATCCGGAAGTCTTCGCCGAAGCACCTTTCCAAAATGCTTTGCGGGCCCGGATATACGAAATCGAGTACGAGGCGATGATCGAACCCTTGATCGCTTTTCGCAGCAAGATCCCCATCATCGACCGGTGGCTCACCACCTACGAAAAAGTAGCGGTGCTGCGGGGAGACTTGCCTCCGGGGTACCCCATCGATGCCATAACGATTCAGCACCTCAACTTTTCCACTCTGGGTCAGATCGGGGAAGTCCCCGAACCCATTGAGCTGTTGCCGGTGGCGGAGCTGCCCCGTCTGTTTTTGACCGACTGCGGACTCAGGAAACTCGATCCTAGCTTGGTCGAATTCAAAAGCCTGCGCGAACTCTACTTGGGTGGCAACCGCTTGGGTGGGTTTCCTCCGCAGTTGCGGGACTTTCCCGACCTGGAAAGCCTCGCCCTGTTTGACAATGGGCTCACCACCGTAGGGCCGGACATTTTGGCGTTAAAGAAGTTGAAGTGGCTGTCCCTAGCGGAAAATCCCTTGGAGGTTTTTCCGCCGGAACTCTTCCGGTTACCCAATCTGGAAAGCATCAGCTTGGCGGAGTGCGATCTGGCGGTCATTCCGCCGCGGATCAAGCACCTGACCAAGCTGAAGAGCCTGACCCTCTCCGACAACCATATCCGGACGCTGCCGCCGGAAATCTACCAGCTCCCCGATTTGCAGTACATCGAGCTGTCCGGCAATCCCATTCAGGAAGCCCCCGTTCCGCCGTCGGACGCCCGCAATCGCGGGATTCAGTTTCATTTTTCCTGACCTGGGGGAAGAAGATTGGGCCGTGCCTTTACTTTTTACCCCAGAAATTGTACGTTCCGGATATGCCCCCTCTGTTCCCTGAATACTACCGACCGCCGCTTTGGCTGCGCAACCCCCACGTGGGAACCATTGTGGCTTCCCGGTTGCGGAAAGTAAAAGAAGTGGCCTACGCCCGAGAGCGGCTAGAACTCGACGATGGCGACTTCATAGACCTGGATTGGTCGCGGACACCCGGAAGCCAAACCGCACTGGTACTGGTTCACGGCCTCGAAGGCAGTGCCGCGTCACAGTACATGCGGGGCCTCGCCCGGATCGCCAATCAACAAGGCTGGGACGCGGTGGCCATCAATCTGCGCAATTGCAGTGGCGAGGCCAATCGCCTCTACGTATCCTACCACAGCGGCAAAAGCGACGATCTGGACCGGGTCGTGCGTCACTTGCATCAGGAAAAGTCTGAGTACCGGGACATCCTGATCGCCGGATTCAGCCTGGGGGGCAATCTCAGTCTCAAGTATGCCGGTGAGCAGGGCAGCACCCTTCCCAACCGGGTCCGTGCCCTTGCGGCCATATCTGTGCCGACCAATCTGCAGGCTTCCGTGCTCCACCTGGGCCGCCCTAAGAACCGCCTCTACCTGAATCACTTTTTGCGGTCACTGCGCCGAAAAGCCGGGGATAAGAAGCGCCGCCATCCGGAGGCCCCTTTCCACCTGGAAGATGTTCGGCGGATTCGGAATTTCCCCATGTACGACGACCTCTACACCGCACCTGCCCACGGTTTTCGCGACTCAGCCGACTACTACGCTCGGTGTGCCTCGGAGAAGTTCCTGCACGGAATTCGGATTCCGACCTTGCTTCTGAACGCGCAAGACGATCCCTTTTTGCCGCCCGAATGTTATCCTTCCGAGGAAGCTGGGCGCAATCCCCGGATCACCTTTGAGGCACCCCGGTACGGTGGTCACGTCGGTTTTCTCACCGATGCCCGTTTGCGCGGCCATTGCTGGCAGGAATTGCGCACGGTCGCATTTTTCCGGGAAGTGATCGGGCAGAAAGATTCCATCACTTGAGTTCTTGTTCCTTTTCCTCGATCCAGGCCCGCTCGGTCAGGATTTCTGCTTGCTCCACCGCTTTGCGGAAATCGGACCGTGCCCGGGGGTCGAGCGGCTTGAGGTTGATGAGCCGATTCAGAAGCCGGGCAAAATTCTGGTAGTTTTTCTTGTGATAGGTGAGGATGCCTTTGCGCTGCAACAGTTGCCGGAAGTTGTGCAAGCCGAAGTCGATCAGCTTCACTTCCCCCAATTCGTACCAGGACTTGAGCAAAGTGACTGTGGCATCGAGCCGGGTAAAGGTGTCTTTGACTTGCAGATTGCGCAGGATGCGGGCTGCCGCCCGGTAGTCCCGCCGGGCAAAGTGCAGCTTGGCGAGGTTGTAAAAGTAAAAGTCACGCGCGTATTCCTTGCTGACCTCGGCCCGGTAGCGGTAATTGAAGTCCTGCACCCAATCGAACTCCCCCAGCTTGATCCCGGCCGAGACGATGTTTTTGTAGGTCCAGGGCGGCAGCTTCCCGTTGTCGAAAAGCAGTTTGTCGTCCAGTGAGCCCCGGTACAGTTCAAACACCTCTCGGAGATATTCCAACTGGCCGGTATTGATCTGCTTGATGCAGTAATTGATGGCCATAACGTAGACGAACCGCATCTCTTCCAGGTCAATCGAGGGCCCCTGTTCCCGCAGCAGTTGGCGGACTTCCCGAAAGTGGGCCGCGTGGTTGTCCCCGGTCAGCAGTCGGTAACAGGCGTAGTACAACCGTACCACTGGCGAATGCACCAATTCCGAGGCTTCCACGTGCCGCACCACTTCTTCCAGCAGCCCGAGGTCGTACTGCACATCGAAGAGCTTGCGGTGGCTGATGATGATGCAGGCTTGCTTGAGCTTGTTGACCACATAGTAGGCATCAAATTCATCTGAGAGGTGCTGAAAAAGGCCCTGCATATTGGGGTGGCGGTCCTCCGAGCGGTTGAACTCCTCCATTAGGAGCTGGTAGTTAAAGTGGTGGTGATCCGGTCCGAGGCGCGGCTGCCGTTGCGACTTTTGTCGGCTTTTTTTCAGGGTAGACTGGAAGGCACCCGGCAGGTTACGGCGGCCGTATTCGCGGAGCAATTGCACTTGGTACTGGTCCTCCTCCCGGCGAAAGGCTTCGTAGGCTACCATATCTTCGATGAGTCGCACCAGATACGACATGACGTGGCGCAGGCGCAGATCGGTATAGGTTTCGCCGGGAAAAATCGTGGCGTGAGCGTCCGTTTTCGTTGCTTCCGCCGGATTTTCGGCTTCGATCAGCCAGTCGCAGAGGGCGATCACGTCGCGGTGTTGGTTGTGGTAGGGCGAGCGCACAAACTGCGCCAATCGCTTGCGTTCGCGTTCGGAAAGGGATTGCCACAACTTGAGGAGCTTGGTTTTCTTCATGGTGACGGGAAATGAATGCGCTCCCGCCCAAAATACAGCAATTCTCGGGGAATCGATTTTCTCTTTTTCCGGCCGGGGAATTGCGCTATTTTGCTGGATAAAATCGATCAAACTGAGCGACCGCCAATCTTATGCGAATCTTTAGAGCGATGTTATCGGGCGTTTGGCTCGCCTTGTTGATGGGTATATCCGCCGCTCTGTTTGGGCAAGGGTGGGTGCGCAGTTTCGGCGACAACCGCGAAGACAACTTTCGGGCGGTTTATCCGCTGCCTTCGGGCAACTTGCTGGGTGCCGGAATCATCGAACCCCCAACCTCTCTGGATTGGGATCCCTATTTTCAGGTGATTGACCGGCAGGGAGACGGCCTGTCCAGCCGCACCTTTCTTTATCCGGACCGCCAAATTATCCATGACATTGACGCGCTGCCGGGGGGAGGCTTTATTGCCGGAGGCCAGACAAATCTGATTGGTTCCACTGGGGCCGAGGTGCAATTTCTCACCCGGCTCGACGCCAATCTGGATACCGTTTGGGTACGGGAACGCAATGGGCCGGGGGACGACGCCCGGATTTACACCGTCCTCGCTCTGCCGGATACGAGCACCCTCGTCGCCGGATCTGCGGACTTTTCCGCGGGCAGTGAGCAAGCGTTTATCATGCGCTACGACCAGAACGGGGATCCGCTCCCGGTCTTTACTGTTTTTGGCGGCAGTGGAGCCGATTTCTTCAACGATATGGTCCGCTTGCCCAGTGGCAACGTGATTCTGGTCGGACGCAGTGACAGCACCGGAACGACTTTTGATATCCTCCTGGTCCGCGCCGACATCCAGGGCAATCTCCTCAACACCTACAAGATCAGTACGCCGGACCGCGAGTACGGAAATGCGGTCCACCTGCTGCCGAACGGTGAATTGTTGATCGCGGGCTATTTCGCCGACTCCCAACTCAACCAGCAGGCCCTCCTCTACCGGGTCGACACCCTAGGCAATGTCCTCTGGAGCCAGACCTACGGGGGCGCCGGCATCCAGGAGTTCTTCGATGTGGATGTCCTCCCCAACGGCAACATCGCCCTGACCGGACGCACCAGTGCGGGCCTGACCACCGACCAAAACCTTTGGCTGGTGCTCACCGATCCGCTGGGCAATCTGCTCTGGGACCAGACCTACGGCAAAACCGGAGAAGACATTGGCTACGCGGTCCACGGCGCGGCGGACGATGAAATATACGCCTTGGGAGCCGAAAACATTGGCTCGGCGGCCGACGCTTTGGTGGTGCGCACCGACAGTACCGGGGCCGCCTTTGACAGCCAGTACGGGGGCAATCTTTACCACTCCCTCGACGGCGATTGCACCCGCGATGTCGGCGACCCCAACCTTACCAACTGGCTGGTGGAGATCCCCGCCCTCAATGCCTTTGCCATCACCGACGCCAACGGCGATTTCCTGATCGACGTGCCCCTGGGCACCTATACCCTTTCGTTTACGCCTCCTCCGGGGCCAGGGTGGAGCTTTATCCCCGGATGTCCCGCCGGGGATACCACGATCACGATCCTGCAGCCCTGTTCAGTGATCGACACCAGCCGGTTTCGCTTCAAGCAGTTAAATGCCTGTCCGGCGATGGCGATTGATCTGACGCCGGCTTTTGTCTTGCGCTGCGATACCGCGCGGTACTTTGTGGATTACTGCAACGACGGGAGCCTGGACGCCACGCCTGCGCGCATCGAAATCGATCTGGATACGACCCTGACGTTTTTGGGTACGACTTTTTCCGGAACTTTCTCCCAGATGGGGCAGACCCTCATTTTTTCCCTGGGTACCGTGGCCGCCGGAGATTGCGGGAGCTTTTCTTTCGATGCGTTTGTGGATTGCAACGTCCAGTTGGGCTCCGCTCAGTGCGCAGTGGCGCGTATTTTCCCGGATACCACTTGTGCCGATACCACTGGCTGGGACGGTTCGGAACTGGGGGGCAAAATCGACTGTCTGCCGACCGATTCGGTGCGCTTTACTTTGGAAAATCTGGGGACGGGCACGATGCTGGCCCCGGGCGGGGTGTCCGTGGTCGAGGACAACATCATGCGTTTTGCCGACCCCAATATCCTGCTGAACGGGGGCCAAGCGGATACCCTGGTGACCTTCCCCGCCAATGGCGAGACCTGGATCATGAAAGTGTACAACAGCCCGGGTCATCCGGTCATCCAAGAGTACGCCATCTTTATCGAAGGCTGCGGGGCCGATTCTGCCCAGCCGGCTTCTACGGGCTACGCGACGGGAATTTCTCCACAAAATGACAGTGCTACCGTTTCGGTGGATTGCCGCCTGGGCGTGGATACGCTGGCCCGCCTCGCCAAGGCCGCAATCCCGGTGGGTTTGGGGCCGCTGCACATCGTGGAATTGGTGGATGAAGTCGAGTATTCTATCCGCTACATCAACCAGGGCGCGGACACCGTGGCCAAGATCAACATCCTCGACACGCTGTCTTCTCTGCTCGATTGGTCTACCGTCACCACCGGTGTTGCGAGTCACCCCTACCAGTTTTCCCAGGGGCCGAATGGAGTGCTCGAGTGGAGTTTTCCCGACATTGACCTGCCGCCGGATGACGATGACCGCTTCGGATCGGTGCTCATGCTCAAATTTCGGGTGGCAATTGATCCCGATTCCGCCAATCTGGGCCAGACCATCTTCAATACGGCCTGGTTGATCGAGAACAACAACCTGCCCGGTCGCCCCACCAATTCGACCTTCCACCAACTGGGGCCGATTCTGACCGGCATTTGGGAGCAGAAGCCGCACCCATTGGCGAAGATTATTGCGTATCCGAATCCGTTTTCGGAGCGGGTGAATTTTGCCCTGGGCGGTCAGTACTATTCCGAATTGCGGCTGGAATTGTACGGATTGGACGGGCGAAGGCTGCGGGTGGTGGACAGCCGGGATGGATACGCCCTGACCCTGTACCGGGCGGGGCTGGCTCCGGGCGTATACGCGTTTCGCATCACCGCGGAAGGGCGCCCCATTGGGCGGGGCAAGGTCATGGTACGCGCGGACCGGTAAATTTTTTTCCGCCGAATTAAACCCTTGCCCAGGGAATCAGTCCAACTTGCAAGACCCTCGATTTTACTTCTTATGCGCAGATTTCGCCTCTCCCTGTTGTCGGTGCTGCTGGCCGTTTTCTCGGTCGGTTCGACCCATTCCCAGATGTATTTTCCCCCGCTGACCGGCAATCAGTGGGACACTATTCCGATCAGTGATCTGGGCTGGTGCCAGGACAGTGTCGACGCGCTGCTCGATTACTTGGAAGCCCAAAATACCAAGTCGTTTGTGGTGCTCAAGGACGGCAGGGTCGTCGTTGAGCATTATTTTGGAACCTACACGCAGGATTCAGTTTGGTACTGGGCCTCGGCGGGGAAGAGTCTGCTGGGCTTCCTCGTCGGGTGCGCGCAGGAAGACGGCTTTCTTGACATCAATGCCCGCACCGATCAGTACATGGGGACGGGGTGGTCCCAGGCTCCACCGACCAAGGAAGCCTTGATCAAGGTTTTTCACCACTTGAGCATGACCACCGGGCTGGACGAGGGCGTGCCCGATCCCGACTGCTATGCGGATACCTGTTTTCAGTACCTTGTCGATGCCGGCACCCGCTGGGCTTACCACAACGGTCCCTACCGATTTTTGCAGCCCTTGCTTGAGGCGGTGACTGGCAATAGCTTGAATAGTATCACTCTGAACCGGGTCGGGTTGCGCATCGGAATGGGTGGATTTTGGTTCAACCATGTCCGATTCGGCACGGCGCGAGACATGGCGCGTTTTGGGCTGCTGACCCTCAATCAGGGAATCTGGGACAATGATACCCTCCTCCACGACACCGCTTACTTCAACGCGATGGTGCGCCCTTCCCAGACGCTCAATCGGTCTTATGGCTACCTCTGGTGGCTGAATGGCCAGGGCACCTTCATGGTGCCGGGCAGCCAGTTGGTGATTCCGTTTGACCTTATCCCGAATGCGCCGGCGGACATGTACGCGGCGCTCGGTCTCAACGACCAAAAAATCTACGTGGTGCCCAGCGAAAGCTTAGTGGTGGTACGCCAGGGGAACGACGCCGGGGTGATCTCGCCGGCGGTGTCTTCTTTTGACGATGAGCTTTGGGGTCGACTGTCGAATCTTTCTTGCGCGGTTGCAATTTCCCCGCAGCCGACTGCAACTTGGCACATTTCCCCCAATCCGGTGTCCGAGCGTTTGCGCATCCACGGCCTTTCCCCCGGGAATACCGAAGTAGCTTTGTATACGGTCACGGGAAAGCAGGCAAATCATTTTTCGGCCCTGGCTTCTGGGCAGGTGCTTGAAATCAAGGTAGCCGGCTTGGTTCCCGGGATTTACCTCGCGGAGGTCTCCCAGGCTGGCCGTACGGAGCGGATGAAAGTTTGGGTTCGGTAGAGAAAGCGGCCGCTTTACAGCACCACGACTTTTCGTTTGACCGCAAAGTCGCCGTTGCGGAGTTCGAGGAAGTAGATCCCTTTCACCACCGATCCCAGGTCAATCGGCAGGGCCGAATAGCCCACCCGCGCTTTCAGGGTGCCGGAAAACAGTTCGTGGTGCAGGACATCGTACACGTGGACATCGAGTTCTTGCTGCAAGCTGGACTCGACCCGCAGTTCAAAACGCCCCTGATTGGGATTGGGGTAGACTTCCACCTCGTGGACGTGCAGACCGGCTTCCTGATTGATGCGGGCAGAGGGGAAGAGGACATTGTTCAGGATCAGGCGGTAGCCCGGGGAGTTGCGATGCTTATTGATATTGGGGGCCGCCTCGCCGATGAAGTGGTGGTAGTCCTCGGGGTCGTGGCCTCCGAGGAACGCCCAGGAGCCTTGGCCCAGATTGCCGTGGATGTACCGCGATTCTCCTTTTTCCTTGAAATCCGCGAGGACATCCACGCCTTCCTTGAGCAAGCTGGTGCGGAAAGCCGTCGTTTGACCGGCAAATCCTTTGATCTGCTGGGTGTGGTTTTGGCAGAGCATCGCCAGTTGCGGCTGCTCGGTTGCGGGAAATTGGTGCAACGCGAAAAAATCTTCGTGGATCTGCACCCGGCGACCAAAATTCGCGTCGATGTTCGAAAACTCGTTGACCAGGGGATTGACGATGAGCATGAAATCTTTAAAAGCAACCGTTTCGGAAAAGTCCAGCTTGCCCTCATACTCCCGGTCTCCGGGGGTGCCGTCGTACATCTCATCCACGAAGTCAAACTTCCGGGCGGAAAGCGAAATGTCGTAGGTATCCGCCGCCGAACACATCGCGAAGAAGCAACCTCCGTGCTTCATGAAGGATTTGATCCGCAAGGCGATGTCAATCTTCATCTCCCGCACACTGCTGAATCCGTAGTGGGCCGCGGTGGTTTTCATCGAACCGACCATGTTTTGGTACCAATCTTCTTCCGCAAAATGCCGTTCAAATTTGCCGAACTGCCCGGTGAAGTCCTCGTGGTGGACGTGCAGCCAGTCAAAGTTCTTCAATCCACCGTCCAGCACTTCGGAATCAAAAATCTTAGTGAAGGGAATGCCCGCGTAACTGAGGACATTGGCGACCGCATCGTCCCATTCGCCATCGTCCACAAGCGGGCCGTACACCGCAATTCGGGGGGCGCGGTCCAGCACCACTGCTTCTTGCATCGGGTCCTTGAGGATCTGACCCATCAATTCGGCGGCGCTTTCGTCGCGCAGGTACTCGAAGAAAATAGCCTCTTCCAGCAAATTATCACCCACGCCTTCCGGCTCCCCGGAATTCGCTTCCTGAAAGAGAAAGGAGCCTCCCCGGTGGTTCAGCAGCCAGTTGACCTCGGTGCCTTTTTCCAGCAGCGAGTACACGTAACCGTACGCGCGCAGGTGATCGGTTTGGACCTGGTCCATCGGCAGGAGTACATAACGGGCAGGAAGTAGACCGGCGCAGCCGAGCGCCAGGAGGAAAAAAAGTAAGCGTTTCATGCAGTTGATTGATGAAGATTGACGGGAATAAAAATACAAAGCCTGCTTCCCGATTGCAACCACAATCCTTCTATCTTTGTGGCGGATGTCTAGCCTGACCCGCACCGAAATCGTGCAGCGATTGCGCAATGGAGACCGCGGGGCCTTCGAAGCCCTGTTTCGGGAGCACTATGCAGTGATGGTGCGGTTTGCCCGCAAATTCATTTCCGATCCCGCCGAAGCTGAGGAAGTGGTCCAAGACCTCTTCGTTCAGCTCTGGGAAAAACGCAACCAACTCAAACTGAACACCTCGATTCGCTCCTACTTGTTCACGGCGGTGCGCAACCGCTGCCTGAATGCGATCAAGCACCAAAAAGTACGGGACCAGCATGCGGAAGCGGTGCGCAATGCCACCCCCAGGCGTGAAGCCGATGCCTCGGAGTCCCTGGAAGCGGCCGAGTTGCAGGTGCGCATCCAGGGGGCGATTGAGAAATTGCCGACCCGCTGTCGGGAAGTCTTTGTGTTGAGCCGGTTTGAGGGCAAAAAGTACCAAGAGATTGCCGAGCAGCTTGCGATTTCGCCGCGGACGGTCGAAACCCAGATCGGGAAGGCGCTGAAGCTATTGCGGCGCGACCTGGCGGACTACTTGCCGGCGCTCATGTACTTGATTATGTGGGAGGCAGGCCAATGAAATGCCCGACGTATATCCGGGCCGCTCGGAAAAAACCGAAAAAACCTTGCGGAGCGTAAGGGTAGACCGGCGCTGAGTTGTCATCAGGATGGAAGCAATGGACGAGCAATTCGAACATAGCGTGGATTACGAGCTGTTGGGCCGCTATTTTGCCGGGGAAGCCACGGAGGAAGAGCGGACCGAGGCCGAGCAATGGATTGCCGCTTCGGACGCCAACCAGATGACCTTTGCGGCGCTGACCCAGATTTGGGAGGAAGCGAGCGATCCGGCGGCCGAGCCCCCGGTAGACGTAGACCGGGCCTGGCAATCCGTCGCGGCCCGCACCCCAACCGAGGAATTGGGCCCCCGTCGGGGGCCTTGGCTGCGCCTCGCGGCGGCGGTGGTGGTGGCGGTCGGGCTGGGGCTGCTGGCCTGGCGCTACCTCGGCGGTCCGGGAACCCCCGGGATGCAGACCTGGGCGGCGGGCGAGACCCCCCGCACCGATACCCTGCCCGACGGCTCCGTCGTCACTTTGAATGCGGGAGCCCGCCTGGAATTTCCCGGGCGCTTTGCCGCGGCCGAGCGGACGGTCACCCTAAGTGGCGAAGCGTTCTTCGCGGTCGCGCACAATCCGCAAAAACCCTTTGTCGTGCGGGCCGGGTACGCTCGGGTGCGGGTGCTGGGAACCTCTTTCAGCGTGCGCAGTGCGCCGGAAAAGGTAGCGGTCGTGGTGGCCACCGGAAAAGTGAAGCTGTCGGCCCCGGACAAAGCTCCAGGCCAAGCTGTGGTACTTGAACCGGGGCAGCGTGGCGATTTTGACCGGCAGCAAGCCCGGGTCGAAAAGACGGAAAATACCGACGCCAATTACCTTTACTGGAAGGATCACCGACTGGTGTTCCGGGATTCACCACTGCGCGAAGTCGCGGCCGAACTGGAAGAGGTATTTGGGGCACAGGTTCAGTTGCGCGGCGATGCGATTGGGAACTGCCCGCTATCCACCACGTTTGAAGATTTGTCCATTGAGTCCATCCTCAAAATCATCGCAGAAACATTTAACCTGGAGGTGACTCAAGATGCCAACATCTACACTTTGCAAGGCGAAGGTTGCTGACCGCATCGGTCGGCGATTGCCCACAATCCTACTCATCACCTTGCTTTTGGGCATTCCCGCCTGGGGCCGGGCCCAGGCAAACCCTCTCAATCGGAAGATCAGCGTCAAGGTCCGGCAGAAGCCGCTCAACTACGCCCTGGACGAAATTGCCCACCGAGGACGTTTCAATTTTTCCTACAATGCCGACCTCTTTCCCACGGACAGTGTGGTCAGTCTGCAGGCCCAGCGGGAGCCGGTCCGGGAAGTGCTGAAAGACATATTTGGTACGCGCATGGTGTACCGGTCCATCGGGAACCACGTGGTGATCCGCAGTCGGATGGAGGTTCCCGCGCCCGCGCGCCCACCGGAAGCCTACCGCCTGGAGGGTTTTCTGATCGATGGAGAAACGGGAACGGAGATCGCCTTGGCGACCGTCTTCGAAAATTACAAGCGGACCTCAGTCCTGACCGACGAGCGGGGCCACTATGCCCTGGAAATCGATGGTGCGACGCGCTACGTAGCGCTTTCCTTCAGCAAGCGGGGCTA
The DNA here is from genome assembly GCA_039024435.1 of Bacteroidota bacterium. Lineage (GTDB taxonomy): Bacteria > Bacteroidota > Bacteroidia > J057 > JADKCL01 > JBCCQH01. Next base: position 184,658 of record JBCCQH010000001.1, read on the forward strand.
TCGGGATACTGTGATTGTGGTGCGTCCCGAGCGCCAGCGTGCACTGAGTGTGGGCCTCCAACCGGTTCCGGGCTGGGACCAGCCGGTGGCCTCCCGCCCGGTGAGTTTGGTGGGTGACCGGGCGGATGACATCGATGACTTACCGCTGGTGGAGTTTTTGGTGCCCGCGTCCCAGCGCAAGCGCGCCTTCAACGTTCAGGAAGCCTTGCGCGATTTTCCGGTGCAGGTATCGTTGGTCCCGGCCCTGGGCACCAACAAGCTGATCAGCGGTGCGATGAACAATCATTTCTCGCTCAATATCCTCGGGGGATACGCCCACGGAGTGCGCGGAGCGGAGATCGGTGGTCTTTTCAACCTTGATCGGGACCAGGTGATCGGCTTTCAGGCGGGGGGACTCTTCAATATCGTGGGGGGCGAAGTGACCGGTTTTCAGGCGGGTGGTCTTTTCAACCGGAATCGGAGTTCGGTCAATGGTTTCCAGGCGGGCGGCCTCTTCAACGATGTGGCCGGTTCGATCACCGGTTTCCAGGCGGCAGGTTTGTACAACGTGGTTCGGGATTCGGTCTACGGAGTGCAGGCGGGTGGTCTCTTCAACCGGACCCAGGGCCACATCACCGGACTGCAGATCGGTGGCCTGTACAATGTCGCCCAGCAAGGGATTCGGGGGGGACAGCTCGCGGGGATCTACAACCACAGCCGGGGCGATGTGCAAGCCATGCAGGTCGGTGGGATCATGAATTCGGCGCGCCACGTGGGGCTGTTTCAGGTGAGTGGAGTGAGCAACCTCGCCCGCGGTTCGGTCCAGGGCTTTCAGGTTGCCGGTCTGGTCAATATCGCCCACAAAGAGGTGAGTGGTTTCCAAATCGGGGGGCTGTTCAACCGTGCGCAAAAGGTCGACGGTGTCCAAATCGGTTTGGTGAACGTTGCGGACTCGGTCGGTGGGGTGCAAATCGGTTTGATCAATCTCAATCGGGATGGTTACCTGAGCCTCGAAGCCTCCAGCAATGAAGTGATGACCGCCAACCTTGCGTTCAAAGCGGGACACCGGCGTTTTTACAGCGTCTTGACTGCTGGTTACCGCTTCACGGCGGGCTCCACGGCTTGGTCCTACGGGGGTGGTTTCGGTACGCTGGTGGATTTGGGGCGGGTGACGCTAGGGTTTGAGGCCCTCTGCCAGCAGATCAACGAGGAAGGACTGGGACCAGACCGCCTGAATCTGGTGATTCCCGGACGCCTGAGTGTGGGCTTGAAGCTCGGCCGCTTGCTGGAAGTATACGGCGCGGCTTCGGTGAACTTGCAGGTGACGACCGGACAGGCCCCGGGCAGCGGAGAGTTTCCTTCGGAGGTGGCCTTGAATCCTTTTTGGACGCGGGAGACGGCTTCGACGCAGTTCAATTCCTGGGTCGGATACCAGGGGGGACTGCGGATCAATCTGCGGGGCATGCAAGGAATCGGACCCAAGGCAGCGGTGGAGCATGAGTAGGGATGATTTTTGCAATTTCCGTAAAATATCCGCTTTATTGGGAGAGCCGGGTCCAATGATCTGCCGGGCACGGCCCCAATGCTACCGATATGCAAAAACTCATCATTCGATACGGTGTGTACGGCGGTCTCATCATCGTCGCCTACTCGATGCTCGTTTTCATCGTTTACGGGGACATCGGCGAACTCAGTGACCGTCAATTTCAGTTTGTAGAAGCCCTGGGCTTTTTGCGCTACGTGATCCTGTTTATTGCTCTGTTCATGGCGATGCGGGCCTATTCGAAGGATCCCGGGGCCCAAGTTGGCTGGTGGCCCGTGGTCCGGGTCGGCATCTTGGTGACGCTGATCATTGCCGTTTTGGTGGCGCTTCTGGAGGTGGTGTACATCAGTTCTTACCCCAGTTTCTACGCTGACTACGCGGAAATCTACCTGAGCCGGGCAGAAGCAAGAAACCCAACTCCAAGTGAGCTTGCCGTCGCGAAGCGGAGCATCGAAAATTATTCTTTTTTGGCCAGTCCGATTCTCAGCGGCGCTTTTTACCTGGTGGAAACCACCGTCGTCGGGTTTGTGGCGTCAATGGCGACGGGCTACTTCCTCAAGAAAAAAGCCTAAGCGGTGGTTTAAAACTGGTTGGTGAAATTTGCGAGCACAGATCTTTTTGTCGATCAAAGCTCATTTTGGCGTCCATAGCCCGAGCTAATGGCGAGAAAATTGCTGAAGAGGGGCGGAAAAAGATGCCACAGCAAAATCCCAGAATTAAATTTAAACCGCCTCTGACCGAAGGGGGAAATTTCCAATTACCTAATTTCTGGTTAGCGCGTTCGGGACGCGTGGCGCAGGACTATCTAATCAGAGAAATTTGAATCGTAGGATTGCCCGTGATCTACATCACGTTTTCTGCTGAAAATGAGGGGCAATTGAAAATTCTCCCGTTGAAAATTGGAAATTATTCGTGCGATTGGGTTCCCCCGCCTACTTGCCAGTGGTAAAGCATCCATCCCGGCTCTTCCCGGGTAAACTCCATCTTGTGGGTGCTCTCGCCCGCCTGGGCGGAGACGAAGTAGATGTCTTCGGTAATTTCGGCAAATTCTAGGTGTGACCCTTCCAGGTCAGCCGCTAGCCCGGACAGTCCGGCGGTGAAGTCGCCCTTCTCCGCCAAAACCATCAATGAGGTCATGCCGGTAGGCGTGGCCACGCGCTGCAGGTGATCGGTATTGGAGGACTTGAGGGCATCCACAAACGCGGCGTACGACGTCTGGGGAGTCGAAAGGTCAGGGGTATTCCCAATGCGGGTAAACGCCAGGCTCAAGCCGGCGATCAGGATCAGTACAAAATGATATACAGAACGGGGCATAACCATTGGATTAAATCTCGGTCGGTCTGCGCGTACCTTTGGTTAGCAGTTGCGATTCAGTGGGGAAAATACAGCTTCCAACTTTTTGAGGGACAAGATAGTGAGCCGATTGCACAGCTTACCCACAGGTTATGCACATGTCGCGGCGAAGCCCGCTAGGGGCGTCTATTTTGCGGGGCAAAAAAACAAATCGTGGAAAATCTCCAATTGCTACTCCGCATACTGATCTCGCCCATTGGAAATTGGAGAATCGAAAATTCATCCGCCCGATTGAGCGAAGCGCAATAATTGATTAGCTTCCCGGTATGCTGTTCAATTCCATCGAATTTGTATGGTTTTTACCGGCGGTTGTCTTGCTGTACTACCTCGTACCGGGACGATTTCGATGGATATTGCTTTTGCTTGCAAGCTACACTTTTTACATGTTTTGGAAGGTGGAGTATGCCGCGCTGATCGCGGCTTCGACGCTGGTGGATTTTTTCGCGGGCGGGCAGATGGGGCGGTGCAAGACCCGGCGGGCGCGACTTCCCTTTTTGATCCTGAGTCTGGGGAGCAATTTGGGACTGCTGTTTGCCTTCAAGTACGCCAATTTCTTCTCGGGGACGGTCAATGAATTCTTTGCCACTGATCTGCCGCAACTCGACCTGCTGCTGCCGGTGGGCATCTCCTTCTACACTTTTCAAACCCTGAGCTATTCCATCGACGTGTACCGCGGTCGGCAAGCCGCCGAAACCCACCTCGGCCATTTTGCCGTCTACGTCGCATTTTTTCCACAATTGGTCGCCGGTCCCATCGAGCGGTTTTCCCGCCTGGGGCCGCAGTTGCGCGCCCAGCCGGCATTTGCCTACGAAAATTTTGCCCACGGCTTCCGCTTGCTGCTCTACGGATTCTTCGTCAAAATGGTGGTCGCGGACAACCTCGCCGGCTTCGTCAATGCGGTGTATGAAGCACCGGCGGATTTCGGCAGTTCGACCATTGTTTTGGCCCTCTTTCTCTACGCCCTGCAGATCTACGGCGATTTCTACGGGTACTCGCTGATCGCGATCGGGAGTGCGCGACTCCTCGGAATCCGACTCATGGACAACTTTCACACGCCCTATTTGTCCGTTTCGGTAGCGGACTTTTGGCAGCGCTGGCACATTTCCCTGTCCACCTGGTTTCGTGATTATCTGTATATCCCGCTGGGGGGCAACCGCGTTGCCCTGCCCCGCTGGAGCGTCAACATTCTGCTGGTTTTTACGATCAGCGGACTCTGGCACGGTGCCAGTTGGACCTTCGTGCTCTGGGGTGCGCTTTGGGGAATGGCCTATCTGATCGAAAAGCTGCTGGGAAAAATCATCGCGCTGCCGGAAATTCGTCCCTGGTCCGCTTGGCACTTCGTTCACGCACTCAAAATGTTTGGGATTGCGACTTTGGCTTGGTTGCCCTTTCGTTCGGCGGACGTGGGTCAGATGAAAGCGGTGCTCAAAGGGATCCGCGACAACCTCGATGTCGCCGATGACCTGGCGCTGGCGGTGCCGGGCTTCGTCTGCCTGCTGTTCTTTCTGTTTTCCGACGGGCTGCTGTACAATCGGCGCTTTGACGTATGGATTGGTGACCGGCCCTTTTGGCTGCGCTGGACGGTCTACGCAGCCTTGATTTTTGCGGTGCTGGTATTTGCGGCCGTCGAAGAGTTTCCTTTCATTTACTTCCAATTCTGATGTCCTCAATCGTCCAGAAAGCCGGAATTCGTGTGGTGCTGCTTGCCGGTATGCTACTGGGTATGGACCAGTTGTACCGGCACGTCTTGTTCCCGCGCGACCTTGCGGAGCATACCCCGATTATGGAGCAAGTGAGGGCGGCCCGGGACCGTGCGGAGGTCGTGTACCTGGGTGAATCGAGCAACTTTACTTTTCAAGATGAGGATTCAGACAAGCGCAGCATCAGTCAGTTTGCGGCGGAATACTTTCCCACACAGCGCTGGGCGACCATCCAGCAGGGGGCGCTCCACGCCGGTCAGTACCGGCAATTGTTGCGGAACATTCCCGCCGATGCCCCGCTGGAAACCGTGGTGGTGACCCTGAACTTGCGCTCCTTTGATGCAACCTGGATCCACTCGAAGCTGGAGACCTCTTTGCAGAAGAGCATGGTTCTGGCCCGCCCCGGGCCTCCTCTTTGGCGGCGGTTCCAACTGAGTTTTCGGGCCTTTGATAGGAAGACCGAGGCCGAGCGTGCGGCTGATCGGAGGGCGCAGTGGTTGCGGGATACGCTGGAATACCCCTTGGGGGAGTTGCCCGGGCGCACCGTACCGGCCTGGGATTCGGCGGTGGGGGAGCGCGGTGTACCCGGGCCGGATGGGAAGCGGAGTGACTTCCTTACGTCTCTGGCGACACAATATGTGAAGACCTACGCTTTTCAAATCGATACGCTGACCAATCCGCGCATCCGTGATTTTGATGGGATTGTGGAGTTGTGCCGCGACCGGGGCTGGAAATTGGTCCTGCTGTTGCTTCCGGAAAATGTCACCCGAGCCGGCGATTTGGTTCCGGAATTGCCGTGGTTCATGCGCCAGAACCGGGACGTGCTGGTGGCGCGGTATCGCCGCGCAGGTGCGGTCGTAGTGGACCTGCTGGAACTCCTGCCCAATGCGGATTTCAGCGATCAGGACTGGACGACGGAGCACTACGGAGAAGCCGGTCGAAAGCAAATCGCCCGGCGCCTGGCCGAAGCGATGCAGCCCTGGTACCCGGAAAAATTCCGCAATGTCGTCTACCGAAAAACAACGCCCCGCATCTTTGTCAACGATTGCGAGGGCGATAAGATTTGGGGACAAATGGGTTCGCTGACCGATGGGCGTGCCCATTCGGGACGCAAAAGCTCGCGGATCGGGAAGGATCGGCAATTCAGCCTGACCTTTTCGCGGGCAGTGCCCGATCTGGATACCAACTACCGAGACAGTGTGGCGGTGAGTTTTTGGCTGTACCAGGAAGATTTGGCCCACCGCGGATCCATTGCTCTGGAGGCCGGGGGCGATGCCACGGGCTACCTCTGGGATACGACCGCGATGCATCGTTTCAACCGAGTCCAAAATCAGTGGACCAAACTCGAAGCGCGCCTGCCTCTGTGGCCCCAATTGCCGGAGGCCGAGGTCATGAAGATTTACCTTTACAACCCATCGGAAAAATGGATTTGGGTGGATGATCTGCGGATCGAATTTCTCGGTCGGTAATTGATGCCCCACCAACAAGTAAAGCCCTTACGTGAGGGCAAAACTTTTACCCATCTGGCGGGCAAATGGGCGGGAACGGGTTTAAGCGCGGATCAGCGCTTTCCGTTGTTGGTCACTACGTGTTCCAACCGCAGCGGGAGTCCCATCTCTTTCTTCAAGGTGGACATCACGACTTTGGACTGAATGTGGCCCACACCGTCGAGCTTCGAAAGCTTGTCGACGATAAACTGCTGGTAGTCGGAAATACTGGTCGCGTACATCTTCAGGAGAAAATCACTGTCTCCCGTGATGTGGTAAGCTTCAACAATCTCGGGCAAGGCCGCGATTTCGTCGATGAACTTTTCGATCTTGAAGTGGCTGTGATAATTCAAGCGTACCTCCATAAATACGATAATGCCCAAACCAAGTTTTTGGGCATTGACCAGAGCGTGGTAGGATTCAATCAAGCCGGTAGCCTCAAGCTTGCGGACCCGCTCCAAGGTGGGTGCCGGCGACAACCCTACTTCCGAGGCGAGCTGTGCATTGGTCACTCTCCCCCGGTTCTGCAAGATGCGCAGGATGTTAAAATCAATCTTGTCAAGCTTCATGTGACATGTTCGTTTTCGTAAACAACTCTTATTCACTCGGGAAACAAACAGTCGCACGGTAGAATTTTGCCTCCTCTGTTAACATTGGTGATGTGTTAACTAAGGTTTATTCAATTTCGTTTGCGAAAACACAAAAAATCGAAAGAAAATTATCCGGTTTACTAAAAAAAATTTAAAAATGCCCCCTGAGGCGAGAATTTGGGACAAATTACATTGGGGAATGCAAGGCCCGCTGTTCGGGGGCTGCGCCGAGGGGAACGGGTAGGGAGGGATCCCACAATCCGCGACCGCGAAACGTCCCTATTTTCCCGGAAGCAAGTGCAAAATCACCGGGGAAAATCCGCAGGACTTTCTAAATTTGCCGCATGAACTACGCCGAGATTTTCCCCAAAGTCGTGTCCCACGCCAAGTCCTATGGCTTCATCTTTCAGTCCAGCGAAGTTTACGATGGCCTGAGTGCGGTCTACGATTACGGACCCATGGGGGTAGAATTGAAAAACAACATCAAAAACGCCTGGTGGCGTGCGATGGTGCAGATGCACGAAAATATCGTGGGGCTGGACTCGGCCATTCTCATGCACCCGACGGTGTGGAAAGCTTCCGGTCACGTGGATGCCTTCAACGATCCACTGATCGACAACAAGGATTCGAAGAAGCGCTACCGCGCCGATGTCTTGGTGGAGGACTACATCAAGAACAAACTGCAAAAGAAGATCAACAAGGAAGTCACCAAGGCCCGCAAGCGCTTCGGGGAAGACTTCGACGAGGCGATGTTCAAGCAGACCAATGGTCGAGTGGTCGGCTACCAGGAAAAGATCAACGATGTGGTCGCCCGCCTCACCAAAGTTCAGGAGGAAAACGACCTGGAAGGTTTCCGCCAATTGATCATCGACCTGCAGATCGCTGACCCGGAATCGGGATCGCGCAACTGGTCGGACGTGCGGCAGTTCAACCTCATGTTCAAAGCCCAGCTCGGCGCAGCGGCGGACAGCGCCACCGATATCTACATGCGTCCGGAAACCGCCCAAGGCATCTTTGTCAATTTCCTCAACGTGCAAAAAAGCGCCCGCCAGAAAGTGCCCTTCGGGATCGCCCAAATCGGCAAGGCATTCCGCAACGAGATCGTCGCCCGGCAATTTATCTTCCGGATGCGCGAATTTGAACAGATGGAGATGCAGTTTTTTGTGCGTCCTGGCACGGAGATGGAATGGTTCCGGACCTGGAAGGAACGCCGCCGCGCTTGGCACGAAGCCCTCGGCCTGAGTCCCGAGCACCTGCACTGGCACCCCCACGAAAAGATGGCCCACTACGCCAATGCCGCCGAGGACATCGAATTCGGCTTTCCCTTCGGCGTAAAGGAACTAGAAGGGATCCACTCGCGCACCGATTTTGACCTGAAGCAACACGAAAAGCATTCCGGCAAGAAACTCCGCTACTACGATCCCGAACTCAAGGACAGCTACGTGCCTTATGTGGTCGAGACTTCGGTCGGGCTGGACCGGACCTTCCTCGCCCATCTGTGCAATGCCTACACCGAGGAGATGGTCAATGAGCAAATCCGGGTGGTTCTGAAATTGCATCCGGTGCTGGCTCCGGTCAAGGTCGCGGTGTTTCCGCTGGTGGAAGGGGACGGCTTGCCGGAAATCGCCCTTGATATCTTCAATCAGCTCAAGTACGATTATCGCACCCATTACGAAGACGGCCGCGATGCGATCGGGCGGCGCTACCGCCGCATGGACGCTCTGGGTACCCCCTACGCCATCACCGTCGACCACCAAACCAAAGAGGACGGTACGGTGACCATTCGCGAACGCGACACCATGGACCAGCAGCGCATCAAAATTGAGGAAATTTCCGGCTTGATCGGCGACCGCCTCAGCATCCGCAACATCCTGTAGCTATGGCCCCGGAAATCAAAGAGTTCATGCGTTCGGTCATCAACGAGATGATGCCCGCCCACAAATTGCTGGGGATTACGCTGCAAGACATCGATGCGGGCTACGCCTTGTTATCCCTGCCTTTTCGGCCGGAACTGATCGGCGATCCCCGGTCGCAGCGTCTGCACGGCGGGGTGATCGCGGCCATCCTAGATTCGGCGGGGGGCGCGGCGGCCATGACCACGCTTTCCAGCCCGGAAGACTTGCTTGCCAGCATTGACATTCGGATCGATTACTTGGAGCCGGGGCGGACCGAGGATGTACTGGCCGAAGGCAAGCTGCACCGCAACGGCAAGGCGATCATCATGACGAGTATGCGGGCCTGGCACGCGGCTTCCGGAACCACCATTGCCGAAGCCCGCGGGGTGTACCGCGTCCGTCGGAAAGAAGACGGGAAGACTTAACGTTCCGCATCGATCATCAAGGTTGGGCCGCGATCAGGGTGCTGTCCGCCGAAATGCCTCTTAGTGAATCCGCGGCCGAACTGTCCGCAACCACACACTGGGCCGCACTCAAGCCCAGAGATGCATAAATCGCCTCCTGGACACTCTGGCGGACGCGAAGCCGGTTGATCTTGCCATTGCGGGCTCGGGGATAGACCCGATTGGTAAGCAGAACATAGACGATATCATTTTCCGGATCGGCCCAAGTACAGGTGCCGGTAAATCCGAAATGCCCAAAGGTCCGCGGGGAGGCGCTGATGCAGCAATAGCCCCGATCCAGTTGCGGAACCGGCCGTTGCATGTCAAATCCCAAGCCCCGCCGACTGCCCGCCTGCCGGGAGACAAACTTGCGGACAGTAGAAGCGCGGAAGTAGCGTTTGCCGCCGTAGGTGCCGCCATTGAGGAGCATCTGCATGATGATCGCCAAATCGCGGGCGTCGGAAAACAATCCGGCCGCTCCCCCGACGCCCCCGAACAAGGCCGTCGTGTGGTCGTGGACGTGGCCTTGCAATTGCTGCTTTCGCCACCAGCGGTCATCTTCCGTGGGCGCGACTTTTTCCCGGTCAAACCGGTCCAGGGGGTGATATCCGACCGTCTGTAAGCCCATCGGGAGGTAGTAATCGCGGCGCAAGAGGGTGTCCATGCCCCGCTCGTAGATCCGTTCCAGAAGCGCCTTCATCAAAAACATGCTCACGTCCGAGTACTTGTAACCCTGGTTGGTATCGACCCGGATCGTGCGCAGCCGGTGCCAAATCGTGTCGAGGTAGTGCTGATTGAAGTACAGGTGGTCGGTGACTTCCACGGTGAACAAAGAGTCGTCCGGTTGCGGAGCATAAAATTGGTTGCGCAGGGAGTCCACGCTGTCGACCATCGTGTAATAGCCGTAGGCCAGTTTGCCCAAGCCCGGGGGCAGACCCGCCTGGTGCAGCATCAATTCCCGGGGCGTAACGTCGCGGATCGTGATGAAGTTCGAGTCCAACTCGGGGAAATAATGCTTCAGCGGCAGATTTAAGTGCAAGGTATCCTCTTCGTAGGCTTGCATGGCCAGCAGGGTGGTGGCGACAATTTTGGTGACTGAGGCAATGTCGTAGACGTCGTCCAGCCGCACCCGCCGGGTCCGCGTGTAGTCGTGGTGACCGTAAGCCTTGTGCAGAAACACTTGCCCGTTCTTCGCGGCAAGCACCTGACAGCCGGGAAATGTCCCCTGCCAAATTGCATGGTTGAGGATGGAATCGACCGCTGCGAGAAATACGGGATTGGCTCCGACGACTTCGGGTTCCACGTAGCTCAAGCGAAGGAGTCGGTCGCGTTGCAGTCCGTCCCCGGCGCAGAGATCGCTACCCACTTTTGTAGGCAAGCGGCCATTTCCCATGACGCCCCCCCACAAGAACTGACCGGCGGCTTTCTGAGTGAGCGGCCGGTCTTCGTATCCGGTCAGAACGGTTGTGAGCGTGTCCAGTTCCCCGAGGACTTTTGCCTCGCCGAAGTGCGCCACCACCAAGCGGGTCTCCGACTCCAAATCTGCCAGCAAATCGCGGACCGGGGCGGGCAAGGTATCCACTCTTTGGGTGAGGGGGGCGTGCAGCCCCACAATGACCCAATCGTAGCGCTTGAGCCGGGCCAGCCGCGACCGGCAGGCTTTTTCCGAGGCATTTTCGCGCAGCAGATAATGGTCCATGGGGGCGTGGACCTCCATGGCGCGTTGCATGGGACTGCGGCGTTTCGCGCCGATGGCCAGCGTGGCGATTTTCATTTCTTCGGCGTTGTGGCGCAGGGGAATCTGACTTTCTGTATCCCGCAGCAGGGTCAGGGCCGCTGTCGTGATCTCCCACTCCAAAGCTTTTTCACGTGGTGCAAGGCCCGAAAGTTGTGTGGAATCCGGTTGCTGAACGGCCAGGGTATCCAGACCGGACAATGCCTTGCGGTACAGAACCCGGCTGACTTTTTCGTCGAGTTGCGCTTCCGAGAGCTCGCCAGTTTCGACCGCCTGAACGATGGCTTGCTGTATTTGTAGGGGGGCGGCGGGCCGCAACAGCATGTCCGCTCCGGCGCACAAGGCGCGCAGTTCCGCCGCTCCCGGAACCGCTTCCGCCTGGGGGAATTCCGGAGCGAAGAGGACGTCTTCGTACCGCAGACCTTCGCGGAGCATCGTTTGGGTGGTAAAAGCAGAAAATGCCGCTGGAAGGCTGTCCAGCTGGGCAAATGTCGTCAAGGTGTGCTGCAATAGCGGGGCTTGTCCAGCCAGGGCGTCGTGCAACGGGGCGAGTTCATGGGCGAGGAGTTGTTTGGCTGAGTGGTGAGAGATGAGGGCGTGCCCGGCGGTGTCGGGGGGCAGTTCGTCGGCGGTGGGCAAGGGACGGAGGCAAGGGACAATGCCCGATTCGGCGATGCCACGCAGGGCGGCAGCGCTTTGTGGCCGGATGTGGTCCGGGTCGCTCCCGAGAGCATTCGCCAGGAGGACGCCGGAAGGGGCGACTTTAACCGCCGAGGTAAAGCACAGGTGGGCGCCCAGTGAACGGCCTTCTCGGCCCAGGGCACTGCCCCAGCGCTGGGCCAGGCTGTCGGAACGGGTGGCGCCCAGCGACCGCAACTTGGGAAAGGGGGGAGGGGAGCCAGATCGGTGATCCGCGTCAAAGGCTACCCAAAGGGGCCCCGGACTGGCCTGCTGGCAGCGATAGGCGATTTCGGCCTGTACGAAGCGGTCGGCTTGCGGGAGGAAAATGCCTCCTGGCTGCTGCTGGCGGATCATTTGTGCGAGCGCAGCCAATTGGGTGGAATCGGTGGTGGCTGGGACTTCGATTAGGAGAAGTTGGCCGGCTTTTTCCGCCAACGACATCTGGCTGACTAGCGCATCAGCGTAGGCTGCTGCCCGGGCGATGCGGGGATCGACCGGATTGCGCACCGTTTTGTCTTCAATGGCGGCATCGTCACACCCGGCAAAGGCGAGGCAGATCATTAACAAAAGGCTCAAGCACCATTTTGGTGGCGGTATGCGCGGTCGCAGCATAGTAGTTTTGCGTGTCTGGGAGCCTTAATTTACAAGGATTTTCAGGAATTTCTAATATCGATTTTCACCACTTCGTCATTGAATTCCTTACCGCCTACCCAATATTGGGGTTGGAAACAGATTCCGCCTACCCACTCGGGGGTAATTTTCGGTGAATGCCGCCACAATCGCGGCGGCGGGCGTAATTTTCCGAAAAATATAATTCCTGATCATGCAGAAAATGCTTCGTTTTTGGTTGGCTCTGCTTCCCTTGTCGTCTTTCGGGGGCGGCTTGGGCCTGTTCTTGGTGTGCTCGGTGGCGGGGTATTCCCTCACTTCGGCCCAATCGATGGCTCCCCGGGACTACCGGATATTTGACAATGCTGCGCAAAAAGAGATTACGCTGGCGGAGTTGGCGGATGCGGGAGCGGAAGCGCAGGTTATATTTTTCGGGGAACAACACAACGACAGCATCGGCCACGTGGTCCAGGCAGAATTGTACCGGGAATTGCTGGCCCGCTACGGAGACGTGAGCCTGAGCCTTGAGATGTTCGAAACCGATTGCCAGTTGGTGCTGGACGAATACCTGGACGGTCACATCCCTGAGCGCAATTTCATCAAGGATTCCCGGCCCTGGGACAATTACAAAACCGCCTATCGCCCCTTGGTGGAAGCCGCGCGGGGCAAAGGCCAAAAAGTGGTGGCCGCCAATGCTCCCCGGCGTTATGTGAGTTTGGTGGGGAAGAAAACTCAATCTGCGCTGAAAAAACTTGATGCGGAGGCGCGCGCCTACTTGCCGCCGCTGCCTTTCTTCGCCGAAGACGAAGACTATTTGGAGCGGTTTCAAGAAGCCATGGGTGGGGGTGTCCACACGGTGAGCCCGGCGTTTTTTCAAGCGCAGTGCCTTTGGGATGCCAGCATGGGTTACCGGATCTATCGGCATTGGAAAAAGCACAAACCTCGGCTCATCCTCCACCTCAATGGCAGCTTCCACACCGACTACCGCCAAGGTACGATCAACCAATTGCGGCGCTACGGCAAAAAAATGACTTACAAAAACATCAGCAGTTCCACAGTGCCCGATGTAGATGGGTACCGGCCCCGCTGGGAACAGCAAATGGCAACCGCGGATTACACGGTAGTGACCCGCCCATTTCGGTAAGTTATGGGGTGTTTTTCCCTTGACCGTGTTGGCTTATTTTTTGGCCCTTCGCACTTCAGAAAGGAGCCATTCACCCAGGCGGGCTCCCGGTTCGATGCCGACCTGTGCGTAAAGCTCGGCGTAGTTCCCGGGTGAGGTATTTTCATCGACCACCAGGGGCCGGCCTTCCACCCAGATCATGTCAAATCCGATCAGACCGATGGGCAAAGCGCGGTAGGCCATTTCGGCTTGGCGATAGTGCTCGTCGACGAGGTCCGCCTGAACGATTCCACCGCCTTTTTCTTCGGCATCGAGGATTTTTAGGCGACCGCCGCCCATGTCGTATTGTTTGGCGGCGAGTTTGCGATAGCCGTACATGACCTCGCCATCGATCATGGTGAGGCTGGCCCACCGGTCAAGGTCATTGGGGTAGTAGCGCTCCAGGAAGTAGCCTTGGTCGGGCGAATTTCCGGCGATGCTTTGCAGGTAGCCAATGGTATCGCGCAGGGCCCCGGCATGGTCGATCAGGGTCACGCCTTTGCCCCAGCCCCCGCGGCGCGGTTTCAGAACGGCGGCGCCCCAGGTGTCGAGCACTTCGGCCATGCGGTGGGGCACCCGGTAATCAAAAAGGACCGACTCGGCGACATTGACGCCGGAGTCCAGCAGTGTCAGGTGAGCAGTATACTTGTCGAGGGCGGTTTCGAAGGTTGTGGGATTGCGCACTACCGGAACCTTCCGGGCGAGGGTCTTGAGGGCCTGCAGGTCAAAACTTCCCGGCGTCCGGTCCACTTCGCTGTACCATATAAAGGCGTCGAGGGCGTTCAGGCAGATGTCACCGCACCAAACTTCGCCGTGGTGAAGGAGGGCCCGGTGGAAATTCAGATGATCGATCCACTCGATGTCGGGTTGGGCCCGGAGATAGGCCCAAAGGGCGTCGTGCAGCGGGGGGCGAAGGCAGCCGACGGCGGCAGCGGGATCGGTGATCTGTAGGTGATGGTCGGGCCGAACGGGGATAAAGGCTCCGATTTTCTTCATTTGGGACAAAACGGGGGATTAGAAATGAGAGCGGGGACGCACCGGTGACCCAGCTTGGGTGCTCGGGTGCGTCCCCGCATACGGTTTGGGGTGCGGATGCTCCGCGCTTACTGTTTGGTCCAGGTCACGGTGCAGGTCACCGGGGTGCCGGCCAGGGGCGTGATGGTCATGGCCATGGTGATCACCCGGCCGTCGTCGGAGAGGATTCCGGTGCCGGTGACGGTGGAACCCAGAGGATTCGGGGTTTGCGCGGCGTCGACGGTTACGTTTTGGCCATCGACGGTCATGTCGAGCGATCCGCCATTGAAGTAGAATAGCGAGAGGGTGATCCCATTGGTGTTGCCGTTGGCGGCAATGGTGGGACTGCTGTTCAGGCCGTAGGGGGCAGGACAATCTTCCACGGTGCTGTAGGTGCCGAGGTAGGTGTTGCGGGTTGCGACGACATTGACGGTGCGGGTGGCGGTAGCGGAGTTTCCGGCGGCGTCATTGACCGAGTAGGTGACGGTGTAACTGCCGGCGGCGGCGGTGTTGACCGGGTTGTCGACGACGATGGAACTGGTGAGGCTGCCATCTTCATCGTCGGTGGCGGTGGCGCCTTGATCGGTGTAGGTGCCGCCGAGTTCCACGGTGACCGTGGCGTCACCCACGAGGGAGATAACCGGCGGGATAGTGTCTTCCTGGCTGCAGCCGACGAATCCAAGGCTGAAGACCAGGGCAAGCGTGAGCAGGGCAGCAATCGGGGATTTTTTCATGGTTTTTGGTTCAAGTTCAACTTTTCGGAAGATCAAAGATAAAGAATCGCCGGGAGAATCCGCCGCTCAAATCACATCCAGGCGCTTGAGCTCAAAAAAGCAGTGGACGGTGGCCTCCACGTCGGCGAGGGCGTTGTGGGCATTGGGTACCGAACCGCCGAACAGCTTGGTATGGAGTTCTTCCAGCGTGGGCCATTTGTAGCCATACTTGCCGGGCAGGGCACAAAAATCGGTGGCTTCCATCTTGGTGCAGATGCGTTCGCGGTGCCAGAGGGAGTGGGACAGACCGGAGCGCACGAGTTCGGCCCCGATGACTGCTTCGTCGTAGCTGAGGTTGTGGGCGACGACGTATTGGGCTGCTTCGACCGCCGCAATGAAGGAGCCCAGGACTTCGTTTACCGGTTGCCCCTCCGTGCGGGCCCGTGCGGTGGTGATGCCGTGGATCTGGGCGCTTGCTTCGGGAACGGTAAATCCCTCGGGCTTGACGATGGATTCGTAACGTTCGAGTTCCTGGCCGTCCGCATCGGCGGCGATCCAGGCCAGTTGGACCAGGCGGGGCCAGTTGTCGACGTCGGTGACGGGCGCTTTCCAGTTCTTGGGTAAGCCAGTGGTTTCCGTATCAAAAAACAAGTACATGGCCCAAAGATAGCGGAAAGTTTTTCGGCGTCTGCACACCAGAAGTGATCCCTGTGACCCCCGCCAATGCCAGGGCAAGATGACCTAAGCCAATTTGCCCACAGAGCCGATTTTACCGACTCTATTCCTGTTTTGCCCTCCGGTTCATTTTCCTACCGTTGGGCCTTTTTTTGCTTACCTTTGCCGAAATTGACAATTATATCTCCATGGAAATCAAGAAAAATCACGTCGCGGTCATCACTTACGTTTTGAAGGATGCCGATGGCGAACTCATACAGGAAACCAGCAAAGAAGAACCTTTTGCCTTTATTCATGGGACCGGGCAAGTGCTGCCGGCTTTTGATACCAACCTTGCAGGTAAGGTCGCGGGCGATACGTTTGAATTTGGCCTTGAAGTGCAGGATGCCTACGGTGATTACGATCCCAGTCGCATCGAGCAGTTGGACGCGAAGATTTTCGCGGAGGCTCCCCCAGAGTACATCAAGGTGGGGGTTTCCTTGCCGATGGAATACAATGGCCACACAGTATTCGGAACCATTGTCGAGATCACGGATGAAGCGATCAAGATGGACTTTAACCATCCGCTGGCCGGAAAAGGACTGCATTTTAGCGGGGAAGTATTGGACGTGCGTCCGGCGACCCAAGAGGAACTGGCCCACGGTCACGCGCACGGAACCGGTGGGGCCCAGCACTGAGTCATTGAGTCCTGCAATCGGAAGCGGAAACCTAAACCAGTCAGTTTAGGTTTCCGCTTTTTTTAAGTCAACTCATCCAGTATTTGGAGTAGTTCGCTGAGCATCATCGCGGTGGCTCCCCAGACGATGTGTCCCTGGACGTTGAAGCTGGGTACTTCCATTTCTACACCGGTGCGGTGTTTGATCTTACTTTTCTGATAATATTTACTGTCCCGGACCCGATCCAGCCGCGCCTCGATCAATTGGGCGACCTCGGTGGGATCGGGGATAAAATTGGGGCGGGCGGGCAATACGCCCAGGTAGGGCTGCACGAGGAAATTGCTGGGGGGGATGTAGAGTTCGGATAGCCGGCCCAGGATTTCAACCTGGGAGGGGTGCACCCCAACTTCTTCTTCGGCTTCGCGGAGGGCAGTGCCGAGGAGATCACCGTCATTTTCTTCCCACTGTCCGCCGGGCAGGCCGATCTGTCCGCTGTGGACGCCTTTGTAATCGTTGCGGAGGATCAGGGGAAACTGAATGCCTTGTTCGCCGGGATAAAATGCGATGAGGACGGCGCTGCGGCGGGCATTGTCCGGGACCGAGAAGCGTGCCAATTGCTGCTGGCGCGACAAAGGCGCCATGCGGACCTGGGCGGCGAGTCCGGGCAGGGGTTGTGCCAAGCGTTCGCGGAGCGCTTGGGTGAATTCCTGTGGGATCATGCGGCAAAGTTAGGCAAGTGTGGGGAAGGAAGGGGGTTGCGATTTACAATTGGGGAATCGGGTGGTGACCCACAATTGTCCTTGGGCAAATGATAATTTTGTCCTAGAAATCACTGGGCGGGGAAAACCGCAAGGCGCTGCGGTTCAAATGCGCTACGCTGGCCAAAAAGTTACCAATCCAAAAGTGGATTCCAGGCGCACGGTGTGCCATGCATATCCCAGGATTTTCCGAGATTTCTGTCATTGTCGTCCATCCATTGTCCTTGTTCAATGGTTTACTCTCCCGAAAAATGGTTACTTTGCCTCTTCTTAAAACAGATCGATTACAGTGGAAAATCGCTTTGAAATCAAGCTTACGAGAATCGACGATAAAGCGGTCGAACTCAACTCAATGAGTGCCGAAGCACTGGAATCATTCATTTCTGTCGTTGCGTCAGTGCATCAGGTTGCCGAGAGTGTGATCGATAAGGAGGATCTTATCTTTTCGATTGAATCAGGATCCGCCGTCTGTTCGGTTCAGGCTCCGCCTGAATCTTTGGAAACATTGCACCGCGAGATTGAAATTGCGATGGAGGGTCAGAGTTCAAACAAAGGTGTTACCGATGGACTCCGCGCTATCCAACGGGAATTTAAGAGGGGTGATCTCTCCTACTCATTTTACTATCAAAAGTCTACTTCCGCCGTGGGAATAGGTGAACGCCTGAGATCGGCGAACCGAATTGGATTAAAAAGAGTGAAGCGGGACTACCAGTACAAGCTGATGGCAAGCGAAGGGGTAATCAAGCAAATTGGGGGGGAAAACCCCAACTACCACTTGACCTACCAAAATGGTACCAGTCAGGTTGTTGCCTGCACTGAGCCGCAAGCAATGCTCGTGAAGCAGTATCTCTACGAGGCGTTCATTCCTCTGGTGCTTTGCAAAAGGTACCACTCACCAGAGAAGAAAGATCAGTATTTCCATCTTCTGGTGATCGAAGATGATTTGACCAATGATATTCTCCGGTTTGTTGACGGATACAATCAGCACGAAGAACTCGTGGAACGACTGACTGCGATCCATGATTTTGTCGATGATGCTTTTGAGAAAACCGACCGCGGTCACCGGATTCTGAGAACGCTCTTGTTGGGACTCAATGATATACGTTTGCACCAAAGTGAGATCAAGACCCTGCTGGTAATTTCAAAGCCCTTCCAAGACCACCCCGAAATTCGGGTGGCCCGGGAAGCACTTTTAGAGACATACTACGTAAAGCGTGGCTGATGGCTAGGATTGCGAGGACAATACACGATGCAATTGGGGGAGATGATTTCGTGGCGATTGCCTGTGATCCCAGTGATCCAGCTTACCCTCATGCTGCTTTCATTATCCGGTTGGGATCTAAAATGTACGAGTATCATTTCAATGGCCTGCGGATTGAGTTAACCACAAATACGACGGACTATTTTCATATCGTCACTGAAACCATCCCCCAAGAAGAGGTTCCATCCTTTATTGCCCATTGCCGGAACATCCAGAAGAAGGCCAATCCGCAGTACGGATTTTTCTATCCGGGAAGTAGCTACGACTTCCATGGAAACCATCAAAGCAAAACGGATTTTGGCGAGTACATGACTTGCGTTGGGTTCTGCCTCAATGTTATGAAAGGTTTTTTGGAAGAAGATTACCTTGCGTATCTCGATTGGGACAATTTGCCATTTCCGACGAATGCATATCTTCAGCGATTCGCTAGTTTACGCGAATTGGACATTGCGGACATCAATGCGCACCATCGCCGCATCACGCCCATTGAATTGCTTAACTCGGCCCTTTTTTCTCAACTTCCCATTCGAAAATCGAGTATTGATGCTGAATTGCCGCAGGTCCAGCAGTACATTGATGCTGCCTTGGGGGCATCCTAAAAAGTATTTCAGCTTCCCCCAAGAATTGAACATTGGCAAGGTACCGGGTTCCATGGTTTGGAAGTGTCGTATTTTCCCATCCCCCCAAAAGGGAAAGCCCAGCCAGCGTAGCCGCCGGCTAGGCTCGTCCTACTCAAATCAAAGAAACCGAAACAGGCACTTGTGAGCGCCTCAATATCTTTGGGTAACTGTAGAAACAGGGTACAAACTCAATTTATTGGTCGGGCAAACTGCGCCCGCTTGACCACAATAATAGCCTCTCCGCCCCGAAAATACCGTGTGCGGGGTCATGCACCCACCTGACATTTGTCATTGTGGGTCAAAAAGCAGGAATTTGGACCGATTGGTGGGGCAAGTGCTACTTCGCCAGCGGAAGTTTTTGCTTTTCGTTGATGCGTACCACCGGGTAGCGCAGGTGGCTCGGCTCGTAGTGTGGAGAATTGCGGTAAATGAAGTCCAGCTGCGCCCAATCATTGTTCACGAAGCTGCTGTCCGATTGGATTTTTTCCTGCAACTTCTGTTTCAATGCCGGATCCGTTTCCAGCATCTTTTGAGCGGTTTCCTCAAAAATGTAGGGACTGAAGTATTCCTTGCGCTGGAAGATCTCATCGAAGAAGTTCCAGTGCAGATAGCTGTCGTGGGCCTCGGGTTCCAGGGTTTCCACAATGTAGCGGTTGGCGACCTGGTCGGTGAAGACCACGTAATCGCCCGCCCGGAATTGCAGAACTTGCGTTTCCCGACGCAGTTCGATGCCGGAAATGGGATAATGGCCTTCGTAGGGCCTTGGCGAGGGCTGGAATTTATCCAGGTAGCTGACTTCTACCGGAACTTTCACATCCTCACCGAGGCGCTTCAGGGCGACGCCATTCCATTCCAGGCGCTCCACGGCTTCCCGCCAGGCCTGCGGAACGATGTAGGCGTAAGGTTTTTTGACCTTTATCACCGGCTTGTAGGTGTCGTAATACGGAATTTCCCGGGTCCAGGGCTGGTTTTGATCGTAGGTCAAGCGATCTTGTCCGGTGACCTGACTTGTGATCGTCGTTGCCGTGTAACCCCGGAAATTGATCGGGTGGGACACCGTCGGGTCCAGAGCCCAGCGAAGGGTAAATTCTTCCTGCTTTTGCACCGAGGCATCGGCGTCGCGGCGCATCCGGCCGATGGTTGTTCGGTCGCGGTTCACGTATTTGAGCAGTTCCAACATAAAAGTGTAGGTTCCGCCCACGCGGTCGGCAAATGGCTTGAGCATGTGGGACTCGGTCGTGTAACCGATGGTATTGTAGAGTGCTGCGTATCCGGTCGAGTAGCGGGGCGTCTCCAAAAATGCCGAAATGCCCGAGTCGGGCGGAGTCTGCCAACCCATCGTCTGTACGTAGGGGCACATCGGATAATTCTCCTTCAGCTTTGCCTCCAACTGCGGATTCAGCACCGTATTCATGTATTCCGCAACCGCCGGATGCACCTTGTCCTTTTGGGTCGGGATGTAGGTCATCGTGTACTGATAGTCCGCTCCGTTGCTGGTGTGGGTGTCAATGAACACATCGGGGCGCCACTCGGTAAAAATGCGGTTGAAGGTCTGGGCATTGCGGGAGTCGGCTTTGATAAAGTCGCGATTGAGATCGAGCAGGCGGGCATTTCCCCGAAAACCGTATCCATCCGGCCCGTTCTGATTGGCGCGCGAAGTGCTATTGCGGTTGAGTGCCCCGCCCACGTTGTAGACCGGTACGATGCAGACCACGAGATGTTCCAGCATCGATTTGTAGGCGGGCTGGGTCGCGAGGTCCCGGGCCAATGCCATCGATGCGTCCACGCCACAAGGTTCTCCGGGATGAATCCCATTCAAGATCAGCACAAACCGGCGGTCCGCTTGCCGCAGCGGGACCGGATGCTTGACCGGATTGTTGGTGATGACGACCAAGTGCAGGGGCAGTCCGGCGTCGGTGCCGTCTGCGTAGGTTTTGACCTCGACCAAGGGTGATCCATTGGCGAGTTCCTCGTAAAACGCAATCGCCTCGGTGTAAGTGGCGGAATAATTGGCTCCGTTTTTCTCGTGCGGGGTGGTCTGTGCCCAACCGAGGCTCAAGCCCAAGAACCAAAACAAGCCGCCGATTCCGGCCGTGTGCAACAGGATGCGTGTGTTTTTCATCGATCTATTTCAATGACATTTCCGAAATCAGTGCAACTTCCACCTGCACCGGAATCTCCTTTCCATCCGTCTGTAGCGTTCCGCTCAGGCGGGTATTTTGCACCCGGCTGTAGACAAGCCCGGTCGCGTCTTCCACATTGAACGAGGCGGTGGCTGTGCCGGACAATTGGTACTGGTGGCCTTCCGGATGCAGCGCCGCAATCGGCGTTCCCGGCGTGTATTCCGTCGTGCGCTGGAGGAAGCCCTGGTCATTCATGCGTTTTTCCAGTTCGAATTTGTGAGTGGCCTCTAGGCCATACGGATCCCGCAGGCGCCCAGTTCGCTCCCAGGTAGCGCCGACTTCCGTCGGTCCGTCCGGATAGATGTAGAATTCATCGTTGAGTTGTTCGCGCATGAGGGCATTGCCCAGCTCCACCAATTCGGGTTTTCCGCGGTCCTTATAGATGGCCTCCGCACCCTTTACGTCGAGGATTTGGCCGGGCCCACCATCCATGCGTACGGAAAACTCCTTGCCCACCAAAGCGGAAAACCCGTCGGGATCCGGCTTACTGTCGGGAGCGGCACTGTTGAATTTCCAGTCACCGCCCTTGCCCGTGTGATCGACCACCACGTCCTGAACGAATACGCCCAAATTCATCGCGAACTCTTTGTCGATGTTGCGCAGATTCATTTTCCGGTTGAGGGAGATGGTGTACTTTTCTTGCTCTTCCTTCGCCGTTCCGGGGTAATAGACAATGGTCCGGTTTTCCTGGGACTTCACCTTCCAGGAATAGCCTGCCTGCAACTTCCACAGGTAGCGAAATGCATTTGAGTTGGGGGCGGTCTCAGTGGGGGCAGTGGCCGCCGTGTCCCCCACTGGGAGTTCAGGGTCACCGCTGGTCCCTTCTTGGGCACAACCGTTGAGCACCAGTGCCGCGAACAGCAGCGCCCAGGCAATCGGGAAAAAGGATAAGTAACGCTTCATGGAATCGATTGATGTAGCGCAATTTAAACGTTTTTGCCTGATTGCGGAAATTCAAAAAAGGCCATTTGCGCGGGTAAATCCCGCTTGGGTACCGTTTCCCGGTCCGGCACGGCAAATTTCTTCCTCTTGGGATCACAAAACGGCCGATCATCCGTTAATTAACATTGCGAGGCGAATTATTTCGTACTTTTGTGCCGATCCGGACCGGTACGGCCTGATCGA
Source organism: Bacteroidota bacterium (assembly GCA_039024435.1). Classification (GTDB taxonomy): domain Bacteria; phylum Bacteroidota; class Bacteroidia; order J057; family JADKCL01; genus JBCCQH01. The sequence continues at coordinate 206,840 of JBCCQH010000001.1, forward strand.
GTATCCTTTTAAACGCGACAAAGTGAAGATTGCCGGCATCGACGTAGGAGAATACCCCCTCTTGCTCGCTCCCATGGAGGACGTGAGTGATCCGCCCTTCCGGATCATCTGTAAAGAACTGGGGGCCGACGTGGTCTACACCGAATTCATCTCGGTGGAAGGCTTGATTCGTGATGCCCGCAAGAGCGTAGAAAAACTCGACATTTACGATGCAGAGCGGCCAGTGGGGATTCAGATTTTTGGTGGGGAAATCGACTCGATGCTCAAGGCGACCCGCTACGTGGAGGAGGCCGCACCGGAGTTTCTGGACATCAATTACGGTTGTCCGGTCAAAAAAGTCGTCTGCAAAGGCGCGGGGGCGGGCATTTTGCAGGACATCCCCAAAATGGAGGCGATGACCCGCGAAATTGTGAAAGCGACCCACTTGCCGGTGACGGTCAAGACCCGCTTGGGCTGGGACGAAAAGACTATTCGCATCGTGGAAGTAGCCTTGCGCTTGCAGGATGCGGGCATCAAGGCCCTGAGCATCCACGGGCGCACCCGCAAGCAGATGTACAAGGGCCAGGCCGATTGGGAGCCAATCTCACGGGTCAAGGCGCACCCCGACATCGAGATCCCGATTTTTGGCAATGGCGACGTAAACTCTCCGGAAAAAGCCCGGGAATACCGCGACAGCTACGGCCTCGACGGCATCATGATCGGGCGGGGATCCATCGGCAATCCCTGGATCTTCCGCAACATCAAGCACTATTTTGCCACCGGTGAAATTCTGCCGCCGGTCAGCATCGCGGAAAAGGCGCGGGTCTGCCGCCGCCACCTCATGACCGGCATCGAATGGAAAGGAGAGCGCCTGGGTGTCGTAGAAATGCGCCGGCACTACACCAATTACTTCAAAGGAATCCCGAACTTTAAACCGCTGCGCCTGAAACTGGTGACGACGGATGAACTCCCGGCGATCCTGGACACTCTTGACGAAATCGAAGAACGGTTTGCCGAAGCGGTTCCAATCCGCTGATGCAACCCACGGCACCTGGGACAGGTCATTCAAATGGCATTTGCGTGTCTCCTGTTTCAAATACCATATTTAATGTTATTTTTGTAAGGAATTCATTCAAAATACGGATAAACATCTGATACACATGAGAATACTTTCCATTGCACTTCTCATCACTCTGGGGCTTTTTTACAGTGTCAATGCGCAAGTAGACCTGGCATCGGCCCGGGCCAACGCAAAGACCTTTATTTTCGATGATGGCAAGCACACCGTACACGGCGAGGTTTATCGCCAGCTCAAGGAATTTACTTCCTGTTGCGGCAACGACGCCATTTATCTCGAGGTGAAGTTTGATCAGCAGGGAACTGTCACCAGCGCCAAAACGCTGACCGGTAAAAACGACTGCTACAAGAAATCGGTCATTGATATCATCCGCAACGTCCGTTGGGACGCGACGGGGGTGACCGGCACCAAAACGATTTACTTTGAGGTCAAGCCGATCATCCCTTGCTCCGGCTCTCCGGGCGAAAACGAGTACAAGCCGATTGCGGCTATGAACGTCGTCGCATCCAACGAAAGCTCGGGCAGCAACGAATCCTCCAATATGAGTTCCGCGAACGAGGAAGTCGTTGAAGAGGTCGAAGAAGTGGTTGAAGAAACCGAAGAGTTCGTCGAAGAAGTTGCGGAGGAGGTAGTTGAAGAGGCTGAAGAAGTCATGGAAGAAACCGAGGAAGTTGTGGCTGAGACCACCTCCGATTGGAATTCCGATTCTTTCCTCTCCGATACGGGATCGTCCAGTGACGGCTCAGGCAACCCGGGCAAGGATGCGATCAAAAACCGCAATGATGCCAATAACACCGGCAAAAATGTGATCAAGAATCGGAACACGACGACTGGCACGCCGATGGACGGCAGCAAGCCAGCCACCGCTTACAGTGGTCCGGTGAAGATTCCGCCGCAAGCGACCGACATCGAGTACGTCTCCAAAGGCGAACGCAGCCCGGAAACTTCGCACCGTGAGACCTTCGCCAACGTGCAAGGAACCACCCTGAACATCCCCAAGTACGCCGATGGTGAAGGCCAGTTTGCCCTGCAACTCCGCAAGTCCCTGCGCGAATCTGGCTTCTGTGGCCTCGCTCAAGGACTGGTATCCATCGAAATCTCTCCGGGAGGCCAGGTGATCAACACGAATATGCTTGCCGCCAACAATGACCGCGTGCGCGAAGTCGTACCGGGCATCGTTTCCACCTTGCGCTTCTCGCCGCAAGGCTCCGGTGCAAACTACCGCATCTACCAGGAATTCAAAGCAGAAATTGTCTGTAAGGGCCAGAAGCCGCAGTACGAAAATCTCGAAGCCGTTCCGAACATCATCAATGTTCCCAAGAGCAGCAATCCCTGATTGCAGATCGGTTCTATTGAAATCACAAACGCGCCCCGATATTCAGCCGGGGCGCGTTTGTGATTTCAATGGAGGAAGCTTACTCGAAGCGCAGGTGCTTCACTGAATCGCCTGAATCCCGCAACTCGATCAGAGCATCCACCCCGATGTCGAGGTGCTGATCCACGTAGTTGGCGGTGACCTTGCGGTCACTGGCTTCGGTTTTGACGCCTTCGGGATCCATGGGGTTGTCCGAGACGAGCAGCAGCGCACCGTGGGGGATTTTGTTTACGAAGCCGACCATGAAGATGGTGGCCGTCTCCATGTCGATGCCCATCGCCCGGATCTTTTTCAGGTAGGCTTTGAAATCGTCGTCGTGTTCCCACACCCGGCGGTTCGTGGTGTAGACGGTGCCAGTGAGGTAGTCGCGCTGGTATTTGCGGATCGAGGCCGAGACTGCCATTTGCAGACGAAAACTGGGCAGCGCCGGCACTTCAATCGGCATGTAGTCGTTGCTCGTACCTTCGCCCCGGATCGCGGCAATCGGCAAGATCAGGTCCCCGATTTCGGTGATCTTTTTCAGCCCCCCGCATTTGCCGAGAAACAAGGTCGCTTTGGGAGTGACCGCCGCCAGCAGATCCATCGCCGTGGCCGCCATGGCACTCCCCATCCCAAAGTTCAAAATGGTAATGTCGTCGTGGGTGGCCGTTTGCATGGGCCGGTCTTTGCCCTTGATCTCCACCCCGAATTTCTCGGCAAATTTTTGCACGTAGTTGATGAAGTTGACGAGGATGATGTACTTGCCGAAGTCATCGAGTTCAGTCCCGGTGTAGCGCGGCAACCAATTGGCGACGATCTCTGATTTCTCTTTCATGCGGCAAAGATAGTAGAATTCACTGCGGAAAAGGGGCATTGTGGCTTGCGGGAGGCGGACGACAAAACGGGACAAGCTTGGAAAATCGTTGCGTGCGTCCGGTGTACGGCGCGTCTACGATAGACTTCGTACATGGAAAATTTTTGTGTATCGCAGCGCTCGGGAAATTTTCCCGCACCACCATCACTGAGCGGCGGTTTAAATTTAATTCTGCGATTTTGTTAGGGCACCTTTTTCCGCCCCGCTTCCGCTATTTTCTCGCCCATTTTCGGAGCGAGCTGGCGCAGCTCAGAACTCGGACTATGGTCTCCAAAATGAGCTTCGATGGACAAAAAAATCTGCGGGTGCAAATTTCACAAACCAATTTTAAACCGCCTCTGAGGCAAAATCGAGGTTCGCCCGTTGGGCGGGAGCGGGAGGGATCTGGCCCGCAGGAGTACGGAATTCACCGGAATCGCATTCCCCCCTTCGTTCTACCTTCATTCCTCACCGCAATAGTTTATCCCCTCCGACGGGAACATTGTTGTGCCCAAGCGTTGTACCTACATGGACGCTCCTTCCACCCGTCTTCCGTCCACTCCTCCCCTGGACTCATTGCTCCGCGAAATCCGTGCTTGTCGGGTATGCGAAGCGCAATTGCCGGCGGGCCCATTGCCCATTGTGGTGGCCACGCCGAAAAGCCGAATCGTGTTGCTTTCGCAAGCTCCGGGGCGGATTGCCCACGAGAAGGGGCTCCCTTGGGACGATCCGGGTGGGGAAAATCTGCGGCGTTGGCTGGATGTAGACCGGGTTACCTTTTTTGATCCGGACCACTTTGCCATTGTTCCGATGGGATTTTGTTATCCGGGACGGGGGAAATCGGGTGATTTGCCGCCGCGATCCGAGTGTGCTCCGCTCTGGCACGACCGTTTGTTGCCGCACTTGACCGGTCGGCGGCTGACCCTACTGATCGGGCAGTACGCTCAGAAACAGTATTTGGGAAAAAGGCGCTACCGCACCCTGACCGCTACCGTGCAGCATTGGGACGACTATTTGCCGCAGTATTTTCCTTTGCCGCACCCTTCACCGCGGAACAACATCTGGATGAAAAAGAATCCCTGGTTTGCCGCCGAGGTGCTGCCCGAACTGCGCCAATGTATCCGGGCCGCCCTGTCGCGGGCTTAGGGCTGAGGAGGGGAAGTGCGCTTACGGAGGCGCTTCCCCAGGCAGGGTGGGATTTATTCCACGGTCACCGACTTGGCGAGGTTGCGGGGTTGATCGACATTGGTGCCGCGCATGACCGCGATGTGGTAGGACAGCAATTGCAGCGGAACCACCGCCAGCAGGGGAACCAGTGAATCGACCGTATGGGGGATTTCGATCACGAATTCCGCCATATCCTTGATCACTTCATCGCCTTCGGATACGATGGCGATCACCCGGCCTTTGCGGGCCACGACCTCCTGGATATTGGAGATGATCTTTTCGTAGCCGGCGTCGCGGGTAGCGATGAACACGACCGGCATGTTCTCATCGATCAGAGCAATCGGTCCGTGCTTCATTTCGGCCGCCGGATAGCCTTCCGCATGGATATAGGAGATTTCCTTGAGCTTGAGTGCGCCTTCGAGGGCCACCGGGAAGTTGTACCCTCGGCCTAGGTAGAGGAAGTTGGAGGCGTCTTTAAACAGTCGAGAGATCTCGATGATGCGGTCGTTGATGGCGAGGATCTGTTCCACTTTCTGTGGGATTTGGGCCAATCCCTGGACCACGTTTTCGGCACCTTCGGCCAGGGTACCCTTCAATTGCCCGATGAACACGGCCATGAGCGTCAGCACGCTCACCTGGGCGGTGAAAGCTTTGGTGGAAGCCACTCCGATTTCCGGCCCGGCGTGCAGGTAGACTCCGGCCTCGGTTTCCCGCGGAATGGTCGCCCCAACCACGTTGCAGACGCCCAGGACGGTCGCGCCCTTTTCCTTGGCGATCTTGATGGCGGCGAGGGTATCCGCCGTCTCCCCACTCTGGCTGATGGCGATGACGACATCGTTTTCGTTGATGATGGGATTGCGGTAGCGGAATTCCGAAGCGTATTCCACTTCCACCGGCACGCGCGCGTATTCCTCGAAGAGGTATTCCGCGACCAGCCCGGCGTGCCAACTCGTGCCACAGGCAACCATGATGAAGCGGTTGGCCTTGCGCAACTTGTCGGTGACATTGACGAGGCCGCCGAGGGTGACTTCCATCGTATCCATTTTGAGCCGCCCCCGGATGCTGTCGGAGATGGAGCGGGGCTGTTCCATGATCTCTTTGAGCATAAAGTGCTCGTAGCCGCCTTTTTCCAGGGCTTCGAGTTCCATTTCCAGGGTGATCACGTGGGGCGGGATCTCGACGTTCTGGATGGTTTTGATCACGACGACGTGTTCCTTGATCACGGCGACCTCTTCATCGTTCAGGTAAACCACGTCCTTGGTGAATTCGATCATCGGGGTGGGGTCCGAGGCGACGAAGTATTCGTTTTCGCCGATGCCCACTACCATGGGGCTGGCCTTGCGGGCGGCGATCAACTGGTTGGGCTCATTTTTGCAAATGACCACCAGACCGTAGGCACCCACGACTTTTTTCAGGGCGAGGCGGACCGCTTCTTCGGCGCTGACCTCACTGTTTGTGTAGATGTCGTCAATGAGCTGGACGAGGACTTCGGTGTCGGTATCGCTCTCAAAGGAGTAGCCCCGGGAGATGAGTTCTTTTTTCAGCGAACTGTAGTTCTCGATGATGCCATTGTGAATCAGGGCAAAGTTTTTCGAGGACGACATGTGCGGATGCGCGTTGACATCGTTGGGCACGCCGTGGGTGGCCCAGCGGGTGTGTCCCATCCCAATATTTCCAGAAAGTTCTCTGCCATCTATGAAACCCTCGAGGTCGCGGACTTTGCCTTTGACTTTATAGACATCGAGGTCGCCGTTGAGCAATGCGACGCCCGCGGAGTCATAACCTCGGTATTCCAGCCTTTTGAGGCCGTTGATCAGGATCGGATACGCTTCCCGATGCCCGATGTAGCCAACGATTCCACACATAATATTTCGGTATTAAACTGGTCAAAGTTCAGAAATCCCACGGGAAAAGGAAAGCACAGTTCCGCGCATTTTTCGATCAATTGTTTACGATAGCGGACAGCAACGGGTTGGAACGGATTACCGCGCAGCATCATCCTCCGGGCAGGGTCGTGTAGGTTACGCGCAGCTTGGGCGCGAGGGTTGGATGACCGGGACCGGCAAGAATGGCCCGATTTAGGCTCACGCCGTTATCGTTGGGCACAATGATGAAACCATTGGCCGGCGCGCGGTCGGCGAGAATGGTCTGCAGATTGTTGGTGAGCGGAATGGTGTACTGCTGAGTCACCGGATTGTAATCCGCACTGCTGATCACCGCATTGGGGTCGTCTTCGGCGGTTCCCAGGGAATCGGAGAAGAAGAGGAACAGTCGGGAGGGGGGCGTAAAGCGCTCCCCGCTGCCCAGAAACTCGGGAACGACATTCAGAATCAGTTCGGCCCGGTTGATCGCCGCCGGATCGAGCGTGCTCAACCCGGGGGCATTGAAAAATGTTTTCACCAAAGCACCGGATTCAACCACGGTATACATGGCTTGGGGATCCCGACTTTCGGCTAGTGCTTGCTCCAGGAGGCGACCGGTTACATCTTCTCGGTAGATGCGGTGGTACCGCTCCGAGTTGATGTTGATGTCAAACACTGCGGACTTGGCTGTGGCGGTATCTTTGTAAAACACAGTCAGGCGGGTATTCGGCGAGGTTGGGTCCAGGCTGAAAATGCCGCCGGGTTCCCGGGAAAACGTTTGGTCGATTGACTTTGATCCGATCCGCAAGCCCTTGAAAAACTCCGTAAATACTGCATTGGTGACCAGAGAATCGGTACTGGCAAACAGCAACCGGTTGCCCAGGCTGTCGTCCAATCGGATGTCCACGAAGTCGAGGAAACCGGGTAGGTTACTGAAATCGATGGCGGCTCCGCCGGCGTAGTCGTAGTTCTCGTCGACCTCCAGGGCCAAATTCGAAGTGAGCACGGCATCTTCGGGAAAAGTCTGCGTAATCTCTCGCACGTCCAGTAGGATGGGATCATTGTACCGCCCAAAGAAACCGGTCAGGTCCAGCCGCAACACCACGGAATCCAAGCTGAGAAATGCCGGATCCACCCCAAAGACCAGGTTGCTCCCGGTCAGGCGCAACTGCAAGTAGGACTCGGCAAAGATTTGCCCCAACTCCTGATCCAGGTAGTTGCCGAACAGCACCCGTGAAAGTCGCTCGGTAATGACTGAGTCGACGATGATGGTCCCCATGTCCACCGAAAAGGTGTCCACAAAATTGGCACTCACGAGGTCGTCATCGGGTAAAACGTCGATTCCGGCATCGTTGGGCGAGGTGCAAGCAGCGAAAAAGAGCATGGCTGCTGTGATGGTCATCACAAACAGCCATGCAGTGTTATGTCGTCTCAAAAATTTGGTCAATTTAAGATCGCGGTATAGAGTTTCTGGTACCCCTCTACGTAGGTCTCAGAGTCATCCGCATCGAAGAAGTACTTGTCTTGCTGCGTACTTTCGATAAACTCTTCCAGTTTGGAATCAATGCCGGTTGCACCGATGGTAGCAACGTCGGCCATTTCGATTCCGCCCTTGCAGACCCCCAGGTAGCTGGGATCGTTGAACCCGGTAGACGCGACGGGCGCCAGGTTCTCAATGTTCGTCTTGGACAGATAATCTTCGGAAAGTGAAGTATCGAAACCGTTGTTGTACAGGGTGAAGACCACTTTGGTATCGCGGAACATGGGATCTTCGCGGTAGTGGGTCTTGAGGTAGAGCGGAATGAATCCGGTCATCCAGTCGTGGCAGTGGATGATGTCCGGCTGCCAGCCCAGTTTTTTGACAGTTTCGATAACGCCTTTACAGAAAAAGATCGCGCGCTCATCGTTGTCGTCGTAAAAGCGGTTGTTTTCGGGATCGGTAAGTACCGACTTGCGCTGGAAGTAATCCTCGTTGTCGAGGAAGTAGACTTGCAGTTTCGCATTGGGAATGGAGGCGACCTTGATGGTCAGCGGCTTCTCCTCTTCTCCCACCCGGATATTGATTCCGGAGAGACGTACTACCTCGTGCAGGCGATTGCGCCGCTCATTGATCACGCCGAACTTGGGCATGAGGATGCGGATCTCGTGTCCTTTTTCTTGCAGCTTCTGCGGCAGCAAACGAATCAAGTCGGCTGCGCTCGACATCTTCAGGAACGGATCAATCTCGGTAGTGACGTAAAGAATTTTCAACTTCTCACTCATATAAATAGCGCTTTATTAACACAAAGAGAATGGTGTGGAAAACTTGCGTAATCCGAGTGCAAAAATACGAAAACACCCTTGCATTAACAAGTCTATGTTCCTTATATTGGCGGATTCAAGCTGTATTTTCATGTTTTGCTGCCCATGATCGTTTGTGAAAATCCTTTGGCAATCCAAACGAAGCTTGCCCCACTTTATTGTACCCAGGCTACAATCGGTTTCGTCCCCACTATGGGCGCGCTTCACGCCGGGCATGCTTCATTGATCCGGAAGTCCGTTCAGGACAACGACTATACCGTAGTTTCCATATTCGTGAACCCGACCCAGTTTGGGCCCGGTGAGGACCTGGATCAGTACCCACGTACCCTGGAACGAGATTTGGAAATCTGCCAGGAGATGGGGGCTTCCCACGCTTTTACTCCGGTGGTGAGCGACATTTACCCCGAGGGACGCCAAACTTATGAGATCCAGATGGGACTCCGGGGGATGGACCGCATCCTCTGCGGGGCCAAGCGCCCGGGCCATTTCAACGGGGTGTTGCAGGTGGTCAGCAAGCTATTTAATCTCGTCCGGCCCGACCGCGCCTACTTTGGAGAAAAAGATTTCCAACAGTTGAGCATTCTCCGCAAACTCGCCGCCGAGCTGTTTTTTCCCATCGAAATCGTGGGCTGTCCCATCGTGCGGGAGGAGGATGGATTGGCCTTGAGTTCGCGCAACCGCTACCTGAGTCCGCAAGAACGCAAGCAGGCCCTTTTCCTCTACGAAACCCTGCAATTGGTGGATTACACCGCGCAAAAGGGCATTTCGCAAGTGGAGTTGCAGGAAGCCGTAGCGGAAAGATTGCCCCATTATCCGCTCATCCGACTGGACTATTTCGAGGTGCGGCGCAGCCACGATTTAGCGTCGGTGCTGCTCATCGATCCGGCAGATGCTCCCCGGGCCTTTATTGCGGCCTTCTGCGGTCGGACCCGCTTGATCGACAACTTGAGGCTTTTTTAAAGGCTGATTTTCCGTAATTTCGCGTGCGGTATGTTTATCGAAATGTTTCAATCCAAAATCCACCGGGCGCGGGTCACCGAAGCTAACCTCAATTATCGGGGCAGCATCACCATTGACCAAGACCTGCTGGATGCCACCGGCATGCTCACCAATCAACGGGTGCAAATCGTCAACGTCAACAACGGGGAGCGGCTGGAGACCTACATTATTCCGGGCCAGCGGGGCAGCGGGGTCATTTGTCTGAACGGCCCGGCGGCCCGCCGCGTGGAGATCGGCGACCTCGTCGTGATCATTGCTTACGCCCAGATGACCCCCGAGGAAGCGCAGACGCACCAACCCGTAGTGATCCACGTCGACGAAGAAAACCGCATCATCAATTTGCAGGAACATTGAGCAAAAAAACGATTTTCAACATTCTGAAGTACGTCTTGGGCCTCGGCGTGGGACTACTGCTCTTGTATCTGGCACTGAGTGGGGTGGAACTGACCGAGGTCAAGACGGCGCTCAAAGAAGCCGACTACACCTGGGTGGGAGCGGGAGTCGTGCTCGCGCTCCTGAGCCATTGGTTTCGCGCCGCCCGCTGGAAAATGCTTTACCGCGCCGCCGGATACGAGTCGAATACGCTGAATCTGTTTGCCGCGACCATGATCGGCTATATGGTGAACCAAGCGGTGCCGCGCGCCGGAGAAATCTCTCGGGTGACCCTCGCTTCCCGCACGGAAAAAATTCCGCTGGGGGTCAGTTTCGGAACCGTAGTGACGGATCGCATCTTTGATGTGGTCATACTGGCCGCGCTGATCTTTGGGGTGGTGATCACCCAACTGGACGAGATCAGTATGATCATGGACAAAATTTTCGCTACGGTGCCGGCGGAAGGGGCGGCGCAGGAAAGTGGCGGAGGCCTCCTCAAATGGATCATTCTCGGGGTCGGCGTCCTGGGCATCGCGCTGTTTGTCATCTTCCGGAAGAAAATCTACGCCAACAAATACGGGCAAAAGCTCCAAGGCTTCCTCAAGGAGACCTGGAGCTCAGTCAAAAGCGTGCGCAAAATGAACCAGCCGCTGATGTTTGTGGTCTATACCATCGGCATCTGGATCTGCTACGTCCTGATGACCTATCTGGTATTTTTCGCGCTGGAGGGTTCGGCGGACCTTTCCTTTGTGTTTGCCCTCACGGTGTTCACAATGGGGGGCATTGGGATTGTGATTCCTTCGCCCGGTGGCATTGGCACCTACCACTTTGCGGTGATCATGACCTTTGTGGCCTACGCTCCGCAGCTAGGCATGACCGAAGAGGTGGCCCGTACGCTCGGCACAAACATCGCCTTCATCATCCACACCTCGCAGTTGATCATGATGATAGTCGTGGGTTTCCTCTGTTATTTGTTCCTCATCCCGCGGCTGCGGGTTGCAAACGAAGAAGAAGCCGCGGCGGGGGCTCCCGATGCCCAGCCAGCCGAGGCTTAATCCCGATGATTCACCGAACAATACCGCGGCGCGCGTAACTGCTTGCCGGCATATCCGGTGAGGGCGATTGATGAGGTCAATGCTCCTTTCCCCCCAAAAATCGATTGGGTGAAAAGGCAGCCAAAGGGGCAAAAATTGACCGGCGCACCCGTACTCGCGAAAGTGCAGGTAAAGATTTCGGGTTAAGCCGCAGTTTAAATTTAATTCGGCGATTTTGCCATGGCATCTTTTTCCGCTCATAGTTCTGGCTACTGACGGCGAAATGGGCCTCATTGCTGCCAAATCCGTGGGCTTGCCCAGCTCATGGAGTGGGATCAGGGCGTCGCCACTGGCGCTTCCAGCCTGATCTCCGAACCGGTTTCCGGATAGATTTTGTTGTAGCCATAGGAATCCTTTCCGTAGACCTGGATGGAGGATATTCGATCCAGGGGGAAGGACTTGATCCCGTCGGGGGTTCCCTGGTAGGAATGGGTCATGCCGGGAAAAACCTTGACGTGGTTGGCGGTGTAGCGTCCGGCAAATGCGAATCGGGACCGGTCCGCGCTCACATTCGGGTAGGATGCGTGCAGGTTCATGGAGGTAAAGATCACCGCTTCGCCGGCTTTCATTTCCAGGTCCTCCACTTTGCGGTCCCAGAAGATGTCCTTGAGGATGATCGGGATCGTCTCAAAAAGGGCCTGGGAGCGGATAAAGGAGCCCGAGGAGAACAAGGCGGCTTTGATCAGCCGGGGCAAGGACTTGCGGGGTAGGCGTGCCAGGTAGTCGATCATATTGTCCTGGACGTAGGCTTGCAGGAACTCGATCCGGCCATCCTGAAAGGAGCCGGGAATGATGCGCAAGCAGGCAGTATCTACCGTGACATCGGAAAGGGCTACCCAAGCTGTCAGTTGCAAAATGCCGTGAGAGATGTCTTTGGTCGGGACCAGTTTTTCCATTTTGGAGACTTCGCGGAAGGCCCCGGTCTGGTGCCAAAAGGTGCCGTCGGCTCCCGGTCCTTTTTTGAAGAATTGTGACCGCCAGCAGATCACCTCCGGGCCCAGGATGCTGGCCATGCGGTGCGCAATGGGCGGGGCCGTAAGCACTTCCCGGAGTTCCTTGTACTGCAACGCCTGGTAGAGCCCGGCCATTCCAATGTGGAGATCGTCGTGTTCCCGCAAGGTGTCCGCGAGTTCCCCTTCGATGAAAAGGTTGCCCCGGAATTCTTGGGCAAACTCTTGCTCCATTTTCTTGCGCAGGGCGTGGGCCTCAGTTTCATCCATGACCCGAAATGGGCGGACCATGCCGTTCTGCTCGAAGTCGCGGATCTGCTCCTCATCCATGAAGTGCGTATCTGTCCCGCACGGCAGGGCATAGCGGGGAACTTCAATCCCGAGATTGGTGCAACGCTTGAGGCCAGTTTCGAGTTCGCGGGTTTTGCGCTTGCGCAAGGGAAGGACAAAGGTGCGGTAAAGCGCGATGACGAACATCAGCAGGCCTACCTTGCACCGCTGCCTAAAGCGCAGGCGGAGGTTTTGGCTAAACTCTTCCAGAGGGGCATAGCCCCGCATCATCTCTTCAATTATCTGCTTTTGATTCTGCATGGTTACGTGGGTATTGTTCTGTTCAATTGGAGGGTAAAAGGACTTTTGCCGCGGGCGACGCGACCCGACCCGGTCGGCGGTGATTGCTCAATCGGCTATACAAGGCTTGCGCTGGATCGTAGTACCCAACAAAGTGCATGAGTCGGTCGGTCAGGAAATAGCGTTCGCCAACGCGCTTGACCATATCCGTCTCGACCATAAATTCGTTGAGGTCCGACACGCGGCTGCGGTATTTCTTTTCCCATACATCCGTAAATTCTATTCCCGGCTGGGTAAAAGGGTGTACCGAGTAGGGGCATTTTTCGAAGCGAACTTCCATGTTCAGGTGGCGCGCGTGGTAAGAACAGTTGAAGTCGTGGACATCTTTCGGGATGATTTCCCCGGGCTGCGGGTAGGTCTCGGGAAACAAATGGGTCCAGGACTCCGCCACCCGTGGATTGACGGTACGGGTGATTCCCACAAAGCGTTTTAGGTACCAAAATGGTCCCAATTTTCGCCGGGCGTAAAACCGTCCCATTTCCCAAATAATATTGAAGCGGCGCAATTCCGGATGCTTGTAGGCCCCCCCGAAATGCACTACCGGCAATGGCTTAGAGGAGAAAGGGGTCATTGCGATCCTCGTGTGATAGTAATTGTAGGCCAGGAGTCTACCGGAGTCCGCATTTCGGAGCAGACAATACTCGCCCCCTTGGGGAACTTGAATGAAGTTCAGGACGTTTTCAAGTTGGCTACCGGGTACGACTTCCTGCACCAGGGCGGCCATTTCCCGAAAAGTAGCTGGATCGATCTCCTGGCTGGGGCAATACTCTTTTCGGAAATTCATGGCGGAAAAATTGAGTGATTGAAATTGATGTTTGCAAGCTAGGTATCTGCCGCCCGATGAAATATTACTGATGTTCGGAATACCTTGAAAATTGTTGTGTTTGGGCGACAAGAAGGTGGACGACCATGCTGCTCCGAGACTTTCTGGGTGGGAGTGTCCTACCGGTGTCCCGGGTTAAGGTTGCCGAGATCGACAAGAGCTTGCCCGGTAAAAGCATATCGTTGGCGCACGGCTTGCCGTATACCAGTGAGAATGTTCAAGCTTGGGCAGTTTTGTTGTCCTTCTGTATCTGGAGGCAGAGATCAGGTGGTGTAGCCGCGTTCGGCGCGGATTTCGCCCCGAATATTGCGCTGCAGGTAGAAACGCGCTTCCTCCCGGTCCTCGTACTTGCCCAGGAGGTACATCATTTTGGTGAGGGCAGCTTCGAAGGTAATGTCTACCCCACCGATTACCCCGGCTTTGCGCAGGAGGGCGCTTGTCGCGTAGCGCCCCATCTCGACGGTACCCCCCAAGCATTGGGTAATGTTGAGGATGACCTTTCCCTGGTCAATGCTTTTTTTGATGGTGTCGATCACCACCGGATCGGTCGGGAGATTGCCCGCCCCGTAACTCTGTAAGATGACCCCTTTGAAATCGGGATTGAGCAAGATCGGTTCCAGCGAGGACTCATTGATCCCGGGGAAAAAGCGCAGGTGGCCGACACGCGTTTCCAATTGGTCAAACGTGCGGAAACGGTGGCCGTAATACGCGTCCTCGGGAGTGGGATTGCGAAAATACAGGTGGACGCCCGCCTGCACCAATTCGGGAAAATTCGGGGAGTCAAAAGCGGAAAACTGGTCGGCGTGGACCTTGGTGGTGCGGTTGGCGCGGTAGAGTTTGAATTCGAAATAGACGCCGACCTCGCGGATGGGCTGATCGGGGTGGGCCGCGATCTGGATCGCGGTCACCATATTTTCGGTCGCGTCGGTCCGGATTTCGTTGATGGGGAGCTGGGCACCGGTCAGGATCACGGGTTTTCCGAGCCCTTCCAGCATAAACGACAGGGCGGAGCCGGTGTAGGCCATCGTGTCCGAGCCGTGCAGGACGACAAATCCATCGACCTGGTCGTAATGATCCCGAATGGTTTGGGTGAGCTTGACCCAGATGGGAGGCCCGATGTTCGAGGAATCGCGGGGCGGAGCGTAGCTGATCACCGAAATATCACAGCCGAGTTGCTCGAGTTCTGGGAACTCGGAGCGGATCATGTTGAAATCAAATGGAATGTAGGGACTGCCCGGTTTTGCTTGGACCATCCCAATTGTGCCCCCGGTGTAGATCAGCAGAATTCGTTTGCGTGCTGCCATGTTGGGAGCCGAGCCGACCTCAGTAGGTGGTAAACGTGTAGGTCAGCCCGAATACCAGGCCGGCCGTGAAGTTGTTGGTCATGCCGCGGTCGGTCGGATAGAAGGTCACATCGTCCGGCACCCCAAAGGTCCAAAGCTTGTAGGCCGCGTCCTTGTTTTCGGCGTCCGAGATGCTGTAGTCCGCCCGCAGGTGAATGTTGGCCATCACATTGTACTTGAGCTTGATGTCCAAACCAAAATCTACTACCGGACCGTAGTCGATCCAGTTGAAACGCTGATAGGTCGTCGGGAAATCAGTGATGTTGTCAAACAGGGCCTCATCCGGAGTGTAGCTCTCGTCGTCATTGTAGTAACGTGCCCGGACCAAAAGATTGGCCTGGAAGCCCGCCTGGAACGAGAAGATCCACTTGTTGAAATCGGTGCCAGTATTGAAGCTGACCAGCAGGGGCACTTTCAGGTAGTGCAAGCGCTGGGTATTGGTGACCACATCCCCGCGCGAATTGTTGTTGGTCCACTTTTGGCCCTGGGCCGAGTAAAGGAAATTCAGGCGGAACCCGATACCGTCCCCGAAGTTGTAGCCGACCATCGGGCCGGCCGCCATGCCAAACGTAGTCTTGAAATCAAATACGTCCTGGGGCGCATCGATGTCCTGTTGGTTCAGCAGCCACGTCGTTTGGGGCAGGGCCACAACGCCCAATTTCAGCCCTTTTTGGGCAAACGCACCGGTGAATGCGGTGCCGGAAACAACAAGAAGTACAAGAAGAATTCGGGTAAGTCCCTTCATATCAGCAGAAAATGTGTGCAAAGTACCTTCAAATCTATGATTTATTTCAGTTGGATACAATTTTGCGGCAGACATTTCGGGGGCAAAAAGGTGGCCGACCGGCAGTGAGCCGTCCGAGAGCCGCCTACCCTCGGGCCGCCCGGCCGCTATATTGTCCGGGAAAATCCCTCCCGGCGTGCAACCGCGATTTTCCGTAACTTATGCTTTTAAGCAATACAATTGAACCCATGGCAAAAACGGTATTGATCACCGGGGCCAACTCCGGAATCGGGCTGGAAGCAGCCCGGCAGTTGGCGGGCAAAGGATTTCAAATATTGGCTTGGTGCCGCAATGCGGAAAAAGGCAAAGCGGCATTGGAACAAATCAATGCCGTGAACGCGGAACCAAAGCACGATCTGGTGCTCGCGGACTTGGGCGACCTGGAAGCCGTGAAAGCCGCCGCAATCGACGTGCGGGACCGCTACCCCCAACTCAATGTTCTCCTCAACAACGCCGGCTACTACCCCAAACAGGTAAATTTTGTGGAAGGCATTGAGCAATCCCTGTACGCTTGTCAATTGGGGCACATGTTGCTGAGTCTGACCCTCATGCCCTCGCTGGAAGCCTCCGGAGATGGCCGCATCATCAATGTATCCTCCGCGGCGCACAACTGGGGCCGCTTCGAACGCCTCTTCAATGCGCCGGAAAAATATTCGGAGACCCAGGTGTACGGCGACGTCAAACTGGCGAATATCCTCCTGACCAAGGGCCTCGTCAAGCGGGCCGGGAGCAATGTCACCAGCTATTCGCTGCACCCCGGAGCGGTCAATACCAACTTTGGGGAAAATCTATCCGGATTCTTCAAAGTTCTGATCACGATCTTCAAGCCTTTGTTGATCACGCCGGAGAAAGGCGCCCGCACCAGTACATTTCTCAGTTCCGCCCCCATCGGGCAGTTGAAGCGCCACAATGGCGAGTACTACGTGAAGGAGCGGCCCAAAAAGGTCGCCCACCGCGATGTCAATGAGCAAAATGCGGATGCCCTTTGGGACAAAAGCATGGAATTTTTGCAGCCTTACCTGAATTGATCGATGGACAAGTCACAGGCCATTGAAGTCCGGAACCTCGCTGCGTGGCGGGAATGGCTGGCGGCGCACCACGACCGGGAAAAGAATGTCTGGTTGATCATTTACCACAAAAAAAGTGGGGTGCCCACCGTCTACTACGACGAGGCGGTCGATGAAGCGATGTGCTGGGGTTGGGTCGACAGCAAGATCAACAAGCGCGATGGTCAAAGCTACTTTCAGTACTTTGCCCGCCGCAATCCCAAGAGCAATTGGAGTCGGGTCAATAAGGAAAAGGTGGCCCGCATGGAAGCGGAAGGCCGGATGCAGGAAGCCGGTCGGAAACTTGTGCGCTGGGCCCAAGCAAACGGAACCTGGACCGCCCTAGACGACGTGGAGAACTTGGTGATTCCGCCCGATTTACAGGCCGAGTTTGCCGCCCGCCCGCCGGCGCTCGAACACTGGGAAAGCTTCCCCCGCTCGGTGAAGCGCGGCATCCTGGAATGGATCCTGAACGCGAAACGGCCCGCCACCCGCCACAAGCGCATCCTCGAAACGGCGGAGCTCGCCGAATACAACCTCCGCGCCAATCAATATCCCCGGCAAAAGCTCCCCGGAAAGTAAAGGGGCGGCGCGGTTTGCGATGTTTAAAGTTTCACCTAGAAGTACGCGGAACCTTCGCGCGCCTGTGCGCACGAAATCCGTGCTTGGTCCATTTAAGCTTTTTGTAACCGCAAGATCAGCGCAACTGAATTTCCTTACCTGGGGGGCGGAAAAAGATGCCACAGCAAAATCACCGGATTAAAATTGAACAATCGCTTAAAATCAAAAGGAAAAAACATCACAAAGAAAAAAGAAAGGGTGCCGGATTGGGTTTAAGGGCTTTCATCTATGGATGTGTGATGTGGATATGGTAGGAATATTGACGAAATAAAAACCGACACCCTGTTTCGTTTATATCGTATGGAGATAATATTCTCTTTTTCCAACTAAAGTAATCAAATAACGCAATTTTTTTTCAATTGTTTGCTATGATACCAATTTTTTTATCGCAAATGGATACCATTCGATCAACGGCTGGAATCCTTCCGTGAGCTATGGCAAAGTCTTGATGAATGTTTGTCGCCCGCCAGCTCACAGCATTTTGAGACGGCCCATGAGGTGTTTTTGGTAGGTAACTCCTACCGGAATCAAGTGCCCCGCCACGACCAGGGTATTGTCTTCGATTGAGTCGATGTGTCGCAGATTTACGATGTGCGAGCGGTGGACCCGCATGAACTGATCTTGGGGAAGCTTGTTTGCCATTCCCTTCATCGACGAATACACGGTATATCGTTTTTCCCGGGTAAAAATGCGCACGTAGTCGGCCATTGCCTCCACCATGAGGATGTCTTCCAGGCGCAGCCCCACCAACTGGGAATCAACCTTGATGAAGAGCTTTTCCCCGGTTCCAGAGATCTCAGACGCACTTTTGATCTGCTCGGCGACCTTGTTGATCGCTTTGAGGAAGCGAGGATAATCGACTGGTTTGACGATGTAATCGGTGACATCCAGGTCAAAAGCGGATACCGCGTACTTCTCTTTGCTGGTCACCAGTACGATGTGCGGTTTTTTTTGCATCGATTCGATCAGTTCCAGACCGGTCATCTGCGGCATTTCCACATCGAGAAAGATCAGGTCGATGGCTTCTTTGCGCAGTACATTGGCGGCAGCAATCGCGTCCGGGCAGGTAGCAACGCAGTCCAGGTCTTCGGTTTGGTTGACGAGGTTTTCCATGATCTTGCGGGTCATGGGATCATCGTCTACTATGAGACATCTCATTTTCATCGTGTTTTATTCGTGATTCCAGAGGCTGTTCGCGTGCATCGATTGGGGGTAAGTTACGGAATAACAGGCAAATCTCATTGAGTCGCCCTCCTTTCTCTCCCGGGATCGGTCGGCGATTCGGGTTGGGCAAGCGCCGTCCGTAAATGTTGTAGGGCGGTTGCGGTTGGCTCAGCGAGGGCGATGAGTTCGAGCATGAGACCGGGGATTTTTCCGACAATACTGCCACTTGCGGCGTAGCGCTCCATCGTGTCGGTCAAGACAAACATCTGGTCGGCCCCCACGTAGCGAAAATTGGCCTTGGTCTTGTGGGCCAGTTCCCGCAGGGCGCGCCACTTCTGCGTAGCAATGTAGTGCTGCATCTGTTTGAGGGCAGTCGGGACTTCTTGCAGGTAAATGTCCAGTAGCTCGATCATGAGCGTCCGATTCGACTGGGTGACTTCCCGCAGATAATCCAATCGCACCAAATCCGGCGGAGCGCCCGATTCGCCGGATTGCCCGCTCCGAATGACCCGCAGGATGGTTTGCTTCAGCATTTCGCCCCGCAACGGTTTCTTCAGCACGGCGGCAAATCCGGGATCGGCGGCGGTCAGCCCAGAGCTGCTCATCGCGATCACCGGGGTTTCATTCACCCGCGGGGACAGCGTCTCCCGCATGGCCCGGAACGCTTCGTAGCCGTCCATCACGGGCATGTTTAAATCCATCAGTACCACGTCGTAGTGGGCCTTTTCCAGGGCTTCCAGCACCTCTTTGCCGTTGGTTGCCGCTTGGGAGCGGAAACCCATCTGGTCGATCTGCCGCTGGGTGACCTTGAGGTTGAAGGGGTTGTCTTCGGCGATCAACACCGCCACCCGATCCGGTACCGGAGGGGGCACGGGTGCACTTGCTTGGGCCGTCCAGTGTTCCTGCGGCGCTTTGCGCGCGGCTTCGGGCAGTTCCAGAATCAGCCAGAACCACTCGTCCTCTATTCGTCCCCAAGCAAAATCGAATACGCTCTCTCCCGGTCCAAAATCAATGGCGACTCCGTAGCGCCAAAGTTGTTCTCCCGGCGGTAGCGCTGCGATTTTCTTCTGCAAAGCCGTCGGAAACCCCATTCGCCCGAAAACCGATTCCGGCCCGGGGCACAAAAGCGATAATCCGCCTTCCACTTCTTTCACCACCCCATCGCGGTCCAGCCGGGCAATCTGCGAGGTAGCCTGGAGAAAGTGGGCGTACATGTCCGGTAGCATCGACTTCACCGGACAAAATTAACACTTCGAACCGCGATTTCAGTCTGATTGGTCGAGCCGACCTTTCCATCGGTCGAATAATGGGGGGCACTCATCCGGCAGCGGCTACCTTTGCTGCCGTTCATTCAAATATATCGGTCGGCAAACCGCTCAATGCCAAATGTTTAAAGACCAATTCTTGTGGACAAACTCCACGCAAACGGGCACCACAGAATTGTGCAAGCTGCTCGCCGGAGAGAACGCGGGTTCTACCGCACAGCAGCATCCACAATCCACCAAACTGTTTGCCCGGCTGAATCCAGACCAGAAAGAACTCTGGTTGGCAGAAATTTGCGATGAATTGAGAAAACGCGATAATTGATGATATATTCGGGGTGAAAAGGCTGGCACCTGCGACCGGCACTTATCTCTACCGTTAAATTAAATGCTTGCATTTCGATGAAAAAGCTATTCTTATTTACCCTCCTGATGTTTGCCCCGGTTGTGGCCGTTTGGGCCCAGGACGATGCTGAAGAACCCGTCAAAACCTGGACCACCGGCGGAGCAGGGGCCTTGACCTTTAACCAGGTCGGCCTGTACAACTGGGCCGCCGGGGGCCAAAGCAACCTGACCTTGATCGGGAACTTGAACCTCTTCGCCAACCGCAAATGGGAACGAGGAACCTGGGAAAATTCGCTGGACCTCGCCTACGGCTTTATCAAGAACAACTACCGTTTTGCTCCGGACACTCCCATCTCCAAAGCAGAAGACAAAATCGAGTTCACCTCGAAATACGGAACGAAAGCCTTCTCTGATAAATTTCAGTATTCGGGATTGCTGACCTTCCGAACCCAATTTGACTACGGACGCGATGATCCCTTTGACCAGGTATACATCTCGCGGGCTTTGTCCCCGGCCTACATCATTCTGGCGGCGGGCCTCGACTACAAGCCGAATGACAAATTCTCAGCTTTTTTGTCTCCCATTTCCGGCAAAGTGACCATCGTGACCGACGACAGCCTCTCTGGCGTCGGTGCATTTGGCGTGAACCAGATCAATCCTGAAACCGGCGATATGCGCCCTGGTTCCGGCACAAATGTCCGCATGGAGTTCGGGGCGACTTTCCGCGCCAAGCTCAAAACCGACATTATGGAAAACATCTCCTTGGAATCGAATTTGGAGCTGTTTTCGAATTACATCGACCGGCCCCAAAACGTGGACATGCGCTGGACCAACGCCATCGTCGCCAAGATCAACAAGTACATCGCAGTCAATTTCTTTACCGATATGATTTACGACCACGATGTCGACGTGCCGCGCCGCAACCAGAACGATGGCAGCCCGATTTTCTCGATCAACCCCGAGCCCATGCCGGCCCCGTTTGATGACGGAACCTACTGGCCGCTCGCCGGATTTGATTTCAACAACCCCACCGCCGAGACCGTTACCCAGGTCCAGCGCAAAGGGCCGATCCTCCAATTCAAGGAAGTGTTCGGCGTCGGGTTTTCCTACAAATTCTGAACGGACGGATAACCGAAATCCGGGCCATTGGCCGTGCGAGATCCGCGCGACCAATGGCCCTCGTCCATTCACCAAGGATCAAATGAACTGGGGTTCGTCCCCTCAGGACAGGAAGCGGTCCACAAAAGCGGCTTTGCGGGTGCGGGAAACCTGCAGGACCACGCCATTGCGCAGCCGCACCGTATTTTCGCCCTTTTGGAAAGCGGTCACATAATTCAAATTGATCATGAAACTCTGGTGGATCCGGAAAAAGCCCTCTTCGAAGAGTACCGATTCGTAACTTTTGAGGGTCCGGCTGGACATGATTTCCTCGCCATTGGCCAGGTGGAAGTGGGTGTAATTGCCGTCGGCGGAGAGGTAAGCCAGATCGGCCAGTTCGACCAGGGTGAATCCGCCCAGGTGGGGGATGACAATCTTCCGGATTTGGCCACTGTTGCGGAACTGCTCCACGAGGATCTTCACGTGGCCGCGGGTATCGCGCTGGCTTTCCCGGCGCAATACCAAGCGTTCGGTAACCGCCCGCAACTCGCGCAACATGAGGGGTTTCAGCAGATAGGAAAACGCGGAAAACTGGAATGCTTTGATCGCATACTGATCGTAAGCGGTCAAAAACACAATTTCAAACTGTGGATCCGGGATGTTTTCCAAAATGTCAAATCCATCTCCGGAACTCAGATGAATGTCGAGCAGGACGAGGTCAGGACGCAAGCGTTTCAAGGTGTCGATGCCCGAATCCACGTCGTCGGCTTCGGCCACGATGTCGAGTTGTGGCAAGTGCCGGTCGATCATGTGCCGGAGCAAGTAGCGGGCATCTTTTTCGTCATCGATGATGACGGTTTTCAAAGGGGTCATGGTGAGGTAAAGTTAGCATTCATTCCATTTAGCGGGCTAAATATCGGTTTGTACTTGGCCGCCCCGCTTGATTATTGGCTGAGCAAGGGCAGTTCCATTCGTACTTCCGTACCGGCGACCGATCCGTCCGGGTGGCGCAATTGGCGGATTTCCAGGCCTTCGGGGTTGCCGAGGCGTTCCCGGATGATTTTCATGCCCATTGAAGCCGGCTTTTCCGGGCGGTGGGCCCGGGAGTTTTCGTAGCCAATTCCATCGTCCTGTACCGTGCAGTTCAGTTTTCCGGTTTCCGTCGTGATCGCGACCCGGATATTGCCGAAGGTCTTCTGGGGCAGGATACCGTGCCAAATCGCATTTTCCACGATGGGCTGCAAAATCAGCGGAGGCATCTTGTAGTAGTGTTGGTCCAGTTCCGGATCGACCGCAATCGTATAGTCAAACTTGTCCTTCAGCCGGGTCTGCTCCAGCCGCAAGTACAACTCCAGGGTCTCCAATTCTTGCCGAATGGAAATTCGATCCCGTCCACTTTCCTCCAAAATTTGCCGCAACAAGTGCCCGAAGTCGGCGATGTAGTCATTGGCGAGGTCGAGTTCACCGTCGATGTACAAGCGCTGCACCGAGTTGAGGCAATTGAAGATAAAGTGGGGATTGATCTGGGAGCGCAGCAAGCGCTGTTGCAGGTCCAACTTCTCCCGCTGGGTGCGCAACTCGCGTTGGCGCAATACAAAAAATACCACCAGCGCCACCAGCAATCCGATCGCCCCGACCAGGGCGATGATCCAATAGCTGCGGTTCAACTGCGCATCGGAAACGGCCAGTTCCAGGTCCTTCTTGGCCTGTACGACCTCCAGGCGGGCAATCTCTTTTTCCCGCAGTTGAGATTTGTATTGTTCCCGCAACTCGTTGACCTGCTTGAGGTTTTCTGCTTCGGTTTTCTTGTTGTAGATCGCATTGTGCTCCTTCATGTACGGGTAAGCAAGGTCATCGCGCCCGAGTTCGTGGTAGGTTCCGGCAAAGTTCAGGAACAGATTTTTCAGGGTCGTAGAATCGAAGCGGATGGTGTTTTCCTCGTAGATTTTCCGAGCGGAGGTGATTAAGCGGTTGGCTTCGGTTCGATGGCCCAACCGTGATTCGGTGAGGGCCAGGCTCGATTCTGAGAGCGATACGAGGATGTCATTGCCCAGCTTCCGGGCGTACCTGAGTTCTTCCTGGTTGTGGAAGCGGGCTTGCTCCAACCGGTTTTGGTCCCGGTACAAGATCCCCAAGCCATCGTGGATGTTGTGGAGATTGTAGGTGCTTTGGATTTCCTCGGCCACTTCCAGGGCCGCGAGATATTCTTCTTCGGCCCGGTCCATTTGGTCGGTTTTGGCGTACACTGCCCCGATGGCCAGTCGGATTTCCCCGATCAATATCTGCTGCCGCAGTTCTTCCGCCAGGTCCAGGGCCAGTTTCAATTCCCGCAGGGCCTCTTCCCAGTTGCGCGAAAGGACCAGCACCACCCCGGTATTGTAGTGAATGCTGGTCGCAAACCGGTCAAATTCCGGTCGGTGCCGGTCGGCGATCCCCGACGCTTTTTGAAAGGCTTCGATGGCGGGGAGATTTCGCCCCCGGCTGGCGAGGGCCGCTCCCAGATTCGAGTACGCCTGCAGGATCATCGAAGTGTCGGCACTGCTGAGGGCCAGGTCCAGCCCCCGTTCCACTTGGCGCAAGTTGTTTTCCGCATCGCCGAGGTAGTAGTAAAATCCCGCCAAGGTCAGGGCCACCACGGAGCGCAAGCGAAAATCCCCGGTGATCTCGGCCAGAGAATCGGCGTGTTCCAGGTGCCGGCGGGCCTCTTTTTCTTGCCCAAAAATCTGGGCCACCTCGCCCCGCACCACCAGCGCCTTGACTTGCTGGGGGACATTGTTCACTTCCCGGGCGAGTTTTTGGGCCCGGATCGCGAACAGCCTTGCCGAGTCAGGATTGATGTCGACAAAAATATTGGCGAGGTCGATGCTGTGAACCGTGCGGGCCGAGTCGGTCTCCGCCTGTTCCAGTTTGACGAGGAGGCTGTCCACGATTTGATTGGCGTGGACCGTCGAAAGTCCCCCTCCGATGAGCATGAAGATGACGAGAAAGCATTTCCCGAGGCTGCCGAATCTGCGGCGGCAAAAGTTAAACGTGCGATGTGACATGGTTGGCCGGTATGGATATATTGCTGGATCGGACCATTCCTTTCCCCGAGTAAAATACAAAAATGTTGTTTTCCATCCTCTCAGGGAATGACCGAAGAAAGAAGCGCGGCGAAGATTCAAGGGAGATGGGTACATAACTGGATAAAAAACGGCAAATCGCCCCGCACAACCAGCGTCAATTGAGCAACCGGATACCCCAGTGCGGTAGTTTGTCTTGCTGAATCAATATCCGGTAAATGAAACGGCCGCTAGAGTTCTGCCTGAAGTTCCGCAATTGCACCTTCCAGCCCGGGCGCCAGTCGCCCCAACAGCTCGCGCAACCGCCCAAAGTCCGGCGACTCCGTTCGCGCCACGCGCTCCACTTCCGGAACCAGATCGGCGTGGCCCGGAATCTTGAACATCACCAAAGAGGGCTTGAGGCCGTGCATCGCTTGGTAGATGGCTTCTCCGTCTTTTCCCACCAGGCTGCTTTGCATCCGCTGCAGCGCCGCCGGGGCTTCCTCCAAAAATATTGCGATCAGCTCGGCCTTGAACGCGTCACTTCCTGCCGCCAGCGCGTCGAGCGCGCTGAGGTCTACGTAACTGCGCCCCGCCGCTTCAGCGGCTTTGATTTCCTTTTTGGGCGCTATTTCTACTGGTCCACCGCCCCCTACCCACTCGACGATTTTGTCCCGCAACGTATCCGGATGAAAAGGCTTCGAGATAAATGCATTCATCCCCGCTGCGAGGCACCGGTCCACCTCTTCGGCCATGGCGTGGGCGGTCAGTGCAATCACCGGCGTCCGTCGGACCCGTGTCTCGGCATGGGCCCGGATGCGCCGTGTCGCTTCGTAGCCGTCCATCTCTGGCATTTGAATGTCCATCAGCACCACGTCAAACGGCTGCGCGATCAGCATCGCCAGGGCTTCCCGGCCATTGGCCGCAATTTCGTAGCGGTAGCCCAAGCGTTCGAGCACCCGGCCGGCCAGTTTCTGGTTCATGAGGTTGTCTTCCGCCAATAGTACCCGGATGTGTTGTGGAACTACCCGCTGGGCGGTGGGAGCAGCCTTTTCCGTGGGCGTGGATACCGCTTCCTCGGCCACGGCAAATTCCAGGTCAAAATAAAAATTGGAGCCTTCGCCCAGGGTGCTTTGGACCCCGATTTTGCCCCCCTGCAACTCCACAATTCGCTTGCAGATCGTCAGACCCAATCCGGTTCCGCCGTACTTGCGGGTGGTTTCGTTGCTCGCCTGGGTGAAGCTCTCAAAGATCGAAACCCGCTTTTCTGGCGCAATGCCAATCCCTGTATCGGCGACTTCAAACAGCAGGTGGGCCCGGGCATCTGACCCCGAAATCTGCTTCACTGAGATGCTGACCTCGCCGGTCTCGGTGAATTTGATGGCGTTGCCTACCAGATTGATCAGCACCTGATTGAGGCGCACCCGATCCCCGACAATTCGGCGGGGCACATCCGGCCCGATGAAGACCTCCAGGAACAGGTTTTTCTCGTTGGCGCGGGCCCGAAAAATCCCGCGCAGGGATTGGAGCAACTCTTCCAGATCGAAGGGCCGTGGCTCAAAGCGCAGCATGCCCGCTTCGATTTTACTCAGGTCCAAGATATCGTTGATGATGGCGATGAGCGCTTCCCCGGCGGCATCGATGGCGGTCAGGGAATCGCGTTGTTCCGCGTTGAGGGGCGAGTCATAAAGCAGTTTGGTAAATCCGATGATTGCGTTCATCGGAGTACGGATCTCGTGGCTCATATTGGCGAGGAACTCTTCCCGGGACTTGGCCGAGCGCTCGGCGATGTCGCGGGCTTCGATGAGTTCGCGTTCGATCTGCTTGCGCTCGTTGATGTCTTGGATCGTGCCGACGATCTTGATCGCGCGGTCCTGGGCGTTGCGGATGGACCGGCCCTGGATTTCTACGTGGCGCACCTCCTGGGTGACCGTGACGATGCGCATATCAAAGCGGAAGTCTTCATCGTCGCGCAGGCAGCGGCGCACGTAGTCCTCACTGCTGGGCAGATCTTCCGGGTGGATGTGATTGACAAATAGATCGATATTGACCGCCTGTTGGCTGGGATTTTCGTATCCTACCATGAGGTAGACCTGCTCCGACCAGTAGCGGACACCGGTCACCATGTCGAGTTCCCAGGAACCAATTTTGGCGATGCGTTGGGCCTCGGCGAGCCGGGCTTCACTGATGCGCAAGGCCGCGGCGGTGTGCTGGCGCTCCACCTCCGCGTGGTGGGTCCGGATGGCATTGCGCAGAATCTGCGAAATCCCCTCGGGATTGACGAGTCGTTTAGAGATGTAATCTGAGCCGCCCGACTTCATTACCTCGACCGCGATCTTTTCGTCGCCTTGGGAAGTCACGACAATGACCGGCATCTTGTAGCCTTCTTTGCGGAACTCCTGGAGCACTTCCAGGCCGTCCCCGCCCGGCAAGCGGTAGTCGAGGAACACGCAGTCGTAAGCATTTGCCCGCACGTGCTCCCAGGCTGCCTGGATGCTGTCGGCGTCGTCCATCGATGCCAATATTCCTGCTTTGCGCACCGAGCGGCGGATCGCCATTCGGTCCACTTCGTCGTCATCAATGATCAGGAGGCGCAGTTCTTCTTCCATGGCATTCAGTACTCGCAGATTTCCCAATAGTGCTTCAGCGTGGTAATCACCTTCAGAAAGTCCCGGCTGGACAAGGGCTTCAAAATATAGCCCGAAACATTGTGGTGATACGCCGCGCGCAGATCCGCTTTTTCATTGGAGGTGGTCAGGACAAACACGGAAATGCTGCGCAAAGTCGGGTCGGCCCGCAGTTCGCGGAGAAATTCCAGTCCGTTCATGCGGGGCATGTTGATGTCGAGCAAGATGATTCGGGGCAAATTTTGACTTACCGAGGAGAGTGGTCCCCGGAGCAATTCCAGGGCTTCCCTACCATCGGCAGCGACGTGTAGCGGCCAGCCGACCCGGGCTTTCGCAAATGCCCGACGTACATTCATGACATCGACAGGATCGTCCTCGACGAGCAATATTTCGATTTCCTTGGTATTCATGTGCGGGATGGCAGGATGACAAAAATAGGGAAAACGAAGCGTTGCCGGAGGCATATTTCGCTGGGCGGTGCTTTTGGGGGGGTGAAGGGCGCGCGGATAAAATCCGCCGCAAAATCGCAGAATTAAACACACTCCGTCTCCGGGGCAATTGAAAGTTGCCGGGGGAAGCCCCTCCGTCTACCCCCTGGATGTCATTTCCCCATTCGTTCTTTCCAGTTCCGCGAGTCACTCCCCCAGCTCAGGCGGTCCCGCAGCGTTCCGAGGTAGTTGCTGGACTGCACCCGCACCAGGCGCACAGGATTCTCCGATTTGCGCACCGCGACTTCGACATTCGTCTCGATCAGGACCGTACGTGTATCCAGGGCGATCATCGCCTGTCCGGTGCGGGATTCGATCCCAAAGGAGATCACCGATTCGTCCGGCACGATGATCGGCCGGACGGTCAGAGAATGAGGTGCTACCGGAGTGATCGCGACCGAGTTCGCGGTAGGGTGGATGATCGGCCCGCCGCAGGCCAAAGAATAGGCCGTGGAGCCGGTCGGTGTTGCGATGATCAATCCGTCCCCCCAGTAAGAGTTCAGGAACTCGCCGTTGATGTAGGTGTGAACCGTGATCATCTCGTTGCTTTGCGCCTTGTGGAGGGTGAGGTCGTTCAGCCCGAAATTGTAATCCCCAAAAAGGTGGGGTGGATCGGACTCGACGACCAGGCCGTGGCGGACCTCGATGCGGTAGATGTCCTTCATGAGTTCCTCGGTAGCGATGAACAGATTTTCCTGGGTCACCGAAGTCAGGAAACCCAGCCGACCAAAGTTGACCCCGAGAACCGGCAGTTGGTTGCGCACGAACATTACCGTGTTCAAAAACGTTCCGTCCCCCCCGAAGCTGTAGGCAAAATCGTAGCCCTTCATCTGTGCCCGCTGTTCGAGCAGGTAAGGCTTGACGACCTGCTTCCAGTCGGTCAAGACCTTCTCCAATTCCCGCGCGTAACCGTAGTGGACCCGGTACTCAATGCTGCGTTCCTGCATAAATCGGAAAAACCGCGCCAGCAGATTGAGGTCGGTGCGGTCGGTCAGCTTGCCGAAAATTGCTAATTTCATTGTATTGAGACGATTGCGCTGAGGTAGATCCCTCCAAATCCCAGCAAGTTGCGGCTGTACTCCAGCCGGAAGAGCGAGTCGTAAACCGTGATCAGGTTCAATCCGACCCCGTATCCTAGCAACCAGCGATCCTTCAAGTAGTTGTCCTGATTGTTAAAAGTTCGGTCGGAGACGTAGCCCGCGTCGCTGTAGGCACTAATATACAGCCCCACGGGGAAGTCCTGAAAACGCCGAAACGGGATCCAGGGCACGTGGACGATCCGCCGGGGCAGCAGGGCAAATTTCCATTCGGCCTTGGTCAGGTTCACAAAGGAGCCATCGATAACGAAATATTCGTAGCCCCGCAGAAAGCTGTTGCCCAGACCCACAAAAAACTTATCGTAGTAGGGCACCCGGTCCCCAAAGAGAAAGAAGTTCTGCGTACCGTAGGCAAAGTTCCAGCGCTTGGAGAGCGGAAGGTGGTGAGAAAAGGACAAGGTCGCTTTCACGAAGCGGGTGGTGCCCAGGCCCGGGAGGCCACGCAACCGCACCGAGGCGCTGTATTTGAGACCCTCCAGGGGAAAAGAATGCCAGTCCCGCTGGTCTTCCACCCAGGAAATGCCCACCGTCGGATAGTATTCCTCGTTGGCGTCCCGGGTGAGGTAGCGTGGATTAAAGATCCGAATGCTGTCCTGCAAGTGGTAGTAGAGGTAGCCAAAATTGAATTGCAATTGTCGCCGCGGACCAAATCGCTTGCTGAAGGTGGCAGTGCCGATGAAACTGGTCCGGATCCGGCTTTCCTGCAAGCGCGCGAGTTGCAGCACCCCGTCTACCGTGTTGTAGCCGATCTCTTTGTCATTCGAAAGGAACACACCAAAACTGCCGTCGATCTGCGCCTGGGGAAAGAGAAAAGGCCGGGTAAACTGCAAGGAAAGTCGCCGGGTGTAGCCATTTTGCGCGTACAGATACATCCGGTCGTTCCAGCCGGAAACATTTTTCCATTCCACCCCCAGACCATAGACCAGCCGGTCCAGGTCCTTGTCTTCCCACCATTCGTTGAAAGTGCGCTCGGCCAGGGCGGCGTAGGGCTGCGGGAAAATGTACCAACGTTCCTTTACCCGCACGGTAAAATAAATGCGATCCCCGGATATCTCTTCGGTGATCTTGACATCGTTGAAGAGGGTGAGGTTGTAGATATTGTAGGTATTGGTATTGCGGATTTGGTCCAATGCTTCCGCCGCGATGGTATCGCCGGGCTGAATCGTCATCTGCCGCAGTACGACGAGTTCTTTGGTTTTGCGCACGCCTTCCACAGCGATGTCTTCCACGATTAACGCGGAGGTCTGGCCCCATCCGGGCAGCGCCCACAGCCACAGTCCCAAGCCCAGCAGAATCCCGACCCCTGCGTTTCGCAGGCGCTCAGTCGGGCAATATGTCGAGCATGGTTTTCGCAACGGTAACGGGGTTTTCGGCCCGGCCAAAGGAGGAGATCACGGCGCACCCGTAGGCGCCGGCTTCTACCACCGGTGCCAGATTGGCGGTTTCGATGCTCCCAATGGCAATTACTGGCCAGGGGGAAATCTCCACCAGTGTGCGGAGTCCCGACAGGCCCAGGTCCGGCAATCCGGTGGACTTGGAGCGGGTGCCGTACACCGGCCCGATGCCGACGTAGTTGATCGCTTGCCCGGTGAGGGCCGCCAATTCGGAGGGGTCGTGCACGGTTGCCCCGATGATCGCCTTTGGTCCCAAAAGGGCGCGCGCGGCCGCAACGGAGCCATCTTCCTTCCCCAAATGTACACCTTGTGCCCCAACTTGAAAAGCCAATTCGGCATCATCGTTGATGATCAGGGGCAATCCGGAGCGCCGTGCGAGGGCGGCAATTGCTTCCAGTTCAGCCCGATCCCGGTCCGGTAAGTAAGCTTTGTTGCGGTACTGAACCGCGCATTTCCCGGTCGAAAATGCCATTTTCGCCAGTTCAAAGTGCGAAAATCGGCTTTGAAGGGTAGTATTGGTGATGATATGGAGGCGCGGCAACATGCGGTTATCCGGAGACGGAATCGAAGGCCCATTTACCGGATCAAACGTCCAGGTAGCGCAGTAGGTTTTCGTACCGTTCCCGGTAATCGGCCAATTGCTCCGAGTCGAAAATCACGTGGGAAATCGTGTATTCGAAGCGTTCAAAAGTCGCGATCAGCCGGGAAAGCTCCCGGATGTTGAGCTTCAGGGAAACGTTCAGGACCGACGGATCGTTCGGCAGGGTGCGGGCGGCGAGGCTGAGGACTTTGGCGTCGTTCGATTCGCAGATCCGCCCGATCTCTGCGAGCGAGTAGCTGTTTTGCTGCATTTCCAGGACGATGATGCCGCCGGGTTCCCGCACCGCAAGGAGATCCCCCGCGTACTCGATCAGGTCTTTGGAGGTGATGACCCCGAGGTAGGTATTGTCCCGCGACCGCAGTACCGGTAGCAGATCGAGGTGCATCGTACTCGCAATTTTGAGCACTTCGTAGAGGTGGTTGTCTTCGAAGGCGTAAGTGGTTTCGGGGAGGGAAAGGCGCACTGCGCCCACGGGAGTTTCGTCGTCTTCCAGGTCCAGCAAGTCATCTTCAGTCACCAAGCCCAGCAACTCCTCATTGTTGACGACGGGGAGTTGGCGGACTTTAAATTCGGCCATCCAGTTGAGGATGCGCCCGCTATCGTCTGATGTTTTAACGCAAGGAACGCTGTCTGCGATCAGGTCTCGTGCAATCATGCCGTTTTTGCCAAGGGATGTATTTTATTCAAAAATTCTTCGAGTACTTCATTGAATCGTTCGGGTTGCTCCATCATTGCGGCGTGGCCGCAGTGGTCGATGAAGCGCAAGGTAGAGTTCGGGAGCAATTTGTGGAATTCGTGGGCCACGTGGGCGGGGGTGATGTTGTCGTTCAGGCCCCAGACCAGCAGCACTGGCACCTTGAGTGCGTCGAGTTTCTCACGCAGGTTTTGCCGTTGGGCAGCGCGCGCAATTTTCAGGATGCGCAGCGTCTTGTAGTTGTCATTGACGATGTCAAACACCTCGTCGATGAGTTCATTTGTCGCGGTATCGGGTGAATAAAAGGTATACTGAACCCGCTCCTTGATGTAGGTGTAGTTGCCGCGCCGCGGAAAGGTACTCCCCATGCCCGACTCAAACAGCCCGGAAGAGCCGGTCAAAACCAGCGCTTCCACCGTCTCCAAATGGTCCAGCGCGTACAATTGCGCCACGTGACCGCCGAGTGAATTGCCGAGAAAAGTCGCCCGCTGAATTTGCTTAAAATCGACGAATCCCTTTACGAATTCGGCCAGGGCCGATACCGAAGGCTTGACCCCGGTCTTCTCGTAAATGGGCAGCATGGGGATCAGTACGCGGTAGCGGCTGCGGAACTTCAGCACCACGTCGCGCCAGTTGCTCAGGGCGCCGAAGAGCCCATGCAACAGGATGAGGGGAGGGCCCTCGCCTTCCTCCACAAACGAATAATCGCCTTCGCGTTTGACTTTGATCTCCATAGCTTCTGCCCCGCAGGGCATTTTGATCATTTGCTCACCGAGGGAGTGGTGCCTCGTGGGTCTTACTCCCCGTGTTGAACAGTTTCATCCAGCATGGCCATCCAATTGTAAACGAGCCGGTCTCCCTGCTCGGTGAGAACCGATTCAGGATGAAACTGCACACCGGCAAAATTAAGGAAATTGTGTCGAATTCCCATTACCGCCCCCTCTGTCGTCACCGCCGAGACTTCCATTTCCGGGGGAATGCTCTCCGGGGCCAGCAGCAGTGAGTGGTAGCGCATGACCCGCATGGGGTTGGGGATTTTGCGGAAGAGGCCGCGGCCATCGTGCTCGACCCGGCTGGTTTTACCGTGGATGGGGGCGGGGGCATGCACCAGGCGCGCGCCAAACATCTCCCCGAGCAATTGGTGGCCCAGGCAGATGCCCAGCACGGGAATACGTCCCCGGCAGGCCTGCACCAAAGCTTCGGACATTCCGCTGTCGGCCGGTCGGCCCGGCCCGGGCGAAATCAGCACCCCTACCGGATTCACCGCCAATGCATCGGCGACCGTCCCCTCGTCATTGCGCAACACCCGCACTTCCCGTTCCCCCCGGCGCAAAATGTCCACCAGGTTCCAAGTAAACGAGTCGTAATTGTCAATCACCAAAATCATATTTTAGAATTTCCAATTGCTCAATTTCCGATTGGCGCGTTTTGAACGCGCAACCTACGATAATATTTGAACCACCCAAACACGATTTCCCGCTCCTGCGCGGGACCACGTGACCTCGGAAGTTGAGGTGCGGTTTTCCATTGGAAATTTCCCGATTGAAAATTGAGAATTTTCCGGAGTTTAGGTGCGATTGTCCATTGGAAATTTCCCCATTGAAAATTGGAAATTGAAAACTCACTCTGCAGTGTTGTTCGTGCGCGTTGAGTCCAGGGCGATGAAGTAGCTGTCCATTTCTTCGAAGACGTTTTCGGCTTGCGGGACCAATCCGATGGAATATTCGTGGACCGCCGCCGTGTACGCAAACAGGTAGGGATAGGTGCGGCTGCTTTCGCGGATCTCCGGGGTGAAAATCGAGGAGGTGCCGAGCATCGAAATGACGCTCCCGAGGATCAAAGCCCATTTCAATGCGCCAAAAGCGCCACCCGCGACCCGGTTTACGAGGTTGAGCTGAACGGTTTTGACGAGTTGGGTGATGAGCCGCCCCGCCAGATACACTGCGCCCATTCCCAGAAGAAAAGCGGTCAAGAACGCCAGCAAAGGCACCCAGTTTTCCGGCACGCTGGTGTTCTCTTTGTACCAATCGGCAAACAGAAACGCGAGACGCATTCCCGCCCATACGCCGACGATCAGGCCCAACAGGCCGGCCACTTCGTAGATGACGCCGTTGCGAAACCCCCGAAATATGCCGTAGCCGACGGCGATCAGTACAGCGATGTCAATGATATTCCCCACGGTAGTCGCAATTGAATCAGGCGAGCAGTTGGCGGACGATGCCAGAAATGACTTTTCCATCCGCCCGTCCGGCCATGCGCTTGGTGGCGAGGCCCATGACTTTGCCCATGTCTCTCATGCTGGCCGCGCCTGTCTCGGCAATGATGGCTTTGACTTCGGTTTCGATTTCGGCGGGGCTCATCTGCTGCGGTAGGAAGCGCTCAATCACCACGAGTTCCTCTTCCTCGACCTTTGCGAGGTCTTCCCGATCATTGTCGCGGTACTGCTGAATGGAATCTTTGCGCTGTTTGGCCTGCTTGGTCAGCAACTTGAGTTCGTCGGCTTCGGTGAACTCACCGGAAAAACCTTCGGACGTTTCGACCATCATAATGGCCGTTTTGATGGCGCGGAGGGTGCGCAAAGTGACCTGATCTTTGGCCCGCATTGCGGTCTTCATTTCCTCCTGAATCTTTTGCTTGAGGCTCATGGATGTAATGATTTACTGTAGCGCAAATCTAAGCAAAGTTGTCGGTAATGTTTCTTCGTGAAAGGAGGCCGTGCGTTCGTGCTTGCGGTTGTACACGTAGATGGACGGAACGGTGCTGTAGCCAAAATAGTTGTCAAATTGGTATTTGTCATCGTTCGCAAAAATCATCTTGCCGGTGACATCCGGAATGTACTCGCCGGGAAAGGCCGCGATGTCCTTGAGCTCACCGTAGGCTACCCAGAGCAGCGTGATGTCTTTGAACAGTTTCGCATTGTCGTTGATCCAGCCGGCCTCTTTCTGGCAGTGGTCACAGAACGGGTCAAAGTAAAACACGACTACCGGGCGATCTGTTGGCAAGCTAGACGGCGTGACCCGATTTTCGTCAACGCCCTGAAAGTCAAAGGGGGGGAGGGCCTGCCCAAGATTTTCTTTGGTGTTGCCTTTGGGATGGTCCTGGGCCCAAAGGGGGCCGGTCGAGCCAAAAATGAGCAGGACAGTTGCGAGTACGAAGTGTTTCATATTGTAGAAAATCTTTGCGGTCGTTTCGCGGATAGATACGCAAAATCCATGCCGACGGATGAAAATTGGTCGAGAAAGATGCAATTTTCCGGGCGAAGGCGACTACCGGGCCGCAATCGCATTGTGCGCCGGGCAAAGATAGGGAAAAACGCCCGGCGTCCCGGAGCGATGCGTTCTTGTGGTTGAAAAATCAGCACAACCCAATCGGCACGGGAATCTGCGCACCGATTGGGTTTTCACGGGTGGGAGTCGGGGGCGATCAGTTGACCGCGAAGGTTACGGTTTCCAGCAGTTCGCCAGATCCGGTGAGGACGTCCACAGTCCAGTTTCCGGCCATTTTATCGCTGAGGGTTTTGTAGCTCCAAGTACGGAAGGAAGGCCCTTTGACCGTGAGGTCGACGGTGCTAATGGCCTTTCCATTGTGCTTCCAGACGTGCTGGATGGTGCCGCTGCTGCCTGCGGGCATTCCGATCTGGGTATGCAGGTACACGCGGCCGACCGCCAGGGCAAATTCGCTGCTGGCTCCGGTGGGCGAGTGGGAGTCGATCCCGGTACAAGTCGTGGTGTTCATCACGTAGATGCCTTCAGCAGAGACCGCAGTGGGGGAGGCGGCTGTTTCGGTGGTCTCCGCGGGTTCGGTCGCCAGGGTCTCCGCAGGCAGGGTGTCGGGGGCCAAATCAGGAGCGACGTAGCCGGCATCTTTGATCAGAGAAGTTTCCGGGGCCGGGACTTGCGGGGTTGAGTCTCCCGCACAGGACGTAAAAAGACTCAGCATCAGGAGGGCGATCAGGGCGAGGGCGGAGGCGGGGAGGGCTTTCATGGTGTTCATATCTCGTTTGTTTTTGAGTTGGGTCACAAATTTCAATTGCTTACAACTACAGATACGCCACCGAGGAGCCCGGGATCGGTACGTTTGGGACAATGAATTTTCAATTTGGGTCAAAGTGTCCCGGAAGCAAAAAAACTGGCGCCGGTCGGAACCAGCGCCAGTTTTTCCTGTGGGTAAAACCGGGTTTATTCTTTGATCAGGCGGCCCTGCGTCGAGGACTCACCGTTGTTCAATTCGACAATGTAAAGGCCCCGGCTCACGTGGTTGAGGTCCACTTCCAGGGTGCCACTGGCATTGTAGAGGGTGTGTTCGTAGACCGCCCGACCGGTCAGGTCGATGATCCGCACTTCCAGTTCCTGCCCGACGGAACCCGGGGCTTCCAAGCGGAAGATCCCGTGGTTGGGGTTGGGCACGATGCTAAAGGACAGCGGAATCGCCGGATCAATGGCCGGACAAATCATCACGCTTACCGTCACCGTTGCCGATTCGTCGGCGCAGTCGGGGGCACTCACCGTGTAGGTAAAGTTGAAGGTGCCGGGACCGGCCACGTTCGGATCGAAGTTGGTGCCAGTCAGGGCGCCGGAGTTGTCATCGTCGTTCCAGGTCCCGCCGGCATCGGCCGTGCCCAGGAACGGCGTCAAATCGAAGGCGGCATCGAAGTCGCAGACCATGATGGTGCTGTCGACTCCCGGATTTGGAGCGGCCGCGATGACCAGGGTTACATCGGTACTGTCGGTATAGCCGCAGGCATCGATCACGCCGTAGGTAAAGGTAAAGGTACCCGCACCGGTTACCGAGGGATCGACCATGGTGCCACTGAGCCCACCGGTCGCCCCGGCGTCCACCCAGGTGCCGCCGGGATCGCCGCCGGAAAGGGCGGTGCCCAAATCAAACATGCCTGCATTGGCGCAGGTGGAGTCAGTGCTGCCCATTCCTGCATTGGCCTCCGGCGTGTAGCGGCCAAAGTTGGCCCGCAACAAGAAGGTGACCGGGAATCCGTAAGATTCACTGGTGTTCCAGGGATTCGTCCCGAAGATGATCCAGGTCGTATTGGGCTGGTAGTTGAAGCTGGTGGTGCCCAAGGTGACGTTCGGGTCAAATTCGTGTACCCCCAAGAAGTAAGTCCCCGGGGTCAAAATCTGCGGACAGGGAAAGTTGAGCGTGTACCATCCCGGTCCAGCGACCGGCACGAACAGCGTATCGGTACGGGCGATTTCCGCCCCTGGCTGGGTCGTAAAGGGGTGCAACGAGACAAAAGTCGTATCGCCCTGGCTCGGCCCGTTCAGGAAGAAAGAAACCGTGGTGATGGTATCGGTCACGTAGACATCAAAGTTTTGTCCGAGGATACCCGCAGTGCCTGGACCGATTCCGAGGGCGCCTGTGGCCACACTGTCGTCCCGGGCGTAGATGCTGTCGCTGATGGAGAAGTTGGCCGTCGCGTTGTTGTTGGCCTGATTGGAGTCCGGCTCGGTAATGCTGCTTTCGAACAGCGCGGTGTAGTCGCCCAGGGGCTGCGGCGGGAGGGTTCCCGTGGTAAGGTTCGCACTGGCCCCGGCGGCCAGCGAGGCCACCTGCGCACTGTCGGACCAGGCCCCGACCGTCACCCTGAGCTTGGCATTGGTGGCGGTTTGGGCTCCGATATTGGTGAGCGTGGCCCCGAAGGAGATATTGGTCGACTGGGGAAGGGGATATTGCGCGTAGCGCACCGGAAGCAGGACTTCGTCGGCAATTTCAACGTCCTGGGCCGGCAATTCTACCAGCGAAACATCGTCGATGGCCATGTCGCCGGCAAAGCCCGCGCCACACACGGCCCGGAAGCGCACCCGAATCGTTCCCGTAAATGCGGTCAGATTCACCCGGCGCTCCAACCAAGGATCGGAAGTGGCGTTTTGGGTCGCCCCGATGATGGAGTCCACGTCCCGGATATAGGTCGTCCCGTTGAAGATATCCACGTACAAATCGCCCATTGAGCCCCCGGCTTTGTGGTACCAGAAGGACAAGGCGGGCGCATTAAAGGTGGCCAGGTTCAGGTTGGGGCTTTCCAGAAATGCGGTGTCACCCGGGGCCGCCGGCGTGGAAGCCTCGGTGTACATGTAGATGCCCGCGGCCGTTCCGAGGGTGTGGTCCACGTCCGGTCCCGTGCCCCCGGATCCGGTTCCGTTGTTGTCGGCCCGCCAACTGAAATTCGTCGTCGGACTGCCGACCCAGCCATTGGAAAGGGTGCCGACGTCCCCGACGCTCAGCCCATCAAAGTTGTAGAATTGTCCCCAGACGGGGGTACTGCTCAGTCCGAGCAGCAACAGGAGCAAAGGCAGCAGATAAACAGTTTGGTAAATCTTTCTCATATACAAAGTTTCAATGCAAAAAATGTAGGGATAAACGATTCCTCCCATTTAAAATGGGCATTTTTTTTGAATTCTCTAGATTTCCCGGGAAAATCTCAAGTTGAGGTTGGCGTTGGGTTCCCCTTTGCCCAGCGGATTTTGCGGGCAAAAAAGGGTTGCCGAGACCGGAGAAGTGGGGCATCGCCCCCGCTTGGCTCACCATTTGAGTTGGTAGCCGGCGTCGATCATCTCGTGGGTATGGGCTTTGGTGTGGGCAAAATTAAAGCCTTCGTAGACCGCGTAGCCGCCGAACTGGCCGGCCTTGTTCAGGGCCAAAAATCCTACCTGAAGGTTTTTGTGGTCTTTGTGCTTGTGCAGGATGCGCTCCACGGCGAGTCGGCAGGCGGTTTCGGGGGATTTGCCCTGGCGCATGAACTCCACGACGAGGTGGCTGCCTGCGACCCGGATCACGGCTTCCCCCACGCCGGTCGCGCAGGCCGCTCCGACTTCATTGTCCACGAACAAGCCCGCCCCGATGATCGGGGAATCGCCCACCCGGCCGTGCATTTTCCAGGCCATGCCACTGGTGGTACAGGCGCCGGCCAGATCGCCATTTGCGTCCAGCGCGAGCATGCCGATCGTGTCGTGGTTCTCGCGGTTGATCACCGGTTCGTATTTCGCTTCTTTCCGCCACTCCTGCCAAGCGTTGCGGGAAGCCTCGGTCAGGAGATCTTTCCGGGGAAAGCCTTTTTCCCGGGCAAACTGGTAGGCGCCTTCTCCCACCAACATGACGTGCGGGGTGTCTTCCATCACCTTGCGGGCCACCGAAATTGGGTTTTCGATGTGTTGCAGGCAGGCCACTGCCCCACAGTCTCCGGCGGCATTCATGATGCAGGCATCCAGGGTCACCCGGCCATCGCGGTCGGGCAGGCCGCCGTAGCCCACGCTTTGCGACGCGGGATCGGACTCGGTGACGCGCACCCCCATCTCAACCGCGTCCAGCGCCGATCCCCCTTCGACGAGAAGGGGCCAGGCCCCCGCATTGGCGGCCAGACCGTGGTTCCAGGTGGAAATGACCACCGGTGCCTGACCCGGATCAAACTTGGGGAGGGAATTGGATTCCTCCGCCGGCGATTCCGCAGGGGGAGTCGTTTCATCGCGGGCGATTCCGCAGCGGGTCAGCAGTACCCCGACCCCCAATGCCCCGATTTTCAGAAAGTTTCTTCGTGTTCCCATAGCCTGAATTTGATTCGAATAAGTTAAGTATTTTCGTGAGATGGAAAAGAAGAAGCCGGAAACGGTGTTCAAAAGTCTCCGCTTGTACGCCCGGCTTTTTCGGGCAGAAGACTTGCCTCAGATGTTGCGGCTGAACGGCAACCACAAAGTGATGGAGTGGATCGGTCCCGTCCAGACCGAAGCCGATGCCCAGGCGTACCTGGAGCGGATCCTCGCCTACTATCCCGGCGATCCGGGCTACGGCGCTTTTTCCTTGCACCTGCGCAAGTCCGGTGAGTTTGTGGGCATGGTCATGCTGAAAAACCTGGACCAGACCCCGGAAAAGGAAGTTGGCTACCGCTTGCTTCCGAACTTTTGGGGCCGGGGCTTCGCCACCGAAATTTCGCGGGCGGCCTTGGAGTATGCGTTTTGGGAAAATGAGCTGGACCAGGTAGCGGCCGTCACCCGCCCGGACAACTTCCGTTCCATCAACGTCATCGAAAAGCTCGGCATGCGTTACAAGCGCCGGGCCCATTTTTACAAAACCGACGTGAAATACTACGTGCTGACCCGCGACGAGTGGGAGCGTGGGGTGGATCTTGGGCGGTGAAACATGGGGACTACCGATTGATGCCTGCACCAGCAAAAACACAGAACCTGAACTCTAAAGCAAGCTTTTTTTGAAGTAAATGCTTCCGGGGAAAATTTCCCCAATCACTTTGAAACTGCCCCAGAGAATTTTGTTTCTCAATCGAAAAACCCGCCAACTGCACAAAAGTCAATCCCTTTTTCGGATGGATCTCCACTGGGAATTCGTCGCCTGTCCTAGTGTATTTTTCCCAGCAAGAAGTGACAATGCAATACTGCCAATTCTGGCCATCAATGCAGAAGGGACTACTGAACCCTTTTCGAAAAATGTGGTCACCGAGTGAATATCCTTGCTGGTTCAAGAAAATACGTTTTGCGGTAGAATGGAATGCAACGCGCCGGGCACTAGGTATATTTTGCCTGGTTGTCCGTTCAATGATCGGATTTTTCAACTGAGACCCGCTCATTGGCAAGCTCGATTGCCTTTTGCAGCTTTTGCTCAAGGATTTCCCTTGGAGGTAAAGAGGTCAGGTATTCTGCCACTCGGATCCTCCCGTTGTCCAGTTGGAGCAACTCGATCTTCTCTTTCGATTTCTCGACAATCAATTTTCCCGGCTTCTTTGAGATGGCGGTTCGTTCGAAAAGCATCGATTGGATCTTACCGGAAAGAACTCTTGTGTTCCAGCCTTCTCGTAAACAAAGGATGGTATAGAATTCACGTTTCAAGGGTTCTTTGATATAGATCAATGATCGGAAATGTGTCCAACTCAATTGTCTACTCAATGCGTAGACAATTTGAAAGTCAGGAAAAGTCTCCGCGATGCGTAGACAATGAAAAAGGTTTGCTTTGGAATATCCTTTCCCAAATTCAACGACCAGTTTCTTACTGAGTTGTGCGATGATCCGTTGACCATACGCTGCACGTTCTCCTTCAAGAACAAACTTGTGGATCAATTCTCCAATCTTCCAGTTCATCAAAACCAAGTTGGAGTTAACTGCTTTGACGGTTGCAGTTCTGGTATCAATGATTATTGTTCTTACCTCAGCGAACAACCCATCCTCATTAGAAGGGACCAGTTTCGATTTTTCCACGATTTAAAGGGAGCAAAATTAGAATTGGCTGATATCGGGGATTCATGCTTACGTACAATAACTTCTTGGAATTCTCTACCAAAGTGTTGCGCAATCACCCTCAAAGGGTACTGATGGGAACGTCACAAGGTGGTGGTTTAGCGATGGTGGTAAATAAGATGCGGATCAATGCAGCGGCTAAAGTGACAAATAAGGATCTCATGTACTTTTAAAAATTATCCAGTTTGAAAATTAAGGTGAAATAATCCTGAGCCCAATGTCCCTTCTTGCGCAAGCAAGTTAGATTTTTCACAGTACGCATATATTAGAGGCTGTTTAAAATTGGTTTGTGAAATTTGCTAGTGCAGATTTTTTTGTCCGTCGAAGCTCATTTTGGAGTCCATAGCCAAAGCTATGGGCGAGAAAATAACTGAAGAGGGGCGGAAAAAGATGCCATAGCAAAATCGCAGAATTAAATTTAAACAGCCTCTTAGGGATAGATGAGAAATTATGTGCTGTGTGTCTCCAAGATTGATCCGTGGGAGGAAAGTGTTCATTGGTAAGTAGGGGCTCCCCCCGAAAATCCCGCTGCGATTTTGCGCGGCATTTGCCCCCCAAGGAAAAATTGACGTACTTTTTGCCATGGCAATCCTGATCGGCTTTTTTCTGTTGTCCATCGTATTTTCCTTTCTGTGTTCGGTGTGGGAGGCGGTTTTGCTCAGCATTACGCCTTCATTCATCAAGCGCAAACAACAAGAAGGGGACAAGACCGGCGACTTGCTGGCCGGGCTCAAAAAAGACATTGACAAGCCACTCTCGGCGATCCTGACCTTGAACACCATCGCCCACACGGTAGGGGCCATCGGGGTGGGCGCCCAAGCCGGGGAGTTGTTTGGCACCCAGGGTTTCAAGCTGCTCGGATTCACGCTCTCCTACGAGTCGATCATCGCTACCCTGATGACCTTGGCGATTCTGTTTCTCTCGGAAATCATTCCCAAGACCATCGGGGCGAACAATTGGCAGAACCTGGCCGGATTTACCGGGCGCAGTTTGAAACTGTTGCTATTTGTATTGGGCCCATTTGTCTGGGTTAGCAACCTCATCACGAAGACCCTCAAAAAAGACAAAAAGAAAAGCGTCTTCAGCAAGCAGGACTTTGCCGCAATGACCGAACTGGTGGGAGAAACCGGAGCCATCCGGGAGGAAGATTATCGCCTGATCAAGA
The DNA here is from genome assembly GCA_039024435.1 of Bacteroidota bacterium. Taxonomy (GTDB): domain Bacteria; phylum Bacteroidota; class Bacteroidia; order J057; family JADKCL01; genus JBCCQH01. The sequence goes on from JBCCQH010000001.1 coordinate 248,323, forward strand.
ACCTGTTGCAGTTCGATGAATTGACCGCGCGCGACGTGATGACGCCGCGGACCGTCATGGTGATGGCCGAAGAAACCCAAACCCTTCGCGCTTACTATGCCGCCGGTCAGCCCTTTCGCTTTTCCCGGATTCCGCTGTACAAAGAAAGCCGGGACGCGGTCACCGGGCTGCTGCTGAAAGACGAGCTCCTGCAAGGCATTGTGGAAGGCAAAGGCGATCAACCGCTCAATTCGATTCAGCGGGAAGTGCCCATGGTCCAGGACGATACGCCTCTGCGCAAGGTATTCCGGCAACTCAACGAAAAACGGGAACACCTGGCGGTGGTGCTCGACCAGTACGGCGGAGTGGAAGGCCTCGTGACCTTGGAGGACGTGATCGAAACCCTGTTTGGGCTGGAGATCATGGACGAAACCGATGCCGTCGGCGATTTGCAGCAGTACGCCCGCAAGCGCTGGGAAGACCGCGCCCGGAAATTGGGGCTGATCGAATAGCAGGACGACGTGGAAACGTTCGCTTATTCAGTCGAAAGCTCGTAAATTGAGCAAGAATCAGAAGCTACCGCTATGGGCAACCAATCATTGAGCCTGCATTTCAAAACCGAAAAAGTCTACGAAGGCTTCGCCCAAATGGAGGGGGTCATGACCACCACCGAGCAGGGACTGCGGATGGAATACGTGATCAAAGACAATTTCATCGGCGTGTTGAAAGGGAACAAAAAGTCGATTTTGATTCCTTACGGGGCGATTGCCGAAGTTGATTACAAGCGCAATTTATTTGTGTCGCGGTTTCGCATTTCGGTCAATGACATGGAAGTGTTGGGCAAATTTCCCGGTGCGAAAAACGGGCGTTTGTCCCTGAAAGTGATGCGCCGCAACAAGGATATGGCGCTGCGGATGCAGGAACACTTGCGCTGGCGGCTCGGCTACGTGACGATCGAGCGGGGGAGCGACGTGGATCCATTCTTGGGGCCGTGAGTCGGCAACGCTTTGGTTTTGAAGGGAAATAGTTTATACCAATCATTGACCCTGCAATCTTTTTTGTACAAATATGTTACCCATGGGCAAGACCGCAATTCATCATCCTCCCGTTCCCGAAGCGACTCCGGAAGCGCCGACGCCGGCCACGGTCAGGGTGGACGCTTTCCCGGGAGCAAAACGCCAGGAAAAGTATCAGCGCCTCGCCCAAACCAGTGCCCCGGTCCAGCGCATGAGCCGGCGGCAACTGCTTGCCGACCAAAAGGCCGTCTTGCAGCCCCGCGCCAAGTTGCAGCAGATGCACCAACAGATGCAGAATTTAGATCGTACAGCGCGGGGATTTCGGGGCCAATCGGGACCGGCAACGGACGCCGACATTGCCACCCACGATGGGCTTATGGAATCCGGGCAGCACCACGCGGTGCGTCAGGTGACGTATTCGCAGTTGGCCGGGGACTTGGAACAAAAAAGCTCCTCGATCCAGGGCTACCACGCGCGCGATACGAAGAAGCTGAGTGACCTCATGGCAAAGGAAGAGAGTGGCAAGGGGGGCAAGAAAAAAGGCGGCGGTGGCGGCGGAAAGTCCAGCAAGGGCAAAAAAGCGAAGGACGATTCATCGGAAAGCGACGCAATTGCCCAATTGTAACGTTTACGGACTGATTTTAACCGGACAAGTTGCCGCGATTCTGCGGTCGGGCAATTGATATTTGCCCGAAAAACCCCTACCTTGATTGAGCTACAGAATAAAGGACGGTAATTAGCTCTCATTCCCCTCGCCTCGTATTTGTTTTGCCAAGGCTGTCCCGTTCGTCAATTGAATCAATCATGCGAACTACGCTGAAACTTGCCCTGCTCGGGGTGCTGTGCGCCCTCGCTGGTCCCCTCGCCAGCCAAAGCCTCAATTACACCAACCATTGGTACTTCGGCCAGAACGCTGGCGTCCGCTTCAATGGCGGCTCCCCCGCGGCGATGACCGGGGGCCAAATCAACACCATCGAAGGGGTATCCTCGGCCTCGGACAGCGTGACCGGGGCGCTGCTTTTCTACACCGACGGAATGCGCGTCTGGAACGCCAGCCACACGGTCATGTCCAATGGTACGGGGCTCAACGGTGCCGGCTCCTCCACCCAATCGGCACTGGTGGTGCCCGATCCGGCCGGCAACGGACAGTATTACATATTTACCGTGCCCGTTTCCAGCACGATCGGTATGCGCTGGAGCAAGGTCGACATGAGCCTCGCGGGGGGCCTCGGAGCCGTGACCCTAAAAAATCAACCGCTGTTTTCGCCCAGCACCGAGCGGCAATCCGCGGTCAAGCACGCAAACGGCACCGACGTTTGGGTCGTCGGTCAGACGCCGGCCGGCACCTTCCACTCCTTTCGGGTTACGCCCACCGGGGTGGTTGCCGGAGCCGTCTCGCCCGTGGGACCCGGTACCGGCAACAGCATCGGCCAACTGAAGCTCTCCCCCAACGGCGCTTACCTGGGTTGGGTGGACCACGGGAATGGCTCGGCTCACCTTTACGATTTTGACAACGCCACCGGGGCGGTCAGCAACCATATCCAGATGGCTTCGGGCTTCACCAAAGCGGCTGGCTGCTCGTTTTCTCCCGACAATTCAAAGTTCTACGCTACCCTGGGCGTCAATTACAAAGAAGTCTACCAATGGGACCTTTGCCAAACGACGTCGGCGGCGATTGCCGCCTCGCGGACCTACATCGGCACCTATTCCGGAGGCTGGGGCGGCATGTTGCAGTTGGGGCTGGACGGGCGGATCTACTATTCGCATTACAGCAGCCAGTTCCTCGGGGTCATCGCCAATCCGAATGCTTTGGGCGCAGCCTGCAACTACAACCAAAATGGGTTCAGCATCGCACCGATGACCTGCTATACCGGCACCCCCAATTTTGTGGAATCGGTCTTTCTCGCCGCTCCCGGCGGCAATACGGTGGGCTGCACGGTGCTCGATGCGGTAGTCCTGGACTTGGCGGCAGAGTCCCGGGCCGGGGGAATTGTCCTTGTCTCCTGGTCCGCAGAAGAGGAGGGCCTGGCCCACTACGAAGTCCAGCGCCGTACGGAGCACGGTTTCACCACGCTCGGTCGGCGCGCGGCGACCGGCAATTCCGGAGCCCCCGCAACCTACGCATTTCCCGATGCGGATGCCCACGCCGGGTGGAACTACTACCGGCTGCGCATGACCGATCTCGATGGCCGGGTCCACCATTCCCACGTGGTACAGGCCCACCTGGAAGCCGCCCCGAAAGCGTGGACGGTCTATCCCGTTCCCGCGACCGACCACTTCAATCTCCTGCGCCCCGGTGCCCAAGCGGAGTCCACAGCGGACCTGCGCCTCGTCAATGCGCTCGGCCAGGTCATCTGGCAAGGCCACGCCCTTTCCGGCCAAACCCAGGTCACCGTAGATCTGCAAGGCATTGCCGCCGGGGTGTACACCCTGCAAGCCGAGGCCGAAGGTCAGCGGTTTACCCAATCGGTGGTCGTCCGTTGATGGTGGATCGGTGCTCCCGTTTTTCTCCGTTTTGCTCAGTGCGGCGATTCGTCTAGAAACGCTTTTTCCAGGGCGATCCCGCGGCTGCCTTTGACCAGGAAATAGTGCCCAGAAAACCGCTGGGCATCCAGCCAGGCTTTGAACTCGGCGGTCGTGGCAAAATGGTGGAATTCAGAGTCCTGCCGCAAAAATTCTTCTCCGACCAGCACCACCGTACCGATGCCCGATTCCCGCAACTGCTCGATGATGAGCCGGTGTTCGGCGTGGCTGTATTCACCCAGTTCAAACATGTCGCCCAGTACTGCGACTTTGTTTTCCACGGGGTACTGGCGAAAATCGGCGATCATGGCGGACATGCTGCTGGGGTTGGCGTTGTAGGCGTCGAGCAGGAGTCGATTTCCCTGCCAATCGATTACCTGAGAGCGGTTGTTCCGGGGAATGTAGCTGCCCAGTGCGGCGGCGATGTCCACGTCCGCAACCCCAAATTCACGGCCGACGGCGATGGCGCTGGCGATGTTGTATTGCTGGAAGCTCCCGAGGAGGTGGGTCGCCACGGTGAGGGGGCCCGCCTGGTAGGTGATGGACGGGAAGTGCTGGGTGATCTGCCCGGTATTGCTGCCGTAGAGGATGCGGTCCACCCCAGCGGAAATTTCCATCAGTACCGGATCGTCCTGGTTCACAAAGGCGGGCCGGCCCACCGCGCGGAGGTGATCGTAGACCTCCTTGTTGGCCTGAATGACGCCGGCTACCCCGCCGAAGCCTTCCAGGTGATCTTTGCCGCAATTTGTTACCAGACCGAAATCCGGGCGGGCGATTTCGCAGAGCAAAGCATTTTCCCGCTGGTGGTTCGCCCCGATTTCGATCACAGCAAAGTGGTGTTCTTCGGTCAAGGACAGCAAACTCAGCGGCACCCCGATGTGGTTGTTCCAGTTGCCTGGGGTGGCGAAGGTCGGCGCTTTGCGGGAAAGCACCCGGTGCAGGAGTTCTTTGGTGGTGGTCTTGCCATTGGAGCCAGCGACCGCGATCACCGTCAGTTCACGCAGGGCGAGGCGGTGGGTGGTGGACAATGCCTGTAAAGTTGGAAGGGTGTCTTCCACCAATATATAGCGGTCGTCCCCCACAGCGATCTTCGGGTCATCGACGACGGCGTAATGGGCACCCTGGTCCAAGGCCGCGGCGGCGAAGCGGTTCCCATCAAAGTTTTCGCCGCGCAGGGCCAGAAACATGCATCCCGGCGTGATTTGGCGGGAGTCGGTGGTGAGCCCGGTACTCGCTTTGAATTTTTCGTAGAGTTCCATCGTGAGGAGGCTAGTGCCTACAAATAGGGGTATTTTTTTGGCAAATGCAGCCTAGGCTACCCACAGCAGTGGGCAATCGGCCTGAAATCAGGACAAACGCGGGGCCAGCTCACTCTTTTGGGAACACGATGTTTCCGCGCAGCCGCAAGCGGTGCGGGCGTTCGGAGTAGGAGTCGCGGACATTTATATAAACGGTAAATCGGCCGCGGTGGCCTTTGGGGTTCAGGGTAGCAGTGAGGCAGATTTCTTCTCCGGGTAAAATCTCTCTCCGGGGGTAATTGGGGGTGGTGTTTGAAGAAGTAGGCTTGGCGGAGAGGATCCGAACCGGTTCGGATCCGATATTTGTGCCGATAAATTCTGCGGTTACCCGCACGTGGGGCGGTTGGATCTCGCCCAAGTCGTGTTCGGTTTCCGCAAACTTGAGTTGGGCGGGCAGGACGCTGGCGGGGCCAACCAGCCAGCCGATAAACAACAAGGCAGTGAGCGTAGTGCTTTTCATTGGCGCGAAAAATAACCGCAAATGGCTATGATTGCCAGTGGTGGGTGAAGCTTGATCGAGTGACATCAGTGGGGGGCTCGGATTTGGCGTAGCGCGGCAGGTCGGCGGAGGAGATGGCCGGGTCGGAGTTTTTGGGGAGGGAGGGTTCGCAGGCGAAGTTTACGGAAGCAACCAAGCCCCACAGGAAGAATACTGCCAATCGCATTTTTAACCGTAAAGTAGGTGGCTACTTGCGTGTTCGCAATTACTCAAGCACAACCGAGAAGGAGATGTTGCTTTCCAGCGCAAAACTCCCCGAATGGTAAGTACTGTATCCACTTGCGGCAACTTCGATGGAATAGTCTCCAGAGTCAACTTGCATTTCGAAGTAGCCATTTGCATCCGTAAGCGTTTGGGCAGCAATTACCCCAAGTTCTGCGTCGTGAACATAGACGTCCGCCCCAATGATGGCAGTAGCCTGGTCATTTTTGACGTATCCTTGAATAATGGGATCGTCATCGTCGTTCCCGCCCGTAGCTAAAAGTACCGGCTGGTTTTCCTGTAAGTCCGCGGGCCGTATTTTTTCACAGCTAAATGCGACGAAAAGGCCAAAGAGAATCGATATTGAAAATAAGAGTTTCATTTTTCTTTCGATTAAGAGTTGTGGATGGGCCGATCTGAGGGAGAGCTATAGGTTTCCTATCCCGCAATTGGTCGCAGCAGGACGGAATGCCAGGTCAGAAAGGCTTGAATTACTTGAGGGAAGTATTCCCGAAACGCTTTACCCGATCTTCATCGGCATATTTTTGACTTCCCCCGATGGGAAACGGTCAAGAATTTCGGGGTCTTGGTACGAACTCTAAATTCCACGAGAACCTCGTTTACAAATCTCTTTTAGATCTTTTCTATCGAGCTCCTTGAGCCCAATTCAAAGGGAGAGTTGTTTCTCGAGTCCTCTGGAATTTCGCTGGCCAGCGTTTATCGTTGAAGACGATACGAATATGGAATAGGGGGCAACGGGAACCTACCTGCGAATTCGTGCGAATTCATACGGATGGGTAGAAAAGGGAGCAAATCGAGTATTGGGGAAGTACGGGGGTGTTTTCTGATAAGTGATAAGATTCAAAAAAGAATATTTTATTCGAGGATCAGATTTCTGAGTGATTTGACTTCCACCCGTTCACAAATCAGAAATCACTACTTTTGCCGCATGCGATTTTGGCGTGAAGTCGGCGGTCTGATCCAAAAAGAGCTGCAACTGGAATGGAAGCAGAAGTATGCCATTTATGGCTTGGGACTCTACGCGATCACGATGGTGCTGGTGGTTTCCCTGGGCCTGCAACGCAGTCTGCCCATGCAGGCTTGGAACGTCATCTTCTGGATCATTTTGCTGTTCATTTCCGTCAATGCGGTCGCCAAAAGTTTTATGGGGGAGTCACCCGGCCAATTGCTGTACCTCTACAACCTCGCTGGTCCCCGGGCGATCATCACCGCAAAATTGATTTACAACTGTCTGCTCATGGCGGCGATTGCGATGCTCACGCTGCTGTTTTACGTGTGGCTTGCGGCAGGAGCGGGCATTGCCGCACCGGGTCAGTACTGTGTCGCAGTGATCATTGGCAGTTGGACTTTTGCTGCGAATTTGACCCTGGTATCGGCGATTGCCGCCCGGGCGCAAAACAAGAGTACATTGCTGGCGGTCCTCAGCTTTCCCCTGGTCGTACCGCAGATGCTCGTGAGCATATCGGTGTCGGGCAAAGCCATCCTCGGACAGCCGTGGTCGGACATGGTTGGCGAACTGGGCTTTTCCATTTCCTTCATTGTGATCATTGCCGCAGTTTCCGTTATTTTGTTTCCCTACATCTGGAGAGAATAAAATGGCGAATTTGAAGCGAAAAAAGATCCTCCGCACCGTGAACCTGGTCCTGGCCATCGGTCTCATCTCGTATGTGATCGTCGCAGGGCTGACAAAAACGCTCCCTTACCAAAATCCGAACCTGGACCAAACCTCGCGCAGCGTGTTTTACCACGTTCCGATGTGGTTTGCGATGATGGCGATGGGCTACACCTCGGTTGTGTACAGCATCATGTTCTTGCGCAAGGGCAATCCCCGGGCCGACGTCAAGGCGCGCGAAGCCGGCCGGCTCACCATATTTTTTGGCTTACTGGGCTTGCTGACCGGCATTGCTTGGTCGCGGGTGACCTGGGCGGAGGGCTTGCCGAACACCGACCCGGCCGCCTGGTGGCCCTGGGATCCGAAACAGACCAGTGCGCTGATCGTGGTGCTGATCTACTGCGGCTACTTTGTCCTGCGCCGCTCCTTTGATGAGGAAAACCAGCGGGCCCGCATCGCATCGATCTACAACATCTTTGCGGCCGCTTCCATTTACCCCCTGTTCTACGTAGTGCCCAAGGCCCTCGGTGGCCTGCACCCCAACACCGGGGACAAAGGCTCGGCCATCATCGACATGAGTCCGGAGATTTATTCCGTGTTCTGGCCGGGGGTCATCGGGATGGTGTGCCTGGCGGCTTGGATCCTCGACGTACGCGCCCGCATGGCGGTCGTCAACCATGAGATCAACGAATTGCAATATGAAAATGCTTAGGGTGTGTGTGAAGTCCCTGGGACTGATTTTCCTCCTCCTGACCGCTCAGAATGGATGGGCCCGCGACGCCGAAGGGGCCACCTACGACGTCCAAATCCTCGACAGCGGTCAAGTCGTCATTGGAAAGGAAGTAAATCTACGTGTCGCCCTCCTTTCCCAAACCGCCGATGGGGCCGTCATGTACGCCGAAACCCACCGCGTCACCACCAATGATGGCGGGGTCGCCCGCATGGTCATCGGAAGTGGGAAAAGTCTCGAAGGCGACTTCGACCAACTCGACCTGGCCACCGGCGTTTATTTCGTGCGGGTGGAAGCCGACCCCCGGGGAGGGGAAAATTACCAGTTGGTGAGCGTGGCCCGCCTGCTTTCAGTGTCGCGCATACAACAATGGTTGTTTGCAAACGAAAAACTCAACACCGTTATCGTCATCATAGCCGTTATCTGGGTCGGAATAATTGTATATTTACTGCTGACTGGAAAGCGGGTTTCAAAGCTGGAAAGTGAACTCAGGGCGACGCAACCGGAAGCCGGAGATTCACGTTTAAAAAAGTAGAGACTCCCGTTAATGGATGGAGAAACTTCCGTGATGTTTCTCATAAAAGATAAGGATTATGAAGTCGATTAATATTGGCTTGCTAGTGGGGATCGCCGCGGCGGCGATGGTTGGGCTTGCCCTTTTGGCCACCGCCGGTGGAATCGGGGGGGCAAGCGTCTACACTACTTTCACCGATGCCAAAACTACCGGTGAAGATGTCCACGTAGTGGGCAGTTGGGTGATGCGGGAAAAGTCGCACTACGACGCAAATCTCGATATCTTCCAATTCTACATGCAAGACACCACCCAACAGATTGCCTTGGTAAAATTTCACGACCCGAAACCGGTTAACTTTGAAACGGCCGAGCGGGTGGTGGTCCAGGGCAAATATGAAGGTGATTTCTTTACGGCGGACCGCATATTTATGAAGTGTCCCTCCAAATACAACGATGGCGAATCCGTGCTCGAAGAAGCATCCGCAAAGATGTGATGCAAAGTTGAATGAAGGTCGGTCCCCCTGCTACCCGGGCCGGCCAGCGGAGTTTACCAAACAAGGATGATATGACGGGCGGACTGTTAGGTCAAATTTTCACAGCATTGTCGTTTTCTGGCGCCTTGGTCTCAGCGGTTGCTTTCTTCAAAGCGGACCGGGGACCGATGTCGGAACGCGTATACTGGGCGCGCATGGGGAAGATATCCTTTGCGGTGCACGGATTTTCGGTGTTGGGAGTCATTGGGACGCTGTTTTATCTCATTTACAGTCATCAGTACCAATACCACTACGTCTGGAACCACTCCTCGAATGAGCTGCCGGTTCACTACATGATTTCCTGCTTTTGGGAAGGACAAGAAGGGAGTTTTTTGCTGTGGTCTTTTTGGCACGTGATCCTGGCCGCACTCCTGATGTTCACCACGGGCAAATGGCGCAACGCCGTCATGTCAGTCGTGATGTCGGTGAATCTTATTCTGGCATCGATGATTCTGGGGGTTTACGTTCCGGAAAATATCGCCACAGCACTCTTTGTCACTACCCTGCTGGCTCCAGCGGGATATTTTGCTTACCGGGCCGTTCAAAGCCGGGATAGCCTTGGGAGCAACTACCTCGTCCACCTCGGGGGTATCGTTTTGGCGTTGTTGGGGACATTTTTGGCGGTCTCCGGGAAAACTGGAGGCTTTTCCATCGCCGGGATTGCGGGCTACACCACGTTGCAGACCGTGGGGTACGGTGCGCTGTTTTTGTTGCTCCTCGGCTACATTGGCATTTTGATTTACCACCTCACCGACGCGCTTCGCGACTCGGAAAAATCACTGCTCAGTGCAGGGGAAATTTTCGCCGCGATGTCGGTCATTGGGTTAACTTTTGTGGCGATGACGACCGAGTTGGGGATTTGGAAAGTGGGCAGTACGCCGTTCCTGTTGTTGCGCGATGCCTTTCCCGGGGCGCCGGTGTTTGCGTCGAATCCCGATTTTGTCCCCGCCAATGGCACCGGCCTCAATCCCCTGCTGCAAAATTACTGGATGGTGATCCATCCGCCGACCCTCTTCCTGGGCTTTGCCTCGACGGTAGTGCCGTTTGCCTTTGTGATCGGTGGACTGATGAGTGGCCGCTACAAAGAATGGATCCGCCCTTCGGCTCCCTGGACGATCTTTTCGGTCGCGATCCTCGGGGTGGGTATCATCATGGGCGGTTACTGGGCCTACGAGACCCTGAACTTTGGGGGCTACTGGAACTGGGATCCGGTCGAAAACTCGAGCTTCGTACCCTGGTTGTTCGGTGTCGCGGCGCTGCACGCGATGGTGACCTACCGCAAAAGCAAGCTTTTCCTCAAGACAACCATGTTCATGGTGATCAGCGTGTTTTTGTTCGTGCTGTACTCGACCTTTCTGACGCGTTCGGGCATTCTGGGTGAGACCTCAGTTCACACCTTTACCGACCTCGGACTTTCCGGCCAGTTGGTATTGCTGGTTGTGGTCTACCTTTTCGGAATCGCGGCGCTGTATCTGAGTCGAACGAAAGCGATTCCCTCGGTCAAAAGGGAATTGCCCTACAAATCGGCAGAATTTGTGTTGTTTCTCGGGGTACTGGTATTGTTCGCCGCAGGCTTGGAAATCAGCATGTTTACCTCGATTCCAGTTTTCAACAAGATCCTGGGAACCAATTGGGCCACCCCGGCCGAAGGGGGGTTCTTCTACTACCGCTGGACGGTGTGGTTTGCGGTGGCCCTGGCCATTTTGTCGGGCATCGCGCAGTATTTGTTTTGGCGCCGCCAGGGCAAAAAATCGATTCGCCAGGCCCTGACCCGTCCCTATTTTCTCGCCATGGGGATTGCAGTGGCGATTATCCTGGCCATTGTCTTCCTGACCCGGTGGGAATTCAACTTTGACGACGAATATCGCTCCTGGAAAGAGCTTGCGGACAATTCACCGAGTCTGGTGAGTGCCGCGGTGCGCTACGTACGGCTGGGCTTTTTTACCTTTGCCGATGAGATCATGCTGCTTACCTCGCTGTTCATGGTACTGGCAAACGCCGACGTGCTGATCCACCTGTTGCGCCGCACCAAAAAGACGCGGAAAGTTACCGGGGGCTCCATCGCCCATATCGGGTTCGGCCTGATGCTGCTCGGATTCCTGTTCTCTTCGGGCTACGACCAGGTGATTTCGAAAAATGTCAATCCCAACGAGCTTGCGGTGTTGCCGACCGATGCGCGCATCGACAACGTGCTCCTGGAAAAAAACCGCCCCCGCAATATTGTGGGCTACCAAGTGACCTACGTGGGCAAGAAGGAGGCCCTGCCGCCGATCCACGACATGGAGGTGATCACCCGCGACGAGAGCTCCTTCAAAGTCAGTTTCCGCGATTCCACGGGCGATTTGTTCGCTTATGTCCTGCCGGCCGATGTATTCTCGATGACCGATGGCAGTCTGAACATCGAGGTGATCGAACAGTTCCTCAACGAAAAACTCGACGTTCTCAAGCCCAAGCACATCAACGACCGCACCTTGTATGGGGTCCGCTTCGTGCCGCGCAAGCTCAACGATGAGGGAGAGGTCTACCTCCAAGAAAACCGGGCCTTTACCCTTTATCCCGAAGCAGAAATCAACCCGACGATGGGTCTGGTTGCTCACCCGAGTCGCAAAATCCTTCCCGAATCCGACATTTACGTTCACGTGTCGACCATTCCCAAGGAAGAGGAAGCTCCCGAATTTGAGTTTTACAATTTTGAATTGGGCATTGGGGACACCGTGCAGACGGCGCGGGCCGCGATTTACTTTGATCGGATCGTATCTGAACCAGCCGACGGTACGCCCTACGACCTCATTGCCCGGGCCGATCTGATGGTGACGACCGACCGTGGCTCCACCCTGGCGGCCCAGCCACTTTACCGCATCGACCAGAACAACCGGGTGACCATCAAGGACCACTTCATAGAAGAGATCCATACATCGATCGCTTTCACCGGCGTCAATACGCAAACCGGCCGCATCTTCCTGCAGATTCAGGAACAGACCAACGCCGCAGAAGACGTCATTGTCATCCAGGCGCTGAAAAAGCCTTTCATTAATGTCCTTTGGCTTGGTACATTTGTGTTGGTGTTTGGCTTCGGGATCGCGATCTATCGCCGCATCCGCGAAAACATGCGCCTGAGTCACGATTGATCATCACCCATGAAAAATTTACGGATCGGTATGGTCGGAGCGGGCAACGTCGCTTGGAATTTAGCCCAGGCGCTTCGAAACACGCCCCACGATCTGGTCCAAGTGATCAGCCCGACCCGATCTTCCGCAGAAGCCCTTGCCGCCGCCTACCCCGGAGCAACCGCCACCGACATGCCCCGCAAAGTCCGGCCCGACCTGGATCTAGTGTTCATTGTTACCAATGACCATACCATCCGCGAAGTGGCTTCGGCCTACGCACCCTATCGGGGCAAAGACACCGTTTTCGTCCACACTTCCGGTTCCATTTCGATGGACGCTCTCGCCCCGTTGGGGCCGCCCTACGGCGTATTTTACCCCTTGCAGACCTTTACCCGCGCCCACTCGGCGGATTTCACCCACATTCCCATTTTTATCGAAGGCAGTGATGTGTCCCTGAAGATCATTCGCCCGGTCGCCAAGCTGCTTTCCGAACGGGTCCGTTACCTCAATACCAAAGACCGTCTGCAACTGCACCTCGGTGCAGTATTTGCGAGCAATTTTGTGAACTTCATGCTCATGCTGACCGAAGAAGCCATCGAAAAGGTCGAAGGCCTGGACATGAGCGTGTACGAACCGCTGGTGCGGGAAAGCATGGAGAAAGCCTTCAAATACGGCCCCGAGAACGCCCAAACTGGCCCGGCCCTCCGCGGTGACGCCGTCACCATGGACAAACATTTATCGGTGCTGGCCCAGGAAGACCCCGAACGCGCCGAACTCTACAAGACCCTGTCTATGATGATCGGGAGTCGTTTTGGGGACGCCTGATTCTCCCAGGCTGCAGTACCGCGCCCATCCATCTTTCCAGAAAACGGATGAATCCCCGGCTCAAGGCGTCCTTACTGGAACACCACCCGCGAGACACCCACGCCGCCCATCTCGTTCGAAATCCGCACAAAGTAGGTGCCGGAAGCTAGGTTTTCCCGGAAAATGACCACTTCTTCGCCCTGCACTTCCGTGCGGAGCGAAACCATGCGCCCCTGAACATCCAAAACCTGAATCTCCGGGGCCCGCAGGTCAATACCCGGCAACTGTACGCGAACAATCTCTCCTGCGGGTTGCGGATAAGCCGTCAGGGCCATTTTGGTTCCCAACGGTTCCTCCCGGCTGGTCGGCAAAGCCATTGCTGCCAGGTAATCGAGGCTGTTGGGAAGAATGGAAACAAAAGGTCCGGCGACCACCAGATAGCCATCGTAGGCGGCGATCATATCGATCCCAGGATTGGGCATAGCGATCGGTCCCAGCGAATTGGCGAAGGGCGTGTAGAGCGCCACGTCTCGCCCGAATTCGGTGAAGTTTGACGCGGCAAACTTGCCGCCCAGGTACAGATCGCTCCCCAGCGGAAGAATGCGGTTGATTTTGCCTTCATTGGTGTAGCTGTGGTAATCGTAGCCCGAATCGGCGATCATCACTTCCCATTCGGTGGTCCCGAGGCGGGCCAGGCCAAAGGTCTGATTGAAAGAGCTCTGCGGCGAATAGATCCAGCCGCCGGCATACAGCGCATTGTCTTTGGCCGCAAAAGTAAGTACCGGAGCATCCAGTCCGGCGTGAACGGCTTCCCAATTTTGACCATTCCAGGCCGCCACGTGCGCCAGGGAATCGCTCCCGGATTGCTGGAGGAAACCTCCGGCGTACAGTTTGTTGTTGTAGCTCTTCAGGGCGCGCACCGGCTGGTCAAATCCCGGACCGACCGAAATCCAACTGCTGTTGTCCAGCCTGAGGATGTGCTGGACGAGCGCGCTTCCCGTATGGGTGAGATCCCCACCCGCGTACAGGGTTCCATTGTGGCTCTCCAATGCATAAATCGTTCCCGTGTACACTGTGGAAAAGTCCCAACTGCCATTGTTTAGGCGGGCGAGGTTGTGGGTGGCATTGTTGAAGGTGCCCCCGAGATACAATTCCCCGTTGTGGACGGTAGCGGCGTGAATCTGTCCGCTGAGGTTGCCCCCCAAAGCGGAAAAGGTTGTTCCGTTCCAGCTCGCGACCCCGCTGGCATTGATGCCGCCGAGGGAGGTGAACTCGCCGCCCACAATGAGCCGGTCATTGACTTGGTCGTGGTAGAGGAAATTGACCGGATCGTTGGGCATCGGCAGGGCAAGCGGGGCCATGCCCAGAGCCTGGACCGGGTAGCCGGGCTGGATCCATGCCAGTTCCTCCCGGGTAAAGCCATTGATCTGCGCCCAGACATCGATTTCTCGGTAGGGCATGTCCATGATGTAGGCATGATTCATTTCATCGTGAATGCGCTGCGCAAAGGCGGCCTCGCCGTCTTGAATGAGGAGGTGGCCTACCGCACAGGCAGTTCCTCGGTCATCGATGAAGAAAGGAGTGCGCTCGGGCAGGGTCAAGTTTCGGGGGAAAATGCCGGCTTGCCGGTATTCCCGCAAATGATCGAGCAGGCGCAAACGATTTTGGCGTTGAGTTTCGGTCAGATGGGCCGGGGTACGCTCCCGCAAGATGTGTTCGACGAGTTGCAGGTGCAGTTGGATGCGCTCCGCTTCGTGGGCAAACCGGATGGGTGCCTGGTAAAGCGTAGGGTCGTCGATTTGCATTTCCCATTGCGCGTTGACCTCCCGGAGGTGGTCCCAGAGCGGAGCCTTCGCCGAGGGATGCAAAGCAAACAGTGGAACGGACAGCAGACAAGCGAGCAAGCACAGTGCAGCAGTACGGATTTTCATGGATAAGAAATTACAAAAATAATTGTGAAGGAACAGATTCCAGCCTTCACTTTATTGATGCGTTCAACTGAAAAAGGGTTGGAAGAGAATTTTCAATGGAGAACAGCACGTAAACCTCCGGGTAGGAATTGGAAATTTAAACCGCCTCTAAAGCCGGGGGCAACTTTTGCAGTGCTTGCTCTTCTTGTACTTTTTGCAGCACTTCTTCTTTTTCTTCTTTCCCTCGCACGCTGTCCATTCGCATACCTCCCGCGCGGGGGCATGCGTGGCCTCACCTAAGAAGGTGGAACGGGTCTGATCGGGATCGAGAATGTTGAACATACTTCTCTTTGCAATGGATACAAGCCAAAGATAAGTCTCTTTAGAACCATTCCAAACTGTGGATTGTCGCGTTTGAACGCTCCGGAGATTTTGCCTCGGGGGGACACTTCCTTGCCCTCCCCCGAAATATTACCGGCAGATTTTCTGGGAAAACAGTAGATTGGAAGCTGTTCCGGTTGGAAAATGAAACGGCCCAAGCTTTATACACAACTCGCAACGTTGTCCCGGAAAGACCTCCGGCGCTTCGGCGAATTTGTGGCTTCTCCCTACTACACGCGCCACGAAGAGACGCAAACGTTTTTTGCTACCCTCCGCAAACACCACCCGGCATTTGCAATCAGCGACGAAAAACTATTTGCCCAAGCCTTTCCCAGGCGACCCTACGACAACTCGCGCTTGCGTGTTTTGCGCACCTACGTGCTTGAGCTCCTCCATCGGTTTTGGGTCGTGGAAGAGTTGGAACTCGACGCAAAGATGAAGTTGCGCATGAAGATCCGTGGCTTGGGGCGGCAAGGGCTCGCCGAGGAACAACGCAAAGAAATCGTCAAAGCCAAGGCTCCCCTCGATGACAAACCCCTGGGCAGTATGCCCGGTGCTTATCATGCCTACAACCTCGCCGAATCCCTGGTCGATTCAAACATGCGCATGGAAAAGCGCAGTGCCGCCGCCGATGTTCAGGCCATGCTCCGCCGCCTTGACGAATTTGCCCTCGGCAATCGCCTCAAAGTGCTGTGTGCGGTCTGGAACCAGCGCGCAAACTACAGCTTTGAGCGGGGAGACCTTGGGTTAGAAGAAACGCTGAACCTGGTGGAGCGCTTGCACCTGGACCAGCAACCGCTGATCGGACTCTATTTTCACCTCCTCCAACTGCTGAACGACGGCGACCACGAAGTCCATTTTCCGGCCCTCCGCAAGCTTTTGCGCAGCAATCAAGGCCTGGTTGAGTCCGATGAACTGGTGAACATTTTCGGTTTTCTGATCAACTATTGCCTGCACGCCAACAACCAAGGGCGACGCGAATTTCTCCGGGTTGCTTTTGAAACCTACCAGGAGATGATCGCGCTGGACTTGCTATTCGGCCAAGGAACCTTTTCCGCAAACAGCTACAAGAATATCCTGGCACTGGGGGCGCGCCTCAAAGAGTTTACCTGGACCCGTGGATTTCTGGAGGAGAACTACCTGCGGCTTCCCGAGCGCTGGCGGGACGGGGTTTTCCACTATGGGCACGCCTACCTGGACTTTGCCGAGGGGAAATACCGCGATGCCAAGCGCCACCTGCTCGAGGTCGAATTTTACGATCAACTGTACCGGTCGAGCCACCAAGCCCTGCTCCTGCGCATCTACTACGAAACCGATGAAGTCGAACCTTTTTTTGCCCTCGTGGAAACCTTTCGCCGCTACCTCAACCGGAACAACGACCTTTCGGCGGTCATGATCACCGCGCTGCAAAATCAGGTGACCCTAACCAAGCGGATCTTTGAATTCAAAATCGGAGAGCGGGAAGCCACCGTCGACGGTCTGCGCGCGGAAATCGCGTCCATGAAGCCGATGGTAGATGCCGGTTGGCTGTTGGAAAAGTTGGCGGAGATGTAATGCTCGGGAAAATGTTCCCAATCTTCTGTGTCGGAATAACCCCCTTTCAAGTTGCAGGTTGGCTTGTTGGGTGGGCGGCTACCGAAGCGTCGGTACCAGGCTGTTCCGGGAGTTCGCTTTGCTCCGTCGTGCTGGCCAGCCCGACCCATATCCCTCCCATCCTTGCCGCATGCCGGAAAATTTCCAACGAATGAATTTCCAACTGTTTTCGTCTGAATTGCAGATACTCAGAAATCTTTTCGCAACCTTGTTTCGGAACTTTGCGTAGCTTTACTTTGTAATACAAAGTGCTTTGAAGATGGATAATTACCGAGACCACTTGAAAGACATATCGGAGATTCGGTCCTTGATGGAGCAGAATACCAAGTTTCTCTCCCTGAGTGGACTGTCCGGAATTTCCGCTGGCTTGGTTGCCCTGCTGGGGGCGGCGGCGGCTTGGTGGAAGCTGGGCCAGTCAACCGATTACCTGACGCCGCTGAAGCGGCAGGATTACCCCGAATTGCTGGCTTTTCTCGCCCTGGACGCCGTGTTGGTGTTGGTGGTGGCGCTGGGATTGGCCGCGTTCTTTTCGGTTCGGATGGGCCGGCGCAACGGGATCCCGATCTGGAACCGCACCGCTCAGCACGTCTTGTTGAATCTGGCGGTCCCTCTGGCGGCTGGTGGGCTGTTCTGCCTGGCGATGGTCCTGCATGGTTCGGCCATCTGGGTGGCCGCAACCATGCTCTTGTTTTACGGACTTGCGTTGCTGAACGCCAGCAAGTACACCCAACCGGAAATCCGCTATCTTGGCTATTCCGAGATCGGTCTAGGATTGCTCTGCGCAGTTTGGACGGGTCACGGCTTGATCTTTTGGGCCTTGGGATTTGGGGTCCTGCACATCGTCTATGGGGCGGTCATGTACTACAAATATGAACGGTGAAAGACTCCCTGTCGAAAATAAACAAGGTCTTCGAGAACCGGATCCGCCTCGCCATCATGTCGTTGCTGATGGTCCGGGACAAAATGGATTTCAACGAAATGAAAAGCACCTTGGACCTCACCGACGGCAACCTTTCCAGCCACGCCTCCAAGCTGGAATCAGCGGGTTACCTACAAATCGAAAAGCGTTTTGTCGGGAAAAAACCCCAAACCAATTACTGCGCCACCCCCAAAGGAAAAACCGCCTTCCGCAATCACCTGGATGCCCTAGAAGAAATCCTGAAAGGAGGCAAAAAATGAAGAATTTCCGATGGATGATTCGCTCAATTTCCAGGTGTTTTCGTGTGAATTTCAAACACTTAGAAATCAGAAATCAACCCCCTTTTTTTACTCAGTCACTTTGCAATACAAAGTACTTTTAAAATGAATAAAACACTGCCATTCACGAACTGGGCGCGCTGGTTTGCTGCATTTGCCGACCGGCAGCTCCCCTTGCCCAAGCCACAACAACCCGAACTCACCCGCCAAGAACGGAAATGGATCGGGCGATCTATCCGCCACTTTCAACTCGGAGAGTCCTCGGACGCCCGCTTGCTCCTGCAAAAAGCCGGTCGTTACGCGGCCGAGACCGGTGATATCTCCTATCCCTGGGCCTTGCGCGGATTTGTCCAAGAGGAAAACCGCCACGCGGCCCTGCTCGGTCGATTCATGGACCAGGAAGGACTGCCCCGGGCCCGCAAAAGCTGGATGGACAGCGTCTTTCGCCGGGTCCGCCACGCCCTCGGACTGCGGCATTCCATTGTGGTGCTGCTCACCGCTGAGTTCATCGCGGTTCCCTACTATACCGCCCTCGGTCAGGCCACATCCTCGCAGCTTCTTGCGACCATCTGCCGACAAATCCTGGAAGACGAAGCCCATCACCTTCACTTCCAATCCCTCGCCTTACACGTCTTTTCCCGACGCTTATCGCCCTGGTCGCGCCGCGCCGGTCAAGTATTTGCGCGCTTATGCCTGGCAATTGCCTTGCCCGTGGTGTGGTGTTCCCACCGACGGGTCCTGTGCGCCGGCGGCTACGACTACCGCTACTACCGAAAGACCTGCCTTCGGGCGTTCCGGCACTCCCGGGCTGTCGTAGCCGGCCAAATAATGGTCCCCGCGCCTGCCACCCCAGTACCACCGCCGACCCCCAACGCCACTTCCCGCACCGACGATCTTCCGAATCGACCGGTCACCCGCAACATGTTTCGCTTCCATCCTTCAACCTCAACTGCCCGATGAAAACCTCCGTTTCCCGCGCCAAAGGCGCCGCCCCCACGCCCCCAAGCGAATTCCGCTTGTGGCTGGGCCTACTCGGTTTTGCCCTCCGATACCCATTTTTTACCTTGCGGCGGGCAAGATTATTTTTCATTTTGCTGTTCCTCAAATAGCTACCAATGACCGATTCGATGAAGCTGCAAAAAACCCTTTCTTCTGCTTTGATGTCTGCGCTTGAGACCTCGGTCTTTCTGACGCCCCTGGGGGTGCTCTTGTTTTACCCATTTGTGGCCGAATACGACAGCCCCGACATAGCGCGCAACTTGCTCAATGCTGCGCTGTGCATGGCGGGTTTCTCCGCCGCCCTGGCCTTTCTGGTTCTGGTGCCGGCGACGGTCTACTTGGAGTGGAAAAAGCAAGGCATCTCGCGCAAAGAGCTGGCGGGATCTCTGGCCACACTGGCTTTGGTCCTGGTGCTGACTTCGCTGCTTGTCTACAAAGGCTTTGAGGGCCCCGGCCAAACCGGATTGCGACTCTTATTTGGCTTGCTGATGTCCATCATGGCTGGCACCTGGGTGTTTGCCTTGCGCTACCACCGCAAAGCCAAGCTGCCCGCGTAATTCGCCCGGCCCCGGTCCTCACCCGACATTTGATTTCATCTTCTTTTGACCTGACGCCGTGACGCGGCGTCCTGGCTCCGTGGTGGCTTTGCCTCGACGCGGAAAATGTATCCTGAATTGAGCTTATCCGAAAATTTCCTGACATGAACGCTTCCTCAAACCCGATTCCCCAACCCCGGGGGCTGATCCTGGGCGGACTGATTGCCGTCTTCCTTTCCCTTGCCATTTTCCACGCCAGTACGGTGTTTGGGAACGGCTTCGTCGGCGGACTCGACGGCTTTTTCATCGCGAACTTTGCCATCGCCGTCGGTTATTGGCTGGTGGCGGCGATCCATTCCGGAGCTCAACACGGTCTCCGGCGCTTCTTCATTCTGAATCCCACCGTCTCGCGGATCGCCATCATCCTGTTTTCCATCGGCGCTTTTTCCCTCGACCAAAGCTTCCAACTTGTCGGAGCGACCCCCATCTGGTTTGGGGCCGCGCTCCACATCGCGTTTGGGGCACTGTTCCTGGACAGCTTTTATCCCCATCTGCATCCCATGATTCAGAACATCAACAATTTTTGCTGTGGGATCGGGTTGGCGATCACGGCTTATTTTTCCTTGTTGATGCTTCCGGTCTTGCCCTTTGCGGTCATCGGCTTGATTTTCTTTGGGATTTCGGTGGTCGCCTTTGCTCCTTTGTTCGGGATGCTTGCGTTTGCGCGGATCGTCCTGCGGCGCAAGGCCCGGCGGGCACAAATCAGCTTTTTCTCGGGACTGCTCCTGCCCCTGCTGCTGCTCGCAGGATACATGGTTCAGTACCATATCGTGCAACGCGATCTGGAGCGCGTCGTGTCGACTTTTTCCAAGACGGGGTCCGATCTGCCTGTGGAAATCTTCGCTGCCCAGTTTCTCCCCGTGCGGGCCTTTCGCAACCACGCGCTTACCTCACCCAAGCGGGAACTCCTGACCTGGGACAACTTTGGGGCACCCACCGGATCGGGCTACAACGATCCTTTTTCGATTCTGGGCCGGGGCCTCTCCGGCGATATGCCACTGAATGAGCGCCAGCGCAAACGCCTCATCGCTGCGCAAACCGATCTCCGCCACGCCTCCCAGCGCCGGCTTTGGGACGACGATCACCTCCTCACCCGCGAGGTACACACCGAAATCGAAGTGTACCCCGAATTCCGCCTCGCCTACGTCGAAAAGACCTTCAAAATCGAGCACTTTGGGGTGAAAAGGCAGCGGGGGCGCTGGCGGGAGGAAGCCGTCTACACCATTCATTTGCCGGAAGGCGCCGTAGCCACCTCTCTGTCGCTGTGGGTCAATGGCAAAGAGCGCAAAGCCCGTTTTACTTCCAAAGATGAGGCCGACCGCGCCTACACTACGATTGTCGGGCGGGAAGCCCGCGATCCGGCGCTGTTGCATTGGCAGGAAGGCAACACGCTGGTCGTGACCGTCTTCCCCGTCCAGCCCGACCTGCCGCGGAAGTTTAAGCTCGGGATGACCGTCCCGCTCCGTGCGCAAGGGCCGGACCTCGTGCTGGAAAACATCGTGTTTGAAGGGCCCATCCAGCATTTTACCCGGGAGATGACCACCATTCGCTTTATCGGTGAGGTGCCCCAATCGGTTGAGCTTCCGGAACACTTCACGGCGGAAAATCCCACTTTGTGGATGTACGAGGGAGGTTACCGCCCGGCCTGGAAGCTGCATTGCGCTGCGCCCGACCTTTCCCCGGTGCCCTTTACCTTCCAGGGAAAGTCCTACCGGGCATTTCCCTACCGACCGGAAATGGCCGTGCGGAACATCACCGATGTCTACCTCGACTTGAACGCCAGTTGGACGGAGGACGAATTTGCGCAAGTCTGCCGCGCGGTGGGAGACCGCCGAGTGTGGACGTTTGACCGGGGGATGAAGCGCCTGGGCAAAGCCAATCGCCACCTCATTTTTGCCGCCGCCCAGGAAGCCCGCTTTTCCTTGTTTCCGCTCTACGCGATTCCCGATCCCGAGCACGCTCTGGTCATCTCCAAGCCCGGGGCCAACTACGTCGGCCTGGAGGATCTGCGGCATTCGCCTTTCCACCGGAAGATGGAAGCCCTGCTCGATTCCGCCCCGGTTCCCATCGCCTACTTTAACCTCGGCGGCCATCCCGGCCCCTACTTCGAATCGCTGCGGCAGTTCGGAGTCTTGAATTACCAGGCCGGTTCCACCGCGCAGTTGGGGACCTGGCTCAACCAAGGCCGTTTTCCCGCTTTCCGAACCGAGCCCGGCAAGGTCATCCTCCCTAGTGCGGGGATGGAAATCTACCAAAGCGACGCCGACGAGGCCCCGGCGACCAACCCGGCCCCCGATCACCTGCTGCGCCTGTACGCCTACAACAAATGCCTGGAAACGGCGGGGAAAGCGTTTTTGCGCGATCACGAATTTTCCGGTGCCGCCCGGCGACTTGCCGAGGAAGCTTACGTTGTTTCCCCCTTTACCAGTCTGATCGTCCTGGAAACCGACGCCGATTACGAACGATTCGGGATCGAAGAAAGTGAAAACAGCCTCGGCAACTCCACCTTGCACGGATTGGCGGATGGGGGTACAGGATCGGTTCCGGAGCCGCACGAATGGTTGTTGATCGGTTTGGTGCTGGCGGTTTTGGTCTACACCCAACGCAAACGCTTGCACCTCGCATGACGGAGCTCGTCGCCAAACTTCAGTGGTCCACGGACCCTCAGGCGCTCCTCCTCTGGCTGAAGCGCTGGGGGCCATTTGTGGGCCTGGGGCTGGTCGCCCTCTTGGCCGGCTGGGTCAACCTCCGGGGGTATCTCCTTCCCGAATTCAATACTTTGCTGGCGCTGATCGGCTTGCCGTTTGTGCTGTACGTACGGGATCGGGAGCGGCGTCCCGGGCGCTTTGCCGGGCTGGCCCTGTTGATGCTGGTATTGTTTCCGGTGCTGCAAATCAAGTTTGCCTTTCACCTGGCGTGGTGTTTCGTGTTGCTCTTTTTCGTGGAGTCGGTGCGGGGCAAGCTGAATTCCATGCCGGTGGCCTTGGTGTTTGTGTTGTCGCCGCTGCCGCATTATTTGGCTTCGGTGCTGGGTTTTCCACTGCGGTTGTGGTTGAGCTCGGCGGCAGGGGCAGTGTTTCGGCTGCTGGGCATGGAGGTGGAGGTGCGGGGCAATCTTTTCCTCCGAGACGGGGAAGAGTTTGCCGTGGATCCAGCTTGTACGGGGATTCACCTGTTTGTCACCGGACTCGTGCTGTTCGTGATCTTGTTGAGCTACCAGGAAAAGCGCTCCGGAAAGGGGCTGCCCGGGTGGGGACAGGGGGGGACTCTAGTGGTGGCGGTGGGACTGGTGTTGCTGGCAAATCTGATGCGGATCGTCGGATTGGTGCTGCTGCGAAGTGCGCCGGAGACCTTTTCCCACGATGCGGTGGGCCTCGCGAGTCTGCTGTTTTACTTTGTGTTGCCGATTTATTTCCTGCTGGGTTGGGCAACCCGGAAGTGGGGCCGAAACCGCTCGGTCGCGCCGACGCGGCGCCTGCATCTGCCCGGAACCCGGCGCACGATCCTCGGAGCCGTGCTGGTCGCGGGCTTGTTTGCGGTTGGTCCATGGGGGCAAAAGCCGGTTTCCACGGAGCAAATCGCACGGCTGAACGCCATGGCGACACCCGGATACACGAGCTGCCTCACCGATGCGGGAATATTGGCCCTGGAAGCGGAGGGAGCGCTGGTCTACCTCAAGCCGCCGGTGCCGTTTTACGGAGCCGATCACTACCCCGAAATCTGCTGGCGGGCGAGTGGCTTCCGGGTGCGGGCTCCGCAAGTGCAAGTGGTGGCCGGGACGGAAATGATGGTGGCGCGCCTGGAAAATGAGGAGCAGCGCATGGTAACCGCTTGGTGGTACGACAATGGAGCGGCGTCGACCACGTCCACTTTTGATTGGCGGTGGCGGCAATTGTGTGGGGAAGCGGGTTTCTTCCTGGTCAATGTCACCGTGGCTGACCAGGATGAGCTCACGTGCGTGATACGGGAATGGCAGGGAGCCAGGGTGATCGCGCGCTCAGTGAGATTTTGAACTGGTGGGTGTTTGCAGTTCGCGCCATTTGGCGGTCAGCCAGGTGCGGTCGGTAATCCCGGTATTTTCGTCGAGGAGGAGCCGGATCTTTTGCAAATGTTCCGGTGTCGGGCCGGTTTCCCGGGCCTTGCCCAATTGGCGGAGAACGGAAATGAAGCGCCGGTTGACGTCTTTGCGGGTATCAGAAATGGCTTTGGTGCGGTTGAGGTAGCGCCGAAAGGTGTCCAACAAAGCATTCATGGCGAGGAAATCTCCGAGTTCGTAGTAGATGCGCAGGAGCAACACTTGGTGTCCGGTTCGGTAAAATGGATCGACAAATTCCAGGGCCTGCAGCCGACCGAGGGCCTTTTGGTAATCTCCAAAGTAAAAGTCGAGGTAGGCCCGGCTGAACGCGTAGGCATTGCCGCCGAGTTCTTGCTGGATGTCCGCCCGGTGGGTTTCCAGAAAGTTGCGCGTCCATTTCAGACGACCCAGACGGCAGCCGACCACCGCAATATTGCGGATGAAATGCCCAGAAATTTCTCCCCGTCCGAAAATGAGTTCGTGCTGGGCCATTTCCTGAAATACCGCAAACAGGCGCGAAAGGGCTTCGGCAACTCCGCGCTGGGCTTGTTGGGTGAAGTGGTTTTGCAGGTAGCCGTAGACATTCATCAGTTCGACCTTGGACATCGTGGTGGCGTGGTCCCGCAACAGTTCCCCCAAGGCGGTAAGTTGAGTTTCCGGAGCCTCGTCTTGCAGCAACAACATCAGGTGAAAAAAGATGCGGGTTAGCGGACGGCCGGGGGTAGATCGGGCCAGAAATTTGGCTTTGATCTCTGCCCAGCGCCCAACGGGAAATTCTTGGTTGAACAGGCGGTTGACGGTCAGCGCGGGCAGCAGATACTTTAAATTCAATCCCAAATAATGCTCGTCCAGCGCCCGAAAATAGGCGTGCAATGACAGTTCCCCACTGCGATTGTCCTGACTTAGGGCCAGATCCAGCCCCAATTCTTCCAGTTGCAACTGCTTCGCGTAGTGGGAACTGTCCAGTGCTTCTTGGCTGAGGTGCTGTTTCCGGGCGGCGGCCAGTTGCTTTTCTGCGCCTTTAAAATTTTCTTCCTGCCGCAAGCGATCCGTCAGCAAGGTGGTCCGCAGCAGAGGACGCGCGGCCAGTTGTTGCTGCACCTTAAAATCGAGCAAATGTTGGTACAGATAGGTCTTGAGCACGTGGAGACGGGCCGAAGTCAAGGTTCGGTCGGGGGTCGAAGCGTTCATTTCCCCAAGTAGGTCCACCGAAAAACCAGGAAAGTGCGGGGCCAAAGTTTCGAACAAGCGGATCGTTTCTGCGTGCTGGCAGAAGTACGGCGAGTACATGTAACGGGAAAAGGCTTGAAATTCCTTCCGTGTCAATTGTTGGAGCGCCTTCAAAAGTTTGCCCATAGAATTTGAACTAATAATTGGGAAATCTGGTCCCAAGATAATTTAGCGATTCCCCGCAATTTTATCCCCTTTTTGCCGATATCGGAATGGATTGTGAGCCGCACTTTGAAAATTTGATCTAATTATCGCCCCAAGATGTCTTTTGTCAAAGCCCACAAGATTGACACTTTGCGAAGGAATCCGGATGCAAAACCATTAGACCACTATTTTTTATTCTCATGAAATCACAATCCCAAAAGTTTTTTTCGACACTGCTGCTAACTGCCCTTATTTTACTGACCTGTTTTGCCTGCGAAAGCCGGCCTGATCCCAAAAGAAAAATGCCGACGGCTACGGGAGTGGTTTCGGCGAGGTTTGATTATCGGCTCAATGCCAATGTCATCGGTGACACCCTGAAGCCCTGTAACGATGGAGGCAATGATCTCTGTTATCAGTCGGCGGTGTATTTTCCTTTTAATTACGTGCTTGAACATTTGCCCGATTCTTTGTTGGGCCAGGAGCTGAAAATCGGATTCCGGGCCTCTTTGATCTTTCCCGGGAAAAAATCAGACATCTACCCGGACTTCGGCGAGTCGATTTGTTTTGATGATCTAACCAATGCTTCCGAAAACGGGGTAGAGCTGGACTCCATTAGTTCGGTAAATACACCGGATACAACCGTGACGGTCCAGTTTTCACCAACGATCAACTTCAAGGTCAATTCAACCGATGCGGTATTGAGCGGGGGGATCTGCATTGTGGTGGAGACATTGGATCCGACCTCGCCCATTCTCCCCCGGCTGCTCCATCTCGGAACACCGTATTTGGAATCGACAAGTACGGTTGTCTCCGGCACCGACAGTGGAAGTGCTAAGCTACCGCCGACGTGTGACCGCTGTTCAAAATTTGTATTTGCCCTAGCTGAAGAATCAAAATAACTGCAACCGCCAACTGACGCGGCGCACTTGCCGGTCTTATCTATGGAAAGTGATGTGGACCCAAGGAAGGGACCCCAGGACTGGTGGGTCCCCTTCCTTAGGGTGTTTTTTGCCGCTGCCGATCAACGCAAAGAGGGCAATTGCCCGACCGAGCTTTTTGAACCGGAGAAGTAGACCGTAGATAGCCCAAAGTCGACTTCACCGTGGAAGGAAGGATCGCGTCGCGCAGCGCCCTCTATTTTTTATGCCGTTCAAAGTTTGCGGTACTTCAGCCAGGTGTACCGGAAGGCGTACCAGGCCAGGATCCAACCGACGCCCCCGTCTTTCCAGCCGGCGAGGCGGATGTAGAATTTGAACCAGGCGGCGGGTGGGCTGAACACTTGCTTGAGGAGGGTCTTTTTGCGGCTCCGTCGCCGCATCTCCCGGGCGGCGAGATCGGTGTAGCGCTCCAATTTCCCAAACAGCTCGGTGCGGGTCTCGTAGGTCCGGTGGATGAGGCAACCTTTGATTTTGATCCAGTCGGTCCAGCCCTGGGGCGATTCGTGGACGAGGTTGTCCTGGAGGTAGCGGACTTTGGAGCGCTGGAAGATGCGCGGCGGATAATCGGGGCAGCGGATGGGGAGCAGGCAGTGGATTTCCCGCCCCATCACCAGCCATTTGCGGGTGGGGCGGTAAGCAAGAGCTTGCTCCGGTTGCGCACCAAAATCGGCCGCCTTGAGTGCCCGTACCGTTTCGATGAGCTCGTCATCGGCGATCTCGTCGGAATCGATGGCGAAGGTCCAGTCGTGTAGGCAATTGGCCAGGGCAAAATTGCGCTGGGCGGCAAAGTCATCCAAGGGCCGGTGCAGAACACGGGCTCCGTGGCGTTCCGCAATCTGCAACGTACTGTCCTGCGATCCCGAATCGACAACGAGCAGGTCATCCGCCATCTTTCCGGCTTGGCCCAGCACCGTGTCCAGGTACTTCTCACTGTTGAAAGTCAGTACGTATACCGAAAGCGGCTGCATATCAATTTTCCGGAGCTTCCCGCCGTTTGTACACCGCATCGAAGAGCACCGATTTGGCTCCATTTGGCCGCTGGGACGCTTCCCAAAGCTGGCGCACGGTGCCGTCCTCATTGTTGAAATAGGACAGGCGGTAGTAGGCATACTTCCGGTTCTGGGTTTCTCCTTCGCCTTTAAAGGTCAGGCGGCGGGTGGACGGATTGTACTCCCCGCCGTAGTAGATGACCGTACCGTAGTTGTCGACCCAGGTCTGTTCCCATTGTTCAGATTCCCGGTTGTAGAGGCTGAAACTTTTGCCCCGGGAATCACCCACGCCGGTCCAGTTTTCCATGATGACACATTCGCCGAGAATCCGCTCCACCTTGTTGTAGCCTACGATCTGCATCGTGCCGGTGGAGTCTTTGGACCAGACTTCCCAGTCACCGAGCCAAAAGTCGAATTCGTGGAAGTTTTCTCCGGTGCAGGGGCGGGAATTGCGCGTGGCTTCTTGGGCCGGGAGCGAAAACGATAAGCAAGTGAGCAAAGCAATGGCGAGCAGTTGTTTCATAAGCTTTTGATCAGAAGTTCGGCGGAGGCTGGATTGGTGGCCAGCGGGATATCGTGTACGTCGCAGATGCGCATGAGCATAGAGACATCGACTTCGTGGGGGTGCTTCCCGAGGGGATCCCGGAAAAAGATTACCATGTCGACCTTGCCTTCCACAATGCGGCTGGCGATTTGGGCATCCCCACCATTGGGACCACTGGCCAGCCGTTCGACCACAAATCCCCCTTTTTCAACGTGGGAACCGGTCGTCCCGGTCGCGATCAGATCGATGTCTTTGCGCTTGAACAGGTCGTAATGGTCCCGGATGAAGGAAACCATTTCGGGTTTTTTGCCGTCGTGGGCGATGATCGCAATTACCATAGCGGTGCGAGGGGTATTGTCAGGGTAAAATGGGCGTTCGTGCGCATCTTCAATGTCAGGTAAAAGGAGATATACGGCCGCAAATTAATGATTTTGGGGAACGGAAAAATGAAATAAATCGGGGATGAATTGCCATCACACCCAATTGATCGGATTGGTGGCTTTTTCCTGGCCCACCGTGGTGAAGCCCATGTGTCCAGCGTAGATGCGCGTGTCCTCGGGGAGGGTAAAGATCCGCTCCTGAATAGTGGTGCGCAGGGTATTCATGGACCCGCCCGGCAGATCGACCCGCCCAAAGCTGTTCTGAAAGATGACGTCACCGCTAAATAGGCAATTGTCCTCCGGCAAATAAAAGGAGACGTGACCTGCGCTGTGCCCGGGCGTGAACAACACCTGAAACGTGGTGTTCCCAAATGTTACCGTGTCGCCTTCGTCCACAAACTCATCGGGCATCGGGGAGGGGTCCAGGCTCAGGTTCCACAATTGGGCGGCGATTTCCGCTTGCTGGATATTGTAGACGTCTTTTTCACAGGCGATGAGGGGCACTTCAAACCGTTCGACCAGCAAGCGGTTCCCAAAGATGTGATCCAGGTGGCAGTGGGTATTCAGGACCTTTTCCAAGTGCAATCCGCGATTTTCCAGGTGGTCGATGAGCCTTTTTCGCTCGGCTTGCGTATAACATCCGGGATCGATCACGACACAATGGCCGGTTTTATCGGAAACTACGTAAGTATTCTCGGCAAAAGCTTCCGGGAAAAAGGTAAATGTCTGAACTTCGATCATCGGATTTGCCCGTAAATTTGCGGTAAAAAGCGGCCAAGGGGGCCGCGATGGCCATCAAGGTTTGAAAAATTTTGCATAATTCAAAGTCCATTCCCAGCAAAGAAGTCCTGATCATTGGCGGGGGGCTCACCGGCGTCTTTCTGGCGGCAGAGTCGCTGAAAGCGGGCCATTCTGTGACTTTGATCGACCAGCCTGCCCCGGCGACGGCTACTCGGGTGGCCGCCGGACTGTACAACATCATCACCGGCCGAAAGGCCACCCTCACTTGGCAGGCGGAGTTGTTGCTGGAGACCCTCGCGGATTTTTTTGCCCTGCCGCCCTTTGATCGCCTGAGCCGCTACCGAGAACCGTACACCATCTACCGGCCTTTCCGTGAGCCCGCCGCCTACAACGAATGGACCGCTAAGGCACTGGACCCGGCTTACGCCCGCCACGTGGCTTTTTCACCCCAAGAGCGTCTGCCTGAGCAACTGCACAATCCCCTGGGCGGCCTGGAAATCCTGCCCTGCGGCTGGCTGGATACCCGAGGATTTACCGCCGCCGCATTGGAATTGATGAAAACAGAAATGGGCCTGATCTTACATCGGGGCCAAATGGACTACGCGGCGCTCCAACCAAGTACGGGAAAAGCAAACATCGGAGGGCGCGAGCACGTTTATGATGAAGTAATCTGTGCTGAAGGCGTACGGGTCAAGGACAATCCCTGGTGGGGCTGGCTGGACATCCGACCGCTCAAAGGGCAGATCCTCGAAGTTGAGATTCCCGGGTTGGAACTGGATTTTGTCTTGCTCCGCAAGGCGTTTTTCTTACCCAAGGGCAATTCTTTTTACACCGTAGGTTCGACGTACGAAAAGTATTTTAAAGGATCCGGTCCGACCGCCGAGGGGATTGAGGAGCTCAGCCAACTGATCCGCGCGGCGGTAAAGCTGCCCTTTCGCGTCGCCGAGGCCCGGGCAGGAATCCGACCTACCACCCCGAATCGGCGGCCAGTTTGGGGCCGGCATCCCGAGCACGCGCGCTTGTACGTCTTGAATGGAATGGGAGCAAAAGGAGTACTGCAAGCTCCGTGGTCCGCGAAAAGAATGCGGGCCTGGCTGGATGGAAAAGAGACCCCAATCCCCCGTGAAACCGGCCTGGAAAGGTTTTTGAAAAAGATTTCGTAAATTATTTGAACATCGACAACTACATGAAATATACCGGCATCATCGCCCTTTTTGCCCTGCTCTCGCTAGCGGGCCGGCTTCCGGCCCAGTCCAATATGCTTGGAGGCGAGAACATCATCCAGCAAAAAGACTTTGCCTGGAAATCGGTGGGCACGGAACATTTCGACGTGCATTTCTACACGCGGGATCCGGTGACGGCCACGATTGCCGCACGCTACGCCGAAGAAGCCATGTGGGAAGTCTGTCGGGCGCTGGATTTCAAAAACCGATCCAAGTACTCCCTGTACATTTTCCTGTCGCCAAACGATTACATCCAGTCCAATCTCTATCCGCAGCGCCAAACCAAGGAGGGTGGGCGGACCAATCTCTACGCCAATGCCGGCGCAGTAGTATTTCCCGGAGACCACAAAGAACTCTACGGCCGGATCAAATCGGAGGTCGCCCGGATGGTGATCCACGACTACTATTACGGCGGTGCGATCACCGCATCGATTCCTTACAATTTGCTTTTGTTTCTGCCCCGCTGGTACGCGGAGGGCCTGCCCGCTTTTTTGGGCGAAGGCTGGACCTTCGACGATGAACTGTGGATTACGAGCCTCGAAAACGCGGACATGCTCGAATATGCCCTGGAAGGGGACGAATACGTGAACCGCGTAGCCCGCAAGTCGATTTGGTACTTCATCGCCTCCACCTACGGCACGGAAAAACTCTCGGAGATCTTCTACATGACGCGGCTCACCCGCTCGGTGGAAGATGGACTGGTCCATGTCCTGGGCATCACCCTCAAAACCCTGACCGAACGCTGGCGGGAATTCATCTTGCAGCGGATTTCAGAAAATGGCACCTTCCGCGACAAGCTGCGGGACCAGGCCGACCCCTTGCGCCTCAAAACCAAAGAGCGGATGTTGGGCTTCCGTCTGAATCCAGTTGCGCCAGTGGCCGCCGTCTATCTGGAACGAAACGGCAAGCAGCGCGTCGCCCTTTATGACCTCAACACCCAAGAGCTGCGCGAAACCCCGATTGAAGGCGGATTTCCCACTGAGCAGTTGACACCCTTTGCCCCCGAGATGCCGATGGTGTGGAGTCCGGATGGCAAAGCCTTCATCACCACCATTTACCGCGCGGGCACCGAGCAATTTGCCTATTACAATGTCGGCTCCGGCGAAGTGCAGTACATCAACTTTCAGCCGCGCCTGGAGCGCATCTTCCAAATGGACTGGTCCCACGATGGCCGGCAAATCGTAGCCAGCGGCCTGCGCACCGGCTCCATTGACCTGTTTCGCTTCACCCCGGGCAGCAACGGTTTCGTGCCTCTGACCGAGGATGCTTTTGATAACTTGAATCCGATCTGGAGCCAGGACGACGCCCGCATCTATTACGCCTCGACCCGCTCGAACGACTCGATCAAGGACACAGACGTCCCCCACGACATCTTCCGCAGCCACTACGACATTTGGGAATTGACCCTGGAGGACGGCAGCGTGCGCCGGGTGACAAATACCCCCATCGCCGACGAATTTCCGGTCCACGCCGAGAGCAGCTTCGAAATCCAGCTCCTCTCAAACGAAACCGGGATCTCCAACCTCTACAAGCGCAATGTCTTCGTGGGGGATTCCGTGGTCCAAAGCAACATCTCGCAGGGCATCCACACCGTAAATTTCTCCGATTCCCTCGTCGTTTTTTCCGTGCCCGAACTCGGTCGGATGACCATGTTCAACGCTGACCGGGAAGAATTCCTCAAAGAGTCGGTCGTCTTGAAGTCCATGCTGCGTTTGCAGACCGATAAGCGCTTCGACATGGCGCGCCGCTCAAAGGCCCTGCAAGCCCGCCTGGACTCGCTCAAGCGGGAGATGGAAAAGTTTCCCGAAAAATTTGCCGAGAACAAGCCCGGTAAAAATCCCAAAGACACCAGCAAAACCCAGAAAGACAACGGGGTCAAGTACTACGTCTTTGATGAAGAGGACAAGCCGCGTACGGTGCGCCGGCGTCCCTCGACCCGCCGCCGGGCCAAGGCCCGCCGCAACAAAAAACCCGCCAAGCCGGACTTCAGCGGTGTCAAAGTCAGCAGTCCGGGCGCTTCCAAAACCCGCTGGGCGGCGGATCAGGTCTCGACCCGTTTCGGATTTGATCCGGTTTTCAAGCTCAACGTATCCCTGGAAGCCCGCCTCAAAACCCTGAAGGGCGACAAAATGCTCGCCTTTGGCTTCCGTCCCTACTGGAACCGGCGCAGCAGCGATACCTGGGTCCAGTACACAAACCTCAAGGGCCGCGTGGACTGGTTTGCCGCATTTGAGCGGAACACCCGCTTCCTGAACCAGGACGAATTTACGACCCGCTACGGAGCGACCCGCCTCCGCGGCGGAGCCGTCTATCCACTCAGCCGCTTCCTGAGTGTCGGGGCTGAAGCCCACGCTGTCCACCTGAGCCGGCGCAATATGTTGCTGCTCATTCCCAAGGACATCGATGGCGAAGACGTGGCGGTGGGCGCCCGCCTCAACCTCACCTACGACAACACCAAACGCAACTTGCAGTACGTGCGTTCCGGCACTTGGGCCAGCGTCAACATCTCGAACTCCTACTCCATCGGCGCCGGCACCTACAACTTTACCACCGCGCAGTTTGATTACCGCAAGTACCTGCCCCTCGGCAAGTCCGTTCTGGTTGGGCGGCTGCTCGGCGGCTGGTCGTCCGGCGCCAACGAGCAGCAATTCTTCATGGGGGGAACCGATGACTGGCTCTTCAGCCGCTTCCAGAACCCCTCCGATTTCCCCATCGAGGGCGCATTGCCCGCCTTCAACTACATGCAGTACGTGACGCCCTTCCACGGCTTCCGCTTCAATGCCCGCAACGGCACGAAGTACGTAGGCGCAAATGCCGAACTGCGCATCCCCCTGACCCGGATGTTCAAGTCTTCCCTGAACACAAACCCACTCTACAACCTGGAATTCATCCCCTTCTTCGACATCGGGACCACCTGGACCGAAGGCAATCCACTCTCCCAGAAGAATCCAATCGATACGGAAACCATCGATTCCTACCCGCTTACGATCACCGTGCAGACGCTCAAGAGTCCTTTTATCATGGGCTTTGGTGCGGGGGCGCGGATCATGCTCTTTGGGTACTGGACACGGTTTGACCTGGGTTGGGGCGTGGATGACTTCACCGTACTCACCCCGCGCTTGCACCTGTCGCTGGGCAAGAATTTTTAGCCGACGGGCGCGTATTATACCCAAGTAGATCCCCGGAGTTCCTGCTAACAACTCAATGCCGGCACTCCGGGGATTTTGCGGCTGTTAGGAGGACGATTCATCCCTTTTGGCGTTGCCCCGCCGCCCAAGCGATCAGTTTTTCCCTCACCAGGTAACCTTCGCGGTAGTGGGCGCGATGTTTTTGAGGACGCCGATCTTCATCAGAAAAGCAAAAAAGCTGATGTACAGGCCCCGCCAAAGCATTAAATAGTCCCGGACCTCCACCTGCTTGATCCGGTCCGACCAAACCGAAACCGTCGGGACGATTTGGTTGCGGTTGATGCCCCAGGGCATCTTTGGCGCGACATAGTGCTTGGTGACGTGGAAGCCCTTCTCCGACATGGTTTTCCGCGAGAAGTACGCCGGAATCGTATCAAACATGAGGTAGCCCGCAGGCAGTCGTTCTACGATATCACGGACGAGTTCGGCCACAGCTTGCTCTGCAAAATACATGAACAAGCCCTGCGCGGTGATGAATACCGGCTTGTCCTCCGGAACCAGGTCAAACCACCGCCGGTCCGTCGCCGAAAGGGCCACGTGCAGGTGGCGGGGACTCGGTTCGATAAATTTTTCTCGGATCTCGATCGACTCCGGAAGATCCACCGTGATCCAAAATGCCTTTCCGTTGTCGATCCGGAAGCGCTGGGTTTCGAGCCCTTCCCCCAGATTGACAATCGTACCTTCCGGATGTCGCCGCAAAAACTCTTCCAGATGCCGGTCAAAGTGGACCGACCGCAAAGCGTGGGCCGGCGAGGCCTTCCCAAAGCTGCGCTCATAATCGTAATCAATCGCTTGGTAGATTTCGATGCATTTATCGTCTTTGATGAGTGCCTTTTTCGGACGCATGGCTTCTCCTGCGCGGTTGTGCAAGGTCCAGAGCGTAGTTTCGGGCACGTCAGTTAGATTCGCCTTCATGAAATTCTAATTTAGGGTGACTGAAATTAAAATTTAATATGGCTAAAATATTGGTTATTTGGAACGATTCCAAACTGGGACACCAAATAATGTCCCAGAGTTCAGATTTTTGGGAGGGAAAGCGGATGATTTACGTCGCGCGTCAACGGACGGCGTTGACTTTTCTCAACGTCATTGCATCGAGAAAGAAAGCAAAATCAGTTTTGAAGTTAATTGCAGGATCTTTTGGGCGATCAGTCCCCCTCCTGCGGGGACTGCCCCAAGGGGAACCGGACTGTCCGGCCTCGCTCTGCCCGGAAATCTTACTTATCCAGCCGGGCAGGAGCTCACACAAGCCTGCCATTCCTATCGCAGTTGATCGGCCGGGCCTTGGGACATGGCGAGCATGGCCTTTTGCTTGCGGCCCAGGCTTTCCGAGTGCGGCGCAAAGCCCAGACCCTGCACCAGCAACTCTTTTGCCGCCTGCGGTTGCCCTTGCTGTACAAGCGTCGCCCAGGCGAGTCCGTAGACCGCCCCGGCCATCTCTGGCTGCACCCACTCGGGATGCGCGCTCAGTTCCCGCTCCAACTCCGCCAAACCGTGCAGTCCCGCGTCGGTATCGCCCCGTTCCAGCGCTTGCCAGGCTACGGCCAGCAACAGATCGGCGTAGACCTGCTCAAATTCCGGGATGGTTTTCAGGAAAGGGTGCTCCCGCCGGGCGGCCGCGCAGCGCTGGTGGTTCCGGCGGTAATCCGGGGAGGACTCCGCGATTTGCAGCAGGGCCGCCGCGTAGCTGTGTTGGATAAATGCGTCCTCCGGGAGTGCCACCAGCGCCCGGCTCAAGTCAGTCAGCGCTGCTTCTGATTTTTGGGTCAGCACCTTTTGCCGGCCCGTATTTCCCAAGCGACCCGCCGTGTGGCGCAGCATGTCCGTGATGCGCGGACTCGGATACAGCAGATGCGCTCGCCCCAGCAAGTCAAAAGCGCGCGCTACTTCGCCATCGTCGAGGGCTTGCAGGCCCGCATTGAAGTACTGCAAGCCCGCGAGTTCGGCCAGGCTGATCTCGCGTACCCAGGAATCGCGGCGTTTTTTTCGGTGAAAAAGGGCCCGGCCCTCGCTGGTGGTTTCGATTCGAGTCCAGGAATTCCCGCGCCAGACCTCCACGTAGATGTGGCGCGGAGTTTCCAGCACCCGCACCCGCTCACCCCGGCGGCGCAATACCATCGCCGTAAGGGCGCTGCTGCTGACACAGTTGAATTCGCGGTGGCGCAGCGCATCCCCAAAGCTGGCCACTGCCCGGTACTCGCGGAAAAATGCCCGCCGCAACCGCTGAAAAGTCGGGGCTACCGGGAGGCGATCCACCAGGTCGTTGGTAAGAAAGTTTTGGAGGGCGGCTCGCTCGGCCGCCGCTTGCGGAGCACCCGCCGAGAAAAACAGCTCCACCGGATCGGAAAGCTGATCGTGGTGCCAATCCCGAAAGCGTTGCGCCTCCTGCGGAGAGTCAAAATGGATCTGATGCGGTTGCAAATCGAGGATCTGCCCGAACAATTGAACGGCAAAAAAAAGGAGCCCAAACAGGATCCCGCCGAGTCTGAAAGATGGGATTCGCTTCATAAACGACTTTGTTTGTTCATCTCGTGCTACCTTTCCGACACATAAATTTAACATTAAATTAATATAAAACCAAGTTGGAAATGGCGGCACCGTTTGGGAAACTTTTTTGGCTCTGTGGGCCCGTATCCCCTGCTTCAGAACGATCAACGGCGAATCCCGCAGGTAAGCAACCGGGAGCCAGTTCGCTTTTGGCGTTGTGAATGACCGTTGTCTTTCTTTTTCAAAGGATAAGGGTTCGACGGTGCCTTCTGCACCTGCCTCGGCCCCGGTTAATGGGCCCGGAGTCTGCCCCGTCGGGAGAGGAGCAATTTTTATTAGCTTTACCGCATGTCCCGCGGCATTCACATATCAGTCGTCATTCCCATCCACAACGAAGAGGAAAACATTCCCCTGTTGCACACGCGCCTGACGGATGTCCTCGCTGGGATGGAAGTGGGCTATGAATTGGTGTTTGTGAACGACGGCAGTGGGGACCGTTCACTGGTGGCGATTCGAGCACTCGCACAACTGGATCCAAGGGTCAAGTACATTGACCTGAGCCGCAACTTTGGGCACCAGATCGCCGTAACGGCGGGGCTGGACCATTGCCGGGGCGAAGCCGCCGTTATCATCGATGCGGACTTGCAGGACCCGCCAGAACTGATTCGGGACCTCTACGCCCGCCACCGTGAAGGATTCGAAGTGGTCTACGCCAAGCGGCGGTCCCGAAAAGGCGAAAGCGCGCTCAAGAAGCTCACCGCGCGGTGGTTTTATCGGCTGATGCGGCGCCTCACAAACATTGATATTCCGCTGGATACCGGTGACTTTCGGATCATTGATCGGAAGGTCATTGAGGTCCTTAAGCAGATGCCGGAGCAAAACAAGTTCCTCCGGGGGCAGATCAGTTGGGCGGGTTTTCGGCAGACTTACGTGGAGTACGACCGGGAGGAGCGCCACGCCGGACGGACCAGCTACACCTACGCCAAGATGTTTCGCTTTGCCCTGGACGGCATTACCGCTTTTTCCGAAGCGCCGTTGCGTTTCATCACCGCGGTGGGGTTCATCGTCTCCGGAATAGCTTTTCTGCTGATCATTTACTCTCTGATCTCTTATTTCTTTTTGCAGGGGTATGTGCGGGGCTGGGCTTCGCAGATGATCTCCATGCTCTTCATCGGGGGGATTCAGTTGATCGGGATCGGGATCATCGGCGAATACATCGCCCGGATCGGCGCCAATGTCCGGCAGCGTCCGGTGTACGTGGTGGCCGAGGAAAACCTGGACGAAGAAGAATAAGAACGCACTCGCGGTCGGTTAACCCTCATTTTTTGCACATTCTGTAAAATCATCTTTCAACCGCCGAACCATTCGCCCGGCATTCCGTTCCTAGGGGAAAGGTAGTACATGAAGAAGCTTGAAGATCTGCTGGAAGAATTTCTCCGCGACCCACACTCGCTGGGTCGCACGTTTTCGAATCCCCTTTCCTTTCCCGAAGAATTTATGCTCAATCGCTTGGAAGATGACTTGAGCCGGCGGGTGCATGCGTTGCTGGATTTGGCCCTGGCAGGTTCGGCGGAAATCTTTCTGAACGCGGAACAGCGCAAGCAGGTCATGGAGCTGTCCCGTTTCCAAAAAAGCGTACGGCAACTGCTGCAAGAACGAGGCAGTTTGCTGGAAGGTGCACAGAGTATGAATTGAGCGGCGGGGAGAATCCATTTCCCCGTAAACCACCTTTTTTCTCTGCCCATATTTCCGTCCTGGTGTTGTATATTGGTCCCATGAAGATCACCTTCGATTCTCCAGTGGTACTGAGTTTTGCCTTCATTTCACTGGCGGTGCTGGTGCTTTCCGAAACCGTATTTCCCGGTTTTGCCGAAAACTACTTTGCGACCGGTGGCCGCTTCAATCCGGGCAATCCCCTGCATTATTTCCAGTCGGTGTCCCACGTATTTGGCCACCGCAACTGGGAGCATCTGATTTCGAACTTTTCCTTCATCCTCGTGGTCGGTCCGATTCTGGAAAAGAAATACGGCGCGAAAAACCTCATCATCATGATTGCGGTGACGGCGGTGGTGACGGCAATACTGAATGCCCTGTTTTTCAATACCGGTCTCTACGGAGCCAGCGGAATCGTGTTCATGATGATTCTGCTCGGGTCCCTGGTCAATTTCCGGTCGGGGACGATTCCGCTGACGTTTATTTTGATCCTCGTGTTGTACCTCGGGCGCGAGATCTATGCCGCAATAAGCCAAAAAGATCAGATTTCGCAATTTGCCCACATCGTTGGTGGCTTGTGTGGGATGCTTTTCGGCTTCGGGATGTCCGGGGCAAAGGCCAAATAGCCGGAACCCTCACCGGAAGATCCCGTACCGCCAATTGGACCGCTCCACAATCAGAATCCATTCGCAACCGTTATTGCAATATGAAAATACCGCCCAAGTACCGCGCCGCTTTGTTTGCCCTCAGTCTTTTTACCCTGTTGCTCCTGCTTACCTGGATGCCGGAAGCCGATGCTGACGAAAGAAACGCTTTCCGTCGGGTGTGGCCGGTCGAGGTGGAACTGCGGGCGGATCTCTCCGGGCTCACCGTCCCCAATACTGTCGTCCAGGACACCTTGGCTTGGTACACTGAGCGCCTCAATCGGTCGGTTCCGGGGTTGCGCAGTTCCTGGCGCTACGAGTATTGCTGTGATCCTGATCCCAACGATGCCAGCGATACCCGCGAATTTCGCAGTCGCTTGACCCTGGAATTTACCCGTGCAAACACCCACCAAGTTGTGCTTCGGCAAATGATCGCGGCGGGCTTTCTGCACGTAAAGGATGCCCAACGGCAAGCCGGCTGGACCTGTGGCTGGCTCGATCTGGAGCTGCCCTTGCCCGGCCAAACGAAAGCGCTCCGCTTAGAAAATGTCGGTTTTGGGATGCAGATGCGGGGCAGTCGACCGGACCATTCTCCGCGGAGCTAATGGACGCCATCCGCCGGGCGCGTTGGGCGGGGATGGCCGCCTTGCTGGGGGCACTGGTCTCGATGGTGGCGGATACTTTGCTGCTGTACAATCCGGAAGGGGGCTATTTTGCGGGTGACTATGCTTTTCTCGCCGATTTTAGCCGGGAACGCTTGCTGTGGGGGCACTACCTGGGGATCCTGGCCCTGCCATTGCATGCGGCGGGAATTTATCTGATTTACTTGATTTTGCAACCAGCGGGCCGCAAAATAGCTCTGGGAGCGGCCGTCCTGGGCATTTACCTCGTGTTTCCGGGAGTGGCCTACCACGCAAATGTTTATCCATTGGCCCTAGCCGGACGTTTTGGTCCGGGGGCGGTGGCGGAAATGGTGCCTTTCAGTGAGCCGTTGGGGCTGCTGTTTGCGGGGAGTTTTCTGTTGCTCATGGCGGGACTTACCGTGCTTATTTTTCGGGGCAAAACGCTCCTCCCGCGCTGGGTGGGCTTTTTGACCCCGGCGCTGACCTATCCGGTGTGGGCGCTGCTGATCGCAGTTGCGCCGCCGTTGGGCCATTTGCTCGCCCCGATGGGCTTCAATTTGTCGATGGCGATCTTTTTTGCCGTGTTGTTGGGCACGGGGAGTTTTCGGGAAGCATTGGCCCCTCCCCCAAAATAAAAATCCCGCTGCGGCCAGCACAGCGGGATTTTTATCATCAGTTTGCGGATCTACTTATCAGTTTTGACGGACAAACCGGCGGGTGACGATGCCTTTGTCCGAGAAGTACCGCAGTAGGTAAGCGCCTTCCGGCAGCGTCGAAACGTCGACATCCATGGCGTCCACGCCACGTACAGTGTGCGAGCCGAGCAGGCGGCCTTCGAGGTTGTATACTTCAACCGTACCTTTTTCCAATGCACCATTGGTGGCGCGCAGGGTGAGGGTGCGGCTGACCGGATTCGGTCCGATTTTGATCGAATTGGCGAAGGAAGCGGGAGTGAGACTGACCGTTCCGTCGACACTGAAGATGACTTCCACCATGGTGGAAGGTTCACCGGAGATGGAGACATTGTAGGCGAGTACGCCACTGCCGACGTCACCGGGGTTGATTTCGCAGGTAAACTTCAAGAAGCCATTCGTTCCGGCAGCAACCGGAAGCATGGTATCACCCGGATAGGCGCTGAAGTAGCAGAGGTTGTTGTCGCAAATCGAAACCGACCAGTTGGGATTCAGGGTGTTTTGCGATTGCGTCCACACCAGATCGATGTCGGTCGAGCGGTCATTGGTGAAGTAGATCGTAGCTTCTTCTTCACGGCCTTCCGTGGCGGGCAAGGTGGCATTGGTGCCGGGAGTAACCGTAAATGACTGGGCAAATCCAGCCGGCCCAAAGGCGAGCAGAACCAGTAAGAAGTAGAAATTTTTCATACGTATGCGATATAGGAGATTTTCAGACTTTGAGAATATTCAAATTACCATGTGCCTTGCACATTATCAAACCTAAGATTGGTGGGGATGGGCAAATGTTGTTTCGCGACAAGCCCCACCGCCCAAATTTCGTTGGCATCAGCGCTGCAATTGTACTTTTCGCGTGAACTTTCCTTCGCGGGTGCGCACCTCGACCACGTAAAGGCCATTCGGTTGGTCGTCCAGATCGAGCACTTCTACTTGCTGGGTGACCTCGGTAAGGTGCTTGGTCAGTACTCGCTGTCCCAGCAGGGTGTACACTTCAATGTCGGCGTCTTGCGGATAGGGCAGTTCCAGATCGACATTGAGGCGGCCCTGGCTCGGATTGGGGTAGATTTCTACTCCAGTCAATGCTTGCGGGGTGATGCTCACTTGGTCGGTGACATTGAACTGGAGGCGGAGTTCGCCGCCGAAGTCCGCGTTGAAGATGTGGAGGATGCTTCCGGTGGCGACATCGCGCAGGCGGGCGTATCCGGCTCCATCGTTATTGGCGAAGAAGCTCAGACCGTCTTCCCCGGTGTCCCAGAGCCGGAAGATGTAACAGCCCGGGCTCAACTGGAAGGTGTCGCGGTAGAGGGTATTGGCGGTGAGGAAGGGCGAGTTTTGGTAGAGGATGTTCTCGTCTGCATCCATCAGTTGGTACTTCGTCTCGCTGACCGCATTGTTGGTGCGCCACTGCAGGAATATATTTTCCCGGTAGAGATCTGGCTGATCAAACCGCGTGTAGAAGGTGTCGTTGATGGCGTACTGATCGGCGGCGCCATTCGGATTTTCGACCCAGACTTTGAAGAGATCGGTGGCGGCACTCCAATCGACGAAGCCGAGTTCGACTTCTTCGGTTTCCATGAAGCTGAGGTTGCCGGTCCAGGTGAAGAGGCTGTCGGCGCCGCCCGCGTTGTACTTGATATCGAGGCTGGTCAGCACGTCGGTTCCAGTGTTTTGGATGACGATTTTGGGGCGGCCGCAAATGGGGTTCATCCGGCCGTATTCCTCGCGGCGGTTGTTTGGGCTGAGGACATCGTCGATGGAAGCGTCCAGGGTGTGGGCGGGGGCTTCGTAGGAAATCAGATGGTTGGCGAGGTCCCAAGTAGGGCGCGAACCCTGGTTGTTCCAGGTATACGGCTCGCATTCGTAGTCAATCGAGTGGGTCTGCCCCGGGGTGACCAAGGAGGTCAGTTCCAGATCTTGTTCCAGGGTAAAGCTGCCTGGGCACCAGCCCGCCCGATCATAGATCCAGGTGCCTCCCTGGGGATAGCAGGCATTGACGTCGCACTTGTCATTCCACACCTGCCAGTTGAGGGCTTGCTGTCCGTCGACGTAGATCGAGTGCCAGCGCCGGCAGAATTCGGCACAGTTCAGGTTGCCGCCAAATCCGTGTCCGGACGTCCGGATGTGGAGTTTGACCTGGTCGGCGTTGGGGTCGATGGTGATGGGGAGGGCCTTGACGGTGGAGTCAAATGCGTTGTGGAAGATACTGGTTTGGATCGAGTAGGAGATGGCTGAATCGGAGACGACTGAGTCGAGGTGCGAGACATACTGTCCCTGCTCGAAGATGACGTAGGGGCGGAGGTTGCGGGTAAATTGATCGGGGTGGCGCTGGGCGGGAACGACCCGCTGGTGGCCTTCCCAGTCGGCGGTGCCTTCGACCATGCCGTCATTGGTGCCGGGGGTATCGCCGATGGTCATGCCGTTGCCCTCATTGAACTCGTAGTTGAGCAGGAGGTCAGCGTAGTGGGGGTGGTTCGGATTGACCTTGCGGTGCATCCATTCATTGATGGTGGCGGAGTCGAGGGCGGCACGCCACACGCGGAATTCGTCCATTTTACCGCCGTAGTAATTTGCAGTTCCGACCCCGTTGGAGCCGAGGCGAAGGGTGGTGATGCCGGTCATATTGCGGGTGCGGCCGGTGCCACTGAACCAGGGCTGCCCATTGGCGTAGATGGTCATTTCGCCGGTGCGGGCATCTTTTACGAAGGCCCAGTGGGTCCAGGTTGCCTGGTAGATCTCTGGAGTCGCCTGGTCATCGATCCGGTCGTAGTTGCCGCCATCGTTGCCGGCGTCCCAGTAGATACGGCCGTTGCCCCAGGGCAGGTGGACGTTCAGTACGCGGTTTCCGGAAGCGTCCAGTGCCTCAAAGCAAATGTCGTTCTGCGGTTGTTCGTCGAAGTCACCGTACTGCCAGAAGGAGACGGTCACGACACTGTCAATTGTCGAAAGGGCGGCTCCCGGTGCGAGTACGCGGTTGGTGTCCTGGTATTCCAGGTAGTGGTCCAGGTCGCGGTTGCCCACTAGCGCGGTAAACGGTGCAGCGTCGGCCTGGAGTACATTGTCGGTGCCAGGAGTGGAATTGTCGTAGCTGATATCGATGAGGACGTTGTCGGTGCCATTCCACACAAAGGGTGCGGTGAAGGCCAGCTTGTTCCAGCCGGCGGAGAGCAGGGTGTTTTGGTCGTAAACCAGGGTGAAACCGGCGTTTTCGTAGGCGGAGGTGCTCAGTGCAGCTAGGTTGGTGTGGCGCATCCGGATTTTGAGGTCGCGCAGGGGAGAGCCAACGGTAAGCGCATTGAGGCGCAATCCGGAAATGTCACCGCTGTTGAGGCCGGCACTGCTCAGTTCGCTGGCCGTCCAAAGCATTTGGCTGCGGGCGTCGGGACGGCTTGCGCCCAGGATTTCGGTGCTGTTGCTGGCGCCGCTGCCCACAATCGTTGAGTCAAAACTGATGACGGAATCGTAGACGATGAATTGGTCCCACTGGTAATCGTAGAGAGTGTCGCCATTGATGCTTGTATCGAGCGCGAGGTAATCGGTAGTGGTGATTGTATTCACGCCGTAGGCATAGCCGCCTTGCCAAAGGCGTTCGACTTTGTAGGGGTAGCGGGGCGGAGTGCCTTCGATGAAAACAAATTCGAGGGTAACCGTGTAGCCTTGGGGGCCGGAGGTGTAGCTGGCATTGCGGTGACGCAGGGTAACTGAGTCGCGCAGCAGCGATTGGTAGTCGGTGACGTCCCATTCCCAGACCCCGGCTTTGCTGTAGGGCGTGATGAAGCGGGCGATCTCGATGGTTTCGAATCCGCCGCCGTCGAGTGGTCGGTCGATGTACAGCGGAGCGCCAACGTCCCAAGGATCACAACCACCGGAAGCGCAGCCCAGGGTGTAGCGCATGATGATTTTTCGGAAGCGCTTGGTGCTATCGGGGAATCCGGCGAAGGTCTCCACGTGGGTGACTGGCCAGGTGTACTCGTCATTGACCCAGGTCATGACCCGGGTAGTGTCCCCGTTGGCCGCTTTTGCGGGGGAAGCCGCGAAAAACACCAGGGAAAACAGGAAAAGGATTCCAAAGCTTGCGAGAGGGGGGCGCAGATGAGGTCGCATATTCAAAAGAGGTTATTGACATTCAGGAAAAAGCAAAGTAAAAAAATCAGTCTTCAATCTCCATTGCTAAATCGTTTTAATGTGGTTTTGTCGTTCTGGGGCGTTCGCCGCGCGGGCACTTGGCGATGGGGGGGGCACAGGCACCTGCATTTTTGCAAATGGTGCGATCAATCCTGATGTTTGCAATTCCAAAATGGCAAATCAGTACGATCACATTTTTCGGGAGAACTTCCACGCGGTGTTCATCTCCTTTTTTAAGCGTAAGCTTGGGATCGAGTTTGCCGTGGTAGAAGACCTGTCCCCGAAGTTGCAAAAAACGAACCGAGAGGTAGACTTCGTAAAGCGGGTCACCACCGTGGACAAGCGGGAATTCATCTTGCACGTAGAGTTTCAGACCACCAATGATCCCAAGATGGTCTACCGGATGAATGTCTACCAGGCTTTGTTGCTGGAGAAATACAAGCTTCCGGTATACTCAACGGTTCTGTACATGGGGTCCGCCCCGGTCAATATGCGTTCGGAGTTGCGGCCGGAAGAAGTCATGCATGGATTTGAATTGATCAATTTGCCCGGCATGGATTTCAACGAGTTCCTGTCCGCGAAAACTCCCGAAGAGGTGATTTTCGCAATCCTGGCTGACCACGGTGAAGCCGATCCCAGTACCGTGATGCAGTTGATCATCAACCGTTTGGTAGAAGTGGAAAACAATCGGACGGAACAGATGAAGTTTCTACAACAGTTGCGGGTAATTTCCCGTATTCGTAACTTAGAGTATACCTTAACCGAGAAGACAAAGAATATGCCACTGTACCTCGACCTGAAAGAAGACAGTTTTTACCAAAAGGGAGTCATCACTGGCCGGGCGGAAGGAATCGCTAAAGGCGAAGCCAAAGGGGAAGCCAAAGCAAAACTAGAAATGATCATAAAGCTTCTTCGGGCCGACGCATTGCCCATCGAGAAACTTGCTCAGATGGTCGACCTGCCGGCAGATCGCATTCGTGCCATTAAAAAAGAACACAAGCTCTAATTTGTCTTTTCTTTTCGGACCAGGCAAAGATTGATTGGAAAAGTTGGCCATGGCAAAGTTGTTAGATTATATTTGCCTCGCCTTTAAATCGAGAAAATAAAAATATGTCATTGGACCCCAACCGCGGAGACGCTAATAGTTCCCAAGAACGCGCCGAGAGAAA
The DNA here is from genome assembly GCA_039024435.1 of Bacteroidota bacterium. GTDB lineage: Bacteria > Bacteroidota > Bacteroidia > J057 > JADKCL01 > JBCCQH01. Next base: position 292,734 of record JBCCQH010000001.1, read on the forward strand.
GCTTGCCCGAGGAATCCTGGAAGGAATCGTGCGGGAAGCAATTAGAGAGGAGATCAGGGTAATGGACAAGGAAAAATTGAAAATAATCCTGAAGCATTTTTCTACCAATGCGTTTACCGTTGAGGAAATCGCGGAGCAAGTGGATCTGCCCGCAGAGATCATTGGCGGCATTAAAGAGGAATATGACTTATAATCCGCCCCTTCCGGTCGGACTGAGTCCAGATCGATTTGCGAATTTCGCCACCAAAAAGTTGCCGGATTAAACTTAATCCGTGATTAAACCGAGCGGAAGTTTCAGTTGTCTTCCTCCAGCGCCTTTCATTGTATTCCTCCGGCTGATTTTGTAGTTTCTCCTATGCAATTACAAACCGCCGTCCGCTGGTCCCTCCTCTGCGTAGCCTGCTTGATCTCTCCCCTCGCGACCTTTTCCTCTCACGTACTTTCCGCCCGCTTTGAGTGGGAACAATTGAGTGCCCGCACCTACCAAGTTCGCGTGATCACCCTCTCCGATCCTTCGGGAGCCCTGGTGGACCGCTGCGAAATCGACCTGGAAGTCTGGGACACCAGTACCAATCTCAATGTCGATACGATCTTGGGCGTACCCCGGGTAAATGGCCCCACGCAAACCGATCCCAATTTCCCCGCGCTCACTTGTCCCACCGAGGGAATGGGGAGTTACGTGACAGCGACCATCAAATACAACATGTACGACACCGTATACACCTTCCCCGCCGATGGCACCTATGAGTTGCGTTGGCGGGACCTCGCCCGGGTCGACAACATGATCAATATCCCCAACTCTGGATCACAAAGCATTGCCGCGACCGCCCGTTTGCGGGTTGATTCGGCGATCAGCAATGACTCACCGGTACCGATGAATCCCTTTGATCTGGCGGCCTGTGCCGGCTCAACCTGGCTTTTCAGCACAGGTTTTTTCGACAGTGATGGCGATTCGTTGGCCTTTGTGCGGGTGCCCTGCACCCAATACAATCCGCCGCTGGTTCCGGCGCCCATTCCAGTCAATGGGTACACCATGCCCGATTCCATGGGCGGGGGAATCTTCTGGGTGAGCGGACTCGGCAACGTCGTGTGGAACAACATCGGAAACATCCTTGGGGCCTACGGCTACGCTTTCAAGATCCAGGAGTGGCGCAATGGCACGATGATTAGCGAGTCGATTTTTGAAGCAACCGTGTTCGTGGTAACCGCGAACTGCATTGTGGGTCAGCCCGATGCATTGCCGGAAGCCGTGGACATTTATCCGGTGCCCGTGCAATCAGAATTGAATTTCTCGCGGGTAGTTGAGCGCGCCACCTTGTGGGATCTCCAAGGACGCACACTCGAAACGGTTTACCAACAAACAAAAATGCCGCTGGGGGCACTTCCGAGCGGCATTTATCTGGTAGAAATAGAAGTGGCGGGAAAAACGGTGCGGCGGAAGATCGTGGTCCAATGAAATTCCCCCCCGCAATACCCCGCTATTCGAAGGGCAGGGTCGCCATAAAGGTCACGGGGACCGTCGGCTTGGGGCCCTTGCCGGTAAAGCCAAATTTCTTGCGCGTAATCTCTGCCGTTCCTTCGACCACATAGGGCTTTTCTTTGGTCATGGTAAAGTTGACCAGAACCGGCTTCGTGAACTTTTTCAAGGTCAGCATCACTTCGCTGTTGTAGCTGCCGTCCGCCTGCTTCTCTGCCCCTTTGACCTCGACCTGAGCGGTCGGGAAATCAGCGACATTGAAATAGTCCTTTTTCTTTTTGATGCTTTTGACGAGGTCTTTCCAATCGCCTTTGATTGATGAAATGTCGATGGTCGCCACGAGGTGCAGATTCTCGATTTGGTCGTCGGCCATCGAAGCCTCAGTGAAGTTCCACTTTTCGAAGTACATCTTGTTGGGGGAGCCCGCATCGCCGATAAATTCGATGGTGCCCGGCGCTTCCCCGAGATCGGGCATCGAGGTCGACTGGTCAAAGGCCAGGAAGAGGAGGGCATTGAAGCCACAAATGAGCAGGAGGATGGTAGTCTTGAATTTCATTTTTCTTGTGTTTTAGGTGGGAATAGCGTTGTATCGGTCGATTTTCGGAAGATTCTATTGCCAATCGTTGCGTCGGCCATATTTCCAGCACATGCCCATTACTCTCCCCATGAACTGCCAGGCCTCCCATTTGTTTGCCAAGCCCACCGCGATGAAACCCTTTTCGGGCTTGCCGTCGAACTGCGAGCGAAAGCCGGTGCTGGCCCCCCCCCAGTACGGATCGTACTTGCGGTAGAAGATCAAAGAGCGATAGTCGCCCTTTTTGAATGGGGTAAAACATTGGCGGGCCAGATCCTGGCTGATCATGGAGTTGTCGCGGCCGTCGCGGGCAGCGTACAGGTGAAGGACAAACTTGGCGTAATCGCGCGGGGTCGACCAGAGATTGGCACAGGCCCGCTCCGGGTAGATCCACCGGTCTTCGGGCAGACGATTTCCTTCGTGGTCGTAACCCACCGCGGCCCGGGCCGCCTCCGCGTCGGTGAGGATAAGACTCAGAGTGCTTTCGGTCATGGAAAGGGGATCGAGCACTTCCTGCTGAATGATGGTATCCAGGGGCTTGCCCCACACGTCTTCCATCAATACTTGCAGGACAAAAGCATTGTCCCAGGAGGTATTCGTGCTGAGGTTGCGACTGCGCCGGACCGTGACCGGCTCGGTTTTGGAGGGCCCGGTGCCAGTAAGGATTTGTTCTGTGGTTGGTAAGGATTCACTGGGAGCGTAGCCTGGAGGCTTGGAACGGACTCTGAAGCCCCGGGTTTGCAGCATGAGGTCGCGTACGGTAATGGGCTTGCGTTTAAACTTGCCCTTTGCCGGCAGTTTCCAAGTGGTTAGGTAATCGTTTGCCGCGCGGTCGAGGTCGATTTTCCCTCGGTGAACTGCTTTCAGCAAGGCAAATTTGACCAGTGAGGTACTCAGGCCCCCCATCTGGAAAAGGGTATTCGCTTCTACCGGCAATTTATTTTCCCGGTCGCGGTAACCCAAGGTGATCATCGTGTCGGGTTCGCCATTGCGGACGACGAACAGCGACAATCCCGGAACTTTATTTTCTTGCATCCACTCCTCCAGGGTCAATCGATCACCGTCTTTTTGGGTGAGCGTAAACCAGGGTTCATCCTGGGCGGGCAAGTGGAGTAGGCCGGCAAGGAGAAAAAGACTTAGGAGAAGATACCGTTTCATATTTGCGTTTGTGCTTGAAAGACCGTACAAATAAAGCGGAGATTTGCCGGCTGTGCGCCGCAAATTCAATTTTGATACGTGTCATTTCTTGAATTGAGCCGAATCCGCCCAAAATTGTAACTTGCCGCATGGTCAACTCAAATCTCCCCCTGGTGGATCTCCACTGTGATCTGCTCGGCTACCTCGCCATGGTCGATGGCGCGACCGCGTTTGACGCCGAAGTAATCGGTTGCGCCGTGCCCCACCTTCAAGCGGGCCGGGTCAAGCTGCAGGTCATGGCGCACTTTACCCCGACCAAGCCCGGCTCCACCGAAATGGGCATGCGGCAGGCAATGAAATGGCGGGAGTTGCTGGAGACTGGTACCTTTATTTCCTGGCAGGATCATTTGGGGGAGAAGGAATTGAAGGCTGAAGATGGGATCATTTATGGCTGGCCTTCCATCGAAAATGCCTCGAATTTTGCCGAAGAGGACGAACCGCTCAAGCGGGCATTTGCCCGGCTGGAACAATTGATTTCACTCGTCGGGCGGCCGCTGTACATCGGACTGACCCACCATCCGGAAAATCGATTTGCCGGCGGCAACAAAAGTGAGGTGGGCCTGAAAGATGATGGCAGGATTTTGCTCGAGTACCTCAACGGCCGCGGAATTGCCATCGATTTTTCCCACACCTCGGACGCAACCGCTCAAGGAATACTCGACCACATCGATGCGAAAGGACTCGACATCAAGCTGATGGCGAGCCATTCAAATTACCGCTCGGTCCACAATCATAAGCGGAATCTGCCGGATGATTACGTGCGGGAACTGGTTCGGCGGGGCGGACTCATCGGGGTAAACTTTGTCCGGGATTTCCTGGATCCCGAGGATCCAGATACCCTGTACGCCCATTTGCGCCACGGATTGCACTTGGGCGCAGGTGGCAGCATCGCTTGGGGAATGGACTACTTTCCGCCTTCATTGCTCAACCCCCGGGACTTGACACTGCGGGCTCCGATTTTTCATCCGGCCCACGACCATGCGGGTTTGGTGCCCGGCCTCATGGCCCGAATGCCGGAAGAAGTACCCGGAATTGACCTGGAAGCGTTTGCGTTTCGGAATGCGCTGCGGTTTTTCGCCCGATAAGGCAGTTGGGTGACCTGAACCGCCGCGTGGGTAAATTTGCATTGTCCGCATTGGGCTGAATGCCTATCTTCCACGCAAATACCAACTGCTGCATGTACACCCGTTCGCAACTGGAAAATATTCTCTTCTTGGACATCGAGACCGTGTCTTTGACCGCCGATTACGCGGATTTGCCCGAGCGTTTTCAGGGACTCTGGGACAAAAAAGCGGTGCTTCTGAACAAGCGGGAAGCGGAGCCCCAGCTTTCGGAAGACTTGTTTCGCAACCGGGCCGCGATTTTTGCGGAGTTTGGCAAGGTAGTGTGCATTTCCTGTGGCTACATCAAATTTGAGGGGGACCGGCCTACCTTTCGGTTGAAGTCGTACTACGGAGCGGACGAAGGGAAGCTGCTTGTGGAATTCGGGCAGATGCTCGATCCGTTTATGGCGAAGCCGTCCCGCAACCTGTGCGCTCACAACGGCAAAGAGTTTGACTTTCCCTATTTGGGGCGGCGCTACCTGATCAATGGCATAGAATTGCCGACGGCATTGGCCCAAATTCAAACTGCAAAACCCTGGGAGGTTCGGTTGATCGATACGATGTTGCTCTGGAAGTTTGGCGACTACAAAAATTTCACCAGTTTGGAACTGCTCTGTGCAGCGATGGGGGTGCCCACCCCCAAAGATGACATCGATGGAAGCCAGGTGGGGCGGGTTTTTTGGGAAGAAAATGACGCACGCCGCATCGCCGTATACTGCGAAAAGGACGTTCTCGCTACCGCTCAGGTATTGTTGCGGATGTGCCGGCAGGATTTGATCCTGGATGGTGATGTGCAGAGCGGATTGGGGTAACTGGCAATGGTAAACCGCGCGTTCCCAAATACAGTGGGTGGTTCATTGGTAAAGATAACGGGTATGAACCGGTGCGGTGAGTGGCACCCCCCTCAATTCAGAAAGCTCAATTCTTAAGAGGCTGTTTAAATTTGGTTTGTGAAATTTGCTAACGCAGATTTTTTTGTCCATCGAAGCGCATTTTGGAGTCCATAGCCAAAGCTATGGGCGAGAAAATAGCTGAAGAGGGGCGGAAAAAGATGCCATAGCAAAATCGCAGAATTAAATTTAACCAGTCTCTAAAATGGCAAGGCTTCCCCTTCGGCTTCGGTACGTGTGCGGAACCGTTGTGCAATCCGGGTCAGTACTTCCGCTTTTGCCTGGTCGCGGATGCTGCGGCCGTCAACTTCGGCGACGCGGGTAAGTTCACCCATGGTGCCGGTAGTGAAGGCTTCATCAGCGGTGTACAACTCGGTGAGGGACAAGTTTTTCTCCACGGCAGAAATGCCAATCTCCCGGGCAATTTCCAAAACCAGGCCTCGGGTGATCCCGGGCAGGCAAGCGTGGGCGTGGGGCGTGTAGAGGATTCCGTCGCGGGCGAGGAAGACATTGGTGGCATTGGTTTCGGCGAGGAAGCCCTGGGCGTCGAGCATGAGTGCATCGTCGGCGCCGGCGAAATTGGCCTCGATTTTGGCGAGGATATTGTTGAGGAGGTTGTTGTGGTGGACCTTGGAATCGAGGAAAGATGGTGCATTGCGGCGAATTGCGGCCGTGACCAGGCGGATGTAGTCGGGGTAGACGGGGGACTTCCATTCCGCGAGGACGATCAGGCCACAGCCCATCGTGTTGAGGCGTGGATCCATGCCCGAAGTGATTTTTTCGCCGCGGGTGAGGGTCAGGCGCACGTGGGTCTCGTCGCGCATTTCATTGGCCGCCAAGGTCTGGAACAAAGCCTCTCGGATAAATTCCACCGTCGGAATCGCCGCGAAGTGCAGGGCATGGGCCGAATCGATCATGCGCCGCAAGTGCCGGTCCAGGGCAAATATCCGCCCATTGTAGACGCGGAGCCCTTCCCAAACGGCATCGCCGCCCTGGACCACCGAGTCAAATACCGAAATGCGAGCCTGCCCACGCGATACCAATTCGCCATTTACGTATATGGCTAAATTGTCGTTTCGGGAGTCGTATTTCTGCAGCAAACCTGAACTGAATTTCCGAGGAAGACCAGCAATTTCCAAATCCATTGCGCGACTGGAAATTGACCAATTCTAAAATCAGACCCGAACCGTCCAGCCGAAACGATCCGCTTCTTTTCCGGTGCGGATGTTGGTGAGGTGCCGCAAAATGCGCATGCCGATTTTGTTGGGGTCCATGGGGTCGCCGGGAAGGGTAATTTTCGGATCGCTTTCCATCAGGGTTCCGCCCGGAGAGTCAAATTCGGGCAGACTGCCGTCGTGACCGATCACCGAAATCGGGGCAACGGTCGCGGCCGTTCCCAGCCCGAATGCTTCTTGCAACCGGCCTTCCGAATGGGCCTGCCAAAGTTCATCGATCCCGATGCGGCGCTCTACCACTTCGATGTCGTGTTCGCGGAGCAACTGGATGACTGCGGTGCGGGTCGTTCCCCGCAAAATCGTACCCCCAAGTTCGGGCGTGATGGCGACGCCATCAATGATGAACATGACATTCATCGTGCCTACCTCTTCGATGTAGCGCTTCTGGATGCCATCGAGCCACAGCACGTTGTCGTAACCGGCGGATTTGGCTTCCTTGGTAGCGAGCAAGGCGCCCGCGTAATTGCCCGCTGATTTGGCTTCGCCGGTGCCGCCGGGGAAGGCCCGGACGTAGTTGGCGGTGGCGCGAAGCTTTACCGGATTGGAGTAATATTTTCCTACGGGGCTGGTGTAAACGATGAACTTGTACGTATCGCTGATCCGGATCCCGGTATAGGCATCGGTGGCGATCATAAAAGGCCGGATGTACAACGAACTGCCTTCTTGCTCCGGAACCCAATCGCGGTCCAGGGAGATGAGTTGGCGGATGCCTTCGAGGAACAGATCGTAGGGGATCTCCGGCATGCACATGCGGCGGGCGGAACGATTGATGCGCTCCCAATTGGCTTCCGGGCGGAACAGCAGCGGTGAGCCATCCGGCGCACGGTAAGCCTTCATGCCTTCAAAAATGGCTTGGCCGTAGTGCAAAGCGGAAGTGCTGGGCATGAGTTCGAAAGGGCCATAGGGCCGGATTTCAATATTGCGCCATTCACCGCGGACACATTCCGCGACCAGCATGTGGTCACTGACGTACTTTCCAAAAGGAAGGTGATCAAAATCGATTTGATCGCGGCGTGAAATCGCCGCCCGTTGGATATCAATTTGAAATTTCACTGCGTCCATTTACTCGTCGGTTGATCAGTTAAGGTGCGGCAAAAAGCTGCACGTCAAAAAGAAGGGTGGCTTTGGGTGGAATGCTGCCCGGAAATCCCCGGTCGCCGTAAGCGAGGTCCGAAGGAATGCGGAACAGAAAGCGATCACCTTCGCGCATCAACGCGACACCTTCATCCCAGCCCTTGATCACGCGCCCTTTGCCGAGGGCAAACTGAAACTGCTGGCCCCGGTCGCGTGAACTGTCGAATTTTTTGCCGTCGGTCAGGTAGCCCGTGTAATGTACACTCACCGTGGAACCCACCTGGGCGGGATTGCCCGCACCACGCTCGATGACTTTGTAGGCCAACCCACTTTCCGTGATGGTCCAACCCGCGCTCAACCGGTCGAGTTCCGGCTTGCGCAAAGCCATGATGTCCGCTACATGCGTCAGGGCGCGTTCCAGAAAGATGGCTTCCGTGGATTCCAGCTTGAGCTGATCGGCGGTTTCTTCCAGGTAGCGCATTGTCGGAGCCGAACCATTTTCCGGCAGTTCCGCCTCCATCGATTTTACTTTTTTCTTGCCGGAACGCTGAAATTGGAGTTTGCCTTCAGCAAAAGAAACGGCAATACAGAGCTGGGGAAATTCGGGATCACAGTAGCAAAAATCTTTGTAGGAGGTATTCGGATCAGGACAGGATGCGCACTGTGCCGAGGAGAAAGAATAGCTAACCAGACCAAAAATGAACAACAAAAATATTCGACTCATTGGATCGACAATTTACGAAATATTAAATGACCGTGAATCGAAAGTGTTTCCCGAAACCTAAGATAATCGGGCATTAAACCGAATAATTGACCTTTCGTCGCGGTCGCGCCCCCGGCATCTAAACTTATCCACGCATTGTGTCAAAATGACACTATTTGTGAATCGGGCGCGAGGCACACCGCGCAGGGCTAGGTTCGAAGAAGGAAATGGAATTAAGCGGTAAAGCGCCCTTTGTAGCGCTTGCCCTTGTACCAAAATTCGTAGAGGTAAGTGGTGCCGCTTTCCAGTTTGTCGAGGCGGATCGCTTGGTAGTGTTCACCTTTTTCTTTTACCCCAAAATTTTGCCAGATTTTTTGTCCATCCGCCATAAAAAGGTAAAACTCAATGTAGCCGGGATAAGGGATCTCGTAACCCAGTTTTACTGAATTGCCGCTAATCAGGGGTTGTTTCATGTGCAAGACGATATCCACGGTAGTGGAGGCCGCTGAGGGATCCTGCGGGGTGACCTCGTTGAGGCCCGCCGTACCGAAAACAATTGAGAAAACTAAAGCGTATAGTATACCCATGACATTTAACAAGTGGTAAAAGTACAAAAAACCCGATCAAGACGAAAATGAAAGCGGAAAATGTCGCGATTCTGATCGCTTGGAGCCTTGTTTTCTGGCTAATCCCGGTGTGTAACATTTCGGCGCAGTCGGGTCCCGACCGGTCGATGAGTCTGGATCAGTTTGCCGGACAGGCATTGCAAGAAAAAGACGAGGTATGGGTGGTTGACTTTTGGGCGTCTTGGTGCGGCCCCTGTATCCGTGCGGTGCCCCACATGAAAGAGGTACACGAGCGGGTCGGCGGCGAGTCGGTTCGCTTTATCAGCATTTCTTGGGACCGCAATCCGGCCAAGTGGCAGTCGGCACTCGAACGTTTGCGGATGCCCTGGCAGCACATCATCGTCCCCAAGGGCCAAAAAGCTTTTCTCGACGAGCATTTTCCCCACGCTACGATCCCGACGGTTTTTGTCATTGATCGCTCGGGCCAGGTCAAGAAGGTAAACAATGTCTACCGAGTAGAAAAGGCGATCAAAAAGGCGTTGAAGTAGCTTTTCGGGTGAAAAATCCTTGGTCAAGTTTCGGGATACAGGTCCCGCCCGATGTCGCGCCGGTAATACTTCCCCTTAAACTCAATTGCCTCCGCACCAGTGAGTGATCGTTGCAAGGCTTCCGTCAATGTAGCCCCAAAGGCACTCACCGCAATCACCCGACCACCATTCGTCTTGAGCCCGGCTTCGTCCCGCTTGGTTCCCGCCTGAAATACCATTGCGTCCGGCACGCTTTCCACGCCGCGGATCACCTTGCCCTTTTCGTACTCTCCTGGGTAGCCGCCGCTCACAAGCATGACAGTCGTGCAGTATTCTTTGCGCACGGCGATGGTTTTTCCCGCCAGTGTTCCCGCGGCGGTGGCCACCAATAACTCGACGACATCCGAGGCGATGCGGGGAAATACCACTTCGGTCTCGGGATCGCCCAGGCGCACATTGTACTCGATCACGTAGGGCGCACCCGCGACGCTCATCAAGCCAAAAAAGATGAATCCCCGGTAGGGAATCTCCTCAGCGGCCAGCCCCGCAATCGTCGGGTCGATGATGCGTTGTCGTACTTTTTCCATGAAAGCAGCATCGGCAAACCGCACCGGTGAAACCGCCCCCATGCCCCCGGTATTCAGTCCGGTATCCCCTTCCCCGATGCGCTTGTAGTCTTTGGCCTCCGGCAGCAATACGTAGTCGCGGCCGTCAGTGAGCACGAAGACCGATACTTCGATTCCGGTCAGGAATTCCTCCACGACGATGGTGGCCCCAGCTTCGCCAAATGATTCCCCACGGAGCATTTGCTGGACTGCCGTCACCGCCTCGGCCGTGGTGGCGCAGATCAAGACCCCTTTGCCGGCGGCAAGGCCGCTCGCCTTGATTACCACCGGAAGCGGGTGCTCCCGCACGTAGGCTTCCGCCTGAAGGAGTTCATCCGCACGAAAAGAACGGTAAGCTGCCGTCGGGACGCCGTGGCGGTGCATGAATCGCTTGGACCATTCTTTGCTGCTTTCGAGGACGGCGCCGGCCCGGCCCGGCCCGACTACGGGAATATTTTCCGCCCGCAGGTGATCGGCGAGGCCGTTGGCGAGGGGTGCTTCCGGTCCCACGACAACCAGTTCGATGGCATTGGCCTGCACAAAAGCGGCCACGCCGGCGTGGTCCTTGGGATTCAAAGCGACATTGGTGCCCAGTTCGGCAGTCCCGGCATTGCCCGGAGCGATGTACAATTGTTCACAATGGGGGGATGCGGTAATGCGGTGGCTGATGGCGTGTTCCCGCCCTCCGGAGCCAATGACGAGGATGTTCATGCGTGCGATTTTGGGCACAAAGATAACCGCCCATCCCGAGATTGCCCAAGAATTCTGAAGACGCTACGGCGGTGAATGCCCCGGTTTTCAGGCGACCTGAACGCCCTCGGGCATTTCCTCCTGCTGAGTGGTGTGGAAGGCATTGATTTCCCGGTGCATGACCCAAAACCAAAGCGGGGGAATTGTGGACATCACCATCATCCCGGGATACCCGGTGGGCATCTGGGGCGTCCCCTCCACGTGGCGCAACATTTGGTACTTGCGGCCGGCGCGGTGGTGGTGATCGGAATGGCGACTCAGTTCGAAGAGCAACAAACGGCCCAGCGGGTGGTCTGAATTCCAGGAGTGGTCGGGACGAACACGCTCGTAGCGGCCATTGTCCATCTTTTGCCGTTCGAGGCCGTAGTGCTCGATGTAGTTCACCGTTTCCAGCAACAAAAATCCAATCGTGGCCGCGCCGAGGAAGTAGAGTAAAGTTTTCCCACCAAAGGCCACCCCGATCAGGCTGAGGAAGGCCACTTGAACGAGTTGGTAGACGAGCATTTCATTCTTAAGGGAAAACACCGGCAGATTTTTGCGGCGCAGGCGGCTGTTTTCGATTTTCCAGGCGCTCAGGTAAGAGCCGATCACCGAACGCACCCAGAAGGAGTAGAGAATTTCCCCCCGGCGGGCAGACGCCGGATCTTCCTTGGTCGATACCCGCGCGTGGTGCCCTCGGTTGTGCTCGATGAAGAAGTGCATGTACAGCGAACTCAGCAACAGCACTTTCGCAAGGAATTGTTCACTCTTCTTGTGCCGATGCCCCAGTTCGTGGGCGACATTGATGCCGAGGACACCGCAGGCGATGCCCATGGCGCTGACTTTGCCCAGGGTGACCCACCCGGAAACCGTCGGATCGTCGATGGTAAACAGGAACCAGATCAAGAAGCCGTACAAGACCGGAACCACCGCGTACAAAAGATAATCGTAGATCCGGTCGTTGCGGGCCACTTCCATTTCGGTCTTGGACAGGTTGTGCGCATTGGGACGCAACAACAATTCCAGTAGGGGCACCAAGCCGAAGGCATACAGCAACAGCGCGTAGGCCGTCCAGTTGGTGGCCATAAATGAAACCACACCGAAAAGCAGGGTGGTGAAGACAACGCCGTATTTGAGGGCACGTACTTGCATGAGAGAAGTTATCTTTGACGGTGAGTGCATCGGCCCGGTCTACCGGGAATTTCCGATAAGCAAAGATAGAATATTTTCTTAAAAAGTGAACTAAATTTACAAAAATAGTTTAGTTGCGATATGGGCAGAGAACCATTGCGTATATAGTGGTCATTTTTCCGTGGAATACATTAAGTAATCAATCTTCTTGATCGACCCAACACCGAGCATTTTTCATGGCCAAGCCTGGCTAAAGTTTCAACCACCATCGCTGTAAGCCTTTAGAATAGATTGTCAATGATTACTAATTTTTTAAAAATTAGTAATCATTGACAATTCTTATTTTGCCTATCTACTATTAATTACTATTTTTAAAAAAATTAGTAGTAAATGAAAAAACCCCTAATTCCGCCGGACACAAGTGGAGTAGATAAACAGTTGGTAATTAGGCTCTTTGAGGATGCAGAAGTGCTTGAATTTTTGAATGACGTAAATTCAAAGTACGTCCCATGGTCTAAGTTTAAATACCTGAGACTACCTAGCGGTGGTGATCAGGTTACGGTTTGGGCGGCGGCAAAATTGATGAGAAAGTTTAATCGTTTGTCTTTTTCCATTAAAGGCGATCATCCGATTGAGTTTTCGGTTGCTCAAAACGAGCGAATTCAGCGCCAGCTCCATCTGCTTGATATGAATATTGGCGGCAACCTCGCAGGGAAAACCATCATTCCTTCCGAGGACAAAGATCGCTACCTGATAAGTTCGATCATGGAGGAAGCTATTGCTTCAAGTCAGCTTGAGGGAGCCGTTACCTCCCGAGAGGTTGCAAAGGAAATGCTCAGAAAGGAAAGAAAGCCGAGAAATAAATCGGAAAAAATGATCTTGAATAATTATGTCACAATACAAAAAATACTTGAGTGGAAGGGAAGAAAAATTACCAAGGATTCAATACTCGAACTTCACGCAATTGTTACCCGTGAAACGCTCGAGAATCCAGCTTATGCGGGACGATTCCGGGACAATAATGAGGTAAATGTTGTTGATAATCAGACTCACGAAATTCTCCACCGGCCTCCCTCTTTTACTGCGATTGACTCGTTGATGGATTCATTTTGTAAGTTGGCAAATGATAGAAAAGAGGCCACTTTCATCCACCCCATTATAAAAGCGTCGATACTTCATTTCCTGATTGGATACATCCATCCATTTGTTGACGGTAACGGCAGAACCGCAAGGGCGATATTCTACTGGTTCCTCATTAAAAATGGATATTGGTTGATGGAGTATATGTCCATCTCAAGCATTATCAAGCGTGCACCTGTACAATACGCAAAAGCTTATCTGGAAACTGAGCAAGATGACAATGACCTAACCTATTTCATTATGTATATGCTCAGGACAATGAACCTCGCATTTAAAAATCTAAAAGACTATATAAACCGGAAGGTTCAGGAGAAACAAAACCTCTACGAACTTTCGAAGATCAATGGCATAAACGACCGGCAGGCCATCGTACTCCGGAAGTTGCTTGACAAGCCAACGACCATGCTCACAATTAAAGAGGTGCAAAACACATTTGGCGTAGTTTACCAGACGGCAAGAAGTGACCTGCTCGGATTATTGGAAATGGGATTGGTGAAGAAGAAAATTGAGGGGAAAAAGAAATTGATATTTTATCGCGCAAAGGGATTTAGAAAAACTCTACAAGCTCTTTTTTCCGAGAATGAATAGCGGCCAATCAGGGGGCATTTTACCGTTTGATTACGTATGGGCAGAAAAGCAATTGACAAAGCGCGCACCGTAAATCCGGGCAAACAGCGCCAGATGGCCGAAAAACTGCTTCCCCTGATCGAAGGGCGGAAGCTGGAAGGATTGACCATGGATGACCTGGCGGAGATGCTCGGCCGGAGCAAGGCTACGATCTACAAATATTTTCGCAGCCGGGAAGAGCTGTTTGACCTCGCTTTGACCCTCAAGTTGGAGCGGATCCAGGGTTTTTTGCCGCTGTTGCAAAATGCGGACCTGCCCTATCTCGACCGCTACTTTCAGGCTTTGGAACTGCTGTCCCGCCACTTGTCCACCATCTCTAACGATTTTCTGGCCGACTTGCAGCGGCTGTTTCCCCGCTTGTGGGAAAAAATTGAAATGCTCCAGGCACTGGCCGGACGCATCCTCCACGGATACTACCAGGAAGGCGTAGAGCGGGGCATTCTGGAACCGATCCATCCGGCGGTATTGGTGCTGAGTGATCGCTTTTTGTTCCAAGCGTTGAGCGATCCTCAATTTCTAGCCGATCACCAACTCACGATTCAGGAAGCATTTGCCGCTTATTTCAAGATGAAGTTTTTCGGAATTGTGCGGCGGGAGGGAGACAATGGCTAGAAATATCCTTCCTTTTTCCGGTCTTCCATGGCCGCTTCGGAGCGCTTGTCGTCGGCACGGGCCCCGCGCTCGGTGATTCGGGTAGCGGCCACCTCCGCAATGACCTGATCGATGTCGGTGGCGGTCGATTCCACCGCTCCCGTACAGGTCATATCCCCAATGGTGCGGAAGCGCACCGTCATTTCCGAAGCTGCTTCCCCTTCCGCCAGTTGGAGGTAATCGGACTCGGCCAGCAGCACGCCACTGCGGTCCACCATGGGCCGCCGGTGGGAAAAGTACAGTGAGGGCAACTCGACCTGTTCGCGCTTGAGGTACATCCAGATGTCCAGCTCCGTCCAATTGCTCAGGGGAAAAACGCGGAAATGTTCGCCCGGTCGTTTGGCTCCGTTGAAGAGGCGCCAGAGTTCCGGGCGCTGGTTTTTGGGATCCCACTGACCGAACTCATCGCGGTGGGAAAAGAAGCGTTCTTTGGCGCGGGCTTTTTCTTCGTCGCGGCGCCCCCCGCCAAAGGCACAGTCAAATTTGTGGGCCTCGATGGCGTCGAGCAGCGTGACCGTTTGCAGTCCGTTGCGGCTGGCATTCGGTCCCTTCTCCTCCACGACTTTGCCCTGATCGATGCTGTCCTGGACCAGGGCCACAATCAGGCGCGCCTCCAATCCCGCCACAAAGCGGTCCCGAAACGCCAGTGTTTCGGGGAAGTTGTGTCCCGTGTCCACGTGCATGAGGGGAAAGGGCAACCGCGCCGGCCAGAATGCCTTCTTCGCGAGGTGAGCCATGGTGATGGAATCTTTGCCCCCGGAAAAAAGGAGTACGGGATTTTCGAATTGGGAGGCGGCTTCCCGAATGACGTAGATGCCTTCCGCTTCCAATTGCTCCAAATGGCTGAGTCGATAGTCCATGAGAGGTGCGCGTTGCGTAGAGCGCGCGGAGGTGTTTTCCGTGCGCTGACTCAAATGTAAGCAAGCGCAGTTAATTCCCGAAATCGGAGGGAGCGCCGCAACGGCAGTTTAAAATGCGACCTTCACGATGGAAAAGACCTTGCTGCGGTTTTGGTAGTACACCAGCATGGCCTCTTCATTGCTGATTTGCGCCGACATCCGGGGGTAAAACCAATCGTCGCCACTGAAATCGGGCAGCAGTACGTCCCGCGGTTCCACATCTCCGTTCATGCCGACCGAATTGAAATAGAGGGTGCGGGGTTGGCGGCGCGGCGAATAATCATACACCAAAAACAGACTGGCTCCACTCACCACGTCCAGGTAGGAAAGGTGGGTCTGTACCGGAGAAGCCTGCCGTTTGCGGGCCACATTGCTCCACTCGAGGTCGCCATTGCCGTCGACCGAGCTTACGATGATGTCGTCGTAGTGGTAGATCCGCTGTTCGATGGCGGTTCCGTAGATGTCAATTTGGTTGTTGTAAGTGGTGTAAAACTTTTCCGCAATGAGCAGCAGCCCGCCGTCGGAGCGCAGGATGATATTGTCCAGATAAAAATTCTTGAGTTCCTTTCCCCGGTCGATTTGCCGCTCTTTGAGGAAGTTGTTGAGGAAAGCGTCGCTGAACCGCTGAATACTGCTCAGGTCAGTTTCCATGGCTTCATCCAGGCGAATGGAACACGTGCCGATGATCTCCCGGGTGCTACGCGTCGAATAAAATCCGGCGAGGTAAATGTATTCCTGCGGATCTATTTTCATCGTAAGGTCGGTGATGAACAGATTGCCCTCCTCAAGTTCCACGTCGACGTCCACCCCATTGGGATCCCCGGGGAGATAGCGGTAGACCTTGAAGCCGTAATCATCCGGCGTCTTGACGCGGTTCACGTGGTAATATTTACCCAATACGTAGATCATGCCCGAATTGCTCACGACAATCTTGCGGATCGTAAACTTGTCGTCCGGGTAAGGAATGGTGATTTCTCCCGAAATGACCTCGTCGGATTCCGCATCAAAGAGATAATAAAGCACCTTTTCGCGCTTGCCGGCGTTGTTGAGGTTCTTGTAGCAGAGCAAGCGCTTCTTGTTGATCGAACGGGTGTATTTCAGGTCCACGCGGTGCTCCTTTACGTTGGGGAGTTCCGAGATCACCTCGCGTTCTGCGATGACATTTCCGTCCAGATCGTAGTGGCTGTAGCTGGTCTTGATGGTGCGGTCGCGGGGAAAATATTCCGAAACAAATACGTAGATATTGTCGCCCAGCACCGTCAGCAGGTCAATGTAGGCGCGTCCATTTTGGGTGAGCACCTGATCGGACCACTGCCGGTTGAACAGATCGTCGTACTTGTTGATGTTCAAAATCCGGCTGGAACGCCGAGAGGCGTAGCTGACGGTTACCAAGCCCCCATCGGTCGGGCTGTATTCAATCCATTGAGGTTCCGGTTCCTTGCGGCTCAGATCCAGGCGCGCCGTGACTTCCTGGGCCATTCCAGGAAGCGTAAGCAGCAAGGCCAGACATCCAACTATGATCTTCAGCATGATTTTCGACTCCTTAATTCTTTTTCCTTCGCCTCATCGCTCCCGGTCTTATGGGCCGGTGGGCGCCAATCCGAGAAAGTTCTACAAAATCAATACCACAAAATTGAGGAATTGACGATTGCCCTCTTGTATATGCTTAACGCAGGCGATCCCGGTGCTGTTTCAAAGCCATCAAGGAACGGTAGATCCGGAACAAGCCGTACATGATGATGATGAAGGACACGATGTAAGGATTCTGGGCAATCACCGGGACGTCGGGCGGGCTTACCGAAATCAGGATTCCGAATCCGATGAAAATTGCCCCCATGACGAGGCCGAGGTATGCAAACGCTTTGGGCATGTCAGAAAGTATTGAAAGGTAAAGTTACGGTGGAATCGCGAAACTTGGCGCCGCCACACAATCGAAAAGGAGATCTGACCCGAACTGCGTCCGTTATCCCGTACTGCCTATCCGTACCCTTAACGTACTTTCTTCAAAGGCCCAAATCCGCCGCCCGCAGGGGCCAGAAGCGTGCCGTCGAAGTGTCTTTTTCCCGGTGATGAACACACACGTGGCGCTCCATTTGGTGTCCGGAGCATTGGCCGAAAACCAATTCGTAGGTGTTGTGCGGGACGGCCATCCCAATGGCATTCGCTTCGCGGTCGATGATTTTCAATTTGCGATCATACTTGTCGTTTCTCGGAGCGAGTTCTTTCTCGATGAGGGCTTTTAGGTCGGGCTGTCCGGCATCGACCCAGGCCGAGTACCACAGGCTGCCGACCCGGAGGATCGAGGCCCGGGCGCGGCGTTCTACTTGCCCGTTCAGCATGTTGTGGTAAGCTTCGCAGAATTCCCGGGAGTAGGCTTTGGTCAGGGAATTGTTCCGGTTTTCGAACGCATACTTGCGGTCACTCGGGAACCGCTCGGTCAGTTTCTGCTCAAATCCCAGAACTGAATCCAGGCACATGTGGGCTTCGTACACGCCCTGCCAGGCCATTTCGAGGATGTCTTCCTGGTATTCCGCCCGTCCGATGAAGTAGTTGTAGTCCTCGCCAAATATTTCCGGCAGGCGGGATTCCCACAGCGCGTGGATTCCTTTTTGGCCGGTCATCTGCCCGTTGTAGTTTTCCGTGGTGTGGAGGGGGACATTGGCGTCGGCGACGTAATGGCCCAGATCGGCGGACAGCTTCATGATCGCGTCGATGTTGCCGTCCCGGAAGGCTCCCACCAGCCAGAAATAACTGCGCTGGATATGCCAGGGGACGATCCCGTACGCCATCAGAGTGTCTTCGGACAGTTTTTTAACCGCCGCTTCCCATTCTCGGGGCACGACCTCGAATGGATTTTCGCCGTAGTGATCGATGTCAATGTAGTGCCGGGGTGCCTCCCCATTGACGGCGTAGCGCCGCTTGTCCGGGTCCACCGCATGGACCGTCAGGTACTCCAGGTGCTTCTTGTACAGCACCATCATATCCGGCGGCAAGGTAAACACTGCCATCCGGTTGATGCGCTGATGCGCCCAAAATCCCCAGGCCTTGACCCCGGAGAAGCCACTCAGCAAAACCGCTATCGTCAGAAAAGTGAGCCGCAAATTTTTCATCTCCCCCAAAATAATAATTTCTGGATGAAGAAATTCCGATTTCCAATTCTCAATGAGAGAATTTTCCATGGAGGAGAACTATCCATCGGGCGCAGCGCCCATCGGAAATCAGGCCATCAGAAATTCATCACCCCATTTTCAGGGCTTCGCGGATGATGCTGCCGACATCGGGCTGGCCCTCGGAGGTCTTGAGCACCTTGTCCACGCGCTTTTCGGCAACCGATTTGGGAATGCCCAGGCCCATCAGACCAGCCAGGGCCTCCGAACGGATCTGAGAAGTCGGTCCGGCCTCGCCACCTTCGCCGCTGTCTTCGGTCACCAACTTGCCTTTCAACTCCAGGATGATGCGCCCCGCGGTTTTGGCCCCGATGCCCTTCACTTTTTTCAGCATTGCGACATCTTCGGATTCGATCACGCGGTAGAGCTCCTTGGGGCTGATGCTGGACAATATCGTCAGCGCGGTTACTCCTCCCACTCCGGAAATGCCGAGCAATTGCTGGAACAGCCGCTTTTCCTGAGGATCCGAAAATCCAAACAACTCGTGGCTGTCTTCTTTGATCTGCAAATGTGTGTGCAGCATCACCGCCTCCGATTTGCCCAACTGAGAATAGGTATTCAGGGAAATGCGCACGTGGTAGCCCACGCCGTTGCACTCGACGATGACGAAGGTCGGATCCTTGTGCGCCAGTTTGCCCCGGAGATAAGCAATCATACGTACAGGCCCTCCTTGATCTGGGCGTCGAGCACCGCGATGGCGGCGATGTTGACGATCTCCCGGACCGAGCTGCCCAATTGCAGAATGTGGACCGGTTTTTTCATGCCCAGCAGGACCGGACCGATGATTTCCCCGTCGCTGAGTTCCCCCACCAATTTGTAAGCGATGTTGCTCGCCATGAGGTTGGGAAAGATAAAAGTGTTGGCTCCGCCGTGCTGGGCCAGGGTGCTGAAACTGTAATTTGTATCGAGCAGATCCGGCCGCAGGGCGATGTTGGCCTGGATGTCGCCGTCGACAATCAAGCCGGGCATCTCTTGCCGCAAGCGGGCCGTCGCCTCGATGATGGGGCGCGTGTTTTCGTCGATGTTGCTGCCAAAGTTGGAGTAGGACAGCATCGCAATCTTGGGGTTGACGTTGAAGGCGCGGACCTTTTCGGCGACCATGCGGGTGATTTCGAAGAGCTGATCCGCCGTCGGATTCTTGTTGATGGTGGTATCGGCGAAGAAGAGCGGCCCCGATTTGCGCCGGACGATGTGCATCCCAGCGATGATCGCCGAGTTGTGTTCCCGCCCGATGACCCGCAGAGCCGGCCGGATCGCCCGGGGATAATTTTTCGTCAGGCCCGCCACGAAGGCATCCGCTTCCCCATTGGCGAGCATGAGGACCCCGTAGTAACTCCGCTCAAAAACTGCTTTGGAAGCATCGTAAAGCGTCATGCCCTTGCGCCGGCGCTTTTCGTAGAGCAACTGGGCAAATTCTGCCCGCTTCTCGTGTTCCTCAGTCGTGTCGATCACCTGGATGTCCGAGAGGTCGAGGTTGCGCTCGGCAATAATCTGGGTAATCTTTTGCCGATTCCCCAGTAGAATCGGCTGGGCGATGCCTTCGTCGCGCAAGATTTGGGCCGCCTTGAGGATTTTGTAGGTGTCCGCATCGGAGAAGACCACCCGCTTGGGCTTTTGCTTGGCCTTGTCGATGATGGTCCGGGTAAAGCTCTCGTAGATACCTACCCGCTCTTGCAGTTCAATGTTGTAGGCATCGAAGTCTTGGATCGGTTCGCGAGCGACCCCGCTTTCCATGGCCGCGCGGGCCACCGCAATCGAGACCCGCGTGATCAGGCGGGGATCGAGTGGCTTGGGAATCAGATAGTCCTTACCGAAGCTCAAGTCCTGTCCGTCGTATGCAGTCCGCACCTGTTCCGGAACCGCCTCCCGGGCCAGGGCGGCGATGGCGTCGGCCGAGGCGATCTTCATCGCTTCGTTGATGGAAGTGGCCCGTACATCGAGGGCCCCGCGGAAGATGTAGGGGAAACCCAGGGCATTGTTGACCTGATTGGGGTAGTCGGAGCGGCCGGTGGCGATGATGGCGTCGTCGCGCACGTCCCGGACATCCTCCGGCAGAATCTCCGGATCGGGATTGGCCAGCGCAAAAACGATGGGATTGGGTGCCATGCGGGCGACCATTTCTTTCGAGACCGAATTGGCGGTGGCGAGGCCGATCATGACATCCGCTCCGTCAAATGCTTCGATCAATTCCAGCTTGGGACCGACCTGCTGGGCAAATTCCTGCTTGTATTTGTTCATGTTGTCCCGGCTGTGGTGCAGGTGACCCCGGGAGTCAAACATGTGGATGTTTTCGCGCTTGACTCCGAGTTCCAGGTACAAGCGGGCACACGCCAGGGAAGCTGCACCCGCCCCGACGATGACCATTTTTAAGTCGGCCATGTTTTTCTCCGTGATCTCGGTGGCATTGATCAAAGCCGCCGCCGAGATGATCGCCGTTCCGTGCTGGTCATCGTGCATCACCGGAATGTTCATTTCTTCGGTCATCCGGCGCTCGATTTCAAAGCTTTCCGGGGCTTTGACGTCCTCAATGTTGATGCCGCCGAAAGTCGGTTCGAGTGCCTTGGCCACCGCAACGAATTCTTCAACTGTATCCGCCTTGATCTCAATGTCAAAAACGTCGATCCCGGCAAATTTCTTGAAGAGGACGCCCTTTCCTTCCATAACCGGTTTGGCCGCTTCCGGCCCGATGTTGCCCAGGCCGAGAACCGCAGTGCCATTGGTGAGGACTGCGACCAGATTTTTCCGGGCGGTATAGTCGTATACCCTTTCCACATCTTCGGCAATTTCGATACACGGATAGGCGACGCCGGGTGAATAGGCCAGCGAGAGATCGCGTTGGGTGGAGACGGGCTTGGTGGAGTTGACTTCAATTTTTCCCTTGGGGGCACGCTGGTGGTATTCCAGCGCATCTTCTTTCCTGACTTTCATGACGTGAAATTACGTAAAAACGCCGTGGCACAACGGGACAAATTCGGAGGGAATCGCCCGGAAACAAATAAAGGCGGGCGCGGAACCCGCTTCGGTCCCGCGCCCGTGGGGAATATTTTGGGGGGACTACTTCTTCCCGCGCACCTGGCGCTCGATTTCGTCCCAGGCTTCCTGCGGGATCTGATCCAGCGCAGTAAACTGGCCGGCATTGTAGATCCATTCGCCCCCGTCAATCGTGTGGACATCGCCGGTGATATAAGCACTAAAGTCGGAGACGAGGTAAGCGGCGAGATTGGCGAGTTCCTGATGTTCGCCGTTGCGCTTGAGTGGAACCCGGTGGGCGGGATCCGCAATGTGCTCAAATCCGGGGGGGACCAGGCGGGACCAAGCCCCTTTGGTGGGGAAAGGGCCCGGGGCAATGGCATTGGCGCGGATGCCGTACTTCGCCCACTCCTGAGCCAGTGAACGGGTGAGGGCAAGTACTCCGCCTTTGCCCGCCGCACTCGGGACCACAAATCCCGAACCGGTCCAGGCGTAAGTGGTCACAATGTTGAGAAAGGTGCCCTTGATTTCCTGGGCGATCCAGCGCTTACCGGCGGCAAGGCTCATGTAGTACGTTCCGCGCAGGACAATGTCCACCACCACGTCGAAGGCCCGGTGGGAAAGGCGCTCGGTGGGGCTTACGAAGTTGCCCGCGGCATTGTTAACCACGACATCGACCTGGCCGAAGCGTTCCCAGGCGGCGTCCAGTACCGCTTCCACTTGCTCGTATTTGCGCACGTCGCAGGCGACCG
This sequence comes from Bacteroidota bacterium, assembly GCA_039024435.1. Taxonomy (GTDB): domain Bacteria; phylum Bacteroidota; class Bacteroidia; order J057; family JADKCL01; genus JBCCQH01. The sequence goes on from JBCCQH010000001.1 coordinate 314,751, forward strand.
GCAGCACTTCACCGCCGGTTTCGGCCCGCAGCTCTTCCGCCGATGCCTCCAGCACTTCCATTTTGCGGGAAGAAATGACCACGTTTGCTCCCAGTTGGAGGAAGTAGCGGCTCATCGACTTGCCGAGGCCCGTACCGCCTCCGGTCACAACAATGGTCTTGCCGACGAGGGCGTCCTCGCGCAGCATACCTTCAGTATAAATTGGATTCATGGTGTGTATTGCTTGAATATATTGATCCGAGAAAAGGGTTATTGTAAATCTTCTGGGTTGAACTTTAGCCGACCCAGCCGAAGCAGAAACCGGTTCCAGAGGGGGCCACGCCGCCCATTTTTGCTGCCGTTGCGGAAGCTATCAAACCACATCTTGGCTTGAATCGTGGCAAAGATAGCGCAGGCACCGTGGGAAAATTTCTTCCCGCCGGATTTAAAGGTTTTGACCCGGCGAGCCCCGAGCTGGCGCATCTGTTTTTTGGCCACCAAGGCATTTTGGTACCGCACCTCCTCATCGCCGGTGCAATAGCACATCAGCACGGGCGCTTCCGGGGTCCAGTGCATAGGCGAATTTTCTTTGAGGGCTGTCCAGAGGACATTGTCCGGTTCTGACTGGAGCCGCGTCAGCAGTTGGGGTTTGATCACTGCGGCGGGTGTATCGGGTAGAAAATCGTCGATTTCGCCCAGCCCGAGCACCCCGTCAAAGAGGCGCGGCAGCATGGTATCGTAGGGGGAGATGAAGTAAGCGTGGCTGTCCGGCAATACTTCGTAGACGGTCTGCATCGTGTACAGCAGGTAGGGCAGATAGCTCGGGGAATTGTACTGGTCGTACATGACTTCAGCCTGCACGCCGCTCAAATCGTAGGCCCCGGAAAGGGGGGCACAAGCGGTCACCTGGAATTCGTCGGGGAGCTGGTTTTGGATGTACGCGTGGGTGGCCAAGGAAGCGTGGCCTCCCTGGGAATAGCCGGAAATGAACAACTGTTCGTTCACGGTGACCCCCAGGTCAGCATCGAGGTCGCGGGCGGCCCGCAACAGGTTGACATTGGCGAGGGCTTCGGATTCTGAGTGGTGGTAGAGGTGGCGGCGTTCCCCTTCGCGCAGCCCCACAAAGTCCGGCATGAGCACCGAGTAGCCATCCGCGGCGAAGAAACAGGCGATGGCTTCTTCCCCCTGAAACTTGAATTCCCACCGCTTGCGGGCCCGGGATCCGTGGTTGTAGATTACACGGGACATCGGGGCGGCGTTGCCTTTGGGATGCAGGTAGTAGCCGCTGGCGCGGATCTGCTCACCATTGAACCATTCGGTAAGGTAGCGGACCGAATACACCTCAACGTCATAGCGCACCGGAACCAGGCGTTTGGGGGTTCCCGCCCAGCTGAGCAAGGAATCCATCCGTTCCTTGGTGACGGTGGTCAGGAACTCGTAATCGAGCAGGCGGCCATTGGCAAAGGTGGTTTCGGCGCAAAACAGGAGAACAATGCCGAAGAAGAGGGAACGGGGAGACGTATAGCGCATATTCTGCGAAAATACACACCCGATTTGATTCGAAGGCAATCTCCGGAGGAATTTTCCCCGGGAGTCGATGATTTTATCCGGAATTTGAAGTAAGTTCTGGTTATATGGAAAATCTCGCTCATAGTACTCTAATCAGTATTCAAAAGTTGTACGCCTATTACAAGGCATTGGGAGAACGGGCCATGACCCAAGTACCGGAAGCGGGCCTGTTTTGGGTACCGGGACCGGAGGGAAACTCGATTGCGGTGCTGGTCAAGCATTTGTCGGGCAATATGCGTTCGCGGTTCACCGACTTCCTGACTACAGACGGGGAAAAACCGGACCGCAACCGCGACACTGAATTTGTGCTGGACTTTGGGACGCGGGAAGAAATGGAAGAGCTCTGGGACCGGGGCTGGCGGGTCGTCGAGGACATGTTTGCCACTTTGTCGGGGGAGGACATGGACCGGGTGGTTTACATCCGCAACGAAGGGCACTTGGTAGTGGAAGCCCTCCACCGCCAACTCGGGCACTATGCTTACCACGTGGGACAAATCGTACTGATCGCCCGGACCATCGTTGGGGACGAATGGGTTTCTTTGTCGATCCCCCGGGGAAAATCGGAGGAGTTTTTCCAGAAAAAGATGGCCCAGGCCAAGCGCCGCGCCCATTTTACCGACCAGCAATAAGCGCATCCATCAGCACATTCTAGCAGTATTTCCGAGGCGGACAAGACGACCTCTGGGTCCGGGGGTGGGAGCCAACGCGAGTTGCGCTGGACCGGCTAGTAGTGCAGAAGAGGAGGATTTGAGCGGTGGTAGCGTCCCGGGTATCCGTGGCATTATCGGACGTCAGAATAGGGGAATTTTCCCTATTTTCGGGGCCAACAATTTAAACCCACTCTCACCTTACAGAAGCAATTATGGCGATCAGCTTACAGAAAGGACAAAATGTCAGCCTGGACAAGGAAGCTCCCGGAATGCAGGAAATTCACGCGGGTCTCGGCTGGGACGTTCAGCAATTTGCCGGCGAGGATTTTGACCTCGACGTGGTTCTGTTCCTTACTGGTGCCGACGGCAAGGTGCTCTCCGATCATCACTTTATCTTCTTCAACAATTTGACCTCGCCGGACGGCTCGGTGGTGCATTCGGGTGATAACCGCACGGGCGAAGGCGAAGGTGACGACGAGATCATCAACGTCAGCTTGGCCGGGGTGGACGACGGAGTGCAAAAGATTGTTTTTGCGGTCGACATTCACGAAGGCCCGACGCGGAGCCAAAATTTTGGCCAGGTTCAGAATGCATTCATCCGCTTGGTGGACAAGGCCACCAACGAAGAGATGATCCGCTACGACCTGTCGGAGGACTTTTCCATCGAAACCTCGGTCATCGCCGCAGAACTCTACCGCAAAGACGGTGGCTGGAAATTCAAAGCGGTCGGCCAAGGTTTTCAGGATGGCCTCGCCGCCCTCTGCCGCCACCACGGAGTTAATGTCTAGTTGCTAATTTTCAATTGGAGAATTCCCAATGAACGGCCTTGCGCAGGCCATCTTGGAAAGGCCAGTTGCCGTTCGGAATTGGTCTCGGGCAGTGCTGGACAACTGCGATTGAAGCAGTCGGCTTTTGTGCACAAAGCCCTTGTTCGCCGCAGCGTATTCTCTATGTTTGAAATTCCTCCTCCGCGCGTTTACGGAAAAGGACCAAGTTTGGGGATGATTGTTTGAAATCGAAGGTTGCGCGTTCCAGACGCGCCCATTGGAAATCCATCCTCCGCCGCGCGGTGTTCAAATTGATAAATTTGAATGCGGCTACGGGAAGAAGTCTTGTTTTGAGTTTTGTTAATTGCGCGTCCCGGACGCGCCCATTGGGAATCGGAAATTGAGAAATTGAAAATTTTCCCGCCCATTGGAAATCGAAAATCGAGGAATCGGAAATTCTCCGGCGCCAATCGGAAATCAATTCGGTATTTTTAATTGATACCTCTCCAAAAGAAGATCCCATTTTCCGATGAACATCGTGAGGGCGCGGACGAGGTAGTCTACCAGGCGGGGTTCGGGTACGTAGTACGATTCATCGACGACGAACTGCTGGGTGTTTTGCATTCCGATTTTGTAGTAAAGGAGCGTGGCGACGTCCACCAAGGGGTTGCGGATGTGCAGGACGCCGTTGTTGTAGGCTTCGGTGAATTTGACCAGGGAATTGCGTACGGCGTGGTAACCCGCACCGCCGCCGAGGTTGCGTTCCAGCATCCGTTCCAGGTGGACAAACAGGCGCTCGGCCTGGTCGCCCGGGAGCAGGTCAAAGGTTGAGCGGGTATTGACCGCCAAAACCGCCAAGGCAAAATTGAAGCGGGCAAACTCTTTCTTGGCCACTTTCTGTCCGGCTTCGCGCATGATGCGGTGGATCGGTCCCCACAGCACGTCCCACTTTTCCTCGACCTGACTGAAGCAGGTGTCCATGATGGCGGCAACAGCATTGACTTCAGAGATGGCTTTTTTTTCCATACGGCTCAGTGGGAAAAGAGGAAACGGAGGGGCAGACAAGCAAAAAGGACGCCCGCACGACGTCCCCGTTTAAATTGTATCGTAAGCGGTACCGCGATCAAACGGCAAAGCTTTCGCCGCACGCGCAGGTCCGCGATGCGTTTGGATTGTTGAATTCAAAGCCCTTGCCGTTCAGGCCATCGGTGAAATCCAGCACCGTGCCGATGAGGTACAGCAGACTTTTGGCATTGACGTATACCGTGATGCCATTGTGCTCAAATATGTGGTCGCCCGGTTGTTCGGTCCCGTCAAATCCCAGGTCGTAAGACAAACCGGAGCAGCCACCGCCTTTGACCGATACGCGGACTCCGTAGTGTTCGGGATGTCCTTCTTCCGCGCGAAGTTCCTGCAAGCGGATGGCCGCTTTGTCGGAAACCATTACCATCGGTTCTGTCGTCGTCGTGCTCATTGTATAGCGTTAGTGAAAATTTTCAGATTGTATTGTTGGAATAACAAAATAACTAAAAAAAAGTTGAGGGCCAAAGCCGACATCATCACGGGTGTCGCGCAATGTCAAATTCCATTTTGAGCTACGAAATTTTGCCATTCGGGGTTCAGTTTTCGCAGCCGGTCGATGGCGTGGATCACGTGTTGGGTGGCAATTTCGATGTCTTCCGCCGTGGTGAAGCGCCCCAGGCTGAAGCGGATGGAGGCGTAGGCATCGTCGTCGGGCAGGCCCATAGCGCGCAGGACATGGGACGGCTCGATGGAGGCACTCGTGCAGGCACTTCCGGTGGATACCGCCACTTCACGCATGGCCATGATGAGGGCATCGGCTTCTACGTAGCGGATGCTGAGGTTGCTGACATTGGGGAGGCGGTTGTCCGGTGGGCCGTTAACGGAAACACCGGGGACGTGCAGCAGGGCATGCTCCAATTGATCCCGCAGGGCAGCCTGGCGCTTTGCTTCCGGTTCGATTTCGGTGCGGGCGATTTCTGCGGCTTTGCCCAGGCCCACAATCCCGGGTACGTTTAGGGTTCCGCTTCGAAATCCCAGTTCGTGGCCGCCGCCGTGGAGTTGGGGAAGCGGCCGCACCCGAGGATGGCGCCGCCGGAGGTACAGGCCCCCCACGCCTTTGGGCCCGTACATCTTGTGGGCGGAAAATGCGAGGGCATCGATGCCGAGGTCATCGACCCGAACGGGGAGCTTGCCCACGGCTTGGGTGGCATCGCTCATCAAGATTGCTCCGTGGCGGTAGACGATTTCGGCAATCTCGGTCATGGGATGGACAGTACCGGTCTCGTTATTGGCCATCATGATGGCCACAAGAATGGTGGACGCGGTCAGCGCGGCTTCCAATTCGGCGAGGTCGATCTGGCCCTGGGCATCTACCGGCAGATAGGTCACCCGCTTGCCGATTTTTTCCAGGTGGGCGCAAGTGTCGAGTACCGCTTTGTGTTCGGTGGCGACGGTGATGATGTGATTGCCCTGGGCTGCGTAGGCGTCGGCAATGCCTTTGAGGGCAAGGTTGATACTTTCTGTCGCCCCGGAAGTGAAGACAATTTCTTCCGGGCGGCAGCCGATCAGTTCAGCGATGCGTTTGCGGGCGGTTTTGACCGCTTCTTCGGCTTGCCACCCAAAGGCATGGGTGCGGCTGGCGGCATTGCCGTACATTTCCCCAAAAAATGGCAACATCTCTTCCATCACCCGCGGATCCACCGGCGTCGTAGCGTTGTAATCGAGATAAATAGCCATGGGGGGATTATCAATTTCCAATGGTCAATTGGGCAATTTCCAATGGGGCACGTGCCAATTGACGATTGAAAATCAGTTCAATTCTTCCAGGGAAAACTCGTAGCTCTCCATGATGAGGTTGGCGAGCAGTTTCTTACAGGCTTCCTCGACTTTGGCTTCGGCTTCCGATTGGGTGGTGGCTTCTACGTCGAGGGCGATGCGCTTGCCGATACGAAGGTTGTCCATGGTCGCGAAACCGAGGTTTTGCAGGCCGAGGGTGGTGGCTTTGCCCTGGGGATCGAGCAGTTCCGGACGGGGCATGATATTGATGTGGGCGCGAAATTTCATGTTCTTCTGCTTATGCGGTCAATGAATGAGGCAATGAAGTACAGCACGATGATGAGCGGCACTGCTTTGTACCACATGATCGCTAGCAAAACTAGCGAAATTCCCACTAATCCATACAGCACCCAGTTGTTCTGCAGGCGGTAATTGCTCATTTTGGAGGACAGCAGGGGCACGTTGGAAACCAAGAGCAGGGACATGACCACGGTGATGATACTGAGGGGGATGGGTTGATAAATGAAACTCAAATCGATCAGTTCCACGGGCGTCCAGGCGGTGCGCAGTTGATCGGGGTGAAATCCGAGTGGCGCCCAATCTTCGGCAAACAGCAGGTAAATCGACAGAAACAGAAATGCATTGGGCGGCGTGGGAAATCCCCGGAAGTGGGTGGTCTGCCGGGTATCGACGTTGAATTTTGCAAGTCGGTAGGCGGAAAAAAGGGGAATGATCAGCCCCAACCAGGGCCAGTACGCAAGGTGATTGTTCCCGGTGCCGGGATCATTGGCGGTGAGCTGCAAAAACAGGACTTGGTAGACGAGGATGCCCGGGAGCAGCCCAAAGGTGACCATGTCCGCTAAGGAGTCGAGTTGCGCTCCGATTTCCGAGGTAACCTTCAGCAGCCGCGCGACCAGTCCATCGGCAAAGTCCGCGAGCATGGCCAGCACCATCAAGCCGGCTACCCACCAGTGGCGATTGCCCCCAATCGCTGTTTCCCCAATGGCGATCAAGATCGCCGCCGCTCCACAAGCGAGGTTCAGCAGGGTAATGATGCTGGGGATCAGGCGTTTCATGGGGTCAAGTCCGGTAGAGGGCGTTGTCTTCCAGGTAGCTAAATGCTGCGCCCGGCACCAAGTACTGCACTGATTTGCCTTCCTTGATCATGTTGCGGATGCGGGTCGCGGAAATGTCGAGGTAGGGCATTTCAAAGCGCACGATGTCGGGGTAGCGGGCAAAATGGTCGGTCTCGCCGCCCAGCCGCGGATAGCAATAGATCGGATACTGCAGGACGCGCGTGGCATCTTTCCACTTGTGCAGGTGGGCCAGGTTGTCCTCCCCCATGATCAAGGCAAATTCGTAGCTGGCGTATTTCCGGTTGAGGTGGTTCAGGGTGTCAATGGTATAAGATGGCTTGGGCAGGGCAAATTCGACATTGGAGGCTTCGATGGCGAGGTTGCCTTCCAGGGCGAGTTCCACCATGCGGTAGCGGTCGTATTCACCCAGGAGAGAAGTCTTTTTCTTAAAGGGATTCTGGGGGGTGACCACCATCCAAACACGGTCGAGTTCAGTTTCGTTGACCGCCGCCTGGGCGATCACGAGGTGACCGATGTGTACGGGATTGAAGGAGCCAAAAAAGAGTCCGATTTTCATGGCGCGGAGGTTGGCGGATCAGACGACGTTTTGGACCTGTTCTTTGATCTGTTCCAGGGCTTCTTTCATCTTTACGACGAAGACTTGGATGTCGGCATCGTTGGCCTTGGAGCCGATGGTATTGATCTCGCGGCCCATTTCCTGAGAGATGAAACCGAGTTTTTTGCCGTGGCTGCGCGGTTCGGCGAGGGTCTGACGGAAGTATGCGATGTGTTTTTCCAGCCGCACCATTTCCTCGTTGATGTCGAGCTTTTCGATGTAGTACAGGATCTCTTGTTCGAAGCGGTTGCCGTCCATCTGCACCCGGTCTTTGACTTCCTGGAGGGAAGAGAGCACGCGGGAGCGGATGTTTTCGATGCGTTGGGGAAGCAATTTGCGCACTTCGACGAGTTGTTCGGCGATGACTTCGTTGCTGGAGAGCATGTCTTGGGCGAGGGCTTTGCCTTCTTCAGTGCGGCTGCGGATCAGGGCTTGGGTAGCTTGGCGGAAGGCTTGGTCGATCAGTTCCCATTCCTCGGGATCCCCTTCGCCGCCGTCCATGCGGACCGCATCCGGCAGGCTGAGGAGATATTCTAGGTCGACTTGCTGTTCCAGTCCGAGGTTTAGGCGCAGGGCTTCGAGCTCGTTTGCGTAGCTGGTTACGAGGGGCACGTTGATGCGGAGGCGCTGCTTTTCCGGATTGAGGATCTCAACGTTGAGGAGGACATTGATCTTGCCGCGCTGGAGAGATTTGGTGAGGAGGTTGCGCAAGTTCATTTCCTCCTTGATGTAGTTGCGGGGCAGCTTGATGTTGATTTCGACGTACTTGCTGTTGAGCGATTTGAGTTCAACGGTGACTTTGTAATTGTCCGAAGTAGCCGTCGCGGAGCCGTACCCCGTCATAGATAATATCATAGACCAGCGTGTTTTGGGAGCAAAGTTAAAAATTTTCAATTTCCAATTGGCGCGTCCTCCACGGGCAACGTGAGAATTTCCAATCATCTGATTTCCAATTTTCAATTCGCACGTCCCGAATGCGCGACCTACAATCGAAAAAATGACCGCAAAATCCCTTGCAGCACAAGGATCGTAGCCGCACGGCCCGTTGTGCGCCCTCGAGGATTTTCCGTGGAGAATTTCCAATTGGCGCGATCAGAACGCGCAACCGACAAAGCGCAAGAATACCCCGCGACTTAGTCGCCAATTTTCCACGAACTGTACGCCTTGGCGCACCGTGGCGGGGACGCCATCGAAAATTGAGGGAATTTCATGGGAAATCAGAAATCAACCTCACCCCACATTCGGTGAGGAAGCGTTGGGTGGGGGGAGCCGGTGCAGTGGGCGCGCAAATCAGGGTGTTGAACTGGCCGCCGAGGGCGGAAATGACTTTGCGGTAGAGCTTTTTGTTGCCGGTGCGGAAGCGGACCCGGTTCATGAAGGGGTCTTTTTTGCCTTCGGCGAGGGCTTGGTCGCGGCGATCCAGGATTTCGTGGGCCTTGGCAATGGCTTTTTCTGAGACCGGGCCACCCCCGAGGAATTCCGGCAGGGCTTGGTAGAGCTGTTCGGCGTGGACGGTGTCGGTGATCAGGGCGTGGGGGTGCAGTTCGCGAAAGAAGTCGGGTTGTAAGTCGTGCTCGGGCAACAAATAGCAGGCCGCTTGCCGGCGCACCGCGGGAAAGATTCCGTGGGTCCGGCTGTGCTGTTGTTGAGGGGCAGTGGCGAGAAAGGCGACGCGCACCGATTGCTCTTGGAAGATGGTCTCCGAGTGGTTCACCGCCGCCAACATTTGCCCAAAAGTGACCGGCCGGGCGGCTTCCGGATCACCGATCCGGGGAGAAACCGCGTAAATGTCTTCCGGAGTGACCGCCCTTTTCATCGCGGTCAATTCCCGAGATTGTTCGCGCCAGTCGATTTTGCCCAATTCGACTACCCGGTCAAAGGTGACGACTTTTTCCGCATCGAGTTCGTCCACGTCCTCGCCCGAAATCAGAACGGTGTGCAAGCGGGGCTTGAGGATTTCCAATTGGCCGTGTTGTTGGAAGGCCGCGACATCGGAATAGTGGACAAAGCGGAAATGGTAGGCATCGCAAAGGCGGTGCAGGGCGTCCAGGGGTAGGTCTGACGGCAGCGTGACATTGACCGCCCCCAAAAATTGCAAAGCGAGGTCGAGCACCACATAGTCCACCGATTGCCGAGCGACCAAGCCGACGGCATCGCCTTTTTTGAGGCCCCGTGCCATGAGAAAGGCCGCCGCACAGTGGGCCTGCGCATTGAGGTCTTTGTAGGACAGGGAGCGCCAAGTGCCCCGCCGCTGGTGCCAAAGGATCGGGTTTTGGGCCTCGCCCGTGGGTAGGAATCCCTGCCAAAATTCCTGTACGCCGGTCCCCTCAAGGGAAGAAACGATGGTCATAAGGTGGTAAATCCGGTAACTTTTAAATTAATTTGTAGAGACGTGCGCTAAGTTAAAAAAATTGGTCGAGGCGATGGCCCGGCTCGATGTTGATAGTCAGCGATAGCGCACAGCAAATTGCACAATGGAGGACAACGGCGGCATGGAACCAGGGAAGCAGCAGCAGCGGAACCGCTACCTTTTGCATATAGTGCTGTTCCTGGTCACCCTTTTGACTACGAGCATCGCCGGGCTGGAGCTGATTACCGGACGGTCTTTCTTTCGTGGAGGCAGCCTCACCTGGGCAGATCTGCCGGATGGCCTGCCGTTCTCCCTTTCTTTTTTGGGGTTTCTTACCGTCCATGAATTCGGGCACTACTTTACGGCGGTCTACCACCGGGTCAAGGTGAGTCTGCCGTATTACATTCCGATTTACATTCCGTTCTCGCTGATTAACATCGGCTCGTTTGGGGCGGTGATCCGCATTCGGGAGTTGCCGGGGAGCCGCCAGAAATACTTTGACATCGGGGTGGCGGGGCCCCTGGCCGGATTTGTGGTGGCGCTCGGCTTACTGGTGTACGGTTTGCTGAACCTTCCGCCGATGGAAGAGACGGTGCTGGGCATTCACCCCGAGTATTTATTGGAGCACGGCGGGGTGCCTACGTTGGAAGATTTGCAAGAAAAGGGGAAGCCGGCCCTGGTTTTGGGGGGGAGTCTGCTGATGGACCTGCTGATGGCGATTTTGCCGCTGGACCGGGCGGAGCTGCCGCCAGCCTTCGAGATGATGCACTACCCTTACATTTTTACGGGATTTTTGACCCTGTTTTTTACGGCGTTGAACCTTTTGCCCATCGGTCAACTGGACGGGGGGCACGTGGTGTACGGGCTGTTTGGAAAACGCATCGCCGGTTACGTGAGCCGGGCCTCGGTGTTGGCGCTGTTGCTCGTCGGGGGAACCGGGGTGGTGACAATTACCGAATTTGACCCTTCCTACTACAGCAGTTATCAACGCTGGCTGGGTGAGGAAGCATTAAAATTATTGCTGTATGCCGGGTTTGTGTTTTACGTGGTGCGTCGCTTGGTGCGGGATTGGAGTGTCGGGCAAATCCTGCTGGGTGTGGGCGGAGCATTGCTGGTGCAGGCGGCGGCCAAATGGCTCTTTCCGGGGATCGCAGTCAACGGAATCTGGTTGCTGTATTCTTTCCTGGCGGTGACGATGATTGGGGTGGATCATCCCCGGGCTCCGGATGACACCCCTTTGGATAGAAAGCGCAAGGTGCTGGCCTGGCTGGCCATCCTCATCTTTGTGCTTTGCTTCTCCCCTTCACCCTTGGTTTTGTTATAGAATGTTTGGCAAAAGTTCAACTAAACGATTCATTTACAGGTTTTTGGGCCGTATGCCCATTTTTCTGTCTGCTTAACCTGGCGTGGATAACGTGTGAATTATTTGTGGGAAAGATTTCTGTAAAAAATTTGAGAAATTCATCCTAAGTGAATGTTGATTTAATATCAACAAGCCTACACATCCCAACGGTCTGTTTTTTAGACAATTAAAATTTTATCAAAATTTTCCTGTTGAAAAGTACCGTGCAAACTCTCGTAGTCAAGTATTAGACTTGTAATCCGAATCGAGAGTTTCTCTTTCCCGATACAGTTTTTTTATTGGATTAGAATCAGATGTTTACAGCGTTGTAAAAGCTGATCAAAGAGGAACTTTCGCCTTTTTATTTCAATAATCCTGAACACCTGTAGACCACCATACCCCGATGACACCACAAGATCAAAACCCGCAAATTGAGCCTCTACTGCAAGAGAACAAGAATCGCTTCGTGCTTTTTCCGATTCAACAGCCGGAAATTTGGAAAATGTACAAACAAGCAGAAGCCAGCTTCTGGACGGCCGAAGAGATTGACCTGGCACCGGACCTCGCCGATTGGGAGAAACTCAACGACAATGAGCGCCACTTCATCAAGCACGTACTCGCTTTTTTTGCCGCTAGTGATGGCATCGTAAATGAAAATCTGGCCGAGCAATTCCTCGCCGAAGTTCAGGTTCCGGAGGCACGCTGTTTCTACGGTTTCCAGGTCGCCATTGAAAATATCCATTCGGAAACTTACAGCCTACTCATTGATACTTACATCAAAGATCCGGTGGAAAAAGACCGCCTCTTCAACGCCTTGGAGACGGTTCCCTGTGTCCAGAAGAAAGCAAACTGGGCATTGGAGTGGATCAATGATACCAACGCCTTCGCCGAACGGCTCATTGCTTTTGCGGCCGTAGAAGGAATCTTCTTTTCCGGCAGTTTCTGCTCGATCTTTTGGCTGAAGAAGCGGGGTTTGATGCCCGGTCTGACCTTTTCCAACGAACTGATCAGCCGCGACGAAGGATTGCACTGCGACTTTGCCTGCTTGCTGTACTCGATGTTGCAGAACAAACTCGACGAAAGTGTCGTCCGCAACATCATCACTGAAGCGGTGTCCATTGAGAAAGAATTTATCATGGATGCTTTGCCCGTCTCGCTGATCGGGATGAACGCGAAGCTCATGAGCGAGTACATTGAATTTGTGGCTGACCGTTTGCTCGGCGCACTCGGCGTGGACAAAGTCTATGGCACGGCCAATCCCTTCCCTTGGATGGATCTGATTTCGCTACAAGGCAAGACAAACTTCTTCGAGAAGCGCGTGGCCGAGTACCAAAAAGCGGGTGTCATGTCCCGCAAGGAAGACCAAGTCTTCACCCTGGACGAAGACTTTTAATTGGGGGCTGTTCAATAAAGTAACCTTGATTTTGCTGCGCATACTTTCGTTCAAGTGATTCATTTTCCGTCGCTTCCCTCGTTGCGATTCGGAATATCTCTGCCTCATTGGGGCGAGCGTATCCCACAGTAAACTCTCCGTAACCCGTTGACTCCCTGCTAATAACTATTTTTAACCAACCCCACCCATGTATGTAATCAAAAGAAGCGGTAAAAAAGAAGAAGTCAAGTTTGATAAGATCACTGCCCGGATCAAAAAGCTGGTCTACGGCCTCAACACCAAGTACATCGAACCTGTACAGGTTGCGATGAAAGTAATCGAAGGGGTGTACGAAGGCGTCAAGACGGAAGAACTGGACAATCTCGCAGCCGAAACCGCCGCCTCAATGACCACGCGGCACCCGGATTACGCTACCCTCGCGGCACGGATCGCAATCTCGAACCTGCACAAGTACACCGAGAAATCCTTTTCGAAGACGGTTTCAAAGTTGCGCAAATACAAGGATCCCATCACGGGCGAAGACGCCCCGCTGGTCGGAAAAGACACGGCGCGGATCGTCAAGAAATACGCCGATATCCTTGACTCAACGATCATCTACGACCGCGATTATAACTTTGACTACTTCGGTTTCAAAACACTGGAACGCTCCTACCTCCTGAAAATGGACGGCAAGATCGTTGAGCGTCCTCAGCACATGCTCATGCGCGTCGCTGTCGGCATCCACGGCGAAGATATTGAGGCGGGGATTGAGACCTACAATTTGATGTCGGAAAAGTGGTTCATCCACGCGACGCCGACCCTGTTCAATGCTGGTACGCCGCGTCCGCAGTTGTCTTCGTGCTTCTTGCTATCAATGCAGGAAGACAGCATCCCGGGGATTTTCGCTACGCTGAAGCAGTGCGCGGAGATTTCTCAGAGCGCCGGAGGTATCGGTTTGAGCATCCACAATATCCGCGCGACGGGTTCTTACATCAAAGGCACCAACGGCACTTCCAATGGCATCGTGCCGATGCTGCGCGTATTCAATGACGCCGCTCGCTATGTGGATCAAGGCGGGGGTAAGCGCAAGGGAGCATTTGCGATTTATCTGGAGCCCTGGCACGCCGACGTCTTTGAATTCCTCGAACTGAAGAAAAACCACGGCAAAGAAGAACACCGCGCCCGTGATCTGTTCTACGCGCTCTGGATTCCGGACCTGTTCATGGAGAGGGTCAAAGGTGGGGGCGATTGGTCCCTGTTCTGCCCGAACGAAGCACCGGGTCTTTTCGACGTTTACGGCGATGAGTTCCGTGCGCTTTACGCAAAGTATGAAGCTTCCGGTGTCGCCCGCAAAGTGGTGAAAGCCCAGGACCTCTGGTTCAAAATTCTGGAATCACAGGTGGAGACGGGCACGCCCTACTTGCTCTACAAAGACGCCGCCAACGAGAAGTCGAACCAGAAAAATCTGGGAACGATCCGCTCCTCAAACCTCTGTACGGAAATTTTGGAGTACACTTCACCGGATGAAGTGGCGGTCTGCAACCTCGCGTCGATTGCCCTGGGCAACTTTGTAAACGAGGAAGGCGAGTACGATTTCCAGCGCCTCTACGAAATCACCAAGGTCGTGACCCGCAACCTGAACAAGGTCATCGACATCAATTACTATCCGGTTCCTGAGGCGAAAAATTCCAATATGCGCCACCGTCCCATCGGAATCGGGGTTCAGGGCCTTGCCGATGCGTTTATCAAGATGCGCTTGCCTTTTGACAGTGCGAAAGCCCGTCAACTCAACCGGGACATTTTTGAGACGATCTATTTCGGTGCGATGGAAGCTTCCATGGAACTGGCGGAGAAGAACGGAACCTACGAATCCTACGCAGGGTCGCCGGCCAGCCAGGGTCAGTTCCAGTTTGACCTCTGGGGCGTACAGCCGACCGAACGCTGGGACTGGTACACGCTCAAGGCAAAAGTACAGCAGCACGGTCTGCGCAACAGCTTGCTGCTCGCTCCGATGCCGACTGCCTCAACCTCCCAGATTCTGGGCAATAATGAGTGCTTCGAACCCTACACCAGCAACATTTACACGCGCCGGGTACTTTCCGGTGAGTTCATCGTGGTCAACAAGCACCTCTTGCACGATCTGATCAAGCTTGGGCTTTGGAATGACTCGATGAAAAACCGGCTGATGGCCGCCAACGGTTCGATCCAGGATTTTGATGAGATTCCGGAAGACCTCCGCGAACTGTACAAGACCGCTTGGGAAATCAAGATGAAGTCGGTCATTGACATGGCGGCGGACCGTGGAGCTTTCATCTGCCAGAGCCAAAGCATGAACGTGTTCATGAAGGATGCCAACTTCGGCAAACTGACGTCGATGCACTTTTACGCTTGGGAGAAAGGTTTGAAGACGGGCATGTATTACTTGCGGACGAAGGCCGCTGCCGACGCCATCAAGTTTACCGTGGACGCGGCCGCCCTGAAGGAACGCAAGGACCGGGAGCAAGAAAAAGTCAGCGTGGTCGCGGCGGAAAGCAGTGATGCTTCATCGTGTGCAATTGACAATCCCGACGACTGCATTATGTGTGGAAGCTGATCCCGATACGTAACAGCAATTCAGCTAATATTTGGTAACCCGGTCCGCTTGTGACCGGGTTATTTTTTGGTACTGCTTGGCCTTGGGGAGCGAGCTAGATGTAAGAAAAAACACAAAAAAGTAAAAAATAAGAGAAAAATTACTGCACAATCCTCCGGAATACTCCGATGAATCCGCAAAATTTCATGAATGAGAGAAAATCTTACGCGGATCAAAAACCTCAGTTGAAAAGGTTGTTTGTGTAGGAGTCATTTCGGTCAAATTGTGCTAAAAAAGGCATATATCGTTGGTTGGTATTGAATTAAGCAGGTAATGTGAGGGTTTGTTTGGGCAAAGGTTAGGAGTATAAACAACTGATTGACAATAGCTTAACTTTAAATGGTGATAATTGGGATAATATGTGATATATTTTTAATTCAGAGGCGTTTATTTTGAAGAATTGTTATTTTGTCGATAAACAGTAAAAAAAATGTGACCGCATATCTTCATGATCAAAATATCTTCTACAAAATCTTTGAATTTCTTATCCTAACGCTCGATATTTGTAAGGATTTGGTTGCGAATCGTTCGCCTTCCCTGCACGAGAAACGATTGACCAATACCCGCGTTAAACGTCAGACATCAGATAACCACGTCTTCAATCAATCAGTAGTTATATACCATCATCTAAAGCATCAAGGATAATGAATTTCTTGTTAAGAACATTGGCCGTCACGGTGGCGCTGGCATTTGCCCTTACGAGCTGTCAGCCTGAGAACGTGAAGCCAGTGAACGCTTCGAACAATGAAGCACCAACCCTCGCCGGAGCCGATACCGATCCGCATCCGCTGCCGGACCCTGTTTGCAGCCGATTTGACACGGTACATCTGGCTACCGCCGCCGGCGGACTGAACGTAGATTACTGCGGGAGCTTTAACAATACTCCCCTCCCTTGCCCTCCGGTGACACCGCCCTGGGGCTTCATCGAAATGCTCAACGGCGACGACCTCATGTTGATGAACTTCACCCTCGCTACGGGTTGGTTCGCCGACTTGAGCCGTTCCTTCATCGGGCTGACCTCAAACTTCCAGCTCGACCAAAATGGAGTTCCGATTGTCAGCAATGACTGGCTGTCCATCGACATTGATCCGGTACTGAACCGCTGGCAGTTAACCTATCAGCTTTCGGACCTGCCTTCGCCCTGTTTCGACATGGCTTTCCGGCTGACGGTGGTGAAGTTGAACTTCTTTTCGGGGATTGATGCCGATTCTGAAGTTGATCTTTATGGCTACAACACCCGCTGGAACGATATGAATGCTCCGGAAATGAACAGCATCTCGCCGTTCATCACCCCTTGGTGCCCGGTCATCTGCGGTCCCGATCCCGATGATTGCACCGCCGAATACCTGACGTTTAGCCAGTGCCAGTACGGCGTATGCGGTACCGATGGCCCGGCCGCTCAATACCTCCAGGCCAACTTTGACGACGCCTATCCGAGTGGTTTGACCATCGGTTGCGTCAACGGCTACGTCGCCAATTTTACCAGCGCTAGCGCAATAGAAGCCTTCCTGCCCACGCAGGGAACGGATCTGATTACGCAAAATTTAAGTGATCCCCTCGGTCGCGTTTCCAACCGGGCGACGTTTGACTTTTGCTCCGACTGGAATGCCGCCGACGCCTGTGGCTTCGTTGATTTTGATACCGATGCTCCGGCCGGTCAGGGCGGCGCTGCGACCCAGAAGGGTCAGTTCATCACCACGCTGTACCGGGACGATATCGGGATGACGATCTCGGGCGAAAGTGATCACAACAACCGCACCGGTGATGTCATCATCTTTAATTCCGCCCAACCTTCGGGCGGTGACTGGGACCTCGGTACACCCAATCAGGCCTACGGTGGGCCCGGTATCGGCTCGGGGGGCACCAATCCGATGGGCATCAACAATGTCCCCGAAGGCAATATCATTATCCTTGCGGAAAACGTGCGCGACAACAACAACGATGGTTTCGTAGACAATCCGGACGACGATGCGGCCGGGGGCACCATTACCTTCGATTTCGACGATCCGATTACGCTGAATCAGTTGTTGCTCGTGGACTTGGATGACCACGCGAACAACAAGATTCGCTTCTACTACTCGGACAACCGCCCGATGTACGAAATCTCTTGTCCGCAGATCGGGAACAACTCCCGCAAGTCCATCGACCTGATGGAAATGGACAATACGCCCCCGGACAACGTCATCAAGATGGAAGTGACCTTCTCCGGTTCCGGCGCGATTGGGGGCATCGGATACTGCCGCCAGAATCCCTACAACAGCAATGCGTGCGTAGCGAACAATGGTACGGGCATTTCCAGCACCCTGGCCGGTCGCATCGTAGCCGCCATGCTGACCACGACCTTTGATGATTTCGATCCAAACTTCTCGGCCTCGGTGTATCCTTTCGGGGACATGGTGGTCGCCAGTGGTCCCTTCCAGGGCCTCACCGTGATCGAGGTGATCCGCGAAGCCAACCGGGTACTCGGCGGTTGTGCATCGCAGTACACCGCCCAGCAGTTGAGCATGGCCCTCGAGCAGATTAACGGCTCTTTCATCGGTGGTACGCAGCAAAATAACTTCTTGATCTGCCCCGGCAGCAACTAAGTGGGTTTGCGGTTTACCGCGAATGCCCAATCTCTAATCAGCCGGGACGCCCTACGGGGCGTCCCGGCTGCGTTTATTCCCCAAAATCTTGGTGGGCGTACCGCCGAACCTAGCCCTGGGAATTGCGGGGTAGAAAGCTCCCTTTGGCGGCGCGGTCCACAAAATGTACCGGTCAGGAGGGTATTGCGGACCCAGTTCCCCCCCGGTGCACCCGAGGATTTTCCAAGCCTTGCGTTGCTGCCATCGGTTCTTTGCGATGGATAGTGGTCGATGTGCAAGATCAATCGTAAATTGCATTCCGGTGGCGCGCCCTAGGCGCCGCGCATTACCCAACCCCGCCTCATGCTGCGACTGCGCACTTACTTGAATACCCCTTTGCCCATCGCCCCCTTGGCGACGTTCCGCGTGCTGTTCGGGGGGATCATGCTGGTGTCGGTATTGCGCTTTGTCCTGAAAGGCTGGGTCGAGGATTACTACATTGCACCGGAATATTATTTCACCTATTACGGATTTGACTGGGTGCGCCCCCTGGGCGAAACCGGCATGTACGCGCTCTACGCCGTGATGGGGGGAGCGGCTTTGCTGATGATGCTCGGACTGCTCTACCGCGCGGCGGCGGTAGCTTTTTTCCTGAGCTTTACTTACGTCGAGCTGCTGGACAAAACCTACTACTTGAATCACTACTACTTCGTGAGCATCGTGGCGTTTTTGCTGATTTGGGTACCGGCCCACCGCTACTTCAGCTTGGACGTGCGGTTGGGCCGGGTCGCAAAGGTGGAGCAGGTTCCCCGCTGGGTCATTGGGGCATTTCGCCTGCAATTGGGTCTGGTTTACTTTTTTGCCGGAGCCGCCAAGCTGAATACCGACTGGATGTTGCGGGCCCAGCCCATGCGGATCTGGTTGCCCGCTCACGCCAATGTTCCCCTCGTCGGGGGGCTGCTGAAGCTGAAAGCGACCGCCTACGCTTTCAGTTGGCTCGGGACGCTGTACGATCTCAGCATTCCGTTTTGGCTGCTGATCCGGCGCATCCGCCCCCTCGCCTACGTGGCTGTGATCGTTTTTCACGTCATGACCTGGTTGCTGTTTCCGATTGGGATGTTTCCCTGGATCATGATCCTGAGTACCCTGATTTTCTTTCCCGCCGAGCGGCACCGCCGGGTCTTAGAGCGCCTCTCCCGGCGCGCCTCTCCCGCCCGACCTGCCCAGTCCTGGAGTCCTGCCTCCCCAACCCTGCTCGCCGGTTTATTGGTGCTGCATTTTGCGGTGCAAATCGCGCTGCCCTTTCGCCATGCCCTCTATCCGGGCAATCTGTTCTGGCACGAGCAGGGCTATCGCTTCAGTTGGCGCGTGATGCTGATGGAAAAAGCGGGCTACGCGGTATTCTTTGTCCGGGATCCCCGGTCCGGCGCTCAGTCCGAGGTCAACAACCGGAACTACCTCACGCCATTGCAGGAAAAGATGATGGCCACCCAGCCGGACATGATTTTGCAGTATGCGCACTTCCTCCAACAAGAATTTCAGGCCCAGGGGATTGTGGATCCCGAGATCCGGGCGGATGTCCACGTGACGCTCAACGGCTCGGGCACACGGCGGTTCATTGACCCGGAAATCGATCTTGCCCAGGTGCGCCGCGGCTGGCACGCCAAAGATTGGGTTTTGCCTTTTGCTCCGGTTTTCACCCCCGCCGGCAATTTTTGAGGGCATGGGCGGAATTTCCACGCGACAAAGGAGAATTGATCCTCGGGCAAACTTTTCCTCGCTGGCATTGCTTTACTCTGCATGAAATCTTCCTCCGCTTTTTCTCCCGGTATTCTCGGATTGATCATCGTGCTGTTCCTGGTGCCCTTTGCCCTGCAGGCCCAGGATCTGCAAGTTACCCTCGACGGTTTCAATGCCGAGCGGCTGCGGACCAACCGCACCGGAATGAGCGTGCTCGGGGGTTGGGCCATCGCAAACATTGGCTTCAGCGGGGTACAGTACTTCCGGACCGAAGGGGTCACGAAAGGCTTTCACCAGATGAATGTCTTCTGGAACATCGTCAATTTGGGCCTGGCCGTCCCGGGTTTCCTGGGTTCCGCCCCCGGGAGTGCCGACGGCTTGTCCATCGCCGAATCGGTGCGGGAACAGCAAAAAATGGAGAAGATCTTACTGTTCAATACTGGCCTGGACGTGGGTTACGTGATGGCGGGCTTTTTCCTGCGCGAACGCTCGCGGAACTCGGCGGTGAGCAATCCGGACCGGATGCGGGGCTGGGGCAATTCCCTCATTTTGCAGGGCGGATTTCTGTTTGCATTTGACCTGACCTTGGTGTTGTTCCACAGTGCCCACGGGAACAAAGGAATCATGAAGTTCCTCGAAACTGTGCAGGTCGGTCCGGGGACCCTGGGGCTGAACATTCCGCTCAATTGATGAATACGCGGCGGACCTCGACCGAGCCGTCGCTGTACTCGAGTTGCAGAAAATAGACCGCGCGGGCCAGACCCGGAAGCGGAACCCCCCGGCGCAATTGGGCACCATTTCCCCGCCAAATGACCCGGCCGTAGAGGTCGGTGATCCGGGCCCGCATCACCGTGGTTTCCGATGCACCGGCACTCGCTGGAGCGTTTCCCCCCTTGTTGCTAATGCTGATGATTTGGGCGCGTACGTCGATTTTGACGCGGCCCCGAGGCGGTCGTCCGATCACCGGTATTTCGGCCCGACAATTGACGGGCAGATCTTTGAACGTCACCATCCCGATTCCACTGGCATTGCTGAGATAGGGGGCGGCCGGTCCGGGATGGCCGTAGTAGCTCAGGGTGGCCGATCCCAGCAGGGAATCATCGAGCGTCAATTCCAGCACGTGGCCTTGGAGAACCGCCTGGCTGACGTGGACGCTGGTATCCGGCAAAAGGAAATCTACGCCCAGGTTGGCGTCCACTTGGTAGGTGTCCGTGGGATTGCGGAGCGCAATGCGGATGCGGGTCCGGTCACAGTCGGGAAACCAGGCAGAATCTGGCATTGGAGGGACGGTATTGGGGAGGACGGGGCCGCCGTAGAGAAACGGGCGCATCCGTTCGTACAACTGTTCGCCGGCGTCCCGGTAGCCGTTGGCGAGGTCATAGTGGCAATCGTCCGGCAGGTGGTCCAGTCCGGTAGTCGAGAGCAGATGGACATTGGCGACCGTATCTGCGTAATCAAACTGTCCGGTCATCGTACGCCCCAGACCATTGGTGGCGAGACAGCCATTTTTGATTTGGAAGAGGAAAATGTCTTCGACGGCGGGAAAGTCGCGCTCCCAAGACCGCCGCAAACTGTCCAGCAAGGGAAAATAGAAGCCGGGAACGCTGCCGAAGAAGGCGTCGGTTTCGCCTTGCCAAAAGACGACGCTGCGGATCGCTTCGGTGAGGCCGGCTTCGTCGGCGCGGGTCAGGGTGCGCCCGTAGTTGGTGCTGAGGGCAGGTTGTGTGGGATTGGGTACAAAGGTGAGGAGTTGCTGCCCGATGTGTCCACCGTTGAGGATGGCCACGGGGATCCGTTGCCATTGCACGATGCGGTCCCCAAACGTGAGGCCCAACTGGCCCAGATTTCCGTCGACGTCCATCTCCGCATTTGGCTTCCCGACGAACCAGCGCGGCGGAAATCCGGCCGGATTGCCCGAACCGTAGGTGCGAATCCAGGGATTTTCCGGGGCACTTCCCGCACCCCTTTGGCTGGCGACGGCATTGGATTGTCCGGTGAGGAGATAGGCATCGCCGGCCACGACATTGATGGCAGTTGCCTCGGGTGATTCGGCGGCAAATCCCGCCGTCAGAACCAGCTCAAAATCGTAGTTGTGCAATTCGGCCGGGAAGTCGTAGTCAAACGCAAATCCGGCAGTATCCGCGATGAACTCCAACAGTCGGGTGTCCAGCGCGATGACCTGATGGTCCCGGCGCACCCGCAGGCGGACGTAGGGAAACGGCTGGGTGGAGTCCGTGACGTAGCCTCGGATCCGCGCCCGGCCCAGATTGGTGGTCAGGTCACGGGGATAAAGTTGTTGGGGCTGAGGGAACTCAGTCAGCACGGCACGATTTCCCCGCTGGAGGTGCCGGCCCCAGTAGATGTCCTGTTCTTGATAGTTTTGCGAGATGCTGATGCCGCAATAGGCAAAGTCTTTTCCTTCGGCGTCGAGCGCGGCCACCCCGGAAGGCAGATCGCGGAGCCCCTCGGCATCGTAAAGGGTGGAATCGACGAGGGTAAGACCGCTGTCGAGTCGGTAAATCACGCTGCGCCACAACCCGCCCAACACCAAAGGCCGGCGAATCAGCCCGGCCAGAAGCAGGTCATCCCCCGCAATGGACAGCGCATAGCCCGCATCGATCTGGTCGGTGCCAAACAAGCGCTCGGTGAGTACCGCCCCGGTATCGGCGGAGAACTCGGTCAGGAAAATGTCTCCGCTGCGGGCTGGATTGTGATACCGCGATCCGCAGACCACGACACTTCCGGTCCCCCACGGCAAAATCTGCCAGCCGGCGGTCATGCCGGTATTGCTGTCTTCGTAAAACCGCTTGCTCCAGATTTCGACCCCCAACGAGTCCATTTTGCGGAGCAGAACGTGAGGTTTCCAGCCTACCAGGGCGCGGCCGGTCATGAACAGCTCGCCGGAAGCGGTTGCCACGATATCGTAGCCGTATTCTTCCGTAGCACCATTCCCGCGCATGAAAATAGAATCCTGGAGGAACAGCGCATCGTCATAGCGGAACACAAAGCTGCTGTCCCCGCGGTGGCCGACGACTACGAGTCCTCCTCCCGACCGGTGAGCAATTCCGTAGCCAAAGTCGACCACGCCCGCCTGTCCGTGTTCCTGCCGGTGGAGCAAGAATCCGGTGGGATCGGTCAGCAAGTTCAGCAGCGTATAACTGGAATCACCGGGCAAGCAATCGCGGCAAGCTTCGGTCGCCGCAATATTCCCATTGGGCAGTTCGACGACATCTTTCAGCACTCCGTCGTTGCCCGGGAGGTAGTACAATTGACGGAAAATGGTGCGTCCTGCCGGATCGAGCTTGTGCAGGAACGGACGTCCGTCCGACCACTGACCGCACACCAGCAAGTTGCCATCGGCGAGGTGGATCATATTGCCAGAGGTCTCGATGGCGGCCCCGGCTACACCAAAAGTCGTGGTGTACTCCTCCGTGGGCTGACCTACGGCCCTAAGCGCGGTCAGGAGCAATAACACGCCCAAAGTAAAATGACGCATTTTCAAGCGGATTGGTGGCTGATTGAGAAAAAACAAGATAGTGATTTTTGTGCGATCAATCGCCGGTCGCCGAGAAAACGGGCGGGTGAAAAATTCCCGGTGACGGCCCAATGGGGAAGAGACGCGGACGGGAAGCCAATCAATTTCACGCTGGATCGAGTTGGAAATGCGCTATTTAGAACCCAAGGCCATGTTTTACCCGATCTTAATGTAAAATGCACAATAAGATTTTCGAATTCCCATTTTCGCTCGCTAAATTGCCCGGCAATGGGGTGAGTTTCGTAAGCGAAGTCGCCGCGCGGCAACCGTTGTTTTTTCACCGATTCCGCGTTACTTTTGCCCCGAAATTTTACCAATTGGATCGTTAAATCAAAACACCTCCCCAATGGCAATCAAAGTAGGTATCAATGGATTCGGACGCATCGGACGCTTGGTTTTCCGCGTTCTAATCGACAATCCGAATGTTGAGATCGTCAAGATCAACGACCTCACTGACAATAGAACGCTGGCAAATCTGCTCAAGTACGATTCCGTGCATGGCCGCTTCAATGGCACCGTCACCCACGACGACGACGCCCTCATCGTAAACGGCAAGCGCATTCTCAGCAGTGCCGAACGCGACCCGGCCAACCTCGGTTGGGGAGCCCTTGGGGTGACCATCGTCGCCGAGTGTACCGGGGTTTTCCGCAACAAGGAGATGACCGCGGGTCACTTCCAGGCCGGCGCCAAAAAGGTTGTTATCTCGGCCCCAGGCAAAGGCGAGGTGGACGCGACCGTCGTCCTTGGGGT
The DNA here is from genome assembly GCA_039024435.1 of Bacteroidota bacterium. Taxonomy (GTDB): domain Bacteria; phylum Bacteroidota; class Bacteroidia; order J057; family JADKCL01; genus JBCCQH01. Next base: position 338,492 of record JBCCQH010000001.1, read on the forward strand.
GAACGATGAAATCCTGACCGCCGACATGACCGTCATTTCCAATGCTTCCTGCACGACCAACTGCCTCGCTCCGATGGCCAAGGTGCTGGACGAAAATTTTGGCATCGTCAGTGGTTTCATGACGACAGTCCACGCCTACACCGCAGATCAGCGTCTGCAAGACGCGCCCCACCGGGATCTGCGCCGTGCCCGGGCCGCTGCGGTGAACATTGTCCCGACCACTACCGGTGCCGCCAAGGCCGTCGGTCTGGTGCTGCCCCAACTCAAAGGCAAGCTGAATGGCTTTGCGACCCGCGTCCCGGTGCCAGATGGTTCCCTGACCGACCTCACGATTGAACTCGCCAAGCCGGCCACCGCCGAAGAAATCAACGCGGCGATGAAGGCCGCTGCCGAAGGCCCCATGAAAGGCATCCTGGAATACAGCACCGATCCGCTGGTTTCCACCGATATTCTGGGCAATCCCCACAGTTGCATATTTGACAGTGGCCTCACCGATGCGAAGGGCAAGCTCGCCAAGGTGGTCGGCTGGTACGACAACGAATGGGGCTACTCAGTCCGCGTCGCCGAACTGATCGAAAAGATCGGCTAAACGCATCGCCAAAGCGCGAAGTACGGGTGCGGAAGCTTAGGTCCCCCCGCGTCCGCACTTCGATTTGACTTTGATTTTCCGCACGCGTCACTCACTCACACAAATTTTCATGAAGGTAATCGACAAGGCTGATCTGCAAGGCCGGCGCGCTCTGGTGCGCGTAGATTTCAATGTGCCGCTCGACGGCGAGGGCAACATCACCGATGACCTGCGCATGCGGGCGGCACTGCCGACCATCCGCCATATCCTGGACCAGGGCGGCTCGGCGGTATTGATGTCGCACCTGGGCCGCCCCAAAGGCGAGGCCAAGCCTGAGCTGAGCTTGGGTCAGGTGGTCGCTCACCTCAGCCGCCTGCTCGGAAGCGAAGCCAAGTTTGGGGGAGACTGCGTCGGCGAGGAAGCCTTTTCCCTAACCGCTCATTTGCAACCGGGTGCGGTAGTGCTACTGGAAAATCTGCGCTACCACAAAGCGGAAAAGCAAGGCGAACGGGATTTTGCCGAACAACTCGCGCGCCACGGTGATCTCTACGTCAACGACGCCTTCGGGACGGCCCACCGGGCGCACGCTTCTACCTCAGTCGTTGCGGAGTTTTTCGCCGAGAAATACGCGGGTTTTCTCCTCGCGAAAGAAGTGGAAAATGCCAATCGCGTCATGGAGAGTGCCGAACGCCCTTTCACTGCGATCATGGGGGGAGCCAAAGTCAGCGACAAAATTCAAATCATCCAGCGCCTGCTCCACCGCGTCGACAATTTGCTCATTGGGGGTGGGATGGCTTACACCTTCCTCCGCGCAAAAGGGTATCAGATTGGGACTTCGCTGGTGGAACCGACCAAGGTGGCCCTGGCCGCGGCGTTGCTGAAAAGTGCGCGGGGCAAAGGCGTCAACGTTATCGTTCCGGTCGATTCGGTGGTGGCCGATAAAATTGCGGTGGATGCCACGACCGCCGTGGTTCGCAGCGACCAGTTTCCCGCCGATATGATGGGGCTGGACATCGGACCGGACACCTTTAAGAATTTTTACGACACTATCATGACGTCGAAAACTGTCATGTGGAATGGCCCAATGGGGGTCTTTGAGATGGAGCCTTTCGCCACGGGCACCGTCGCAGTGGCCAAAGCCCTCGCCGAAGCGACCCAAGCGGGTGCCTTTACTTTGGTGGGGGGCGGTGATTCTGCGGCGGCCGTCAAGCAAGCCGGACTTGACGACGAGGTGAGCTACGTTTCGACGGGCGGCGGCGCGCTGCTGGAACTGTTGGAGGGCAAGGAGTTGCCCGGCGTGGTGGCCTTGGGCTGACGCTGGGTTTATGGACGATCCATTGGGACCATCGCTGCGGGGGCTGCCCCGCGGCGATGGTCCCAATGGAGGGTACACACCGAGGGAAACGTCGCCAGTCGGCATTGGATAAGCCCCCGAATTTGTATTTTTCAAGATGCGCATCCAATCATTTTTAATCGTTTTGCTCGGTTTTGGAGCGTTGGTGGGGTGCCGCAAGGTGCAACTTGAGCCGGATCCCTGCGACGCGGGCATGTACGCCGCCGCCAAGATGCGGGGAGCGTGTGCTTCAGAAACGGGGCAAATCTTGGATTTTTGGCCTTGGTTTGGGATGCGCTCGGAGTGGAACTGTGACTGGATTGCGCTGGTGCCACAGGCGTACGTGAGCCAGGGAGATCCCACGCTGGCGGATACGGCTTGGGCGGCGGAGCTGGAACTGCTGATCGCACGGGCGCACGCCTTTGGTCTCAAGGTCATGGTGAAGCCCCACGTGGACGTCAACCGTTCCACGGTTCACCGGGGACTGTACGAATTGGATTCGGAGGCGGAGTGGGCGGAATTTGCCCGGCAATACGAGACTTGGATCCTGACCCTGGCCAAGGTGGCGCGGGACCAGGAGGCGGAGATGTTTTGCGTGGGGACCGAATTGCGGAGTTTTGTGGCGGCCGAGCCTGTGTTTTGGTCGGATCTGATTGAGCGGGTACGGATGATTTTTCCGGGGGAACTGACCTACGCGGCCAACTGGGACGAGTACGGCGAAATGCCGTTTTGGGACCGGTTGGACTACATTGGGGTGGATGGCTATTTTCCGCTGGTGGATGCCGCGCTGCCTGAGGTGGACGATTTGGTGGTGGCCTGGGAGGGGGATCGCCGGGGGCTGCACAATATGCAACGCAACTACTGCAAGCCGGTTCTCTTCACCGAGATGGGCTACCGCAGTGCCGATTACGCCGCTTGGGAACATTGGAAAATGAGCAATCCCCGCATCAACCTCTCCGCGCAGGCCAATGCCTGGGAAGCGTGGTTCCGCGTCTTTTGGGCGGAAGACTGGATTGCGGGCGCTTTCGTTTGGGATTGGCGCAGCAACCGCATCGATTCCTACAACAATGAGTGGACGCCGCAGGGCAAACCGGCCGGGGAGGTCATCGCGGACTGGTTTGGTCGCTGAGGGGAATTTTTGCGTTTTATCGCGCCCAATCGATCAATTGGGTTCGCTGTAGAGGAAATAACCCAATGGCGTGCGCAAATCCGTTGCACCTCTCCACCCCCCTCAATTTGCCGTTGCTGTCGCTTTTCGCGATCTTTTTGTACGTTATTAAATTGCACCAAGCATTTAGGTATGAGCAACCGTTACAATCTCTTTTCTACCTCCTTGCGGCTCTTGTTATTCTGTTTTCTACCTTTGGCGGGATTCGCCCAGATTCCCTTTGAAGAGGGCTACACTGAGGGCGCCAACCGCGCCCAAGCCTACGCCATCACCCCGAGCGGAAACGACTTTGTGGTGGTGGGGACCATTGCATCGCCCAATGATATCCGCGATATCTTGCTGTTCGAAGTGGACCTCAACAGCATGGTCACCGATCCCGTACGCATCGGAGATGTCGTGGCGCCCGCCGAGGAATGGGGCTACGACGTCAAAGCCGAACCCCAGGGCGCTTATGTTGTGGCCGGTGCAAGCCGCAGCAACAATCAGACGCGGCCCCTACTCGTGCAAACCACCAATACCGGGTCGATCCAGTGGTCGGCGGCTTATCCCGAAGGCACCTTCGATGGCGCATTTTATGCCGTGGATGCGGTACGCACCTACGGCTACGTCGCGGCGGGTTTCATGGGCAATCCCTTGAATTCCGGTGCCGACAACGACCTGTACTTGAGCATCATCTCCAACAATACGGGCTCGTTGTTTTGTGCGAATACTTTCGGCGGCAACGGCAATGAAGTCGCCTACGATGTGATTGAGCTGTCCAATGGCAATCTTTTGGCGGTCGGCTCCACCGAGAGTTTTGGGACCGATGGCAAGGCACTGTACGTGGTCGCGATCGACTCGTTTTGCAACAAAGTTTGGAGCCGTTACGTGGACGGCCCGGGCGACGACATCGGCTATGCGGTAGTGGAAGACAATTTCGGGGTGACCATTGCCGGCCAGTCAAATAGCTATAGCACCGGCAATCGCTGGAACACGATGCTGACCCGCTTTAGTTTAAACGGACTTTATCTTTCGACGAATATCATCGACAATCCCAATCAGGAAGACGGGGCGCGGGGGATTGCTTTTGAAGGCAATTCCACCGACAACTACTATATCCTATCCGGTCAGACCCTCGGGGCAGACAGCACCGGCTGGATCATGAAAATCAATTCTACCTTTGGGATCGATTGGTTCCACTTGTTTTCGGGCAATACGATCCGCGACATCAGCCTGACGCCGGCGCCGGATACCCAAATCGGGGCGGGCAGCATCATACCTTCGGGTTCCTCGCTCAATGACGCCTACGTGCTCCACGCCGACGCCATGGGCCTGACCGGTAGCACTTGCAATCCCACACCATTGAATCCCACCATCTCCGTTGTCCAACCCAATAACAGCACGGCACCCGATACCATTCAGCAAGCAGGCACGGGGGCGACGTTGTCCCTGGGATCGGCCTCGGTGGTCTTAGATGAATACGACGCCTGCACCTTTGTGGGACTCACTCCCGGTCTGCCCGGACACGTCGCCCTGTTGCCGAATCCCACCGATGGGCGCTTCCGGGTGGAGTTTATCCTCGATGGATTGCGCGAGACGCGCGTGGAACTGTACGACTTGCAAGGTCGGATGCAGCTCACCCGGGATTTGGGTACGACCGACCACGGCGTCGTGCCGCTGGACCTGAGCGACTTCCCGGCGGGGACGTACCTGATGCGCCTGCGCGCCGAGCGCAATGTCTGGACGCGCAAGGTGATTGTGCGTTAGCGCAAAGTTCGCCCGAACCTTCTCGACGGGTCTTTTATGCGCTATTCCCGAGGCATCACTGGAGGGTGCGTTCCTCGGGGACGCGCAACCGGACAAAGCCGCGCCGGGATTTGAACAATTTCCCCCATTGGGGGTAGTTTGTTCATGTCCCAAGACCTGCTCATCTTCAATCAAAACGGTATTTATTGCCCGCCCGCCGATGTCTACATTGATCCCTGGCGGCGGGTCTCCCGGGCCATCGTTACCCACGCCCACGCGGACCATTCCCGTTGGGGAATGGGGTACTACCTCGCCCACCACGACAGCTTGCCCGTCATGCGCCACCGCCTGGGCAAGGATATTTCGGTGGAAGGCAAGGCTTACGGCGAGACTTTCTTGATCAATGGGGTGAAATTTTCCCTGCATCCGGCCGGGCACATCATCGGTTCGGCCCAGGTCCGGGTGGAGTACAAAGGCCAGGTCTGGGTGGCTTCGGGCGATTACAAAACCGGCCCTGATCCTTCTTGTACGCCTTTTGAGCCCGTAAAATGCCACGCCTTCATCACTGAATCGACTTTTGGATTGCCCGTCTACACTTGGCAGAGTGGGGAGGATATCATGGCGGAAGTCAATTCCTGGTGGCAGGCGCAGCAAGCGGCGGGCAAGGTGGCCGTGCTGTTTGGCTATTCCCTGGGCAAAGCCCAGCGTTTGCTCATGGGCCTCAATCCGGAAATCGGTCCGATTTTTACCCACGCGGCGGTGGAAAATCTGAATGAGGTGCTGCGGCCGCAAGGGATGCAATTGCCGGCAACGACCCGGGTGGTGGGCACGATGAAAAAAGACGATTTCCAGGGTGGAATTGTGGTGTCTCCGCCTTCGGGCGAAGGGGCTTGGATGAAGCGGCTCGGTCCGCACGTGACCGCGATGGCTTCGGGCTGGATGGCGGTGCGGGGACAGCGCCGCCGCCGCAACGTAGACAAAGGGTTTATCCTGAGTGATCACGCCGATTGGCGGGGCTTGAATGCGGCGATTGCGGAAACGGGGGCGGAAACGGTCATTGTGACCCACGGGTACACCAATCTATTTGCGCGCTACCTCGCCGAGCAGGGACTCGACGCCCGTGTGGTCGAAACCCAATACGAAAACGAGGAAGAGGAGCCCACTTCGACCACCGAACCGGAAGGGGGGGAAGGCTGATGCGCCACTTTGCCAAACTCTTTTCCCGACTTGACAGCACCACCAAGACCTTGGTGAAGGTCGCCGCTCTGGTCGATTACCTGGAAGAAGCCAGCGACGAGGCCAAGCTGTGGGCGGTGGCTCTGCTGACCCACAAGCGCCCCCGCCGCCCGGTCAATACCCGGCTGCTCCGCGAGTGGGCCGCGGACCTCGCTGAGGTTCCGCTGTGGTTGTTCGAAGAAAGTTACCACGTGGTTGGGGACCTGGCGGAGACCATCAGCCTGGTGCTCCCGCCTCCGGTCGAGGTGAGCGACCACCCGCTGGACTATTGGATCGATTACCTGGAAAGCATCCGCGATCTGGAAGAGGAGGAGAAACGGGAAATGATCGTTGCCGCTTGGCAGCAATTGGGGCAGGCAGAACGCTTTGTCTTCAACAAGCTGATTACCGGTGGTTGGCGCATCGGGGTGTCGCAGAAGCTCATGGTACGCGCCTTGGCGAAGTATGCGGACAAAGACGAAAATGTCATTGCCCATCGCCTGATGGGGAAATGGACTCCCCGGGAAACGACCTTTACCGAGTTGATTCTTTCCGAAGAAGAAAATGAGGACCGCTCCCGGCCCTACCCGTTTTACTTGGCTTACGCTTTGGAAGATGCGCCGGATTCGCTGGGACCAGTGGAGGAATGGCAGGCGGAGCGCAAATGGGACGGTATCCGGGGGCAGGTGATTGTGCGGCAGGGGGAACTGTTTGTGTGGAGCCGGGGGGAGGAATTGGTGACGGACAAATTCCCGGAATACGCGCCGTTTGCCGAGGCATTGCCGGACGGGACGGTAATTGACGGGGAGATACTGGCTTGGGATGGGGAAAAGCCGCTGCCGTTTAACGTGTTGCAGACCCGCATTGGGCGGAAGAAAGTGGGCAAAAAGACGTTGCAAACCGCTCCGGTGGCCCTCATGGCCTACGATCTGATCGAAGCGGACGGCGAGGATCTTCGGGAGCGGCCCCTGCAGGAACGGCGGGCGCGCCTGGAGGAAATTGTGGCGGTGGTGGCGCATCCGCGCTTGCAGATCAGTCCGATTGTCCCGGCGGCATCCTGGGAAGATTTGGCGGAGGCCCGGGAGGTCTCGCGGGTCCACTACAGCGAGGGCCTGATGCTCAAGCGCAAGGATTCGACGTACAAAGTGGGTCGAAAGCGGGGGGACTGGTGGAAGTGGAAGGTCGATCCGCTCACGATTGATGCGGTGCTCATCTACGCGATGCGGGGCCACGGCCGCCGCGCCAACCTTTATACCGATTACACTTTTGCGGTATGGGACGGGGAAGCCCTGGTGCCGTTCACGAAGGCATACTCAGGCCTCACCGATGCCGAAATCCGGAAGGTGGACCGCTACGTCAAGAAAAATACCATCGAGCGTTTTGGTCCGGTACGCAGCGTGACGCCACAACTGGTGATGGAGATTGCCTTTGAGGGCATCTCAAAGTCGACGCGGCACAAAAGTGGGGTGGCTTTGCGCTTTCCCCGGATCGCGCGCTGGCGGGAGGACAAACCCGCCGCTGAGGCCAATACTTTGCTGGACCTGTTGGGAATGCTAGAAGCTTACGGATGAAATGGTGAATGGTACGGGTAGACGGTGCGCGTACTGTTTACCGACTATTGGTAGATTGCGGTGCGCATCTCGATGAGGGTGGCTTTGAGTCGGGCGGCGTCCGGGGCCTCGGGGAGGGGACCTTCCGCGTAGATCTGGTCCATGAAGGCGAGTTGGGTTTCGGCTTCCCGGACGAGGTCATCGTATTCAAATTCGCCCTGACGGATCCTGAGGAGGAAATCGCGGTCGGGCCGCCGGATTTGGAGCTTGCCTTCCGCTCCGATTTCCCGGGCCATGGCCAGCAGACGGAAGGTGTGCATCATGTTCTTGGCGTCGTAGTTCTTGCCGTGGGCGACCGTGTTTTTGTAGCGGACCTCGTTGCGTTTGCCCACCCAATCCCAGTAGGCTTTGTAGTCTTTGCAGTAGCGGACATAACCGTCTTGGTTAAAGGCCATCGCCGCCACGGGTTCCATCGCTTTGGGCACTGAACTCAGGGAAATATTATTTGAAGTGGGTTTTTGGGCGATGCCTTTGAAGCCGTAGGTGGCGCGGGCATTTTCGCCGCCGTGGAACAGCGCGTAGACGTCGTGCATGTGGGGAATATTGGCCAAAGCACAATCCTCTTGTCGCCAGCCGCGCTTGCCCAACCAATCGAGTACTGGTACCGAACCCTGGCCGTGGACCACCCAGCAGAATTCCAGGATGCCTTTGCGCCGCTCATCCATCTGGTTCATGATCTTTTTGTTCAGTCCCCGTGCCTTGCCGATCTGAGCCCGCGCGTACCCGGCAAAGGTAGCCTGGCACTTCCGGCTCAGCACCATCTCTGGAGAGAGCAAGTTCATGACCGGGGCCCGGTGGATCAGAGTATCGGGGGGCATGGCAAGCAGTTCCAGCACGGTGGGGTTGCTTTTTAGCAACAGTTCTACGAAGCGTCCCAACTCGTAAAAGACAATGTCATTGCTGGCATTGGCGATTTGGGGGGTATAATCGAGTCCGTAAAGCGCGCGTTGAGGCAGGCAAAAGACGCCCCGGATATCGGTATCGGATTCGGGGGTGTCCAGGCCGTAGGCGCGGCTTCCGGAAATGGATTCGAGCAGGATAAGTCCGTCGGAGCGGAGTTGGTCAATGGAGAGCGGCATGCGTTTGGAGTTTGTGTTTTATCGGACAAAGCCCATCAAATAGAACTGTACCAGCAACCCGAGGGTAGGCAGGATGACCGATAGGATGGACAAGGTTTTGATCGTGCGGGGTTTTGTGCGCAGGTGTTGTTCCCAGTAGTGGGGCATTTCCAGACAGAGCAGCACGGCGATAAAGCCCAGGGCGACAAAGGCCCAGTTGATGGGGGAGAGCACGAGGTATTTGATGCGGGGATTTTCCAGGAGGTAGACCTTCCAGATCGAAACGTAGCCAATCGCGATGAACAAGAAGAGGAAAATCTCACCGAGAGTGGTTTTCCAGGCGGGCGGACGCGGATAGTGGCTTTCCCGGTCGGTGCGCAGGAGGATGTTGCGGACCCAAAACTCTTTGAGGACGGCGTACAGAGTGATGGGAATCAGGAAAAAATCGGTGATTTCCAGGGCACTCATCGCCGAGAGGGCGAGGGTGGCCAGGGCACCGGAAACCAACACCCGGGGGAGAAAGGTCCAACCGATGTAATAGGGCAATTTGCGCTGGAGGGAATCGTAGAACGAAAAGATGAAGCGGCTTTTGTAGTAGATGCCGGCAAATTCGAGGAACAGTCCGAAGAGAAAGAAGACGCCGAGGTAATAGTTGACCTGGCGGGTGTCGGGCAACAACTGCGTCCATTCGGGATTGAAGCCCACGAGAAATGCGGTGAGCAACAGGTTAAAGATGATGATCTTGTACTGGTATAGAAATTGACTGGTTTTGCTCATGCAGCCTGTCCTCGTTGGCCTTTCGCACCGGCGCCGACGGGTAGCGAGAAGGAATCGGGAATTTAGTAAAAATTGCGGAAAAGGCGGGGAAAGTCGCGCGAAGTTTGCCGGCGTGGGAACCGGACGGCGTTGCAGGAAGGTGGGGAATGGCGTAAGTTGAGGCAAAAACCAGGCATGGCGCAGATTCAGGATACTTTGCGGCGCATACGAGACCGGTGGGCCGCGCTGGACGCTTTGCGTGCAATTGATCCGGGGCGGAGGGGGCGCATCATGCAGAAGTTTCGGCTGGATTGGAATTACCATTCGAATCATATCGAGGGCAATAGCCTTAGTTATGGGGAGACCAAGGCGTTATTGCTCCACGGAATCACGGCGAATGGGAAGCCCTTCCACTACCAGTTTGTGCGCATCCATCCCTTTGACGATGGCAATGGGCGGATGGCGCGGATCTTGATGAATCTGATCCTGATGCAAAGGGGGTTTCCTCCGGTAGTCATTAAAACTGAGCGGAAGAACGAATACTTGACCGCATTGCGCAGAGCGGATGGCGATGACAAGGCGAGTTTTGTGGGCTACATCGCCGAGCAACTGGTCCACAGTCTGGATCTGATGCTCTGGGGTGCGCGGGGAGAATCCATCGAGGAAGAGGATGATCTGGACCGGGAGATCCGGTTGTGGGAGCAGAGTCTGGCGGACCCGGCGGATCAGGTCATTCCGCGTTCGGACGAACTGCTGTTTCAGCTATTGGGGACGAACTGGAAAAAGTTGGTGGAAACGGTGTTTGCCGCGAATGAAAAGCTTGGCAAGTACTTTGAGTCTCATCGTTTTACTGCCATTTATGCAAATAAGGAGGTCGATTTCGGAAAACTGGATGATCTAAAGCGCCCCCCGATCAATGACCTCACTCCGCTTTTGCGCACGGTTCTGAGTTTCAAAATTTTCACCCAAGCGGGGACCAATACTTTTGGTTTGCTGGTGCAAGGGCCGGAAATTGCCGCCGAACCCGGGCGCTATGTATTGTCGTTTGAGGGCTACCGACGAGAATTTCTTTATTCCCAGGAAATTCCTGAATCGGATACGCAGGCGGTGGCGAGGATGGTTGTCCGGACTACGTTTGAAAAGATCAAGGCTCAATCAGGAAGATGAAGGACGAGTCGTGGCGCGGCCGCCTTGCGGGCCCGACACTTATCGGGGCGATTTCCCGGCTCCGTGGACGGAAATCTGCGCAAGTCACGAGGTTAAAAAATGCGACCGATTCATCGCGGTCGGCACCTTCAGCATCACGAAAAGAAAGGCGCATGGCCCCTCCCGAACAACTTTGTAAAAAAATTTCCCTGTCGGTGGTGGAATTTTTCTCCCTTGTGGGTCTACCCTACAGTAGTAGTTATTCTATCTATATCCAAACCAACTAATCAGCTTCTTACCGTTCCTTATTTATCTACCGGACAATCAGACGCGACCCATTCGTCCGGTAGCCACGGCTGCCCCGCGCAGCCGTTTTTTATGTGGTTCTGGATTTGTCAGCCACCCTCCAAACGCACAAAAGCCGCCCGGAGGCGACTTTTGTGGTGCGGGACGGATTTGAACCGCCGACACCCAGATTTTCAGTCTAGTGCTCTACCAACTGAGCTACCGCACCGTTTTTTGCGCATGTTGCAGCCATTAGACAACAATGGCGCAAAAAGGGATTGCAAATGTAGAAATTTCATTCAAACGACCAAAGGCTTTTTCCAAGTTTTTTTTCCAGTCGCTTTGCCGTATTTTAGAAAAATACAAGGCATACATTGTATTCTACTATGCTCGACAATATCATTTTCACCGCCATAACCCTCGCTGCTTTTGGCTTCTTCGCGTACCAATTCCGCGAAATTTGGGCCAGCATCAAGAAAGTGGGGCTCTCAATTGACCGCACCGACAGCCCGGCCATTCGCTTGAATCGGATGCTTCTGGTCGCTTTTGGTCAGCAAAAGATGTTCAAGCGCGTCCTGCCCGCCGTGCTGCACGGCCTCATTTATGTAGGTTTTTTGATCATCAACATTGAATTGGTCGAAATCGTAATCGATGGAGTCACCGGTACCCACCGGATACTCGGTTTTCTCGGCCCATTTTACGATGCGTTGACTGCCTCCAACGAGATTCTCGGCTTTCTGGTGATCATTGCCTGTGTTATGCTCTTGTACCGGCGCAACGTGATGAAAGTAAAGCGCCTTCACGGAGTAGAAATGAGTCGCTGGCCCAAGATGGACGCCAACATCATCCTCTACACCGAAATCGTGTTGATGTTTTGCCTGTTTGCCTTCAATATTTCGGAAGTCAAACTGACCGAACCCTTCGGTGGTCCGCACCACGGAGTATTTCCGGTCAGCGCCGCATTTGCCGGATTGTTCCCGGAAGTGACCGTGGGCAATATTCGGGCCTATACGGTAATCGGAGAAATCGGCTGGTGGGGTCACATCGTGGGCATCTACCTGTTCATGAACTACCTGCCCAAGTCAAAGCACTTCCACATCATCATGGCGTTCCCGAATGTCTATGGTTCCAAACTTGACCCTAAGGGAAAGATCGACAACATGGATTCCATCACGGCGGAAGTCAAGGCCATGATGGACCCCACGGCGCCAATCGAGGCGGCTCCAGAGGGAGAAGAGATGCCGCGCCTGGGCGCCCGTGACGTGACCGATTTGCCCTGGACCAACCTCATGGATGCCTACACCTGTACGGAGTGTGGTCGCTGTACCGATAACTGCCCGGCCAATATCACCGGGAAAAAACTGTCGCCCCGGAAAATTATCATGGACACCCGGGACCGGCTCGAAGAGCTCAAGCGCAGTGGAAACAACGATGCCACCAGCGCCAAAAAATACGCCGAGGAGAACAACACCTATCTTTTGGGCGAATACATCACTGCGGAAGAGCTTTGGGCCTGTACCACCTGCAACGCCTGTACCGAAGCCTGTCCGGTGAACATCGACCATGTGTCCGAAATCGTCGATCTGCGCCGCTACCTCGTCATGGAAGAATCGGCAGCGCCCTCGGAACTCAATATCATGCTCACCAACATCCAAAATAACGGTGCTCCCTGGCCCATGCCGGCCGCCAATCGCTTCAACTGGGCGGATGAAGTGGAGATGCCCGCCGACAAAGTTTCCTCTAATGGCACCGCAGCGGACCTGGCCTCGGTCTAGAGTCCTCCCAATGCGCTATTTTTGGAGATGTACTTACGACAATGAGCGAAACAGATAACAATAGCAACGTCAAGGTCAGTGTCCCCCTCATGGCGGACCTCTTTGCCCAGGGAAAATCTCCCGAGATTCTCTTCTGGGTGGGCTGCGCGGGGTCATTTGACCAGCGCTACCAAAAGGTGACCAAGGCATTTGTTCGGATTCTGGCCCACGTGGGCGTGAGCTACGCCGTTCTGGGGCCGGAGGAATCCTGTACGGGTGATCCCGCGCGCCGGGCGGGCGATGAGATGACATTTCAAATGCAGGCCCTCATGAACATCGAGATCATGGATGCCTACGAAGTGAAAAAAATCGTGACCGCGTGCCCGCATTGCTTCAATACCATCAAGAACGAGTACCCCGCTTTGGGCGGAAACTACGAAGTGATCCACCATTCAGTTTTTCTCAAGCAGCTCATTGAAGAGGGAAAGTTGAGCGTAGTACCGGACCATGAGGTTGCAGCGGGTGGATTGACCTACCACGATTCTTGTTATTTGGGCCGGGCCAATGACATCTACGAAGCGCCCCGCAGTGTGATCGAGTCCCTCAAGGTCGAAATCAAAGAGATGAAGCGCAGTCGGACCAAAGGTTTGTGCTGCGGAGCCGGCGGGGCCCAAATGTTCAAAGAAGCCGAGCCCGGTAACAAGGAAATCAACATTGAGCGCTCAGAAGAAGCCCTCGCGACCGGAGCCAAGACCATCGCGGTCAACTGCCCTTTCTGCATGACCATGATGAGCGACGGCGTCAAGCACTTCGAGAAAGAAGAGGAAGTGCAAGTATTTGACATCGCCGAACTGATTGCCAGTGCCAATGGCTTGAACCCCGGCTGATTTACCACCTATAGAAATTAGAAAAGGGAAGCGGTCCACGCTTCCCTTTTCTAATTTCTATCGTCGGTCAGTGAAGTAAATCGCCGCTCAGGGCTGATCAAAAGCGAAGAACTTGCGCTTGCCTTCGGAGGTGATGCCTTCAATTAAGATGCTGCCGTCGGCGTCTTTGATCATATCCTTGACCTCACCGGGGGTCTCCACGTACTTTTTGTTGACCCGGGTGATGATGAATCCATCCTCAATGCCGGCATCCGCTAGGCGACCTTTGCGTATGTCCACGACTTTTACGCCCGATTCAATTCCCAGATCAAATTTGTCTTTGAAGGTGATCTGCTCCAGGTTTGCGCCGAGGTTATCGTTCCCGGCGATGGCTTCCATTCGAATCGGGGCTTCCTCGCGGAGGTTCCGGCCCAAGGTGGTGCGGCCTTCGCGGTCCCGCAACGTTACCAGCACGTCTTTGTGCTCATTTTCGCGCAGAAGACGCACCGTGACGCGGTCTCCCGGCCGGTAAGTCCCGATGATTTCCTGCAATTCAGAAGCGGAGTTGACCGGGGCATCGTTGATCATGTCGATGACATCGCCCGCCCGAATGCCGGCATCCTGGGCTGCACCTCCGGGAATGGTGCCGCTCACGTAGGCGCCGTGCAGGGTTTTGAGACCGGCTTTTTCGGCAAATTGCGCATTGATGTTGCGGATCTGCACGCCGATGATGCCGCGCTGGACTTCACCGAATTCCTTGAGGTCTTCGGTTACCTTTCGAACGATATTGACCGGGACCGCGAAGGAATATCCCGCGTAGGAACCCGTTTCTGAAGCGATGGCGGTATTGATGCCGATCAGTTGGCCGCTGGTATTGACCAATGCTCCACCGCTATTGCCGGGATTGACCGCAGCGTCGGTTTGGATGAAGGATTCGATAGCGAAGTCTTCATCGAGTAGGTTGAGGCTGCGTCCCTTGGCACTGACGATGCCCGCCGTCACGGTCGAGGTAAGATTGAAGGGATTGCCGACGGCCAGTACCCATTCGCCGACGGTCACGGCATCAGAATTGGCCATGGGCAGATAGACCAATCCTGCCTCTTCGATCTTGAGCAGGGCGAGGTCGGTGGTGGGATCCTTGCCGATGACCTCGGCTTCGTAGCTGCGCTTGTCCTCCAGGATGACTTCAACCTTGTCCGCATTGCGGATCACGTGGTTGTTGGTAGCGATGAAGCCATCTCCGGAGATGACGACTCCCGATCCTGAGGCTTGGGGCCGACCCATGTTGCCGTGGAACTGATCACCGAAGAGCCCGCCGAAGGGATCCCGGCCGGTGCTCCGGTCAAAATACGATTTGATGTGGACCACTGCGGGAGTGGCCATGTGAGAAGCTTCCACAAAATCCGGGGCGACGGCGGTGCGGGTAGTGGGCGAGGTAACCGCAGTACTTTGCGGCTTGACTACCTGAACTGCCGGACGAGCGAGTTGCATGTCGGCCGGATAAGGATTGCTGTTAGACGGTGGGAAGAGGGCGTACATGACCCCAATTCCGGATGCGGCACCGAGGGCCGCAACTACGAAAATTCCGATCCATTTCTTCATATCGAATCCTCTGATCTAAACTATTTTAACGATTATCCAGATTTGCTTTATCTATAACGTAGATAAGTCGGTTGAGGTTTAAATGGATTGCGTTAATAAATCTTAAATCAGGTTTCACCGTGAGAAAAGGCCCCAGGCCGAAAGCGATCTTTGCTTTGCTTTCGGCCTGTGCCGGGGATCCGCGGTGGGAGCAAAATGTTCGCGCGAGACGATTTTAACCGCCTTTCACTGGTCGCTGAACTGCACTAGCAGACTCAGGCGGATCTGGTTGTGGTAGGTTTCGCCGCTTGGGTCCACGTAGGTTTCCCAGCCTTGGGTGGTCGTGTAGTGGAGGCCCGCCCCGATGCGCATGCCCTGCGGACCAAGCGGTGCGAGGAAGCGCACGCCCCCTTCGATTACCGTTCCGAAGCCTGCGTCACGTCCGTCCAGCAACTGGTTTTCCCAATCGCTCACCCGGCGGCCATCCGGGGTGTTGCGATCGTCCCCGAACAGGTAGTAACCGGCCCCGATCATGCCTGCCATGATGGGAACATTGATTTCGAAGTTTTTGAGGTGAAAGGTAGGGGCCACCATCACGCCAAAGGCGCCGTGGTCACTGCGCAAGGTGACCTGATCGCGGCCCTGGTACATCTGGTTGTCGCTGGGGGTGACGGTGTAGGTAAATCGGTTGATCGGCCCGCTGCGGCCGTAGGCCATGAGTCCGACTTTGATTCGGCGTTTCCACAGAGAAGCTCCGATGGAAGCGCCCACGGCGTTGCCCACGTGATCTTCAAGGAACATCAGGCTGAATTCTGGGGCGAAGAACCAGCCTGGACCCTTGGGAGTGGGGGCGGAAGTGGTTTGGGCCGGTCCCGAGGAAAAGATGAGCACCGCGAGGAGGGATAGAATCGTATTTTTCATGGAAAGGTTCGATGAGAAGTGAAAGAAGGGGAGATCAGAACGAGGGAGCGATGGAGAGTTCGGTAGCGGAGCGTTCACCGGCGAGGCGGAATCGAACCCCGGCGTGGAGCCCCCAGTGGTATTTGTGGGAATCACCGCTGGCTCCCGTGGCGGGTCCAGTCAGGGCTTGGGCAAACAGGACACTTCGGTCGCCCAGGCGGTAACTGGCTCCGGCGCGGATGGCATTGGTTTGGTTTTCCAGGAGGCGGCCTGGACTCACTTCGTACAAGATGGGAAAGGTGATTCCGGTCAGGAAGTGCAGCCGGTCCGATGCCTTGATGGTGATCAGCAGGCCCGGTTCCACGAGCACCGCGGCTGAGTTGAGGATGCTGTCGCGCTGGTCATTTTCGTCCGGATCGATGATTCCCTGGATCCGTCCGCCCAAGCGTCCGAAAAGGTCGAGGCGCATCCGCTTGCTTTCCTGAATGGTGAGGCGCAGCGGGAGGCTGAAGGCAAAGGAATATCCTTCCCTGATCGGTCGCGCCTCGATGAATCGGTAGCGCGGGTGGGAAGCCTGGAGTTCGAGGCCGGCCCGAAAGCGTTTGCTGAACTGGTGGCGCAGCGCGAGGCTGTTCTGGATGCGGTCGGCGGCAGAAGTTGCCACCGAGAGATCGAGCCAGGTCTGGGCCCGGGTGGAACCAAAAAAGAGCAGCAAGGCGGTGCAGAGAATCGTGAGTTTTGGCGTCATCTTTTTCGTTGTTGAATTTGAGATGACACAAAACTCGGGGTGGGCACAGCCGATTTCCTTGACTTGGGTTAAGAACCGCGCTCTTCTTCCAGGATCCGTTTGCGGATGCGGCTCAGACTCTCGGGTTTGATGCCCAGGTAGGAGGCGATGTGGAAGAGGGGGACGCGGGAGATCACTTTGGGGCGGTTGTCCAACAGGTAGCGGTAGTGCTCCTCCGGGGTCATGCTCAGGACCGTATTGGTGCGGTAGCGGGAACCCCGGAACGCATTTTGCATCATGATCTGTCCGAGTTCCACCAGCTTAGGCGATGCGGCGTAGAGGGCGGGCAGGCGATCTTTGTGCAGCATCCTAAGTTGGCAGGGTTCCAGCGCGTCGATGTAGAATTGGGAGGGGGTGCCGGAAAGGATGCTGTCCATGTCGGTCAGCCAGCCGCCTTCGAAGAAAAACTGGCCGGTGCGCTCTTCTCCGTTCACGAGGTAGTAGTAGCGCAGCAGTCCCTCGCGGATGTAGATGATGTATTGGGCGGATTCTCCGGCTTGCTGAATGATTGCTTTGCGCTTGTGGGTGCGCGGGAGCATAGCCTCGGAAATCAGGGCAAATTCTTCTTCATTGAGTTGCAGGTGGCGGGCGAGGCCTTCACGGAGGGGGACAGGAGCCATGGTCAGTCGGGGTTATTCGGGGACAAAGTTGGGGAAGTTATTTTGCATCATCAGGGCATACGGGGCTGAACGCCGGCAATTGCGCCGGAGCATTTGCCGGGCTGCAGCCTGGTGGGGGCTGGGTAAGTGGGCGATTTGGGCGATCAAAGCCATTTTTTGCAGATATTGCCGCCGCCTTTCCTCCAGTGGAATCCGGTTCCGGCCAGTATGCGCAATGGTGGCTTCTCCGCGGGGATTTTCGTCAATGGCCACCACCACCGACCGGTTGTACCGCAGAAAATCTGCTGGGTGATCGCGACCGGGATCGAGCAACAGCGGCGCTTCGGCTTCCAGGTCGTCGTGGTGGGAACGGGCACGTTGATTTTCATCGGCCAGGGGAAAATGGTTTCGCTTGCACTTTTGGTTGCAGATTTGGCAGGAGAAAAACAGATTCTCGTATGCGTAGGCGAGCCAGTAGTATCCGGGACGCGCCGCCGTTCCATCGGGGGCGAGGTAGGCTTTTTGGGGGCGAAAATGCTCGACGTCGCCGTAGGCAGTATCGTTGACCAGGCTTTCGCAGAAGAAGCATTTTCCGGACTGGACCCGTTTCAGTTCTTCCTTGACCGAGGCGTGGCCGTAGATACTGGTATCAAAGTTGAAATCGGTTTCCCCGGCGTCGAAGGCGTTTTTTAATTCTTCGGTTTTGTCTTTTTCCGCAGAATAATCGATGCGGATGATGAGCTCTTCCGCATTGGCGAGGAGGGCTTCGTCGTCGAAAAGGGTGGCGGAGGCATCGGCAAGCCGGTTTTCGCTTTGGTCAGTGGAACCCATCTTCCGGGAGGCTCCGTAGCCAATACAGATCTCCCGGTCCGCAAGATCTTTGGGTTCATGCACCGTTTCATCCTCGGGAATGGATTGAAAAAGACGGTGGGGATTGGAATACTCGGGGAAGCGATTGGATAGGATTCTTGCCTCAGAGAGGTTCGTTGGGGACCGAACGCTTTCGTCCAAAAAGAAATCGAACAACTGCTTGTGCTTTGCCGGAGGGGATCCCTGGTCAAGGGGCTGCAACAATCCCGCAATCGCCCGCAGGACCGTCGTTTTGCCCACCCCATTTTCCCCGATGATGACCGACCAGCGGGCCCACTGGCCGGTGGCATCCCGAAAATCCACCCGTACCGGATCGGCGAAAAACTTTATCCGGTGCAGTTCCAGTTCGGTGACGTAAACGCCGGGGACTTTTTCTTCGCTCATAGCCTTTTTGTCGTATACCAAAGCTAAAGAAACTACGCAAAATCAGGCAAAATCCCTGCTTTTTGCGGGAGGGAAGCGCAATTTGCCGCGCACCGTCTTCCCCTATCCACATTCCCAATTCACATTTGCACGCTACACATCATTGCCATAACTTTGAATCTGATTCGGGAAGTCTCCCGCAATTTGTCTGGTTCAATCACAATCAGCTCATTCTGAATCGGTTAACAGGATTTGTCCCATGACTCTCGGTGTAACATTGATCATCATTGGCGCGACGCTGTTCGTATTGTTAACGGCGGCGGCTTACTCGGTGTACGCGGAGCGCAAAGTTTCTGCCTTTATTCAGCAGCGGCCCGGTCCCAACCGGGTGGGCCCGTTCGGCCTTTTGCAACCCCTCGCGGACGTCGTGAAGCTCCTTCTCAAAGAAGATATCATCCCCGCCGAGGGAGACAAATTTGTCCATTTCATCAGCCCCATCATCTCGGTCGTGATCGCACTGACGGCATTTGCAGTAATCCCGTTTGGGTTCAACGGCACCAACTTCATTATGGTGGCCGACGTGAACATCGGCGTACTGTACATGTTGGCCCTGGGGTCCATTGCCGTCTACGGTGTGACGCTGGCCGGATGGTCTTCAAACTCGAAGTACGCCCTTCTGGGAGGCTTGCGGGCTTCGGCTCAGATGGTGAGCTACGAACTGTCGCTCGGCCTGACCGTCGTCAGTGTGATTCTGCTCACGAATTTCATGGTCGATGAGCCGGCTGGAGCTGGTTATCTGAGTCTGGTGACGATTGTGGAGGCTCAGGCATCCAGCGGTATCTGGAACATTTTTCTCAACCCCATCGGCTTCCTGATTTTCGTAACGTGTTCGTTTGCCGAAGCCAACCGTACGCCATTTGACCTCGTTGAGGCAGAGCAAGAGTTGGTGGGTGGTTTTCACACCGAATACTCCTCCATGAAGTTTGCGACTTTTTTTGTGGCGGAATATCTCCACGTGATCATCGCTTCCATGTTCATCACGACGATGTTCCTGGGCGGATACCACGGTCCACTGGAAGGGGTCCTCGGCGTATCGGAATGGGGATGGGTTGCACAGACCGCCTGGAGCCTGGGTTGGTTCTCGGCCAAAACACTTTTCTGGGTGTTGGTGTTTATCTGGGTACGCTGGACCATTCCTCGCTTTAAATACGATCAGTTGATGAACATTGGGTGGAAAAGTTTCCTTCCGTTGTCCATCCTCAACCTGATGTTGGTGGCGCTGATCGGCTTTATTGTATGGCGGATGACGATGTAAAGGACGTCGGTAACAAAGGCCAGCAGCGTACGTTCTTCTATTAGAAAAGGTATACAGAATGGAATCAAACTTCTCAGATCGCGTAAAAGATGTCATCTCCTACAGCCGGGAAGAGGCATTGCGATTGGGCCACGATTATATAGGGCCAGAACATCTGTTGCTGGGACTGATCCGCGAAGGTGAGGGAAAGGCGATCAAGATACTGGTCCAACTGGGCGTGGACTTGAACAAACTCAGGAAATCGGTTGAAAACGCCATCAAAGGCACCATAACGGTAATCAACCTGAACAACCTGCCCCTGACCCGTCAGGCGGAAAAGGTACTCAAGATTACTTACCTCGAGGCCAAGCTGGACAACAGCAACCTCATCGGGACCGAGCACTTGCTGCTGTCTATCCTTCGTGAAGACAGCAATGTGGCCGCTCAGATCCTCTCAAAATTTGGCGTCACTTACGACGTCTTCCGCTCCGAACTCGAAGACAAAGAAGATTATAACCCACCAAAAATGGCAATGACCAATGAGCCCCCGGACCCTCAGGAATACGGTTCGGGAAGCGACCGTCCCAAGCGCAGCTCCAAGTCAAAGACTCCCGTGCTGGACAACTTCGGGCGCGACCTGACCGCGGCCGCGGAAGAAAATAAACTCGACCCCATCGTCGGTCGGGACGAAGAGATCGAACGCGTTGCTCAGATTCTCTCCCGCCGCAAGAAAAACAACCCGGTCCTCATCGGGGAACCGGGGGTAGGAAAAACGGCAATCGCGGAAGGATTGGCCCTGCGCATCGTACAGCGCAAAGCCAGCCGCATTCTCTTTAACAAGCGCATCGTTACCCTCGATATTGCATCGCTCGTGGCTGGGACCAAGTACCGCGGCCAATTCGAAGAGCGCATGAAAGCCGTCATGGCTGAACTCGAAAAGACCCCGGATGTCATCCTGTTCATCGACGAGTTGCACACGATTGTGGGGGCCGGTGGTGCCTCCGGATCGCTGGACGCTTCGAACATTTTCAAGCCGGCACTTTCCCGTGGGGAAATCCAGTGCATCGGGGCAACCACCCTCGACGAGTACCGACAGTACATCGAGAAAGACGGCGCCCTCGAACGCCGCTTCCAAAAGGTGATGGTGGAACCGACCTCGGTGGAAGAGACCGAACAGATCCTCAAAAACATCAAGGAAAAGTACGAGGAGCACCACAATGTCAATTACACCGAGGAAGCGGTAAAAGCGTGTGTTTCCCTCAGTGAGCGCTACATTTCCGACCGCTACTTCCCAGACAAGGCAATCGACGTGCTGGACGAAGCCGGAAGCCGCGTCCACATCAACAATATCCAGGTGCCCAAGGCCATCCTCGAACTCGAAAAGAAGATCGAGGACGTACGGGTAACCAAGACCAAGGTGGTCAAGCGCCAGAAGTACGAAGAGGCCGCGCGCCTGCGCGACCAGGAAAAGAAATTCATCGAAGAACTGGAAAAGGCGAAAATCCTCTGGGAGGAGGAAGCCAAATCCAAGCGCTACACCGTCAGTGAAGATGACGTGGCCGACGTGGTCGCGATGATGACCGGCATTCCGGTGACCAAAGTTGCCGCCGGAGAAGCCCAGCGCCTCACCGGGATGGAAGAGGCGATCAAAAAAGAAATCATCGGGCAGGACGATGCCATCGACAAGCTGGTGCGCGCGATCAAGCGTTCCCGCTTGGGCCTCAAGGATCCTTCTAAACCGATTGGTTCCTTCCTGTTCCTCGGTCCTACTGGGGTAGGCAAGACGGAGTTGGCGAAGTCGCTGGCCCGCTACTTGTTTGACACGGAAGATTCGCTCATTCGGATCGATATGAGCGAATACATGGAAAAATTTACCGTCTCCCGCCTCGTGGGAGCGCCTCCCGGATACGTCGGTTACGAAGAAGGCGGCCAGTTGACGGAAAAGGTGCGCCGCAAGCCTTACTCGGTGATTTTGCTCGACGAGATCGAGAAAGCGCATCCAGATGTATTTAACATCCTCCTGCAAGTCCTCGACGACGGTATTCTGACCGATGGATTGGGCCGCCGGGTGGACTTCAAGAACACGGTCATCATCATGACCTCCAACGTGGGAGCCCGCGAAGTGAAAGACTTCGGATCCGGGGTCGGTTTCCGGACTTCAGCCACGAACAATGCCGAAAAGGCCAAAGGCATCATCGAAGGCGCGCTCAAGCGGGTGTTCCGGCCGGAATTCCTCAACCGGGTTGACGATGTGGTCTTCTTCCAGATGCTGGAGCGCGAGCACATCTTCAAGATCATCGACTTGCAACTGGCAAAAGTCTTTGACCGCATCCACAAGATGGGCTACAATGTCACCTTGACCGATCCGGCCAAGGATTTCATCGCCGACAAGGGCTTTGACCAGCAGTTTGGCGCGCGTCCGTTGAACCGGGCCATCCAGAAGTACCTGGAAGATCCGATTGCCGACGAGATCCTCGGTGGCATCAATGAAGGTGACACCATCCTGGCTGACTTTGACGAGAAGAAGGAGCAAATCACGATGAAGACGAAGAAGGCCAAAAAGAAAAAAGAAGCCCCCAAGAAGGAGCCAAAAGCCGAAGAGACGGCGGAAACCGCGGCGGATCTCCCGGAAGAAGCGCCCTCCAAGGAAGGGGAAGAATAGGCTGATCTTCAGCCGCCCCAAAAGCAGCGCCTGCGATCCGTCGGGCGCTGCTTTTGCTTTTAGGGGCGGTTGCCTAAGGGCCTTCACCGCAGCTAAAGGGGGTTTAGGGCGATATTCCCCACTGACCAGCCTCCCGACCCGTTTGTCGTCCTTCCCCTCCGCGGGCAAAAGTGCGGAATTCCTCGAGCGGGCCACTAAAACCTTGCAAATTGTTATGGCTTTTTCCCCGCCATGCCCTATCTTTTCATTATGGATGCGCAAACAATCCTCATTGCCTTGATCGCAATTCTGTGTGCCAACTATACTTTTGACAAAGTGTTGGAGTGGCTGAATTTGCGGCGTTTGGATCCGGTTCTGCCGAACGAACTTTTGGAGTTTTACGACAAACAGGAATATGCGCGGTCCCAGGACTATTTGCGCACCCGAATGCGCTTTTCGTTTTTGAGTTCCACGCTTTCCTTCTTGTTGGTATTGGCGGTGCTGATCACGGGACTCCTCGGTGAGGTTGACGCCTGGTTGCGCGGCTACATCGAAGATCCGGCCCTGCTGGCAATTGCCTTTTTCGGGGTGTTGTTCCTGGTTCTGGACATCGTCGGGACACCATTTTCCCTGTACAGCACCTTTGTAATTGAGCAGCGTTTTGGTTTCAATAAAACGACCTTTGGAACCTGGTTCCTGGACAAATTGAAAGGCTACCTGCTTGGGGGGCTGCTCGGGGGCGGAATTCTTTATCTGCTCGTGTGGCTGATCGGTCTGATGGGGGAAGAGTTTTGGTTGTGGTTTTGGTTGTCCGTGGCGGTGCTGCTGCTGGCCTTCCAATTCATTTACGCGACGCTGTTGTTGCCGCTGTTCAACCGCTTGCGGCCCCTGGAATCCGGGGATTTGCGCAGTGCGATTGAGCACTATTGCGACGGGGTGGGTTTTCCCTTGCGCAACATCATGGTGATGGATGGCTCCCGCCGCAGCACCAAAGCCAATGCATTTTTCTCCGGATTCGGGCCGAACAAGCGGATCGTGCTTTACGATACCTTGATCCAGCAATTGTCCCAGCAAGAGCTGGTCGCCGTATTGGCGCATGAGGTTGGCCACTACAAGCGCCGCCATATCGAGCAGGGCTACGTGATTTCGCTGCTGAACATTGGGGTGCTGTTGTTCCTCTTGTCGCGGCTGATCTTCGAGCCGGCGCTGAGCACGGCTCTCGGGGCTGAGCAGTCGGGCATCCATCTGGGCTTACTGGCCTTTGCGATGTTGTACGCTCCGGTTTCTCAGTTGGTGGATCTGCTGTTCAATGCTTGGTCCCGCCGGAATGAGTACCAAGCGGATGCGTTTGCCGCTTCCACCTACGATGGCAATGCACTGGGAAATGCGCTCACGAAACTGCACGTCAAGACCCTGAGCAATCTGCGGCCCCATCCGGCTTACGTATTTACCCACTTTAGCCATCCGACACTGTTGCAACGGTTGGCGGCGATACGCCTAGGGGGCCGAGGAGCACGGGCGAAGAACCCATCGGTAGAATGATCGGGCGGAACCCGAGTCCGGACATGCGAGATGCGTAGATTGCTGGGGGCAACCCTTCCCGTTCAAGCCTTGATTGGGATGACATTGAGGCGGCGCAAAGCATCCTCGGAGGCGTTCTGCTCGGCCACTTTTTTCTTCTTGCCCTCACCCGAGCCCATGACTCGGGGGCCGATTTTGACCTGGATTTTGAAGAATTTGTCGTTGCCTTCGCCCTTTTCCGAAACCAATTCATAGACGAGATCGTCGAGCTTTTCCTTCTGGACATACTCGAGGAGCATGCTTTTGAAGTTGTAGATCTTCTCTTGCACCTCATCCAGGTCCAGGTGCTCATTGAGCATCTTTGAGACGATGAAACGCTTGGTCCGGTGGTAGCCGAGGTCCATGTACAAAGCTCCAATAAACGCTTCGAGCGCATCGCCGTACATGGATTTGTTGATTTGCCCTTTGCGGGTCTTATTGAATTGGATCAGGCTGTCGAGCTTGATCTTCTTGCACATCTCGTTGAGCGAGCGCCGATTGACGATCTTGGCGCGCATCTCGGTGAGAAAGCCTTCATCTTCCGTAGGATAAATGCGAAACAAGTGTTCGCTGACCACGGCGTCGAGTACCGTATCTCCGAGAAATTCCAGCCGTTCGTTGCATTCGCGGTGGCTGGCTTTTCGGGTAGTGACCAAGGAGCTGTGTCGCAGGGCCAGGTGGTACAGGAACGGTTCGCGCGGGGTATACCCGGTTATCATACGGATCCGTTTGACAAAGTCTTTCTCTTTGCTAATTGTCAGGTTGTAAATTGCACGGATCACGTGTCCCTCCTTCTTTACGCCGAAGGTGGCACGTCGACAACTCAGGAATCAGAGAGGTGAAATACCTCTAAACGGAATGTTGTTACAGCTTCTGGTTCCTGAATTGAGGCTCCACGAAGCCACGTCCGGTCTATTGGACTTTGGAAAAAATTAGGGAAGCGTTGTGGCCACCGAACCCAAAGGTATTGCTCAGGGCGTGGTTCACTTCGCGTTCCATCGTTTGGTTAAACGTATAATTGAGATCACAGTCAGGGTCATCCGTAAAATGATTGATGGTCGGCGGAATCACCCCGTGATGAATAGAGAGGATGGACGCAATGGCCTCGATCGCACCGGCGGCTCCGAGGAGGTGGCCGGTCATGGATTTGGTAGAACTTATATTCAGCTTTGGTGCGTGCTCGCCGAAGACCTGCTTGATTGCTTTGGTTTCGGCGATGTCACCGAGCGGAGTAGAAGTTCCGTGGACATTGACGTAGTCTACGTCAGAGGGTTGTAACCCTGCAACTTCAAGACATTGCGTCATGACCCGGCGCGCTCCTTCTCCTTCGGGATGGGGAGCGGTGATGTGGTGCGCATCTGCCGTGAGACCAATGCCGGTAATTTCGGCATAGATCTTGGCGCCGCGGGCGACTGCGTGCTCGTACGATTCAAGTACGATGGCGCCGCCGCCTTCACCCAGCACAAAACCGTCGCGATCAGCATCGAAGGGACGGCTAGCTGTTTTCGGATCATCGTTGCGGGTGGACAATGCCTTCATGGCGTTGAATCCACCGATACCGGCTTCGGTTACCGCTGCTTCAGAGCCTCCTGCGAGCATGAGGTCCGCCAATCCTGTGCGGATGAGCATGAAGGCGTCTGCGATGCAGTTGCTAGAGGTAGCACAAGCCGATACACAACTGTAATTGGGCCCTTTCAGGCCGTACTTCATCGATACGTGTCCGGAGACGATGTCGATGATCATCTTTGGAATAAAGAACGGATTGAATCGGGGTGTCCCATCTCCCGCAAAGAAGTCTCGGACTTCACTTTGAAAGGTAGTGATTCCACCGATTCCCGAGCCGAGGACGACGCCGAAGCGCATGGGGTCGAATCCCCCGTCATTCAGGCCCGCGTCAGCAATCGCTTCATCAGAAACGATTACCCCATAATGACAGAAGGGATCCATTCGTCTGGCTTCCCTTCTGTCAATGTAATCTTTTACGTCGAAGTTCTTGACTTCGCAGGCAAATTGCGTTTTGAATTTAGCAGCGTCGAAGCGGGTGATCGTAGCCGCACCACTGACACCATTCACCAGGCCATTCCAGTAATCGGAAGCGGTTTTTCCGATGGGAGTCAGTGCTCCAAGACCTGTAACAACAACCCTACGTTTCGTCATGTATTCGAGCTTAGTTCCTACTGTTCGGCGTTTTCGGAGAGGTACTCGATCGCATTACCGACAGTAACGATCTTTTCCGCAGCTTCGTCCGGGATGCTGATGTTGAATTCCTTTTCGAATTCCATGATCAACTCCACGGTGTCGAGCGAATCGGCGCCCAGATCATTGGCGAAGCTTGCGGCATCGGTGACTTCGCTTTCTTCAACACCCAGCTTGTCAACGATGATGCCAACTACTTTGGTTTTAATTTCGGACATTTTGGTACTTCTTTTAGTTCCTGAAATGTGTTCCGGTAGATCAATGCAAATTTTTGTCTTACGGAAACTGCCGCAAATATAATACTATTTGTGCAATGACAATATATCTGTGGGAAATGTGGCCCAAATATGCCATCCGCGTTGTTTTTTGGCGGTGGGTTGGGATTTGTTTGGGGAGTTGCTTAAACTCTCCCGCTCGGGAAACGCAAAATAATCGGTAAAATCGAGCTTTTTTGCCGCCCAATTCGCTTTTGGTCCGCCGCTGATCCTGCCTTTTCGGGAAATCAGACCTCATTTTGGCCAGTTTTACCGACGGTAGCCGGCCGGTTTTTCACGGTGCCGTTCGACCAGGTCTTTTGCCTTGGCGAGCAGCCAGGGTTGAAAAAAGGCGATGCGTTCGTGCTGGAGGACGTGGACGAGTTCGGGACTGGCCCGGTCCTCGTAGGCGAGGGTTTTCAACTGGCGTACAAAACGCAGAAAACCTTTGAATTGCAGGGCGACCATCGCCCCGATGGGGTTCATTCTCGCGATCATTTTGCGTGCCGATTCCAAGTTGAATTCCAGCAGCTCCCACTCGTTCAGTTCGTAGTAGCACTGGATGCAGGTGATGCGTTCGAGCAGCTTGTCACCGAAATGGGGCCAGCGTTCCTTCCGGTTGAGGTAGCGCAGGGCCACCTTGAATTCGCCCCGGGCAACGGCAATTTGCGCCCGGCCCAAACCTTCGGCAAATTTCTGGGTCTCTTTGGGCAGGCGCGCCAAATAGCGGTCACAAAAAACCTCCGCGCGGTCCGGTAAGCGCTGCCGGCAAGCGGTCCCAATGTAGTGCAGGAAGATCCAGAAGTAGATGCGTCCCAGCAGAAACAAGTAGCCGTTTTCCAGACCGTGGTCGAGCAGGTCCAGGTAGGACGGGGTGGGTTCTTCGTTTGTGAACTGGTCCAGGACGAGCGAATAATGGATGAGCAGGCGAAACAGATTGTACTGTTCATCCTGGGGCAATTCTGGAACCACACCCAGGACCAGTTGTCGCAGATGGGCAAAGCTCTCTGTGCTGTACTCGGCGTGGCTAAAGTTTTGCAGGACCTGGCGAAAAGCGGCCAGCATCTCATCGGACTGCAGGAGTGGGCTTTCCGAAAGGGCGAGGACAGGCTCAAGGAGTGCGGTGTGCTGTTCCTGGTTGTGGACCAGGTGCCGCATCATGGAGGTATAGGAATCGCTCAGTTTGACCTTGGCGAAGAAGGTATCCAGGTGGCGAAGGGCATCGTTGAGGCCCAGCTTGGCCGTGGGAAAGCTGTCTTGGGTGGGGTGGTGGACCGCCATTCGGATCAGGTCCCACTTGCGGTAGTGGTAAGCGATGGACTCCGCGGGCAATTGCTCGTTGTGGGCCATCATTCGCTTCCAGTGTTGGAGAAATAGACTCGGCTGATCGCGCACATCGTAGACCTTGAGCAGGATGCGCTCGCGGGTGTAACTGTCCCGGAGCAGGTGCCGGTAGACGAGGAAATCTTCCACCAATCGGGTCAGTTGGTGGATGCAAGTGGTGAGCTTTTGTTGGGCTTTTGGGGTGAGATTGCCCTGGGGATCGCGGTAGCTTTCGGCGGGCACTTCCGGGAACATCCGGGGGAAAAGGGCTACTTTTTCCCGGGCTGACTCCGCGGAATTTCCACACAATTCACCAAAAAGTGTCCGGATCGCAACAAGATTTTTTGCCGAAGATAAGTTGAGGAAATCAAGGAACTGGCGTTTTTCTTTGGGCCGTAAGCAATGAAGCAGGCGATTAATTTTAAGGTTCTTCATGGTTAAGGAGCGGCTGAATCGGCCGCAAAAACATCCAATAGTATACAAAAAATGTCCTTATGGGGGAATGCGAAAAGACAGTACCTTCCCCTCAGACATTGCAAACATGGACGTCTGGCTTACGATGTCACAAACAAATTCGTGCTTTACTTTTATTCGATAAAAAAATGTTAAAAAACAATCCTATTGCTACCACCAAGCGGAAGCTTCACCCACACTTTCTGCTTTTTGCTTTTGTGCTCTTCGCGTCTATTTTTCCTCCGGTCCTTCGCGCTCAGGTCATTCCCGTAGGCGAAGAAGTCAGCGGTGATCTGCCGCTCGATTGCCCCAACCGCACCCAGCCGGGAACTACCATTGCGGCATTTGATTGGCGAGCAAATTTCTATCAGCTCGAGATCAAGGGCGAAAATGGCCAGGACTATACCGAGTGGGCGCCTTCGCCCTTTTTCAGCGCCAACAATTCCCTGCAACCCAATACCGATCACCTGGCCTTCGTGAACTCGCCCCGCGATTTCCAGCCCGAGGATGGCTGGGAGTTGATCTACAAGAATTTTGGGACCATCGCCCTTCCGGTTGCGGAGCCTTCCTTTGCCCTGTACAACCGCTACAGCGGACTCATGCGGACTTTTATTTACTTGACCGCCAAGGAAGGCTTGCCGTACCAGGCGGCTACGGTGAACGTACAGCACGTGAACCTGCCCGCGATTGACAATCAAACTACGATTTTTGAGACCCTGAATACGCCCATGAATGCGGTGGACCGATTCGAGAAGAACATTGTTTCCTCGACCTACAACCACTATGTGGAGTCCGAAGGGACCTGGATCATGTCGGAGTTTGTGGCGGCTTACGATCCTTGCACCTGTGATCTTCCTACAGCACTGGAAATCGCTCCGATCCTGGCCTCGGTTTCCAACCTGACATTTTCCATTGAAGGGACGGACACTATGGTTAAGATTGTAAAAGATGGGACCACGCAAACGACGGCCGACAATGGTTGGCTCTCCGCCCTCGCGGGCTTAGTTACCACCAATGCCACCCTTTACGAAAAAGGAAAGAAAACCCACGGTAACTTGCAGGGATTCTCGAAGTTCATCGACAAGGTGATCTCCAAGCTGTTCAATCTGGCCGATGAATCCGGTGAAGAAAGTGGCAAACTTCCTGGTTACCTGGCTGCCATCCCCGGCATCGGGACCGCGATCAGCGTACTCGACATGCTGGTCACCGGCAGTAAGAAGAGCGGCGCTGCGCATACGGTTACCCAGAGCAGTACCCGGTACCATTTTGACGGGAGCGGACAGATCGACACCGACGCCCCTTACCAACCCAACCTCGTCTACACGCCGGGAGGTGACCATACCGGTTTTCCCAGCGCAAACCTTCCCATTTATGACAATCCCCTCGGCGTTGCGTCTCTGATCCGGACTCCCAGGATTAAGCGCTACGTATTTGACCATCCCACCTTTTGGCCGAACAAAACGGTGGTATTCCTGGAAAATGACTTGCAGTACGCCATCAATACTGCCGCCGGCATCAATGGCACCCCCAAGAGTGTCACGGCATCCCTGATCTTTACCAATTGTCATGGCGACCATCCGCAAGCGCAACTTCCGGAGACCCTGATCGAGATCACCGATTCTACCTGGCGGACGCCCTTCCTCCCGCCCGGCTGCCTCGCCGATTACATGGTACAGTTTGAAGATTACACGCATAACCATTGTGACGGCGATATGCGGGTCCGGATCCGCATGGTGCTGGAGCGGGCCCCCGCAGATCCCGATGCGGATGACATTTTCATCATGTTTACCTACCGGCCGGACATCGATGAGATCCAAGTGGTCAATGAGACCGATCTACCGGGCTACTCGAACATCCTGGCTCCAGTGGATCCACTCTACCTGGAACAGAATCTCGACCAATTTCCCTGCGCGGCCGTGTCGCCCATGACGCCAAGCCAGCTCAGCACCTTTTGCACCAATGTATACGATCCCAAGTCGCTTCAGTCACCGCCCGGAGAACCCAAGAAGACCGATCTTGCGGCGGACCTCAGCGCAGAAATCGCGCTGGAGATCTTCCCCAATCCAGTGACGGACTACGCCTTTGTGCGGGGGATTGAAGGCCAGATTCAGATCAAGCTCTACGATTTGCGGGGCAAACTGCTGCGCAGCCAAGAGATGAGCGGCGAAGAGGACCGGCTGGACCTGAGCGGGCTGCCCCGCGGCATGTTGATGGTGGAAGTGCTGGATGCCCAAGGCACCCTCCGTTCCACCATGCGACTGGTCAAGCAGTAAGCGGCGGTTTAAATTTAATTCTGCGATTTTGCTATGGCATCTTTTTCTGCCCCACTTCAGCTATTTTATTGCCCATAGCTCTAGCTATGGACTCTAAAATGAGCTTCGACGGACAAAAAAATCTGCGCTCGCAAATTTCACAAACCAGTTTTACACCGCCTCTAAGGTCGCACCCTGGACGTCCATGAACCAGCGCAGGTCGCGTCTGCCGGTCCCCCACGGGGAAGTTACCGGCGGGGGCGACCTGCGGATTTTTTGTTTACGGGGTGGGTCCACCCCCAAATTCGCCCCGCGTGCCAGCGCGGAATGGGCAGGAATTACGATCGCCCCTACAGTCCCCAGAGTCAACGGTTTGGGACTGGGGTTACTGTATTTATAACAAAAACCTCAATTCTTGCCTGGAACGTTCTCATTATCCGCAATTCTTTCTAAATTGAGTCAATTATCCCAAGAATGGCCAAAAAAAACGTCATCCAGGTGGAATTCGACTCCCCGGCTTCGGTGCTTGGGGTCGCTTCCAATGACAAGATCTGGAAAGTGTGCTGGAACATCAACCAACAATTGGGGATTCAGCTCGCTACCGCTCCGGAAGACGTCACCCGCGTCAAAGGCCCTGCGATGTACACCGATTTGGAGCGTGATCCCGATTTTGATTATTATTTTTTTGAAAACACCCACAAAACGTCCAAAGTGCCGCGCTTGGCCCGCCAATTCCGCTATTGGTTGGTCATTCGCCACCGACGGGAAGTGGCACCGGAGATCCGCACCATATTGCGCCGCCTCGCTCAAGTCGACAACATTTCCCTCGCCCACGACCTCTCGCACGAAAAAGACATCAAAAAACTATTGCCTTGACCAGTTCCCACCACAACAATCGCACAAAAGTTGTTTGTACCATTGGGCCAGCATCTTCTTCCGAAGAAATGCTGCGCCAGCTCATTCTCGCGGGCATGGACGTCGCCCGCCTCAACTTCTCCCACGGATCCCACGAGGTCCACGCTGAAACGGTGGCGCGCGTCCGGCGCCTCAGCGAGGAACTGAACCTGCCGGTGGCCATCCTCCAAGATTTACAGGGCCCCAAAATTCGGATCGGGAAGATGGATGAACCCTATCCCATCGCCAAGGGGGACGTGGTGTACATCTCGACCACAGCGGAAGGCCGCCGGGACAATGTTTTGCCCATTCAGTACGAAACCTTTGCCGAAGACGTGCGCGAAGGCGACCTTATCCTCGCCGATGATGGCAAGGTGACCTTGAATGTACTCGAGTCGAACGGGGAGGACCTGGTCAAGCTGGAAGTGGTTTATGGCGATGCGATTGGCAGCCGCAAGGGGGTCAATTTGCCCTTTACCGATATCTCTTTGCCGAGCCTTACCCCGAAAGACATCGCCGACCTTGAATTCGGACTCAAACAAGAGGTGGACTGGATTGCGCTATCGTTTGTGCGGACCGCCGAGGAGCTGCGCGAGTTGAAAAGCCGCATTCGGATGCAAGGCGCGGACACCCGAGTGATCGCCAAGGTGGAGAAGCCCGAGGCACTCAAAAACATCGATGAGATCATCGCCGAAGCGGATGGTATCATGGTGGCACGCGGCGATCTGGGCGTAGAAATTCCCCTGGAAGGCGTCCCAATCTGGCAAAAGACCATCATCAAAAAGTGCAACGCCGCCGCCAAACCGGTCATCGTCGCCACCCAGATGATGGAATCGATGATCGAAAACAGCCGTCCTACCCGCGCCGAAGCCAACGATGTCGCCAATGCAGTGACCGACGGTGCCGACGCTGTGATGCTTTCCGGCGAAACCTCAGTCGGCCGCTTTCCGGTCGAAACGGTCCAGGCCATGGAACGCATCATCACGGTGGTGGAAGAAGCTGGCGGAATCTACCACCGCAACATGTCCGCCGACAAAGGCTCCCCGACCTACATCCACGACTCCATCATTGTGAGCGGTTGCCACCTGGCCGAAACGGTCGGTGCCAATGCGGTTGTGGGCATGACCGCTTCCGGTTACACGGCTTTTCACCTCTCAAAATGCCGCCCCAAGGCGCACATTTTTATCTTTACCCACAAACGCCGGATGATCAACGTGCTGAACCTGCTCTGGGGTGTACGGGCGTATTTCTACGACAACAGTGAAAGCACCGACCGCACGATTGAGGACACCATCGAAATCTTGCGTTTGAATCGCCGGGTTACCCGGGGGGATGTGGTGGTCCACTGCGCCTCGATGCCGCTGGCCCAGCGTCAGCGCACCAATATGGTCAAGGTTACGAAAGTGGAGTAGCCGGGGCTTTTTTCGGGGTGATACCGGTAAAGATTGTTGATTCGGAAATCACCTCAATCCTCTTATATACAATGAATTAACGCTGGCTTCCCCGGTTGCTTTACTCTTCGGGCTTGCCTTGCAATGCCTTTTCGTAGAACTGCCGCATCCAGCCGACCGATTCTTCTTGGGCGCGTCGGGTGATGAAGGTGCGGACCTCCGGTTCGTCGGCGAAGCTTTCCGCGAGGTATTTTCCGGCGACATAGCGGGGATAAAATGCCGGATCTGATTCCGCGATGCGCATGAGCAATTTGAGCCCGCGGTCCCGCTCATTTCCGGATCTTCCTCCGAGATAGACGTCGAGGTTGGTGAGGACGCTGGCGCGGCCCTGGGCCTTTTTCTGGGTATCGTACTGCGCTTCCACAAATGCGAGGTAGCGCGGGGATTGCTCTTCTCGTAAGATTTTTGCGAGGGTCCCCACCAGGCTGGCGGAGGGGTCGGCCAAGTAATTTCCGGCGGTAGCGCGGCCTTGCAGGGTATCGTACATGTACAAGGTCTGCAAGGCGGAGGCTTGAACCGCGTAGCTGCTGTCCCCGCAGAGCCGACTCAGTTCGGCGGTGAGTTGGGTCCGGGCGGCCGGAGAAATGATTTCCTGAACCTTTTCGAAGCGGTCGGAGAAGAAACCGACGGCCGTGCGGCGGACATCGGCGGTTTCATCGGTGAGGCGTTCGGTGACGGCGGCCACCACCCGGTCGAGGCCAGGACCGCTGTAGGCGAGCAGGGTTTGGATGGCCTTGCCTCGGGTGCCAAAATGAGGCTTTCGGGAGGCCTCGATCAGGGCAGTGCACAGGGCGTCGCCGCCCGGGGCTCCGGTGAGCGCATTCATCGCGGGTGAAATCTGCCCGTAGTGGCGACCGGAACTGAGCTGGGCCAGCCAGGCAGATTCCGGATTGTTGTCCGATTCGATAGCGGCGAGGAGGGCGGCATCCGAGTTGAAGATGAAGCACGTGGGTTCGACCGGCGCGTCAATGACGAAAGTCGTATCGTGGGTTTCCATCCAAAGCGTCATTTCCTGGTTGCCGGAAGGGAGCACCATTTCGCAGCGCACCGGAAAGCGGAAGAGCGGATACACGTCGAAATCTTGCTCTTGAGTGACGTGGAGCCGGTATTGTCCATTGCGCCAGGTGCGTTTCAGGCGGAGGACGGGATGGCCACCCTGGAGAAACCACTGGTTGAAAAACCAGTGCATGTCCTCACCGACCACCTCCTCGAAGGCCAGGCGGAGTTCGTGGACCTCGACATCGGTGTAGGCGTGCCGGGAGAGGTAGTGTTTCAGCGAGGCGAAAAAGGCCTCGTCGCCGACGACCTTGCGGAGCATGTGGAGGACTTGGCCGCCTTTTTGATAGCTGTGTCCGTCAAACATCGCATCGGCACTGGCGTGGTAGTAGCGGATCAGCGGCACTTGCTTGCGTTGGGCTTCGTACATGTAACTCAGGCGGTCCCCCAGCAGGTGCCGCATCGCTTCGTCTGGTCCGGCGTCGTGCTCAAGCCAGAGAAATTCGCCGTAGGTGGCAAAGCCTTCGTTGAGGGTGAGATTGGCCCAGCTTTCGCAGGTGACCAGGTCCCCGAACCACTGGTGAAACAGTTCGTGGGAAATGAAATCTTCGTAGGTATTGTCGAGGTGCTGCCGGGCATCGTGTTGCAGAGCGCCCATGTGGATCGTCGCGGAGGTATTTTCCATGGCCCCGGAAACAAAATCGCGGACCACGATCTGAGAATACTTCTCCCAGGGATACTCCACCCCCAGCAGATTCGAAAAGTATTCCAGCATCGCCGGAGTCTTGCCGAAGATGAGCCGCGCGTAGGGTTCGTACTCCGGCTCCACGTAGTAGCTGACCTCCCGGCCACGCCATTCGTCCTTGACGACGGAAAATTTGCCCACCGCCATCGCAAAGAGGTAGGGGGCGTGGGGTAGGCTCATGCGCCAGTAGTCGGTGCGCTTGCCGGCCCCCGCGTCGGTGGAATTGACCAGAATTCCGTTTGAGAGGGTAACAAAACTGTCGGCGACGGTCAGGTAGATTTCCTGGGTGCAGCGCTCATTGGCGTGCTCAAAGGTCGGAAACCAGGCCGAACTGCCGTGGGTTTCGCCCTGGGTCCAGATCTGCCGGGGCTTGTCCGCGACTTCTCCCCCGGGATTGATGAAGTAGAGTCCCTTGTCGCGCCAGGCGCCCGGAGGCATCAAAGAATCAATCAGTTCTGGTCGGGCGGTATACTTGACGAAGACTTCCAGGGTTTCCTGCCGGGAGTAGCTGCGGTCCAGGTCGATGCGCAGCTTTTGGTCGTCGTACCGGTAGGGCAAATCCTTGAGGGTGCCGCCATCGAACCGGGCGACCCGATCAATCACCATGCCGCGGGCGTCCAGTTCGAGGGTATTGCGGGGATAAAACCAGGGCGAAAGGCGCAACCGGGCTTCGGCGGGCATCTGGGAGCGCTCCCAGTCAAAGCTCACTTCCAGTCGGGTGTGCAGTAGGTCAAAGGCCCGCGTTGCGGAGGGACGATAAGGGTAATCGGGCAGGTTGGGGATGTTTTCGGTCGACTCTGCGGGGGAGACGGTAACTTTGGGTGGGGGAGGCGGAGTTGGGTGCTGGTTTTTGCACGCGGGGACCGTGAGGAGCACAAGCAGCAAGACCGCGGTGGAAAAAAGGGGAGAAAAGTGCCGCAGCACGTGCGGGAAAGGCGCGGTTCGCCGGGAGTATTTCATTTGTGTATGCGGGATAATATCATCAACTTGAACCTGCTCAAATTGCAGATTCTTTATCGCTTTCACAACTGAATCCATCCATGTACGAAGCTAAGGTCAACGGAGATTTTGAATTTAAGGTCGCCACCCAAGGCGGTCTGAAGCTCAACGGCCAGTCTGTCGACGCCGATGTCCACCGCATCAATGACCACACCTTTCAGGTGCTCTACGGGGGGGGATCCTACACGGTTCACGTCGTGGGATCGGATTCGGCGGCCCAATCGGTCAAACTGCGGATCAATGGCAAAGTGGCCGAGGTCAAGCTCACCACAGAACTCGACCGGCTGCTCAAGCGCCTCGGCATGGAAAATCTGGCTGGGACGAAAGTCGCCAACCTCAAAGCCCCCATGCCCGGACTCATTCACTCGGTCATGGTAGAAGTCGGAACGACCGTGGCCAAGGGCGAACCGCTGCTCATTCTCGAAGCCATGAAGATGGAAAATGTAATTAAATCACCCACCAACGGCACGATCAAAAAGATCCACGTCAATCAGGGCGAAAGCGTCGAAAAGGGAAAGGTAATGGTGGATTTCGGCTGATGCTGAACCCCAATGGCCGAGGGTTATATCCCGGCCGCACGGTCCTTTTTTCCCGCACTCAGGTCGATTTCCAGCGTTTGGCGGCGGCGTTTGGGCGCGTTCATTTGCAGTCCGTTGAGGCGGTAGATATATTCGGCTACCAGCAACCCTCCGATGCCGGTTGATACATGCCAAAGGAAGTGGGTGCCCATAGGTAGCAAGTGTCCGGTCTCCTTATCGATGGAACGGAATAATAGTGCCAAGCCAAAAAAGATGACCCCCCCAAACATCAGGGCTGCGTTTTTGTATTGGGTGCGGGAGAGAATGATCACCAAGGGAAGGAAAAATACCACCCCCCGGATGCCGTAGGCCACGTTTACACTGACTTGAGGTGGCAAAAGGACGAAGGTCAGCACCGACAGGCCAAACATCCCGAGCAGTATCCCAATCGCGATCCAAATGTTGTTCACGACCCGGTTCCAGAGGTAGCCGATTACCAGTAGGAACAATATGGCCGTGGGCAACCAGTCGAGCAGGAGAAAGCCGGGCTCGGTACGCAGTCCGTGGAACAGCGTGCTGCCCGTCCCCCCAAGGATCAGCAGCACAGCGCAGATCGTGAGGAAGATTTGGCTGCGAAACCGTCCCCGCAGTTTGTAGAGAAAGTAGATCCCGGGCACAATGATCAGCAGCGAAGAAATGGCATTCCACGGCTCAATCAGCCAGGTGGAATGGTCGACGTGCAGCGGTGTCTCCTGGTAAATGGGACCCGTATCCATCGGGAAAAAGGTGCGAGCGAGTTGTAGCGATTGCTCCATGGGTTGAGCCTATTTTTCTTTTCCAAAATCCTGGTTGACCGAACTGACGGTCATGCGGTGCAGCACGAGCCTGACTTGGGTCGCCGAAAGCGCGAGTCTCCCCGGCGCTTGCAGCAGATCTTTGTCTTCATATTCGAGCAAAGGCAACTCGTAGCTTTCGCAGAGAACACGGTCACCCTCGACCTGGAGCCGCAATAAACTTGAATTGTCGAAGAATTCAGAACCCAGCTCCTCTTTCTTTAACACTTTTTTTCGTTTTCCGTTCACAAAAACCAATCTTATTTCGTCTGCATCGTGATCCAGTTCCAATTTTAGGTACTGATCGCCCACTTTGCGAAAGACTACTCCGAAGTGACTGCCCTGTACGGCTTCTCCCATCGAAATGTTCAAATTCAGCCGGAAATCCGCCATTTGGTAGCGGGTAAATTCGCAGATGCGCTCGCTTTCATCGTCAAAGGCGATGGCGCAGCCCCCTTCACTGAAGGCCCAGGGGGAAGGCGCTCCGGTTTCCGCATTGTAATGGTACCACCAAGTCGATTCCAGGCTGAATTCGTCGCTGAACCAGAAGCTCCTCACCCCGGCAGGAGACCCTTGCGCGACCGTAGCCGGTGGGTCGACCGGGGTGACCTGGAGGTCATCGAATTCCGCCCGGGTTTCCACCGCGTAGAAACCCACCCGACCGCCGGGACTGAAATCGGATTGCAGGTCGATCACGGGTACACCGTCCAGAAAGCCCACGGTGCGATTTCCCGCCACGTGGATACCCAGTTCGTGCCATTCATCATCGATGTCCTGGGTGAGTTGCTTTTCCTGCAGGACGAACCAGCCGAAGGGGCCTTTGCTGTGGTAGAGGAGCTGTACCTTGTCGGTTTCGCGGTGGAGCCGCAGCAGATAGAAGCCGGCCTCATTTTCCCGGAAAATGATTCCCGCGCGGCCGTCGTTGTCTTCGTCCTGGATGCGCAGGCGGGCCTGCACGTGGTAGTCGGCCCAGTGTTTTTCTCCCAGGAAGATCGCGTGCAGGTCGCTGTTGCCCACGTGCTGGTGCAATTTGCCCTCCGCCACGTACCAGGTGCGCTGCTCCGCGCCGCCCGTGCTCTGTCGCCATTGGGGCAGGTGGTCCCGCTCACTGAAGTCTTCTGCATACATGGGGGGTTGGGCCCGGACCGGATCCAGCAGGGCATTGAGGGCATCGGGAGCAATCGGGGCACCGGAATCGGCGGGCACCGGGTTGATCACCATGTCCCGGGTTTGGGGCAGGCGGATGTCCAGCGATTGCGGTCCCAGGACAAAGTATTCGCCCAGATAGGCGTCGCTGCCCTCCTGCATCACACAAATGGTATGCTGCCCGTGCGGGACCGAGATCCCTTCCGGGCTGGCCGCGACCGGCTTCCAATCGACAAAGACCCGGGAACCTTCCGGAGAAGTGATTTGGACCTTGGAGGTGACGTTTACCGGGGCGTCGAGGGCCACCGATTGGATCAAATTTTGGGCGAAATGTCCGGGAACGGCAAAATTTACCCGGGAATCGCCGTAGCGCATATTGACCACGCCCATGACCTCACCGCGCTGATTGACCGCCGGGCCTCCGCTGTTGCCCGTATTGACTACCGCGTCGATCTGGACCTTGTCCAACACTGCTCGATCATCGTGGCGCAAGGCGGTCACGTGGCCCTGGGTCACCGACACTTCCGGACCGCGGTCCAGCACGCTGAATTCATCGCCGAAGGGAAACCCAAAGGCCCAGACCGGGATGAGTTCGTAGAGGCTGTCGCTGGGCAATATATCGAGGTGGGGCACCGAATCGCCTCCCAGGTCGATTCCGATCAGGGCGAGGTCGTGGGCTTTGTCCACCGCAAGGATTTGGCCGGGGTACTTTTCAAAGTTGCTGTGGCCGGGATTGCGGATGATTTCGACCCCTTTCAGGGGCGTGGGGAAGGTGATGCCGTAGGCACTGACCTGGGCTTGAACCACGTGGTAGTTGGTGATGACATGTCCGGATTCACTGACAAAAAAGCCGGATCCCGACCCGGAAAACTCATCGCCCGTCAGGGGAAAGGAGTGGGTGACC
Source organism: Bacteroidota bacterium (assembly GCA_039024435.1). GTDB lineage: Bacteria > Bacteroidota > Bacteroidia > J057 > JADKCL01 > JBCCQH01. Next base: position 377,535 of record JBCCQH010000001.1, read on the forward strand.
TGGACAAATACCGACGCTTCCTTGACCCGCTGCAAAGTGTTGCGGTCCATGGATTGCGCCACCAGTACCGTTGCGCTGCTGCACAAGAGAAAGAAGGCCCAAAAAGTCCGATGCATATTGATAATTCCCGTAGGTAAGAGGGTGATTCCTACAGATGGCGCCCGTAGGAATCTATTAAACGCAGCAAACGGGGTTACCGTTTCGGGAGAACGGCAAATTTCTCTTTGTCCCATGCAAGAAATACGGGCAGATCGTTACCGATCAAAGATCAATTCCCCAGTATTCCGAGCAGATCCATGTCGACATTGAACTGGAGTCCGAAATTGATCGGGCGACCCAGCAGGGGATCGGGATCTTCGCTCCAGGTGTTGGGGTTGAGCACCCGGTTGACAAAGGAAAAGTCAAACTGTTGCAGTGGGTACTGCACGTAAGGGGTAAGCGAGACCACGACCAAGGCATCGGGGGCGCTGCGCCACACCATTTTGAGGAAAGCACTGACCGCGACCATATTTTGGCGGAGCAACAGAGAATAGTTCACATTGTTGATGGTTGCCTTGGGCCCCAGTCGGTTGAGCACCCGCATCCAGCCCAGATCGGCCGATCCGCCGAGGTACATCACAAAGGTCTCGTCGTTGATGACCGCCGATCCCGCCGCGAAGCTGAAGGCTTGCATGCTGAAGCGCAGATCCCGTCGGGTGAGACCACTGCCCCCGAAACTTTCCGCTGAGATGCGCTGCCGGCGCGAGTTCATCGTCAACTCCAGCAGCAGTCCGTCTTCGTTGCGGTAGCTCACCGAATAAATTTCCCCGCCGGGCCAGCGCCATTTTCCGTAATCCCGCGCCAAAAAACCCGAGGCGTTGAAGCGGTCGATGGGGACGTGGGCATTGGGCATCACCCAAAACCCTTGCTGGTAGCCCAGCCCAACGTACAATTGCCCCACCGCACGGGTGCCGGCCAGCGATAGCAAGAAAAGAAGGCAGAAAATAAGAAGGCCGCGACGGTTCATGGCGTGGATCATTGGTGAAGTAAGTGTACGCTTCGAATTTACCCCAAATCCAGCGACCCCCGCAACCGTCCCGCGGAAAAAGATGCCAATCAGTGCCGCCTCCCCAATTTTAAGCCCTTACTGAGCAAAAGCGGTACCAAAGCTGCGATTTTCTGCTGGAAAAGGACTCGGAAACCCCTGTGGAGCGAGATTTTTTGAGAAAGAAGTCTTTGCGGTCACTTCTTTTTTGTGTGGTAATGAATTCAAGTGTATTTTCGCGCGATATCAAACTAAACTGTATATGAAATTACATTCAATTATCGCTATCGCAGCCGTGCTGCTGTTTACTGTATCATTGACTTCCTGTGGCGGCTCGGGAAAATACGCCAACAGTACCCCCAAAGAATTGGGCGAATCCCTCTTCGCCGCGGTAAAAGCCAATGATGCCGAGGGCATGTTGGAACTCTTCCCCACCAAAGACGACATGCTTTCTTCCCTCAACAAGGCGGATATTCCGTCCGAGCAAAAGGACGAAATGGTCAAGAAGTTCTCCAGCGAGTGGCCGGAGATGCAGAAAGAGATGAAAAGCGCCATTGAAAGCTCGATGAAGGAAATTTCCAATGACGTCAAAGTTGAAGAACTCGAACTCGTCGAGGTAAAGGCCGACGACATCGAAGAGCGCGAAGGCTTTGAGCAGACCAACGTTGAAGTAATGGTCAAAGCGGGTGAAAAAGCAATGACGCTGGAAATCCGCCGGGCGGGTCACATGGAAAGCGGTTGGGTCATGAGCCCGCGTGGTTTCCGAGTGCGCGAATAAGGCATATCAACACCGTCCATTCTCAAACAGTTTTGTTGCTCCAATCAAACAGCGATCATGAAACTTGTCTGGACCACATTGTTGATTTTAGCGGGGGTATTTGGGGTCAGTTGTGACGCCAAGTACCCCCGCAGTACGCCGGAAGAGCTGGGAAATTCCGTTTTTGCTGCCCTGCGGGCAAATGATCGGGCAGCCGTCCAGGAGATGATTCTCACCGAAGAAGAAATGCTTCTTTTGGTCGACGAAAATCCCTACGCCCAGGGTGAGGAAGCGCAAAGGCGGGCGGAGTTCCGCGAGAAGTGGCCCCAGCAAAAGGAAAACATCCAAACGGGCATCGGGAAGAAGTTTGATCGGGTGGTGCAACAAATCCAGGCCAAAGGCAAGCTCAGTGACCTAGAGCTGCTTGAAGTGGTGGTGGATCCGATTGACCGACGGGGAAGTCTGCGGGTCACCCGGATTTACCTCGTCACTCAGTTGAACCGCGAGGAAATCATCCTGCGCATCAAGCAAGCCAATTCTATCAATCGGGAGTGGAGCCTCGGAATGCTCGGATTCTCCATTTACGAACAACCTTTTCGCTAAACTTTTTCAGTTTACCATAGCAATTACGAGTGTATCGGCCCGTTAATTGCAGTCGGTCGGCGAATTAAAAAGAGAGAGAAAATTGCCTACCCATCGGATTTTACGCCCGCCAAAATGCGGTCTACTTCGATGCTGTAGTGGCTGAGATCGAGGATTGAACTTCCGTTTTGGATTAAGAGCACCTGCGGCGATTCGTGCCGGACGGAAAACTGTTCGGCAATGGCGGCCGAAATGTCCCGGTGCGCAATCAAATCCAAGTAATGCAAATCAAGCTGTGCCGCCAGATCGGCAATGCCTGCGTCAAGGCGCCGCTTGGCGCCGGCGGAGATGCCACACCGGGTGCTGTGTTTGAAAATCAATTGTGGCCGCCCTCCCGATGCTTGTACGATGGCGGATAGACCGGAGACGGACTCAAGATTTTGCCAACTCATAACCAGAAACGCCTTAGCGGTGATTGCTCGTCTTTTGCGCCTGACATTGGTGGCTGCGTTTCAACGCCGTACAAGAAGTCATGACAGCAAAAGAAAGTGCAGTGGCAAGAACGATCAAAAATACCTTTTTCATGTGACTAACTTTCATTCCAAGTTCCCAAACATACGATGTGACGTGCAAACACGCAACCGTTGCGGTACCAGAGGGCAACAATGTGGCCCCAACGGAATGAAAACGCACCGGAAAAATTCAATTGATCGAAAATAGAAACCCGATCAGCGGTGATTGCCGATCTTTTTGGCCATGCACACGTGCTTTGAACCGGAGCAAGAGGAAAGCGCGCCCGCCATAGCCAAACCAATAACGAATACGAAGAGAAACTTTTTCATGACGATGAGAATTGTTACTGTCCTAAAACCAAACCTGATTGCGTTACGGGCAAGTGGGGGTTGACGTTCGGGAGGCCATCCACAAAAACCCCCGATAGTTTACATTGGGAGGAGTAGGATTTTACTGGATTTTTTGGATGAATGAAATTCACCCCGCAAGTTTCGCTCACTGCTGCCGTCGTTGGGGAAATGGCCCGCGGGTCCGGAATACAATTCATCCCACCGGGTGAGGATTTCCTGCGCCCGCCAATATTTTTGTGCTGATCGCCCCGGGTCGTCGGAATCAAAGGCGAGATCGGGGGGTCCGGCACGGGGAAAATGGAAGAAATCCTTACTTTCGGCACATCAACTATTCGGGGAGGAAGTTCCCAAATTTCCATGGAAATCAGTGACATCGAGTTTTTGCAGAGTCCCCGCGGCCAGGAATTGATTGCTGGGCACCGGGAGATGGATCCGGGAGAATTCGCCTTGCGGCATGCGGGAGCGGACTTTCCGGTAGCGGCAGTCGCTACCCAACTCAAGTACCGGGCCCGGGCGCAAAAGAAGTTGCCGACCTGGTACGCCTGGGGGACGATCTTTCCGCCGCGGGCATTTGAGCAGTGCAGCAGCGAAGCCGCTGCGGCGCTCAAGCCCCTCGGAACGGGGACGCGGGCGGTGGACCTGACCGCGGGCCTCGGGGTGGATGCGGTCGCTCTCGCCGCCCATTACACCGAGGTCATCGCGGTTGAGCGCGATCCCGCTTTGGTAGCGCTCGGTCAGTGGAACCTACACCGGCTCGGCATTCCGAATGTCCGCTACATGACGGGCACCGCGGAGGAATTTGTGCGCACGTATACCGGTCCCCGGTTTGACTTGGTTTTTTGCGATCCTGACCGGCGGGATGCCGAAGGCCAACGAAGATTTGCCCTGGCGGACTGTAGGCCCGACATCCGGGAGTTGCGTGCTCCCCTGACGGCCATGGCGGAGCGGGTCATGGTCAAGCTTTCCCCCATGCTGGATTTGCGTGAACTCGAGCGCCAGCTCACCCCCTTGGACCGGTTGTCGGTGCTGGCCATCGACCAGGAGGTCAAGGAAATACTGGTGGAATGGGGGGCGGGCGTGCCCTTCCGCCGATCCGTAGCGTTTGTGCGCCGGGGGAGGCAACACCGATTTGAGGCGCCGGAATCGGGTGCAGTTCCCTTACTGGGCGATCCTGAGCCCGGCCATTTCCTCTACGAGTCCGATGTCTCCCTGTACAAGGCGGGTCTGGTGCCCGATTGGTGGGCCCAGGAATTCCCCCATTTGCCCGGCGCAATGAACCACCCCGAGGCGTACCGCTGGTCTCCGGAGCGAATTGCGGATTTTCCCGGGCGCACCTTCCGGATTCGGGAGAGCTTGCCTTACCAGCCCAAGCGGGTCAAAAAATTTATGGCTGTCCGCGGGATCCGACGCGCCAATCTCTCCCGTCGCTGTTTTGACGTGCCTTTGGCCCAAGTGCGGTCGCGCCTGGGGATCAAGGAAGGGGGAAGTGATTACCTAATCTTTACCCGGAGGGCCACTGGGGAGCGCATTGTTTTCCTCGCCGACCGCTTGCTTTGAAGCCTCCTGCGCGGCTTCCCGGTCCGATTTTTCCTTCATGCGGGCCAGCAAGTCGATGAAGGCGTGGTGGTCCCACAACAGACGCAAATCCTCATCGGTGGACATGGCGGCGTGGTCGCGGAATCCCTGTCGCATCGCGTCCTCCAAGCAGCGCAAGGCTTCGACCGCACTCCCGAGGCGCGCATTGGCGCAGGCCATGTTGTAGAGGAGTTCGGGAGTGGCTTTCTGTTTGCGGGCCAATTCTCCCAACTCTACGACTTCGCGGTAGCCAGCATGTTTCAGGAATTGGTGCTGGATGTAGACCGCGGCCTGGTCAAACCAGGACGATTCCTCAAAGGAAATCGTTTCCTCGTAGGCTTCGCGCAGCCGGCCCTGCCGGATCATCTCCGAAGCATACACCGCCAGCAGGGTGAGGGTGGCCCGGGCATTCAGGGCGCGGGCGGCAAAGGCCATCGCTTCGGGCAGGTCGCCTTCCGCTTTGAGCTTCAGGAAGCGCATCGCATCACTGGTGCTCAACTGGCGGCGGTGTTCAGCGATAAAGGCGAGGGTGCCCGGGCCGTCATTGCGCATGTCCAAGAACAGGGCCGCGACTTCGGTGGCCCAGGCCCGGTACTGTTCTTGATCGGCCATTTTGAGGAGTTGACTGGCGTTTTGCAGGCCTTGGGGGGCATCCTGGCCCCGCATCAATATCTGGATCTTGTGGACGATTTGCCGCATTTCCTCCCGTTTGGGCGAGGCGCTGCGGAGCCGTTGAAAATTCGGGGAAATGACCCACACGAGCAGCAGGGCGATCCAGAGCCGGTCAGCTTGGTAGGCCCAAATCGCGGCCGGAACCCCCAGACCGATGGAAATGAGGGCGGAGATGCGTTCGGCGGGAAGCTTCTTGGCGAGGCGCAGGGTGTAGTACAATACCTGGCCACCGTCCAGCGGATAAAGCGGGAGTAGATTGGCGAGGCCCCACACGAAATTGAAGAGCAGCAGGATGCCGATGGCGTCGCTGGGCGACAAGGTGATGCTGATCGGAATACCAGCAATCAGGCAGTACACCAGAACCAGACCGCCAAAAGCAAAACCGGCAAAGGGGCCGGCCAGGGTGATCAGGATGTACTGGAGGTTGCTGGGTTCATTGCCTTCTTCGCGGGACCAGATGGTGAGTCCCCCGATGAAGGTCATCCGGATCGCGGGCCGCAAACCAAAGGTCCGCGCCACCACCGCATGGCCAAATTCGTGGATCATTACCGATACGAGAATGCATCCGGCGATGATGAGGCCGTAAATTGGGTTTTGCAAATTGGCGAGGTACAGGAGCACCACCAGGAGAAAAAACCCGGGATCCAGGGTAACGGGAAAACCAAACAGTCGGAATTTCAAGCCCAATCCGCGCATGCAATTTGTTTTTTGCAAATCTAAGGCAAACGGATAAACGGTGAACGAGGAACCACGGTACGGGTGAACGGTACGGGGCTTTCGCTACCCCCGTACCGTTCCCCGGAGGTGGTGCCGTTCACCGTGCCTTTGGCGAAAGGAGAATTTGGATTTCGTGGAGGACGAGTAAGCCGACGAGGACGAGGTAGGGGGCAAAAAAGCGCGCGCGGTAGGAAATGTATACGAGGTGAAAGATCAATGGAATGGCAGTGAGGGTGCCCAGGACAAGCAGGGCGCGGCGGTGGCGGTTCCGCAGATAAAGGACCGCGGCGCCAAGGAGGGCGACCCACCAGAGGTACCACCAGGCGGGGAGGTAGCGGTTCCCGAATTCAAGGCTGGTCCAGAGGGCGGGAATGCGGTCCCGACGGGTGCTCAGGTCGTAGTCAAAGGTGGTCCGCATCAGGCTGTCGATATAGGCGTACTCCGCCGGGGGATGGTAGTAGTGCAGCCCGGGCGTGAAACGGTAGTCAATGTAACTCAGGTGGTGCAGGAAGTAGACATTATCGTGAATAAATTGGCGCTCGGCGGCCCAGAAGTGCTGCTCCATGAGCTGGGCGGCCACGGCCCCAAAGATGCTGTCACAGCGGTTGATACCGCGATTAACGGAGTAACCTTGGGCCTCATAATCGGCGACGCAGTCTTTGTAGCCGAGGTAACTGAGTTCGCGGCGGAGTTCCCGGTTTGCGACGAGCTGCCCGTCCCGAATGATGTAAGGATCGACGTAGCGGCGGAATTCAGGGCCATCGATGGCATTGGGGTCGTACATCGAGGAACTGAAATCCCAGCGGACCCGGCCTTCGACGGTATAGAGGTCGCCTTCGTTGATGATGCCCTGCCCGATGAACACAAAGAGGTAGCACACGGTGAAAGGAAGCAAGGAGGCGCCGAGGTTCAGCATCCGTCGGCCCCAAGGAAGCGGAGCGAACAGCAGCAGCCCAAACAGGGGCAAGTGGGTCATGGAGGAGAGTTTGCTCAGGAAGGTCAGCCCCATCGCCAGGCCAAAGAGCAGGGCGGAGCGGCGGTTGGGCTGGCGCAGGCACCGGATGAGCAGGGCTACGCTCAGGAGGGTGAGCGAGGTAAAGAGGCTTTCGGAGAGGAGGGAAAAGTGGTAAAACAGGCTGAGGGGTTCGAAAGCGGCCAGTGCAAGCGCCGGGTAGCGGAAGCGCCGGTGGTCCCGGAAGAGTTCGTGGATCAGGAGCGTCGCGCAGAGGGCGTACACCGCAAGCTGGACCGCGAGGATGAACCAGACATTGGGCCAGAGGGTGCGGCAGGCGGCAATGACGAGGTTGAGTAGGGGATTGTGGTAGATGTCCCAGGAAAAGCCCCCGGCGATGAAGGAGTTGGTGTCGATCTCGTAGAGCGGCGTGGTCAGCAGCAGGAGTACGAACTGGGCGAGGAAAAGGATTCCGGCTTCGTACCAATAGCTGCGTGATGTCCGCGGGAGCTGCATGGCGGCAAGATACAGTTTGGGCGGGGATTTTGGGCAGGGGATCGGGCTTTGGGCGGAGAAGTGTATCGCAGACGCCCGGCACGCTACTTAGGGGAGAACCGGGGGGATTTCCGGATTGAATCCGTCGGGATAGCGGCTTTCCCATTCTTCCCGCAGGATCCCGTAGCCCATGCCGTCGTAGTAGGTGCCGCGAACGATGCGGGCCTTGCGGAAGCAGGCTTCTTCGCGAAATCCGAGTTTTTCGGCGAGGTGCATCATGGAGAGGTTGCCCGACCAGGTCCGACAATCCAGCCGGGCGAGGACCTCGCGGGTAGCGAAGAGGTATTCGCACCAGAGGCCCAGGGATTCGTAGCCGATGCCCCGGCCGCGGGTCGCGGGGTCAAACAGATTGATTCCGACTGAGAGCCAATAGGTTTCTTTGCTCTGCCAATAGCTGCTGACCCCGCCCAGAAGCCGGTCAGTGGTGCGTTCAGCGATGCCCAGACCGTGTCGGGGCAGGGGAAATTTCTCCTCGTGAATGTACTTCTGCAGGGTGGTGAGCCAGGATTCTCGCTCTTCTTCGGTCATGGCCGGATAGTAGGGGCCATCCCACTGCTTCCATTCGGGATCCCCAGTGTGCCATTTCCGTAGATCGGGGATGTCGACCATTTTCCAATCCCGCAGGACGATCTGCGGGCCTTGCATGTGAATCATGCGGAAAAGATAAGGGATTTGGGGCTAATTGTGAGGGTTTTGTGCTGGGAAAACCAACCAAACAATGCGCCTCGTATCCGGGCTGGGGGGCGGGGATACGAGGCGGGAAGATGGAAAAAGCGAAGGTAAAATTGAGATAAGATGCGGGTAATGTCGGTTAAGGTCAGCGGCCGACAAACGCCAGCACCAGTTCAAAGATGCAGAAGTACATCCCGATCAGGATGATCCCGCTGGCACCAAAGAAGAACAGCGATGGGGCGGCGTAAACGGTCAGCAATTGGAGTTTGAGTTTGCGATGGGGAGAGTCAGTTTGGGTACTTAGAGAGATGGAAAGTTTGAATAGGCTGATTATGAGCGTTGTAACCGCCGTCCAAATTGCCGGTACCGGAGTACCCGACGGGACGGCATCGGTTGAAATAGCTAGGGCTCTTGGTTTTTTGGTCGCAGTTTTATGTTGGTAGAAGTTCATGCTGTCAGTTGGTGCGAAATATTTGAGCGGATCACCGAGATAAGAATCCCCAGGGTGCAGTGCACCGGATGGTAAATTCAATCTTAAAGGTGAAACCTGTTGGTTGCTTTTTTCTGTCGTGCGCCTCGGCGCTTGAGTTGGTAACTTGAAGTGCGGCGTTGCGTGCGGCACGGGACAAAAGTAAAAAGCCCGGAAAAACCCACAAACTGAAAAGCAAATGCCTTCTTACATCGATTTAGGAAGCAATGAAAGGGTTCGGGGCCAGGTGTCAGCAAAACCCATCGTGTCGGAAGGCGCGCTGGATGGGCATTTCTACCGGATGAGTGCTCCGACCTCGCCCCACGGATGGAGCACGCCGCATTTGCCCGGAAAACGATCCTTCACCCGGCGGCACAAAAAAAGCCTTCACTTTGCGGAGAAATATTGCAAGGTGAAGGCCATCGGGATGTAACGTTTTGCCCGTAAAGTTGCCGAAATCAGAAGTAATCGAGCAACTCAATGTCGAAGACGAGCACCGAATTTGAAGGAATACTGCCGACGGCCCGGCTTCCGTACCCCAAAGCCGAAGGAATGAGCAAGGTTTGGCGCCCGTTTTTGCCGATCAGTTGTAGGCCCTCTTGCCAGCCGGGGATGAGATTGGCGAGGGGAATTTCCAGTGGGGTATTGGGCGACTGCGCCTCGTCGAACACCGTGCCGTCGGTCAGGCGCCCGGTATAGTAGGCGCGCACCGTCGAGGTGAGATCGGGCCGGCCTGAGAGTCCGGTATCCTGAATCACATGATACAAGCCAGTGCCGGTAGCGACCGCATCCAGCCCGTTGTTGGTGATGTACTCCTGAATGATGCCTTCATCGATGACGTCTTGGTCTTCCTGCTCTTTGCAGGCGGCAAGCAATAGCAAGCAAGCCAGTCCCCAAAGGTATTTTTTCATACCACAAATATACGATTTCGGGATAGCTGATGTGTCGGCGAATCCGGGAGGGGACGGAAATTCTGTGGAGCGCGTCAGTTCACCCCGATCCGGCGTGCGAGTTTGTAGAGGTTGCGCCAATAGCCTTCGTTTAGCTTGTCGTGGCGGACCCCCCGGCTGCTCGAAGCGTGGATAAAGGTCACATCTTCGCCCTGGACCTCCGTCACCAGGCCCACGTGGTCGATGTTGCCGTCGTTTTTCGCCGAGAAAAATACCAAATCACCCGGGCGCAATTGATCACGCCCCACCCGATCTCCGAATCGGCTTTGTTCCGCGGCGCTGCGGGGCAGGGTGACCCCATTGATGGAATAGGATTTTTGGGTCAGTCCCGAACAGTCGATGCCGTTTTTGTTGATGCCGCCGTAGCGGTAAGGGGTGCCCAAATAGGACTCCGCTTCCTGAATCACCCGGATCGTGGCCTTTCCGGCGATGGCCGTCGGTGAATCGCTGTCAGAAGTCGCCGCGCGGGTGTCGGAGTTTTTGATCAGATATTTGTATCGGTCCGCAACTTTTTTGCGGGACTTACAAGCGCTGAAGGCCAAACCGCAGAAGCAGATCAAGGCCAGCAATTTTATTTTGGAATGCATAACTAGCTATTTCTGGTTAGTCATTGTAATTCTCCAAAGTGCAAAAGTACGGCTGTCAGATCGAACGTGAAACGGGGGTTTTCCACGTTCTTCTGCTTACGTGTATTGATCGTCAAGGGTTAATGCGATTTCAAGGGCTCATTCCAAATCGGCATCCAGTTCGCGCGGGTGCCAGAGCAACTGCTTGAAGTCCTGTACTTTGTCGTCGATCACCGTGACTCCGTCCTGGGCGAGGAGCACTTCCATGGGTTGTTCCGGGTCAAAATGGTGTTTGCCGGTCAGAAAGCCATTGCGGTTGACGACGCGCTGGGCGGGCACGTCCGGGGGCGAGGAATTCATGGCCCAGCCGACCATACGGGCGCTCATCTTGGTGCCGAGGTATTCGGCAATGGCCCCGTAAGTGGTGACCCGGCCGCGCGGAATCAGCCGGACCACGTCCCACACGTCTTCGAAGAAGGAGTACTTTTCTTTTTTCATCACTCCGCAATTTAGCGTTACTTTATCAAGTTGGAAACCCGTTTTCCTCGCTCAACCGCAGTTACCGCCGCTTATTCCACTTGAAAGAACTCCCGAATGATCGCGTCCGACATCATTTTCCCGGTGCGGTGCAGGCGCAACTGTTCTCCCTCGATGGCCAGCCAACCATTTTGGGCAAATTGATCCACGGCAGCGGCCTCCGCATGCAACAGATCGAATCCCCACTCCCGTTTGAGGCGCCTCAGGTCCACGCCCTCGGCCTTGCGCAGGTGGGTCATCAGATATTCGTTCAGTTGATCCAGTGCGGAGAGTTGTTCGGTTTCCTGCAGGCCGGTCCCCCCGGCCGCGATGGCTTTGAGGTAGCGGGCATTGTTGCGGACATTCCAACTGCGGCTGTGGTTGCGGTAGGAATGCGCCGAGGGTCCGAGCCCCAAGTAGGGCACCCCGAGCCAGTAATTTGAATTGTGGCAGGAGCGGTGGCCGGGTCGGGCAAAATTGGACAGTTCATAGTGCTCGTAGCCGGCCGCTTCGAGGGCATCGATCAGGAAAAAAAACTGTTCCTGGTAAGACTGGTCGGGGGGCAGGACGACCTGATTGCGGATGACCTGGTGCTGCAATTGGGTGCGCGGTTCCACCGTGAGGGCGTAGGCGGAGAGGTGAGCGGGGCGGTACTCGAGCACGCGCTGGACATTGTCCCGCCACCGTGCCATGCTGGCCCCAGGAATGCCGTAGATCAGGTCCAGGCTCAAATTGTGAAAGCCCATCTTCCAGGTGTCTTTCAGACAGGCGTGGGCTTGGGCGGCATCGTGAGAGCGCCGCATGAGGCGGAGATCAGCGTCGTGGAAGGACTGGATCCCGATGCTCAGGCGGTTGATTTCGGTTTGGGCCAATGCTTCCAACTGGACCGGCGAGAGGTCATCTGGATTGGCTTCCAGGGTGATTTCTGCGTCCGGCGCAAAAGGGAAGGTTTGCCGCAAATGCTCGATCAAGGCCGCCAATACCGCTGCTCCGAGTAGACTGGGCGTCCCTCCACCCAGGTACAGCGTTTCGATTGCCTCTCCGCGGGGAAAAAAATCGGATCGGAGTTGCGCCTCCGCGCAAATCGCCGCTACGATGTCTTCCAGGCGGGTGTGATTGGTACTGAAGTGAAAGTCGCAGTAGGTGCAAGCCTGGCGGCAAAACGGGATATGTACGTAGATGCCGCCCATGCCCGGGAAATCAGTTGGATTCAGCGGTTGCCGTGGCAATTTTGCTGCCGGGATATACCTTCAGCCCCTCGGCGAGACAGCCCATGGCCTTTTCCAGATCGGCTTGGTTGAGGACGTAGGCGATGCGGACCTCATCCAGCCCGAGTCCCGGAGTCGCGTAGAATCCGGCGGCGGGAGCCATCATGACGGTCGCGCCCTCGTAGGAAAAACTTTCCAGCATCCACCGGCAAAAGGTCTCGGTATTGTCCACCGGGAGGCGCACGGTCAGGTAGAAGGCTCCGGAGGCCTGGGGAACGACGGTGCCGGGAATGTCGCGCAATAGCCGGACCAGGGCGTCGCGGCGGGCGACGTATTCGGCCTTTACATTGGTGAAGTACGCCGGTTCCACATCGATAACCGCTTCGGCGCCGAGCTGGGCCAGGGTCGGGGGCGACAAGCGGGCCTGGGCGGCTTTGAGGGCCGTGGCAATGATGCCCTCGTTGTAGGAGACAATGTTGCCGATGCGTGCGCCACAAGCCGAGTAGCGCTTAGAGATGGAGTCGACCACGATTACGTGTTGTTCGAGGCCTTCCAGAGTGAGAGCGGATACGTGTTGCTCCCCATCGTAGACAAACTCGCGGTAGACTTCATCGACGACGAGGAAGAGGTCGTGCTTGAGCACAAGGTCGCGCAATTTCAGCAGCGCTTCCTTGGTGTACAGCTTGCCCGTAGGGTTGCTGGGATTGCAAATGAGAATGGCCCGGGTGCGCGCGGTGATCAGCTTCTCGAATTCCTCGATTTCCGGCAGGTCAAAGTTGTCCTCCAGCCGGGTAGTAATCGGCACGACGTGGGCCCCCGTGGCGATGGAAAAGCCGTTGTAGTTGGCGTAGAAGGGCTCGGGAATGATGACTTCATCGCCGAGGTCGACCGCCGCCAAAAAGGCAAAGTTGAGGGCTTCGGAGCCGCCGGTGGTGACAAGAAGATTTTTCGGAGTCAGTGGAATCCCGATGCGCCGGTAGTACTCAATAAATTTGTTCTGGACGGAAGGGATGCCCTGCGAATGGCTGTAGGACAGCACCGGGATATCCGCCGCTTTTACCGCCTCCATGAACTGCGGCGGCGTAGGAATGTCCGGCTGTCCGATGTTGAGGTGGTACACTTTGGTCCCGCGGGCCTTGGCACCGTCGGCGTAGGGAACCAACTTGCGAATGGGCGAGGACGGCATGGCCGTTCCGCGTTTCGAGATCTGAGGCATACCTGATTTTGATTGAGTGAAGGGCAAAAATAAGGAAAAGGCCGTGTGGATTGAAGACAGGCCAGGAATTTCGCCGGCGCAGGGTGTCGGGGGGCTGACGGGCCTCGGCAATATTGGTGGGGATCATCGTCTGCCCCGGGACAAGATCGATGATCCCCAACAAAAAGAGCGGCTCCCGCCGCTCCCTGTCATATATCGGTTCGTTCCGCCCGGGAATACTTACACGGTGCGGAACTTGAATTTCACTTCGTGGAAGGTGCCATCCGCCGAATAATAGTTCACAAAGCAGGTGACCTTCAGCTTTTGCTCGGGCATGTGCATGATCCCCTTGACTTCGCCGGTTTCATCCACTTCAAACTCGTGCTTGACCCAACTGATGCCCGCTTTCTTGACCTTGATGTTGATCATCGAATTGGGCTTAATTCCGATGGCTTCCAGGTACACCGTATCGTCCCGGGGGAATTCCAGCTTCTTTTCCGGCTGGATCAATTTGCCATCGATGCGGACCTCCGCGCTCTCGGGAGCCGGGGCAAATGCCGTGGCGGTAAAAAACAAAAAGAGGATCGGCAGAATTCGCAAAACATTCCTTTTCATGGGTGCAAACATTAAGATTGATCAAGATTGTGTCTCCTGTGTGAGCAACTTAAAGATCGGGGTTCTGCCGGAAAAGTGGCGCCGCAAAATGAAAAATGATCTAACATCTCCACGGGGGACAACTTGTCCCAATAATGTTTCTCGGAAAAACTTTCGGTGCAAGAATCAGGTTTTGCGCTTGCGAAAAATGCTTTTGCGCAGCACAATGAAGCCAACAGTGACCACACTGAGGATCCCCAGGATCAGAATGAGAAGATTCATTTGCTTCCCGATGGGGCGCTCTCCGGGAATAAACCCGTTGCCGAGTTGTGCCATTCGCTGCCCAAACTCCGGTTCATCCACCGCAAGATTGGGTTCGCAACGGGTCGATTCGATGGTCTGGTGGCGCTTATTGCCAAATACCAAGTAGCGCCGGCCTTTTTTGAAGGGAAATCCGCAATTGATCGTGGCCTCGGTGTGGATAGTGGCGTTTGGTTCGATGGTCCGCTTCCAGGAACTGTCCACCTGAAAGACGATGTTCAGCCCGCCTTTGATCGGGTTGGTCACGACTCCAATGCAAGTTCCGACAAAAATGACGTTGGCCGCTTCCACGGCGGGTTCCCAGTTGTCGGTGGGACAACCGCAATCCGGTTGTGCGGAACTGATCCGCGGGAACAGGAGCAGCACCAACAAAAATGCCGAGGGGAGGAACCGTTGCATGTTAATCGAACTTCCGGATCTCGCGGATGTTTTCGTTTTTCGCAATGCTTTCCACTTGACCGTCGCGCAAGCGGATCACCGTGTGGGCGTATTCGGCAATGTCCTCCTCGTGGGTGACCAGGATGATGGTTTGGCCGCTCTGGTGCAGCTCGGCAAAGAGGGCCATGATTTCGTAGCTCGTGCGCGTGTCTAGGTTTCCGGTAGGTTCGTCCGCCAGGAGAATGGAGGGATCGTTGACCAGGGCGCGGGCCACCGCCACCCGCTGGCGCTGGCCGCCGGAAAGCTCATTGGGTCGGTGGTGAACGCGGTCGCCGAGGCCTACGCTTTCGAGGATGTTTCCGGCGATGCGCTGCCGTTCGGAGCGCGATTTGCCCGCGTAGATTAGCGGCAAGGCTACATTTTCCAAAGCCGTCGAGCGCGGCAGCAAGTTGAACGTCTGGAACACAAACCCGATTTCCCGGTTGCGCACCTCGGCGAGTTCATTGTCGTCCATCTCGCTGACCTTGATACCATTGAGGATGTAATCTCCGTCACTGGGCGTGTCCAGGCAGCCCACAATGTTCATGAGGGTGGACTTGCCCGATCCAGAAGGCCCCATGATCGCGACGTAATCGTTGCGGTGAATGCTCAAATCCACCCCGTCGAGGGCATTGATGGTCTCTTCCCCCATTTGGTAGCTGCGGCGGATGTTGCGCAACTGGATGACCGGTTCTGTGTGTGCTTTCATAGGTTATTCCGGGTTTTCTGCGCGATAAAAGGCGATTTCGGCATCAAATTCGGCTTCGATTTCCGCGGCGCGGGCGTCGTTGATCGACCACCGGGCCGCCTGGACGGCCGCTCCCCCACAGGCTGATTCCCGATTGAGCAGCCGCTCGAAGTGCGCCATCTGGTACCAAAAATCGGCATTTCGGGGGTTAATGTCCAGGGCATCGTAGACCATATTTTGGCCGTCGAAGTCCTGGCGGGTGGCGCGGTACAGTTTACTCAGCCCAATCACCGCTTCCTGGTCCAGGGGATGCGCTGCATGCAACTTTTCGTAAAACCCAATTGCGGCGGCGGTATCCTGTCGGGCCAGCGCCACCTCAGCTTCCAGCAAGCGCACCTCAGTGTCATCGGGGGCGGCTTTGATCAGGTCGCGGTACAGGGCCATCGCCGCCTCGGTTTCACCGCGGCGCAGAAGGGCCCGGGCCTTGACCGTGCGCAGGCCCACGTGCTCCGGTTCGAGGTCCAAGCCCGGCTGGAGGTTGCTAAAGACCAGGGAGTCTCCGAGTCGCAAGCTGATCCGGCCCATCTCCAGATAGGGAATTACCGAGCTGGAATCCTTTTCGATCAGGCGGCGAAACGCCTCCAGGGCCCCGGGAATGTTGTCGATCTTGCCGGCGTACAGGCCCACCCGCGTCCAATCGTCCTTGGTGAGGCTGCCCGCGTCGAAGCCCAGCAGGGCAAAGAAGTACTCGCCGCGGGCCATTTGCAGCATCGCCGACTCTTTGGCGACCGCCTCAAACTGGGTGGAATCCTGGACCCGCACTTCGTTCAAGAGTTGGAAGCCGGCGTCGTGGTCGCCCCGGTCGATCTCCATGTAGGCTTGGTTCAGCAGATCCTCGCTCCGGCCGGAAGCGACCGACTGGCCGAAGTACTGCGCGGCCATTTCGGGGACGCCCCGGGCAAAAAAGGCGACCGCAAGATAGTGGTAGGCGTAGCGGCGGAATTTGGGGTAGTTGGCGTCGAGGTAAAGCATCCGGGACAGGGACTCCGAAATTTTGCCCTGCTCGAAGAGCAACATGCCGTCGAGCAGGAGGACGTCCGGGGTTTCCTGCCGGGCGAGCAAGGTGTCCATGATACCTTTGGCGGCGGTAAAATTGCCGGTTCGGTAGCGCTCCAGGGCAAAATTGAACAGGGCGGAGCGCTGCTCCTGGATGGCGGGCAATTGGGCCAGGGAATCGGGGATAGCGACGCGGCTGCCGTTGCGGATATTGTAAAAGAGCGCATTGGTGACGATGGCGGCGCCGGGGTTTTCGGTGGCCAGGCCGGCGGTGAGGAACTTTTCCGCCCATTCCGGCTTGTCGTTTTCCAAGTAAATGCGCGCGAGGTTGGCGTACATGCCGGAATTGTCCGGATCGCCGGAAAGCGCTTTTTTCATCTGAATGACCGCCGAATCGACCTTGCCATAGGCTTTGTAGAGCAGGGCGAGGTTGTTGGCGATGTAGGGATCCTCGACACGCTCCTGATTGGTCTTGAGGAGATCGAGGGCAACCGAGGGCCGGAATTCTTCCACTTCGAGGCCGGCGCGGTTGAGGATCGCCGGAGCGAACCCATCGTAGCGGGCGGCTTTGGTGAAGGACTCGCGGGCGCGTTCGATATTTTCCCGGGTCAGGAAAAGCATCGCAAGGTTGTAGTTGGCTTTGATGTTGCCGTCGGATACCCCCACGGCAGTACCGTACAGCGTCATGGCCTCGGGGATGTTGCCCGCGAGGAAATCGAGGTCGGCGAGGCGGTTGTAGAGGATGCCGGAAAACAGTTTTTGGGTGCGTCCGCCACCACTTGCCTCAAACGCAAAACCGACCAGGGCGGTGGCGATCACCACGAAAAAGTAGAGCAGCCGCTTGGGCATCATGCTCAGGAAGTAAAAATTGACCCGTGCCCGGATGAGCGGTCCGAAATTGTAGAAGATATAAAAGAAGTGAAACAAGCCGGTGAGGAAGAACAAGATCACCGCGACGCGTTCGATCATCAGCACAAAAAAGTGGTCTCCGAGGGCTGCGTGGAAGAAAAAGGTGCTCAAGGCGATCACCGACAGGGCGGTGAATCCCATGGACATGCCCCGGTTGTCGATCGAGTGCTTGAGGATGGGAAACATGTTTTGCTTGGTGCCCACCATGACCACCGCCGCGAGGGCGAGCAGGTGGACCGGCCGCAGGGGAAAGTCCTCCGGATAAGGCACGATGTCCCAGCCCATCAGGTGTTGCAGCATGAGGAATTGCAAGGCGCTGATCACCAAAAATACCCCCAAAATGACCGGGAAGCGCACCCGGTACCGTTTGTCCTTGGCGTTGGTGGCGAGAAAAAACATGAGGTTGCTGAGGTCATTCCCGACGAAAAACAGGTAGACGAAAAGAATGATCACCAGTGGGGCGTACATGCCCACGGTTGAACTGTGGAGACCGCTCCAGCCCTGGAATTGGAATTGCAGGAAAAAGGGCAGCGCCCCCACTACGGCAAAGATCAGCAAGCGCAGGGGATAGGCCATGCGGATCACCCCTTGCTGCAGGAGGTAGGCCGGCCCGAAAAGCAGGACCGCGAGGCCCAGATTGAAGAGCCAGGAGTTTTCTGGCGCGATGCTTTCGAAGGCTCCGGAGATGAAAATCACCATCGCAAAGGCGAAATAGACGATGTAGGCAAACCAGTTTTTGAGATAGGTCGCGGCGGCCATAAGGTAAGACCAGCCGAGGACCTGGGCCAGGACGAATACGAGCACAAGCCACGCTTGGGGGACAATGGGGGTCGCTACGAAACTGACCTGTTCTTTCCAGGCTCCGATTTCGGTGTTCATGGTGCGGTAGCCGGATTTGTATTCGCGGAGGGCGATTTCTTCCAGTTCCGGGGCGTGGAATTCATTGACTTGCAGGGACCAGCGCACGGGATCTTCGGCGGCCATGATCGAGCCGATGGCCAGGGCGAGCAGGGCGCCGTACAAGACGAGGAAGAGGCCCTTGGAGGGCAGATCCATGATCTGAAAGAAGCGGTATAGCGGAATGACCTTGAGTTTTCGTTTCGGCTGCATGTCTCTTCTCTTGGGGCGCTAGGGCTGCGCTTCGGGCTCGCGCACGGCGCCGTGTTCTTTGAGCGTATTGTAGATCAACTGGTACACCCGTTGCTTGAGGGCACCGGCTTCGGAGATGTCCAGGTCCGCGGTGGGAATGGGATCGTGAAAGATCACCTTTACCCGGGCGGGCCGCAGGATCCAGGTCTGATCGTCCAGCAGGGCGCGGTCGGCGTTCACGATGGTCATCGGTACGATGGGCGTCCCCGTTTCGATGGCCAGCTTGAAGGCTCCGTCCTTGAAGCGGAGCAGGGTCACTTTCCGCTTGTCCGGGATGGTTCCCTCCGGAAAAAACAGTACTGAACGGCCGCTTTCCAGTTTTTTGCGGGACAGGTCCAGGCTCCGGTAGGCATCCTTGACCGACTCCCGTTTGACCGGGATGTGCAGCCGTTTGAACATGAATCCGAACAACGGCACGTCGCTCAGTTCAGCTTTGCCCACAAACCGGAACGAGTGAAGTATCGAAACGTTACAGATTGGGATGTCCAAATAGCTGGAATGGTTGGGCGCAAAGATAAAAATACCTTTGCGGTCGATTTTTTCCCGGTTTTTGGGGTAGAGCCAGATGCCAATGGGGTACAGGATCAGCCAGCCCCACAGCATGTTCAGCCGGTGGGAAACATCGTGGGCCCACTGGGCTTTGAATTGGAGAAAAATGAAGTGAAAGGGTAGGATCAACAGGAAAACCACCACGAAGATCACGTAGAATACGATGCTGTACAGCCTGAGAACGGCCCTTTTCATGCGTTGGTCTCCGTTTCGGGATGGAGGGCATTGCCCAGGCGGGCTTTGAGGGCCAGGGGGATGCTGACGACCTTGGCGCGCTCGTAATCGTAGGCCACCATGCCGGTTTTTGCTTCGGCGACAATTTTTCCCGACGCGGCATCGCGCAGGCGGTAGTAGAGGTCCAGTGATGCCCGGGCAAAGTCTCCCGCGCCGACCTCGCCGGTGAGTTCCTGATTGAAGTGTCCTTCTGACTTGAACACGATGACGCAATCGGACATGATGAACCCGATGCCTTCGGCGCTCAGCTCGGTGTAGCCGTAGTGGACGAAATACTGCGCTCGTGCTTCGTGGATCAGCGACAGCACTTTGTCGTTGCCGAGGTGGCCGGCGTAGTTCAGGTCGGTGATGCGCACCCTTAGTTTGCAGGAGAACGGCAATGTGCCCGGGAGCTCCAATTTGACTCTTGCCATGCGGCAAAGATAGAAAAATCACCGGGGAGAATTGCTTTTGCGTGACCACCGGCGGAAAAACGATAAGATTGCGGTATGGTGTTCATTTTTTTTCGTGAAGGGACAACTACCTTGATGGTGAACACAGAAACCAAATCACTTTCAACACTTTTTATTTTGCGAAATAAATCTTTCATCATCCAACTTGCACTGATTGCGTTTTTGACCGGTATGACGGTCGCTTGCGAACACAACGAAGAGGCAGTATTTGCCTCAGCTACCCCGGTATTTGAGGTCAACGATCCCGTAGATTGTGTGGAAGAGCTGAACAATAAGTACAGCTTCAAGATGGCGTTTTTTGGGACCCCAACGATCAATCCAGAAACCTACACCTTGAATTTCTACGATCTCAACTTGCCATTTACCTTGCAGGATGACTGTGAATGCCGGGTGCTCAAGCACGAATTTGAATTTGTCAGTCTGCCCACGAACAACAACGATATTTCCGTAGAAGATCTGGCCGGCAACAATGTCAGCTTTACCGTCGGGACGACGACGGCGGGTACACCTGTGATCAAGATCGGGCCCTACGACCTGGAAAACACTTACATCATTGAGTTTTACCCCACACAAAACCCCAAACCGAGTAGCCACGAATTGCTGAGTGCAAGTGGACTGTGCATGATCGACAACCTGGACGGACCGAGCTTGCCGCCGGAGACTTTCGCGGTCATCTACGAGTCCAGTGAATTCAATCCGGTTACCCTGCAGCACTACAATGCGATCTACCTGCCCATCCAGGCGACTTCTTGGGCCTCTCAACCCTAAATGCAGATTTTACCGTGTGATCTGAGAAGCAAAGGGAAGGCCAGTGCCTTCCCTTTGCTTTTGTCCTTGGCGGAGGTGATTTCGGATCAGGGGTCATCCAGTTGGGCGAGTTCCTGTTCCAAGCGCTGGTGAAACCAGGTCTTGTTGGCGAATCCTTGGATATCGTCCAGCTTCCGATGCAATTGTTGGAGGCCTTTTTTCCTGCGGGTGAGATCGGGCTCGTAGGTGTACTGCAGGTAGCGCTTGAACAGGCGGATCAGGTTTCGGTAGTTGCGCCGGTGGGACTCGGAGATGGTTTTGTGGCGGCTGATGTACAGCCGGAAGGAGTCGTAGAGCCGGTACATTTCGTCGACTTCCTCGGCGGACAGCGCCTCCCGGTGCTCAAAAAAGGACTTCCACAGGAATAGCCGCGCATCCAGGCCGTAGAAGGGATCGTCCACCGGAGCCTCAATCACGGCGTGAAAGTGGGCGATGGCGGTGCGATAATTGCCTTGATAAAAATGCAGCACACCCCGGCTGTAGCGCAAGGCCAGCGCTTTGCGTTCCGGGGGCAAATACGTGACGTACTTGTCGATGAACTTTTCCGCCCACTTGGTTTCCCCGGCGCGGCCCGCCAGAGAAACGATGTTCTTGAAGCGTTGGGGGGCGACCTGGCCTCTGACCAGGACCATGTCGTTGCGGTCCAGGGAGCGGTACAGTTCGAAGACAGGATGGAGAAAGTCAGTTGCTCCCCGGTTGAGTTGCTGGATGGCAAAGTTGAGCAGGTAGCTGTAGATTTCGTGGCAAAGCATCGGTTGAATGCGGTTCCCATTGGCGTCGAGGAGACGGATGCTTTCCCGAAAGGTGGCGGCTTGGGAAGGGTGCAGGATCATCTCCAGGATGTTCCGGTAGAGGGCAATGAGCACTGTAGGGGCTTCGGCCGGCGCATGGTCCAGAAAGGACCGGTAGAATGCGGTTTCGGGGTCGGTGTCTGCCTGTCGGTAGATGGCGGCAATGTTTGCCGCAGCGGCCCCGATGCGCAGTTGGGTGGCCTGGGTGAAGTTTTCCAGGTGGACATTTGCCCGGGCAAAATGTCCAATCCAGTCCTCGTCGGAAATCCGTTCGTTAATCCGCGATTCAAGCAGTTGCAAGCGGGCGTAAAAAATGGCCAGGGATTGTTCCGGGGAAGCCGGTTGCCGTTCCAGTTCTTGTACCAGTTGGGGAAGAAATCGCTGGGTCACCGGGGTACCGCCTCCGGAATCGAGTACTGCCTTGCCGAAGAGCACCGCTTCCAACATGGGACTTTCGGCGAGCTTTTCCACCGCCCAAAATTTTCGGACTGCGACGGTCAACTCCCAGCAAAGGGCATCGATGCGGCTGATTTTGAGTTTGGTTCCGGCGACGAATTCCGCTTCGGTCACTGCGACGTCCTCCGGTTGGGACAAGACTTTTTCCTGCCACTGCTGCCAAAATTTGCGCAGGGTGCGGCTGGTATTG
Organism: Bacteroidota bacterium; assembly: GCA_039024435.1. Taxonomy (GTDB): domain Bacteria; phylum Bacteroidota; class Bacteroidia; order J057; family JADKCL01; genus JBCCQH01. The sequence continues at coordinate 399,421 of JBCCQH010000001.1, forward strand.
TGGTAAGGCGAATCCAGGTAGGCGGTCAAGCGCGCTCTTTTTTCCGGGTTCAGCAGTTTGAGCAGGGAATAAATTTTTCGTTTGCGCATGGAGGATCCGGTGGCAGTCAAACAGCAGTAATAAAATAGCAAACTCATCCGCACAGAGCAAAAAAGTCGGTCCCGAAAAACGATAAGGTCGGCGATTTTGGTTCACGGATTACTGGGACAGGCGGGGGATATTCCGGAAACAAACAGAGATTTTATCACCTTTTATGAAAAAAAGACGGATTCACAATCACAACCCATTGCTTTTGTTTCTGGCCTTGTGCTTTGCTTCGGCGGTACACGGGCAACAATTCCAGCTCATACACGCCTACGAAGATCTGGGCGTCACTGAGACCGGTGAATACGAAGACGTGACCTGCCTCAATGCCCTCCAACCCAATGAAATCAACGTGGTTTACGTCGGGACTTCGTTCGGTACTCCGGCACCGCACGGCGTGATCGCCTACACTGACGTGGAGGGCAATCTGATTCAGACGCTAGAAGTAACCGGGGCCAGCCCCGCACAGGTGCTCCTGGGCCGGGCGATTGCTACCCTCGCGAATGACGATGTGGTCGCAGCCTTTTACAATGCCACCTTGGACGCTACCATCGTGTCCCGGGTGACGCCCGGTGGCGTGCTGGTCTGGAGCACCAGCATCGGGGACTTTTTTCCCCAGGACATCGATGCCGCCGAAGTCGGTTATGCGGGCAACGAAGGAATCTGGATCATCGGCAACAATACTACGAATCCGGACCGCCTCGCGGTGGTCGGCCTGGACGCATTTGGTGGCATCGTTTTCGACAATGCCTACAACCTTTCGACCATGGGCTTTTCCTTCACGGAAACCCAAGGAGAAGGGATCGATTACAATCCCAACAACAACCAGTTGCACCTCGTCGGAACCGGGACGATCTCGGGTCCGGGCAACCAGGGATTGATTTACATGCGCCTGGACCTTGCGGGAAATTCGACGCTGGCCCGGGTGTACCGCATCGATGACGTTGCGATCTCCCTGAAAGGCAAGGCCCTCGCCAAGCACTACCGCCGCAACGACTACGGGGTGGCTTTTGAGTACAATGACGGAACCAATTTCCGGCAGGTTGGCATGGCCCAGATCCGTGCCAATGGTGTTTACACCTGGTTCAATTGGTACGAGAGTCCCATGGCTCCGTTCGATGCGGATTTGTACACGGTAAGTGGCGTCAGCGAGACCGACCAGACTTTGTTTCTGGTGTCGGGCAGCTACGACGATGGGTCGACCGAAACGGCGATGACCATGACCATAGATCCCAGCGGGGGCGGGGCCATGGTGAGTGACTACGAAGATTTTTCCGCTTTCACCCACATTGACAGTTACTTTGAGGGCCTGCAGTGGAACCCGCTCAACGGTGAAGTTTATATCGGGGGACGGTATTTCTCCAATACTCCGCTTTTTCCGCTGACGGCCGCGGTAGATGCTTTTTATGCGGTGGGTGCCCAGAGCCAGGGCATCACCAATTGTGTGACCCAGGGGCAAATCAATTCGTTTGCGCTCGACCCCGAGATTCGTGAGCTGACGGTAAGCACGGGATCTCTGGGCAATATCACCACCACGGCGCCGCTCACGCTTGTGGAAGGACGGCAAGACAATGAGTGTCCCTTCAGCAGCAAGACGGCGCCGGTCACGGCTGCGGTCGAAGAAGCGGCTTCCGAGGATAAGTTGGCGGTGGTTTACGCCGCGGACGGAAGTATCTACGCGGAACTGACCGGTGAGATTTCGTCCTCGGGTTCTCTGGAACTGGTGGATCTGCAAGGTCGGGTGCTGACGCGCTATCCGGTGCGTGTAGGCAAAATCACTCTCGACACGCAAGGACTCAGTGCGGGGGTCTATCTCCTCCGCTACGACTTGCCGGAACTGGGCCGGGGCGTCGAAAAGGTATTTCTGCGCTAGGTTGGGTCGGATAAATGTCCTTGGGTGCCCGGCATCCGGGGGCATTTATCCTGCCCCTCTCCCTTTAAACGCTGTTCTGCTATCCGTTGCTTGAATTCTGGTGGCGGTCTCTGTGGTCCGCAAGATCCCGTTGGGGCCACCCGCGCATAGCGTGGGCTGTGCCGTGGAGGCCGCCGCTCATTTTTCATCCAACACTATCCAAACATGTTTAAGACAAGATTTTTGTTTTCCCTGGTTGCCCTGCTGCTCCCCCTGGTCCTGCTGAATGCTTGCAGTGCCGATGGTCCCCTGGACGATGGCGCATTGTCGCCGGCGAGTGGTCCGCAACTGATCCCCAGCAACAGCGACGCGGAGTACTGTGTCGAGTGCGGGGGCGGATGTATCCTGGGCTTTGCTTTTACCACGGCCAACATCGACGGCAATCACCCTCAAGGGGGCTACAAAATTGTCCTCGCCGAGGGCGATTGTGATTGCCAGCAGTACAATGGCTTCTGGACGGCGGTCGTGACCGGCACGCCCGGTCCGGTGTCGGTGGGACAGGTCGGTGGCCCCGGTTCCGGCAGCATTGGTAGCCTCACGGGCCATGCCTGGGACCTGTGGAACTTCAGTTGTGCCGGCGGTGGTGGGGGTGGCCCCATCCAGGTCAACGACTGGGGCCAGTGGGTCTCCGATGTCAATGCCATCCAGCAACAGCCGAACAATCCGGGGCCCATCGGCGTGGTCGGCTGGCCCAGCGATTGGGACGTCCAGGTGTACACGCCCAACAGCGACGGCAATGTCCTGTTTGAGCTTCCTTCCTCGGTGCAGGCCGATGCGTTGAAGCGCATCACGATCCGCGATGGCAATTCTAACAACGTCGTCGCCTCGGTGCGTGGCACCAAGAAGAGCGAATACACGCTTGACTTGTCGGCGCTGCCCGATGGGCCTTACAAGGCGGAACTGAGATTTGCGCCCGGTTTTACCCTGCGCGAACCTTTGTTGAAAGTGGCCATAGCTCCTTGATTTCTCCGGGAGGAAAAACAGATCTGACCCCTCACAGCCGTCCCTCGTTGGGCGGCTGTGTATTTTTGGGGGGGCGGTACGCTAAAATCCGTCGGTTCGCTGGGCTTCGACGTACAGCATGGGGACTTCGGCGCGGTATTCGCCGGATTCTTTGGCGATGGCGTTGAGTTTTTCTTCGACGATGCGGAACAGCCCCTCGGTTTGGGCGCTGGGCAAAAGCTCCTTCCAGGCGGGTAGGAATCCCAATACGATCAGGTAGTCGTTCAGAAAGGCGGATCCGGAGGCGTAGCGCAACCCGTGGGTTTCTTCCACGGTGCGCACGATGGCGAGGCCGGCATCGGTGAGCAATTCTTCGATTTGGTGGGGTGTGCGGCGGGCAGCGATCTGCTGGCTCACTTGGTGCAGTGCCTCCACTTCGCCCAAACCGGCGATGCTTTCCATCAGGACTTCGTAGAACCGGGCAAAGGTGCCCAGGGGATTGGTGGTCAGGCAGAGGCGGCCCCGGTGCTTGAGGACGCGGTGGGCTTCGGCCACTGCTGCCGGAGCATCGGCAAAGTTGTTCAGGCCCAGATTCGACACCACCAAGTCGAATTCGTCGTCGTCAAAAGGGAGCTGCGTCGCCGATCCGTAGTGCAGGGCGACATTGGGCACGGCAAAGGCGAGGGCTTTGGCGTGGGCGCGCTCCACGGCCGGCATCCAGGGATCGATTCCAGTGAGCTGAACATCAGGGCCGAGCCGCTGGGACAGAGGCAACAGCGGAAATCCGGTTCCACAGCCGACGTCGAGCACCCGTCCGGAGCGGATGAGCGGCATTTCCCGGAGCAACAACAAGCCAAACGGCGCCGACCACAGCGAAGCCTCGTCAAAGGCATTGGCGATTTCCGGCCGGTTGTGGTCAAAATTGCGGAGGAGGTAGTGCATGGAGCAAATTACGGATTTCCCACGGGCGATTGGCGGGATGATTAAGTTCTGATTTCCAATTGTTCTTTGTGGTAGATCAGGAGCAGTACGGTTTTATCGAGAATAAGGAAATAGAAAATTTGTTGGGGGCTTGCATTTGTGGGGAGAATCAGTTTATCTTTGCATCCCTTCGCAAGAAGGATAACAGTGCGGGGTAGAGCAGCCGGTAGCTCGTCGGGCTCATAACCCGGAGGTCGCAGGTTCGAGTCCTGTCCCCGCTATTCAAAATTCAAAGTCCTTGTAATCAACCGATTGCAAGGACTTTTTGCTTCGTAGAAGTGTAGGATTCAAGAGCCAAATCGGATAAATTCGATTGATCAGCCGGCCTTCATCAATTTGCCCGTCCCACGGTAGCGATCATTCACGATCACTTCGTAGAAGTACAAGCCCTGGGTTTCGGGGAGGAAGAGCTCAAACAGGGATTGACTTCTCACAGTCGCTTCATGCACGATTTGCCCTTTGATGTTATACAGTCGAAGTTGGATCGACTTGACCGGGATGCCGGTGACCATACCTTCCCCCAGGCGGACAGAAGCAGATGGAAAATTGGCCTTCAGCGTAACGGAGTCATTGTTCAGGCCCCATTGTCGTGGATAGCGCGCATCGTTCGGGGTAAAACTGGTACTGCCTCCTTGTACTTCGATGATGAGGTTGTAATCCACCGATTCAAAATAACCCGTTGAAAGGTAAAGGGAACGTGCCGAAACCATATCAATTTTTGAGCGGAATTGCAGCTTATAGGCTTTATCCGCGTCGTAATCACGATATTTTGTCTTGCCTTTGAATCTTTTTATTAGGCGAATACACTCATATCGCTGATTCAATTCATCGATTTTAGGGATTCCGGTAAGTACAATCCCATTTTCGTTTGTTGTGATATGGAGCTCGGTGGTGGGACGAAATCTTACGAAAAGAATCGTTCTTTCAATCAACTGACCGTCTATTGA
>JBCCQH010000002.1:0-181029 GCA_039024435.1 Bacteroidota bacterium
ACCCATCTGGGAGCAGTTCAAGCAATGGCTACTTGGTACCTGGAAGGAACTCACCCCTAAGCACAAGCTCAACACCGCCATCGAGTACATGCTGCCCCGCTGGACGGAATTGGGCCGCCACCTGCTCAATGGGGAATTGGAGATCGACAACAACCTGATCGAAAACCAGATCCGTCCCGTGGCCTTGGGCCGAAAAAATTACCTCTTTGCCGGCAGTCACAATGGCGCCCGAAGGTCAGCGATGATCTATTCCCTGCTGGGCACCTGCAAACTGCATGGGATCGAGCCGTATGCATGGCTCAAGGAGGTGCTGCAACGGTTGCCCGAACATCCGGTCAACCGAGTGGAGGAGTTGCTGCCGCAGAATTGGATGAGAGAGCAAAGTTGAGAATTGAAAGGTGGGTTGGTCCGGGGGATACCGGCAAGAAATACTATTACTACCACTGTCAGAACGGATGCAAGGAGCGCATCCCCGCCCATGAAGCCAATGAAGCATTTCTTCGCTACCTCCAATCAATCCAGCCCCGAAAGGAAGTCGTGGACCTCTACGAAGCCATTATGATCGACATATTCTCTGAGAAGCAAGGCACGTCCGAAGACCGACTCGTGCAGATCGAAAAGGAAATGGCCGCGTGTGATGAAAAGCTGATCCGCGCCGACGAACTCTATATCGAGGGAAAGATGCCGCAGAAACGATATGAGCAGTTCACCGCGAAGTTTACCGCCCGGAAAGCCGAACTTTCTGACCAACGCCATGACGCCAAAAAGATCGACGCCAACATGCGGGAATATCTGGAATTTGCCGGGAGGCTGGTGCAGAACCTTCACCGCTTCTATCTATCCGCTGATCCCGGTCTGCGCTCTCAGTTGTTGTGTTCGATATTCCCCAACCAAACCACCTACCTGGGCGACGGAAAATATCGAACACAGGATGCGAATGGGGTAATCGAGCTTTTTTGCGGTTTAGAGGCCGATTTTGAGGCTGCTAAAGCAAACAAGCTGACCATTTCTGACCAGCTTGTTAAACTACGCTCCCCCTCTTGGACTCGAACCAAGGACCTATTGATTAACAGTCAACCGCTCTAACCAACTGAGCTAAGGAGGAATGTGCTCCCTCCACCTACATGAAGGGATGACAAAGATAATATCCTTCAACGCTCAAATACAAACGAATATTAAAAAAAGTGCAAAAAGGATCAATTTCGGCAAGGCGAACCCATTGGTCCGCCATGTATTTCTTCGCCAGGCAATGGCAGACAAGCATTCACTATGTTCATTTGTAACGTACACCTTTTAACCTTCTGAGATCATGAAAAAAATTATGCGGTTTACATGGACATTACTTTTCTTTACAATGCTTGTCGCTGGGTGTAAAAACACCGGCAATGACGACAAAAAAGTTACCATCGGCATGGTAACCTTCCCGGGATACGCGCCCCTCTACCTCGCCAAAGAAAAAGAGTTTTACCAGGAACTGGAGGTTGACCTTGTTCGGATCGAGGACATCGCGGGTCTGCGTGCAGCGATGCAGAGTGGTGAAGTTGACATCTACGCCGCCACCCACGACATCTTCCAAGCGAACCAGGGAAACACACCTCCCGGTGTCGGATTTATTGCCATCGACGAATCAAGTGGAGGCGATGGGGTTGCAGTTGCAGAAGGAATTGAAACCCTGGTAGACCTGAAAGGAAAACGCATTGGAGTGGAGCCCGGCTTTCCACCCTATTTTATCCTCGAGTCAAAACTCGCAGAAGCAGGACTGAATTGGAACGATGTCGAACAGGTAGATCTTTCCAGTGAAGATGCGGTTTCAGCTTTCGCTGGCAAATCCATTGATGTCGTCGGGGCATACGAACCATTTCTCTCAAAAGCGGTCGAAAAACGTCCGAACAGCAGGGTACTACTGTCAAGCAAAAACACCCCAGGACTAATCGTAGACCTGCTATTTGCCAGCGATGCCATTATTGCGGAACACCCAGAGCATCTCACCATTGTTGCCGAAGGGTGGTTCAAGGCAGTTGAGTATATCAAAAAGCATCCTGCTGAGAGCTATGGAATTATGGGCAATGCATTTGGGGTGTCGGCCGGGGAAATGGAAGAGTTCCAATCTGGTCTGAAGTGGCTGACAAAGGAAGATAACCTATCATATTTTAATCGCAAAAATGCTACGAATGCATTCCAAACGTTTGAAATGGTTGGCAATGTCCTATCACTGAACAATCCAAAGCAAAAAATGCTTTCGGCCGATGATAAACTGACCGCGATCATCATTGAACATTTCAAGTGATGAAAAGGCCATCAATTCAAAAGAAGCAGAGCGGTCGAGTCAACCTCATCTTTATAGCGTCATTCATCTCGCTCATTGGATTGTGGATGCTTGCCACGACGCTGAAATGGGTCGACCCTCTTTTCCTGCCATCATTGGGCGAAATCGGACATCGAGCTCTCTTTTTGTCCAATGAAGGAGGCTTTTTCGGAGACATTGCCATTTCGGTCGGAAGGGTCATGCTTGCCTTTACCATATCCGCATTGATCGCGGTCCCGCTCGCAGCATTCATGTCAGAGTTCAGATGGCTCAACAGGTTGATCGAACCATACATCGACTTTATCAGATACCTTCCGGTTCCTGCCTTGATCCCACTTTCAATTTTGATTTTTGGCATTGGAGAAGAGGCGAAGATCGCACTTCTTTTCACCGGAACATTTTTCCAGTTGATCTTGCTCATTCTGGATGATCTCAAGCAAATTCCATCAACCTACCTTGATCTGGCCTATACCCTTAAATATGGAAGAGGAAAATTGCTCCATCTAAAGCTTGCCAGCATCGCACCTCAGATCTATAACAATTGCCGGATCACCTTGGGGTGGTGTTGGACATACCTTGTCATCGCTGAACTGGTGGCCTCCCAGGCTGGGATCGGCCACATGATAAAGGAGGCACAACGGTTCTCAAACACCGCCGATGTATTCGTCGGGATCATGGTGATGGGCATTATTGGATTTGCCAGCGATAACATTCTAAAGTTTTTCTACCCCCGAATATTCAAGTATCAATGATCAAGGCCAGCGACATAAGCAAAAGCTATGGAGATATGAAGATTCTCCAATCCATATCGTTATCGGTATCCAAAGGGGAACTCGTGTGTATCCTAGGACCTAGCGGATCCGGCAAGAGTACCCTTTTAAGGTGCCTGATAGGTTTGGACGAGCAGTTTGCAGGGCAACTGGAGATTGATAAAAAGACCGCCCAAATCTATTTCTCTGAAAGGAGGATCGCACTGGTGGCACAGCAATACGCCAATCTACATTGGAAAAACGTTCAGGAGAACATCGCAACTGCATTTGCATACCGCAAAGTTTTACCACAAGAGGGAAGGAACATCGTCGCCGGGCTGCTGGATGAACTAGGCCTTCACGATAAGGGAAAGTCATATATGTCCCAACTCTCCGGTGGTCAGCAACAAAGAGTCGCAATCGGACGGGCACTTGCGCAAAACACCGAGATCATCGCATTTGACGAGCCATTTGGAGCACTGGACCATGGAACCAGGGAATCCTTGCAGGTGATGCTCAAGCGTTTGAACCAACGGCTTCACAAGACCATTCTCTTTGTCACACATGACGTGGAAGAAGCGGTATTTCTAGCCGATAGGATCATCGTATTGACCAATTCCCCCGCCCAAATTGCAGATACCTACGATTGCTCCGCATTTGACGACTTAGATACATCGATCAAATACGATCCCGACTTCATCGCAATACGCAAGAAAATCCAGGAGAGCATTGTCCAACAATCCAAGCAGAAATGACCAATCAATTCTACCATAATCTTACTGAATATGAGAAGTCGGCCCTGGCCGGGGTCTACAACCTCGCCGATGCTCATACCCATCAATCACAGTCCGAAAGACAAAGAAAGATCGTTGCCAAACTTCCTCAGTTGTGGTACGAGGCGGAACGGTATTCCCAGAAGCATTTTGAAGATCAGTTCCTGACCACCTTCTTCACAAGTCAAAAACAGGAAACGGCCATCAAACTGCAGAGAAGCCTGCTCTCATACTCAGCTTCGGTCAACATGATGATTGTTGCCAATTTTCTCATGAAAAGAAAATTCACGGTTGGGCTGGTAGAACCATGTTTCGACAATCTTCCGGATCTACTTTGGCAATCAAATGTCGAACTCATCCCGATCCAGGAAAACCAATTCACAGGTGACCGAACGCAACTTTGGAACAATTCAATAGATGCCCTATTCCTTGTTTATCCGAACAATCCGACTGGTTTCAGTCCCTTCACCGATGCCGAAGGATTCGAGGCATTTGTAGAAGAATGCAAAGTGCAGAAAAAATTGTTGATCCTCGACCTTTGCTTTTCCCCATTCGTAGGACTAAGTTCCAACCCAGGAAGGTTTGACCTATATGAAATCCTTGAGCGCCACCATTGTAGTTACATTGCGATAGAAGACACCGGAAAAATGTGGCCAGTCATGGATGCAAAATGCAGTATTATTACTGCCTCGGAAGATCTTTATTGTGATTTACTCGACATTCAAACCGACGTTTTGTTGAATGTAAGCCCATTTATCCTGCACCTACTCACACAGTACATTCGCGAATCACAAGAAAACGAATTTGAGGCTGTTTCAGAGGTGTTGGTTCCCAATTATCAATACCTATGCGAAAAAGCTCCTGCGATGGGCCTGGAAGTAATACCCGGAAATATGCTGGTCAGTGTGGCATGGCTGAAGATAATTTCAAATCACAGAGATGCATTGACCATGCAACACTATTTGGAACAAAACGGTGTGCACCTCCTTCCTGGCAATCACTTTTTCTGGAGCGATCGTAAAAAAGGCCTCTCTCGCATCAGGATTGCATTGGCGCGAGATCCAGATCGATTTCGAGAAGGCATCGATAAGATGGCTGAATTGCTGGTGTCATGGCAAAATTGAATCGAATTGCTATCGACGCTGAACTATTTCTAAAACTTCACGCCAAGGAAGAAGGATTAAGAAAAGTCGCAAAACAGTTTTTCGCAGCACATTGGAAGCACCCCTTGATCATATCATACGATGAAATTGGACGTATTGACGATGTTATCTGGAATCTTTCTGCGGATGATCAGGCGGTTTACTTTCAGTTCATGGACCACTTTTTCTCAAATTCCTGCTGCAAACGTGTCGCCAGTCATGGATTTCCGATCTCCAAACTCCCGGACACAATCAGCCAACCCGCAATACAGTTCCCACCAGAACTGGAAGGATTCTATAAAGCTTCGCTCTCAGTTTCCCTACCCGATCTAGAAGAGAAAGAATCGCAAAAGGAATTGTGGATACCACTCTTGAGCTTTCTGGACAAAAGTGGACTCCCCAACTGGAAAATGGTAGAAAAGTCTACGCTTCACCTTAAGGATAAGTCTGATGCGCTTATGCCTTGCATGTCGACGGGATACGGCGAGTCCATGCCGTATGACCAGTGGCAGAATATGATACGGTTCGTATCCTCGTACACAGAACCTGAGCGATTGATCGCTGGTTGTCTGGGAAATTCAATTGAAGAGATGCGGCAAAAATCTGCTTTTGCCATGAGATATACCTCCAGAATCGCAATCGGAGTTCCATCTCAATTGACTGACAAAACCGAATACATCGATTTCCTTTCAAGCATTGATGCCCCATTTGTGCTCTATTTGCGTCCCAATGATCCGTTCTCGATCTCAGAGAACGATCTACAACAAATGCCCTCAATCGTTGCAGTCAAGGATAGCACCGGGTTTCCACTGCCATACAAAAACCAGCATGTACCGGTTTACCAAGGTCTTTGCTGGCTTTGGCCACAGACGAGCTGGATGGCAGGTGGAGTATTTGCGATTGGCAATCTGGAATCAGGGTTCTGCAGGGATTTACTACGGGGAAAAGCCAACGCTCATTTGCCCAGCATCATAGATCAGTATGGTTTGTTGAAGTCCAATTGGCGCCATAGCCTGGAAATTGAGGCGACCAAATTGCTGTGTAGGACTGCTTAGAAAGTTGAGCCCTCAATGATACCCCACGGCTACGTGCCTTTGTCCAAAGCTGTAGTTCATCAAGCCCAACAGGATGACCAATCGCTTGCGTTTGCATCTGGGCATGTTCGTTGGCAAATGCAAGGAATGCATTTTGACTTCGACCTTCCCCCCGATCAAACATTTCCGAGATCAGAATTACAAAACGCCTAAAATAGTCGGCAGACTCCGCAGTCAATTCGGAATCGATCTTACCCAAAGCCTTCTTAGCATTTTGCAGAGCAAATTCCATTTTCGTCCTTGCGATATAATTGCGTTTGAACATTTCAAATTCAACCGCAAGTTGAAGGAAAGGTAGCGAAGTCAATACATCTCTTCGCACTTCATTGCCCGCAAAGGGCTGCATTTTCAACAAATATTTTCGGGCATCAGCGAAGCGTTCTTCGATGAAAAAGAGAAGGAATAGATTGTAGTAGAATGCCAATTTTCGTGCAGTATTGATCTTTGCTTTGAACCGGATCATTTTTTTTTCGATCTCTGGAACCAGAGCCACGGCCTTTGCAAATTGATGGTTGTTCAGAAAATACAACAATTCGTTGAATTTGAGGCACTGGAACAGTTCCCCTTGTTCTTCGTACGAAATTGGCTTGGGGGCATTTTGAAGTTCTTCAAGCACTGTCGCAAAACGATCATATCGCTTCAAAGAATGGCAACTGTGTAAAAAATTGTTGAGGAAAACGAGATTGTTGTTTCGCTGCGAATCCAAGCGCTTTTGTGGCTGAGCTCGCCATAACAAGTAAAGATCCTCATAAACTTGGTTTTCACGCTGTATTTTGCCCGTTAGTTGGAAAAAATGGGCTTGACACATCAAGTAGAGTTTTCTGGATTCAAAATCTTGCACCAGATCAATGTCACTCTGCGGATCCACCAGATCTTTCAACCCAGTGATCGCCTTCAACACTTCTCCAGTTTGATCGATCATGCGAAAGTACTTTCTTGACCGGATTGAAATTCGATCATATACGTCCTGGCAACTCATGCGATACCGGTAGATCTTCCATAACCTGTCTTTTTCTACGATCAGCTTTTCCATTTCTTCCAGGTCATGGCCTGCCTGATGCTCCTTAAACAACCTCCTGTAAAGGCGATTGATCTCGATCAAAGCTTCGACTTGGTGTAGTTCCTCCGCGCATTTTTTTGCTGATGCTAAGCGTTTTCTGCAAGCATCGTAAAGCCCACGTTGGCGGAGAAGTTCCGCCTCAACCATCATCTTTTGCAGGCTCCGTTCAAGTCCGGAACTATTGGCAGATTCACGGAGGAAACTCAGGATCTTTTTGAACAGTTTGTTGAGGTGCTGGTATCGAAAATCTTTCCACTTGTCGACGAATGCCATTTTCTTATCCAGCAATTCATCATCGTATTCAGTCATCCGATCCAGAGCCTCATACAATTTCAAAAACTGCGGGTCCTCTTTCGCTTCATTTGAGCGAATGGTAAATCTTCTCTTTTCAGATTTTGCAAGGGTCTTGATGAGTTTGAATGCATCGGGCACACCGTCCTTTGTGAGTTTTCCTATGGAAGATTTAGAATTACGCATAAGCAGCAAAACACAATTTTCAGATAAAAAAATATATATGTATTACTGCAAACACAAAATTTCCCGTTTGGGCTGGTTAGGAACATCGCTGAATCGCGCTCCAAGGATTGGGGGTAAACATCTGTAATTCAGGTTATTATATCGAAATATATTAGATATCGACCACTCCAAATTACCCTTTGTTTAATTTAGAAAGGATAGTAGACGTATCGTAAATTTTTAATGAATCAGTAGCATTTCGATATTGGTATCATTGAGAAGCAGGAGCTAAGCCAAACTTCTGCGCTGGATTGACAACGAGATTTGAGCAAGCATCATGATGCCAGCCTTCGCCTGACCGCAAGGCATAGGTAAGGTATGTCTGGACGATGCTGTACCGTCAAAACATCAACCTCATTACTAAATACTCAAGACCATGAATTATTCAATGCACACAACTTTCTATTTTGATTTGTCCAACCAAGCGATGCTTGTATATGACAATGAATCAGGATTATCAACGTTGAGGGAGACCATTCCTCTACCGGATGCGACGGTAATCAAAATCCAGGAGATCAATGGTGTTCCCCACTATGACATTTCCAGTTGGGATGGCAACGATCGTGAGAAATGGATGAACCGGGGAGAAAAATGGGACATAGAAAAAATTGGGGTCAATTCCTCTGGCTTACCAGTTTCCAACACCAAATTTTCTGTATCCGAGTTCATTTCCATTGGGATTTCAGATATCCGAATCGAACGGATGGGAACGGCTGGTATTTTACAGCGGCATACGGTAAGGACTGACCTTCGGCAGCACCCAGTGATGCTCGAATTTGAACCACCCAAAAAGCTTTTGATGAGCACTTTTGGATCACTTCCCAAGGAGACCATCGAATAGCATTCCAAAAGAACCACACATAAAATTTGTTCAAACCAGGGGCCTGGCTCATCTCAAGCCTTAACAACTCCAAGTGAAACGATATGGGGGCGATCTCTTCAGTTTACGGTCCAATTACCGAAATCTTGTTGCTTTATCCGGGAAGAGGGGAAAACGTAACCTATTCCCAGATCAGAGCCCGATTTCAACAATTGATGCGTTCATTCAAAGGCGTCAAATTCTATATTCTGGCACATTATCATCCGGAAATAGTTGCCCAGATCAATGACCAACCGAATCGAAGTAGATTGCGGGTAGAAAATTTCGCAGATGGGGTCCGAATGGTGCCCATTCATGCGGATTTTCCTACCCACCCTGCAAACAAGGATCATTTGCGTCAGGGTAGATGGGCGCAGGACCCCTTTCTCATTCTATCCGGGAGGAGAGGAAATCCAGTATTCCTTGAACCCTATTATCAGTTCTCAGGCAACCGGAACATCGCAGAACAAATCTCTGCGGCCGCCCGGTGGCAGATCCTCTCGACCCGCTATGGTATCCAGGGAGGGAACATTCTCGTCGGAGATGAGTATGCGTTGATTGGGAAAGATACTCTGATTTTCAATCTACACACCTACTTTCCCGAGGCTGTTGATGATCCCGAATCCGAACGCTATATCCGACACGATCTGGAAAGGTTGCTGGGGGTTGGGCACGTGATTTGGGTTGGAACTGAAAAGCCATTCCGCTACAAAAATGAACGTTTCCGACACCTTGCCCCAGAAATCAGCACCGAGTATTTACCATCCCAACCGCTCTTCCACCTGGACCTGTTCATTACCCTGAACGGGAGGAATCACCTGGGAGAAGAAGAGATACTTGTAGCCAGCTTTGAACCAGAATTCCTTTGTGTAGGGGATCAAAGCCTCCGGTCGGACATCGAGATGCTCGAAGAGTCACTCAGGGAGATCCGGGATTTTTTTGCCTCTCACCACACCCAAAATCCCAATCTTAAATTCAAAGTGATTGAGATTCCCGCAGTGATCGTAGTAGATGCCCATGGCTTGCCACGCATCTATTCCTACAACAATGCCCTGGTCGAACATTTTGAAGGACAGACCCGCCTGTTTCTACCAAGGTATTCAGATGGAAGTCGACTTTCCGATTTCTTTCGCGAAGCAGAAGAATGTGTCATCGATAGGATCACCCTCAGTTCCCTCATTCCTGTACGCCCTCACTTGGTATCCGGCGGCTTCTTCGATTTGGCACCACAGTACGGGTCCCTACACTGCCTTTGCAAGGTTCTTCGCAGGCAACAAGTAACAATCTAGTTCAAAATGAATCTGAGATGACCAAGAAACACACACCAACGCAACCCAAGCAAGCAGTAAGCCCCCAAGATTTGGCCTCAGTTTGTCACCTCATATCTGATGAAATTGAAGGCCGGAAATTGGGCCTAGCTTACTGCTACCGATACGAATTAGTTTGGGCACTCAAGGAATTGATGAACCAAAGAAGGGACCATCTCCCTGCACTTAAGAAACTGGAATTCCTTATCGAGCAATTGCGTCCCGTGGGATACATAGAGAGTTCCGAGAAGATACAATTGATGCAGAAAAGCAAGTACCGCCGCAGGCTGAATTTGGAGCACGTAGATGAGGAACTCCAAAATCTTCTTGAGATCCAAGAGAACTCGATCACTGAGATAGAAGAAAACTTCAAAGCGATCAAATTTCGGCGAAACCGCAACGATCAAGTGACGCAAATTCTGCACGATTTTAAGCGCTATCAGGAAATACACAAAATGGAATCGAAAGTGATCGATTCGAAGGCAAGGCGCCACGTCTGGTTTGCTGGGATCATTCTCGTATTCTTCATCACCTTGCTATCGTCGGGTATCGGCGACATGCCAGATTTTTCTCATTGGAATCTACTTTTGGTCCTGCTCTTTGCGCTCGGAACCGTCACCTTCTCCCTATACATGGGCTTTGGCATTGATACAGTTGCCCTATTGAAATATTCGCACAGCAAGCGACGCGAAAGACTTGAATATCTATATGGATTGCGAACAAACATCGATGAAGTCATCGAGCGAGGCCACAAAATTCTCAAACCACAAAGAAATCACCGCAGCAGTGGGCCCATGGAATGGATCGATATTGCTACCCTCTCTTACCTCATGGTCCGATTGGATCAACTTGGCACACGGCAATTGTGGGGAAGGTCGCTGAAGAAGCATGGTCTGATATTCGGATCCGATTATTTTCGGAGGCTTACCGCCAATGATTCCAGCAACTACCGATACCTTATCAGTTTTACCTATTCGCTATCGGCGATGGAAGCGATCGATGACCTGAGCAATTACTGCAAAGTTGACTTTCCACTCGATTTAAAGGACATCATCCATCAATTGGATCGGTTAACCGATCAGACTGGCCTGATAGATGTCGAATTGGCTCCGCATGGTAATTTATCCCATTCCATTGCAAGCCTGCGACAAAATGCAAACGCTTTGTTGATCCTTCACCTGGCAATTCGACGTGGGCTTTCCTCGATCGAGCATCTCAAAGCAGTCAATCTTATCCGGAACTCCATTAAAGAAGTCCACAAGAAAGATCCAATTGAGGCCTGGGACAATTTTGCCAATGAGCAAGACAAGATCATTCTATCCATAGCTATGATGGTGCGTGCCTTTGACATTTATGCCTCATCTGGACAAAACGACAACGATCAGCCATTGATCTACCGGTATCTCCTGGAAAATTGTCGAGAGTGGGCAGATCATGGTTTAGAGATTCTACGAACCAGCAACACACAAAACGAATGGCGTTTTTCGGGAGACCTTGCCCTTGCCTGTACCCACTCCAACCTTCAGTTGCTCAATATCTTATTGCAGACGCCTTCGTTTGTAGTTCAGTCGCAGAATCTCAGCTTGGCTTATGAGTTCGTCCACAATTTAGGGAAGCGATATGTAGAAAAAGGTGAAGGTATCCCGCTTGGCACATCCTACGACAGAATGCTGTATTCCCGTCCTGATATGGGGACTACCATCCTGTTTCTTCTGGCAGCAACCCGACTATGCGAAGCTTATGAGATACAGGATCGCAAAGAAAATTTTGAGGCTCAGTTAATAGACTTGCGTTCTCATGTTCAATCCACCAAGGACTGGATTGTCAATCATTTTTCTGAATTCGACATCAGCCTCAAATGGATGGATATCAATGCGTACGCAGCAATTCTGTCCTTGTCTTCTAGCCTCGCTTTGCCCAAGGAAAACCTACGAGATCGAATCGCCACGATCAACCGCAGAATCACGCCACTGATCGGCGATCGTTTCCTTAAACCACGAGAATGGATCGACCAATTTGAGGGCATATTCTCAAGTAAGGAAGCCATGGGACTAGCATACAAACTGATCGAACGGGATCTGAATGCCAACAATGAAGCCTTCAAGCAACTCAATCACGAGATCGATGCATATCGTGCTGATTTCAACCTTAACACCAACGAAATTTCAAAATGAGTCATCCAGATGCACACGACTTCCCGCGAGAATTGTTCGGGGTTTTCTCCGCCTTTTTCCACGAATATTCCATGGAGGACACCTCTTTCCTGGAAAATCCACACTTGGTCGGTTTCGACCATGAGAATCCCATCTCTTCGATGTTGCGCACTTTTTGTTGCGACTTGGTACTCTCTCAACTCGCGATACATCCGCAAGACGATCTTGAAACTTTGGATAAACTGGTCTTCATTCCAGCAGTGGCCACGATCCATCAGCAACAAGCAGATGGAAGAACTGTCAGAGCTACTGCTTCCCTTTTCAACCTCAAGGAGAACCATCGAAAAAGAGAAGGGGCAATTACCAAATGGGAAGCAGATCTCTTCTCGGAGGCAAAGAATCTCCTTGAAGTGACCAGCAACAAAAACCTTAGCGTTTTATTGACCGATTACTTCATGACGGGGGATGGGAAGCAAATATTTAATCGCGGTCATGAGCTAAGGGACCAGTACAAGGACGAATTTGACAAAGAAGCATTGCGCCAATCATGGCAGTGGCGTCTTTTTCCATTCTCCTCAAATCAGACGCGAGATGGGATGAAATTTATGGTTTATATCTACCTCCGGCAAGTGTATTACGAGGCACTTTCGATGCAGATCAGAGGGGTTCCAGACCTTAAACCAGGTGTCAAAGCTGCTCTGGGAAATTACATTGAAAATCTCTTCATGATCTCGCTATTTACGCGTCGACGGAACGAAGAAGAACGAAACAGCCGCCTATCGGACGGTATCAAGACGCAATTGGCGATCGAACGCAAATTCAGTCATGCATTCAAGCCCATTTTCCTCTCCATTCAGAATACGGCCAAATTCATCGAAGACAATGCCAAGAAAGGCATTGTTCCCGAAGTCATTTCCAACGCACAGGTCTTACAGTTACATGGTGAGATCCTGCACCACTATTCCGAAATGCGACAAAATGCACGCAACACGCATCGTATTCAAGAGGCAAGCAACAGCCCACACAAATGGGTGCCCTTCGAAGATCTTGTTCGTTACATGCTGGTCAAGAGTAAGTTCACCGGTGGCGGGGACCATGCACGCATGAGCGCAGAGTTGTTAGAAAAAGCGAGGCCGATCGCGCTGGACCTTAACTTTTCCACACAATTGCCCCTCGCAATTGAAATTTATCCGGACTTGTACCCCAATCTTGAACTGGGATCTACTGAAGGACTGGAAATCAACATTCCAGATCGCAATTTGGCTACGTCGGAACAAATTGGGCTCTGCAAAAAGGAAGAGATTGAGTATTTCTTTACGTTCCTCAGCGTCATTGACAATTTTCAGAAGTACTGGTACAACATTGTCGGCAAGGAAGAATCTTATTCCTGGAAATTTTTAGCCCAAAAATCCGACAAGCTGCTGGAAATTTTCTTGTTCCAATCGCTGGAGATCGAGCAATATTCTTTGATCATCCCTCCACAAAGTAAAAGCAACTCTATTTCAGCACTCCTTGGTTCGAATGGAAAAGTCACCTCAGCTGAATCCTGGCAAGCAATGCCAATTGATGAGGACCGAATTGGAATCTATGATTTTTCAGATTTCCTCCGGCGAAAAACACAATCTCCCAAAGGCCTCCATGTTTTGCAGTCCTTTTACCGGGATGAAAATATCCTTCCCCCCAACGGAAATTCCCACAGTGGAAATCGCCGACCTAGAAGGTCCAGGCGCAAGCCGAGAAGTATTCGCTGCTTCCATCAACGAATAACTGTAAAAAATCAGAACCCCCTATTTAGGATCAAGCAATAGCTAAGAAAATGGAAACTCATAACCGCAAGTTTTGCATGCTCATCCTGGATGATGAGTCTACACTAGATGGTACAAAAGGCTGGTCCCGGGTCTTGAAACTATTCCTAATGCACAATCGCTATATTTTACCGTTTGAATTCAATCAATTGGATCGCTCGATTGACCGCATAAAGGGTCCGGAGAGCATAGATGTAGAGATCTTTGGGACGGAATACAACATGTCATTCTCCGAAGTCCGAGAGGAACTGACTCCTGTCAGACAAGGGGGCTCATTCGATGTCAAAGATTACGATGTCTACTTCATCGATGTCGAATGGGGAAACATCGAGCAGACAGAATCACTCAGGCAAACCATCAAAGGCGAAAATGGGGCGATTACTTTTCAGGATTGGAACGAAATGAGCCCTTCCGAATTGGAAGAAGGACTTATTCCCTATAATTTGGCCGGTTTCTACCTGCTGGATTGCCTTCCCAAATCAGATCATCCGAAGGTACTGTTCTCTGGCGCAACATCTACCCGCCAGGTTATGAAACTGTTCAGTTGCTTCAAGAACAGAATAGTCTCTTCAGACGTTGTGATTGGAATCTTGGACAACCCATCTTTCCAGATAAAGGTTAGGTCTCGTGTAGACAGGTACTGCCGCAACATTCAAACCAAGGTCCTGAACCGGATTACTTATGTAAGACGTCAAGAGCTGCTGGCCCGGTTCAACGAAGCACTCAAAAAGATCAAAAATGCCAATCTCCTTGAGAAGTACCCCCTTACCAGTGATTCCGCAACCGTATATCAATGGGTAAATGAGCACACCGAACTGACCTTGCATGATATCCAGGGTATCCGTGCCGAATCCCGCTGGTCGCTGCACAGCCTTTTCCCCAGAGAGATCAACACCATACTGACACCCAGTGCTTCTGAGATCGATGTTGAAAATGCGATCAGTGAAGTCAGGTCAGCCTTGGAACTCGAGTGGCGCTTCCTCATCCGGAACTTGGTCGACCACTTTGCAGAATTGGAAAGAATTTCGAATGATCGCGGACACGATTACAGTAGCAGTGGTATCCTAACGCTTCAAGCCCTCGACTTCCAAACCGAAAACAAAGCGGTGCCATATTACATCAAACTGAGCGACGTCCCGCATTTCCATGAAGCGACAGAATTGGCCCAAGAGAGGGTCATGGAGGCAGCCAGTCCCAATACTGGCGAGGGTTTGATGAGACTGGTCTCGAAAGTACGTGATGCCATCTATCAACGGAGTTACACCCAGCTTTCGTCCGCTGGGGGAAAGCAAATGCTCGAAACCTATTTCCACAACGTCTTCAAGGATTTTGGACGCTTTGGAGGAATTGCAGCCTTCGTGCGAGATGTAGCTGCAGACTTCGGCATCTACCCATTTGACATTTCATACTTGTGCGGGATTGCCAAGAGCAATAAGCGACATACTGGAAATAACCATTGGAAAGCAGACATCTTGATCACGCAAAATTCCATTCAGTTCCTGTGGGAGTTTCCAGGCATTCACGAAGAAAAAATGAAACGAACGGGGCCTGGATCTGCCTACCACAAACTCCTCCAAGCCGCTGAATCGCCTACCGTCCTCTCAGATTTTGGCTTAGGGGATGCTGCCCGCATCGTTTGCTTCCGATATCAAGGAAAGTTTGAACTACAGTCAGGCAAGGCAATCCTTTCGGCCGAGCATACCCCCAATTATGAAGTCGTGCTCAAAGAAGGACCAGATATAGGTCTTACTGAGTACCGCATTACCATTCCAAAAATTCAAACACAAAGCAATGAAGATCAGGATCATTGACTCAAAATCTTCCCGGGCCAAAAGCTTTGTCGCCTTTTGGGAAGCACGCTCCTTGCAAAACGAAGTATTCCATCGGACTACGATCGAGCAGATCACACCATCCGACTATCAGTTGATCGAAGAAGAATCGTACGACTTGTTCATGATTCATTTAACCGACCAATTGATCCATACAACTGGCGAAAACGGATTCGGACTTTACCGATCAGGCATTTATCTCGAGCAGATCAATGCAAAATTCCCCTCGACTCCCATATTCATTTACTCAGGCGGCGCAGGCGGATGCCGAATGTATGAAAATGAAGATGGAGGTTATTTCCTAGAGCGCGAAGGGGAAAAATGGAGGGTAAATCTGACCAATCTGGATTCGATCTGGGTGTGCTCCGAACCCATTCATTCAGCAGACGGCCTACCTTATGGCTTCGGGACCATAGTAGATGAATTTCGAGCGGGATTGCGGAAATTCAAGGATTCCAACGAAAAACTTGGTGATCGACTTTCTATTCTTCACCAGATGCTTGTACCAAGATCTGGCATATCCAAAGATCAATTTTCACAATTGGGACTGAGTTACAGCCTGGCCCAATCAATTGTGAACCAAAGAGATACTTCTCTATTCCAGGTCGGAGGAAAAAAGGCACTTCTAAATTTTTTCGAGCGTGTGACTGAGATCCGCGAACACATCATCCCTGAAATAAAAAATTGATACTGCTATGAACATTTGTATATGGAACCGGCCGGGCCTCCCATTCGAGCCGATTGCGAATGCCTGGGGAATCGACCACATGATCTTGGATCATTTTCAATGGGAAGAAAAGGGGATCGAACTGGCGGAAACGGCCCAGGTGATATTCGTTCTGATCGAACTCACATGGGAAAGCAGAAGTGGAGAAGAATTCTTTGGCTTCGAAATTGCGCGGCAACTTCGATTGGCTAACTGCAGGACACCAATCGTTTTTTGTTCCTTTTTGGGAAGAGATCGTTTTTTACGTGACCGACGGGACCGCTATGCGATTTTGCGTACGCCCGGTCATCAATTCTGCCAACTCCCAGGTTTTTTCTCGGTCAATACCACCGAAATTGCTCGCAATCGACTTTCGCCGGCACTATTGGTTGACATTCAAACCTACTGTCTGAATCCTTCAGGACGAATCAAGGAACTTTTTCATGCCATAAAGAACAAGCTCCTGGAACAGAATTCATCGGACAACCGGGACATCCATCGCCTGTTGAGAAAGCTCATCAATCAACTCGCCGACAGGGATCGGATGCAGGGAGAACAGCTGGCTGAAAAATTTGCAAAAGAGATCGAAGAATATGACCGGGAGCAGGAGGGGATTCTTTCCATTCTGAACAATTATAAACAATGGTTCCTTGAGTTGGAGTCTTCAGAGTCAGAAGATGATGAGGGCAATGCAATTAGTCCGGTCGATTGGTATGCACTGTTGATCGAAGATGAGGAAGACATCGCCCATCAAGTCCGAAGTCGATTGGCCGAGCAAGGCATAAAATCGATTTGGGCAGGCTCCGGGGAAGCTGCATTTGAGATTCTGAAGCGAGATTGGAAAGGCAACCTACATGATCCCAAAGGGAACAAGATTCCCGCCCACAGCATTACGGTGGTGATCTGCGATGTCAGATTTGTCAATGCCAATGGAGATTGGCATCAACTCCAGGGATATGACATTGCCCAGAAAATCCACCAGGAGATGCACAATATGGTATCCATCGTCATGCTCACCAGCAAAAAACGGACCATCCTCAACAATGTCTCCAGGCCCAGCATTACACAATTGACCTGGTTCTCAAAGGAAGAAGTTTTGCGTGACAAAATTGCTTTCCGATCGTTCATCGAGCGGGTGCGCTACGAAGGCAACCGCTATTACGAAGCGGTGTGCGACTTACCGAGTTTCGGGTACTGGCGAAAAAAATGGCTCAACAAGCACTCTGCTCCGCTTAGCGAGTACTACCGGTTCCACCGCATGGCTTCAGACTATTTCGCGCAAGAACTACGTATCAGCGAAAAAGCACTTGAATTCATAAAAATAGCCAGAAAAGTCCGGTCCCCCAGTTATCCGGAACTCAACAAGATCAACGGGTCCCTCTGCAAATGGGAATTCCAGAGTGCCCTGCGAGGGCACCCCGCAACTCCGAGCGCACTCGAAAAGTTCCGCATCAAATTAATTGGCCGAAGGATCGTGATCGGATTGTATTGTGACGGATGGGAAATGGAAGAAATTGCCACCATTTTGCAACTCAAGGCACTCAATAAATCATACAACAATGTCAACCAACTGATCAATTCACACCTAGCGCTCCCAACCGATCTCAAAAAAGGAATCCCCGATCAATTGTTGGTCGAGGAACGTGATTGGGCAACCAAATACGTCAGCGAATCATTGGAGCAAGAACCACTGGAAAAGATGTTGACCGAACAAATGATCGACATCGTTGCAGACCTAAAAGAAGATCTCAAACCCCATTTGTTTTCAAAAACGTTTACAGATCATGGCAATATCAGTCATTTGGACAGTTTTCTAGAAGATCTGCCAGAAGCACCAACGCATTATTATTTGCGTGACTACCTTAAAACAGGCCGCGAAATCATTACCACAATGAATCTAAACGGCTTACGTATCAAGTATTCAAACCGACTCCACACTTTGTGCCGCCATTCTCAAGACAATGGTTATGAGAAAATTGGGTTCAAAATATTCTTCTCAGAGATCAACGCTTGGTAGAAACAAACGACCACCATTCGAAAAGACATAAAAGAATTAGAAATTGGTGGTAAACCCAATAGGGTTCCCGCATGCCGGAAAAGTCGCATCGCATTGCGATTTCTCCGGCAACGGTTTTTCTAAGCCAGCAACTTCAAGGCCACCTGTTCGCAGCTTTCCACCGACCCCACTACCGTCACGTAGTCGCCTTGCCGCAACCGGGTGTACCCGTGGGGGATGATAAACTGATCGTCCCGTTGCATCGACAGCACGATGATGTCTTTGGGCAGCTTCAAATCCCGCAGCAGGATCCCGTGAAGTTGCGGGTCTTGCACCTCGAGTTCCACCGAATCTTGGTCTTCTTCCATGCCCAAAAGCAACTGCGTCGCCTGCGGCGAACGCACCATGTGGTCCAGTAAATTCACGATGGCGGTGGATTGGTGGACCACGGTAGCTTCCAGTTCCCGGAAGCGCTTGTAATTTGCGGGATCGTGCATCACCACGATCAATTCCTTGGTGCCGAGGTGTTCGTAGGCGAGTTCGCAGACCTCGTAATTGGCGGCATCGTCCATCATGAAGACAATCGCTTCCGCCTTCTCCGAGTCCAGGCCCATTATGATTTCCGGAGACATTTTCTTCTCAATCCGAATGTCGAGCCCTTCGGTATCGTAATCGGCAATGTCATCGACCCGGGTGATGATTTTCGCCTGCCAATTGTGCCGCATCACCTGCCGGGCGAGAGCGAGCGACTGCGCGTCCAAACCGAAGATGATGACGTCGCGGATGCCTTCAAAACCGTGGGCGGCGTGCCGCATGTGATCTTCCCCCACCCGCTGGATGGCCCATTTGAAAAGTGGTGGACCGACAATTTGGTTCAACACGATGACCCCGATGATGATGGTCGCAAACTTATCGCCCCAATCTGGAAACGCCTCGGCCACGATGATCGCCAAGCCCAGGCCCACGCCCGCCTGGGTCACGTAGGGCATCCAGTTGATGCTGAGAAATTCGCGGGGGTCCTTGCCGAGCAAACCTCCGACGTAGCCGGCAATGATCATGGACAACAGCCGCACCCCGAACAGAATCAGGGCGACGCCCCAGACTTCGGCGAGGATATCGAGCGACATCGATGCGCCGGTTAGCGTAAAGAAGATAACGTAAATGTAAGGACTGGTATCCTCGATGATTTCGTGGAAAATCGGACGGTGACGCGAATAATTGGTCACCCAGAACGCCGCAATGATGCACACCAGCAAAGGCTCCATGTGGATTTCGAACCAAAAGTGCTCCAAAGACCAGTGGTGGACGACATCGTTGAGCACGTACACCCCAAAGCCGAGCAACAGGACCAGTCCACTGCTGATGATGAGGTTGAGACCACGGGCAAAGAGGAAGTTCAGCAGGAAGCTCAACAGGAATCCCAAGCCAAACGACAGCACGAGTTCCGTGATCAGGGCCAAAGCAAAGTTGCCGTCGAGGCCACTGCCGGTGACAAACGCCTTACCGACATTGAAGACGATGGCAAACAGGATGATCACCAGCACATCCTTCACCACTGTGACGCCGAGTGCCGTCTGGACAAAGGGTCCTTTGGCCCGCATTTCGTTGATGATGGCGATGGCCGAAGCCGGTGAGCGCGCGACAAATATGGTTCCGGCCAGCATTGCCACTGCGATCCGCGTGGGCATGTCCATCGCTTTGAGAAAGGGAATGTACTCCGCCAAAAGCAGAATCGCCGCTCCCCCCAGGAAAAAAGTGATCACCAACTGGCCGAAAGTGTTCCAGCCAATGCTGCGGAACCGACCGCGCAAGTCTTTGAGAAACAGTTCGGAACCCGCCGCAAAAGCAATGAAGGCCAGGGAAATATCATTCAGGTAGTCCAAGTAGGCAACCCCATCTTTGCGCAACAGTGTGAGCACAAACGGCCCGGCCAGAATTCCCGTCACCAGATAACCAGTGATCATCGGCAGGTGCAACCGCTGAAAAACAATCGCAATGCGGTGGGAAGCCAGTGCCACAATCGCAAAACCGGCGGAAAACTGCATCAAATTCAACACCTCATCCATTCAGTAAACTCGCTAATTTTAAGATAAAACGGGGCTCAATTTGAACCGGAAAATTCTAAAACACCCTGCTGTCGCTGCCAGGTTTGCAAAGCATCTACCAGGCGATCAACCTCCTCGATGGTATTGTAACTGTGCAAAATAATGCGCAGACGTTCCGTACCCCGCGCTACCGTAGGGGCGAGGATGGGACGCACATCAAAGCCGGAGGCTTGCAGAGCCTCCGCCGCCGATTTGACCCGCTCATTGCCGGGAATGATCACCGGAATGATGGGGCTGTCGGACCGCGGTACCGCAATTTCCGGAATGGCATTCATCCGGACTTCCAGGTGGCGGCGCAAAGCAAGCAAGTGGCTGCGTTCGGTAGCCATCGGTTGCATTTCCCGCAAAGCCCAATGGATTTGCACGACCTGGTCCGGCGGCATTGCGGTAGAATAAATCACGGTCCGGGACCGATTGATCAAAAAATCGCGCACCACTTGGGGCCCGACAACGACCGCCCCGTGGCGACCGACCGATTTACCAAACGTGTGGATCCGCATCCAGACCCGGTTCCCGTAGCCTTGGTCGAGCACCCAACCCGCACCTTTGGGACCGTACAGTCCCGTACTATGGGCTTCGTCCACGATCAGCCACGCGTGGTGCCGCTCGGTCACGGCGCACAACCGTGCGAGGTCGAGCAGATCACCGTCCATCGAAAACAGGGCTTCGGTCACCACAAAACAGCCCGGGCCCAATTCGGCCAACTGGCGATCCAGATCCGCGTAGTCCTGGTGCCGGTAGCGGTGGACGGACCCTCGGGCCAGCCGCAGCCCGTCCCGCAACGAAGCGTGAATCAATTCGTCGTGGACAAAAATGCCTTCCCGCCCCCCGATTGCACTCAGCAGCCCGACATTGGCCATGTAGCCCGTGCTGTAGAGCAGGGCCGATTCCATCTCGAACAGGTCCGCACATTCTTCCTCCAATGCTGCGTGGACCGCATGGTGGCCCGTCAGCAATCGGGAACCTCCCGAACCCAAAGCGGCCGTTTCCAGTCCGCGTCGCCGCGCCAATCCCAAATAGTCATTGGAAGTGAGGTCCACCTGCCCCGGAATCGGCAAGCGCAAACTTCGTAACTGATTCTGCGCCTCCAGTTCCGCCATCTTGACTGCGATATGCTCGGGGATATCTGCCATTTTCATTCAATGGAGAAGATAGGGAAAATAAACCGATCACTGGCTATGCCCGGAAAATTTACCCTATGCCGGTGATTATTTCCCAGGTGCCCACTTGGGATGCGAGAATTTTCATCCGGATGATTTCCAATGGTACGCGGTGCCGGACCGCCTACAGCGCCGCGAACCTCGAAAATCAGAAATCGGCTTGCTTGGCAAGGCGTTGCGCTCACGACATCACTTTTTCCGGGGGGCGGAGCTCTTCGTTCAGCTTCTTTTCCCGCCATTTTTTGATGTCTTCCGGCGAATACCGCGGCTTGTAGGGCAGTGGATGCCGCGTGTAATCGCCTTTTTCGTAGTACTTCATTTTGCGCCCATCGCGGAAGTCAAACCAGATTTCTTCGACTTCACGGATGTTCCGGAAGTGGATTTCGTAGCCCAGGATACCGTCGAGGATGTAGATTTCGCCCGGAAGAGTATCATTGATGTAATCGTAGAGGAGGTAGGGCAAGCTGTCGCCCGCCGCCGAAAGCACCCGCACCCGGGCCCGCAGGGTGTCTTGCATGCCATCGTGTTCGCAGACTTGCAGCCGGAAAAAATTTCCCCCAGGCCAATGCTGCACGGTAGGATAGCATTTGGGATTCAAAAAGTCCTTCACCCTAAGCGTGTAGGCCGCTTTGCGCCCTTCGTAGTTGTGGACCTTCTCGGGAAATTCCGGATCGGGCGTCGTGTCGTGGGGCATTCCGAGGTAGGGTTCGGTCCAATCTTGCAGCGCCGCCGTGATTGCTTCGGCATTTTCGCAGCTCCGGAGGAGGTCCCGCCCGGCACGGTTGCGCAGCCGCACTTCTACCCGGCAAGCGTAAGGATCAATGGGGCGCTTGCCCATCCGGTGCTCCCGGATCTGAACGGACAACTGCAAGGAATCCGGCCACCAAGCAGGGGTGCGAGGCCGGTCCCACACCAGGATTTTCTGAATTCCGTAGGGCGAATTCAGGCGATCCGTAGCGAAGGCCCATTTGCTGGGATCGAAAAATGCGGCGTAGGTTTCGAGTCGGAAATGCAAAAAGGTGATTTCGGGCCGGCCGAGGCGCCGGGCCAGCCCATCCATCCAAGGCTGCAATTGCTCCTCTTCCCCCTCGGACTCAAAGACCAAAGCCCCTTTATCCTCGATGCTGACTTCGCAACCGCATTGGTTGAAGGGCAGATCGCTCCGGGTACAGGCCGACACCGCCAGGAGCCAGAAAACCCACCCCAAGTACGTCCAACTGAAGGTTCTATTCCGCATTGAATTGCAAATTTAGGGGAAAAGAGAAATCGATGGATTGATGCGCCCGACGAACGCCGGGTCTCTATTCCTTCGGCGCGGACAAAAGCCCCCCACCTGCCCACGGCACGAGATCCGGGACCGATCTTGATGGCGCAATTGGTGGTCCAGGAAAGCATGCATTTATCCATTTCAGGAATCCTTGCGTTGCTTTTCGGGGAGTTTTTGTATATTCCTGCATGCTGCTTCAACTCAAGATCACCCTCAAAGGATCCCGGCCTCCCATTTGGCGCCGGGTGTGGATTCGGGGAAGTCGGCCCCTCAATGACCTGCACCGTTTGATCCAGTGCATTTTCAATTGGGATGATAGTCATTTGCATCAATTTAAGCAGGGATCGACGACTTATGATATGGTGGGAATTGACCCGGATTTTGCCTCGGGTGAGCCCGTGGAGAACTACCGGATTTCCGACCTGCTCAAAAAGTCCAAAGATCGCCTCGAATACGAGTATGACTTTGGCGACAGTTGGATTCACAGCGTGGTCCTCGAAAAAAAGGAATCGCGTATCCTTCCCCAGGAACCAATGGTCATCTCCGGCCGACGAGCTGGTCCCCCAGAAGATTGTGGCGGGATTTATCGGTACGCCTACCTAGTGGAAGCCCTGGCCGATTCCTCCCATCCCGATCACGAATCGCTGCAGGAGTGGGTCGGAGGCGACTTGGAACCGGAAGCGTTCGATCTGGAACTGCTCAATCAGTTCCTTGCGCGTTTTGATTGAGAGGGGGGGAAAGGTGGATATCCTCTTCGATTCCCGCTCCACCAAATTATCATTCCTTTGGGTAAACCCCCAACCGAGACCACGGTCAAGCATATTCCAAAAAGGAATTCCAATGACCACGTAGCCGAGGTCAGTAGCGTATCGCAGGCCATAGCAAAATCGCAGAATTAAATTTAAACCGCCTCTTATGTATAGACCCAGACTTTGCATTAAATCACCCTAAATACCAGGAACTATTGCAATTTGGGTTGAGGGCTGCTTAAACTGTCCGGAGCATTGCAGTTCAAGTCATCTTAACTCTGCGGCATCAATCTGCACTACGATCATAAATGCCAACGCCCTCCACACCACCCCTCAGGTTTGATGGTTATTGTTCAGACAGTACCAAACTGAACAAGTCTAAAAACGACGAAATCCCCAACCGAAAACCCAGGTGAGGTCATTCTATGAACACATTAAATCCAGTCAGGACAAATCAATCACCTGTAAACTTTTTTCAGGACGATACCATTTCCAATTGCCTGGTTTCCAATTCGCGCGTCTGAGACGCGCACCCGAGGCTATTCCAATTCCCTTGAGAACTCACCCACTGAAAACTACAACCTACCCGAAATCCAGAAACTGGACGTCTTCTTCTGCCTTCTTGAAATCCTCCATCTGACCGATGTCGATCCAGTAATCGAGCAGCGGGAACGAGCGCACCCGATACCCTTTTTCCATTGCCTTTTGGATCAGATCGACCGCATCAAAGCGCCGGCCCGGCGGAATCAGCCGCAACAGCTCCCGGCGCATCAGGTAAATTCCTGTATTGAGGTGGTAGGTGTAGGTCGGCTTCTCGCGGATGGTGTGGACCTCGTGGTGCTCGTCCATCTCCAAGATGCCGTAGGCCAGCGAAACCCGGTGTGGGATGGTCGCCACCGCCATGTCCGCATCCTTGTCGAGGTAAAAACCGTAAAACTTCTCGAAATTGATCGTCGTGAGCAGGTCCCCATTGATCACCAGCACGTCTTCGAAACGGAAGCTTTCCTTGAGCGCCGCCCCGCCGATCGTTCCGAGCGGCTGAGTTTCATAGAGGTACTCAAACTGGGCTTGCCATTGCTTGCCCGTACCGAAGTGCTGTTGAATCATTTCCCCCCGGTAATTGAGACAAAAAGTAAAATCCCGCACGCCGGCTTGGTGCAGTCGCAAAATCGAATATTCGACGATGGGACGCTTGCCGACTTTCAGCAGAGGTTTGGGAATGGTATCGGTGAGGGGAGACAGCCGTTCACCGCGCCCCCCTGCCATGACGATGGCTTCAAACGGCAAAACCGAGCCACCGTGGGCTCGCGTACTTGGGGTTGACTGCGGTTGATTTCGATTCAAAAGTTTCCGGTAAACTTAACTGCCTGATTGGGAACTCATCTGCCTACGCTTAGCGCGACAAAACTTGCAAAAAATGCGGTCAAAACAAAATTGAGGAAAGTCCGCCGCCTGCAGCTCCGCCGGAAGAATTCCGCCGAAAATGACGGATGACGACCGATTGAGCCACGCCAGGGAGCAGGGGGGAGGGCAGATGTACCGGTCGATGTCCATTGGTGGGCAAGCCGCACCCATTGGCCGAGGGAATGGGACAATTGGCGCGCCGGGGGAGTAGCAACGGCCGCAAAAGCGTAAATTTGCTTTCCGGAATTCGCAAACGAGAAAATATTTCCCGATTTTTATTGAACCATGGGACGAAAACAAGCAACATTCCACCGAGCGAGCCAAAAGCGATTGGAAAAGGAACTTGACCGCGAGCGGCGAGAACAGGCCAAAAATGTCGATCCCGACCGGGTAGAGCGCGCCATCCTGGTCGGCATGTACAACCGGGAGACCCCCCGGGAAAAGGCGGAAGAATACCTCTCTGAACTCCAATTGCTCGCCAAAACCGCCGGGGCGATCACCGTTCAGCGCATCCTGCAAAAACTCGATCACCCCAATCCGCGCACCTACATCGGCACTGGCAAGCTTGAAGATGTGCGCGGCATGGTGGACATGGAAAATGCCGACATGGTCATTTTTGACGACGACCTCAGCCCCTCGCAGGTTCGCAACATCGACAAAGTCCTCAATGTAAAGGTGCTCGACCGCAGCGGCATCATCCTGCACATCTTCAATGAGCGCGCCCGCACCGCCCAGGCCAAAGCCCAGGTCGAACTGGCCCAACTCGAATACATGCTGCCCCGCCTCGCCGGGCTGTGGACCCACCTTTCCAAGCAAAAAGGGGGGATCGGCCTCAAGGGCGCGGGGGAGAAGGAGATCGAGACCGACCGCCGGATCATCCGCAACAAGATCACCTTACTGACGAAGCAACTCGAAAAAATCGACCGCCAAAACGCCACTCGGCGCAAAGGCCGGGATGAACTCGTCCGCGTGTCTCTCGTCGGCTACACCAACGCCGGTAAATCCACCCTGATGAACCGCCTCTCGAAGTCAAAAGCCGAAGTCCTCGCCGAAGACAAGCTCTTCGCCACGCTCGACACCACCGTCCGCAAAGTGGTCCTGGACCGGGTGCCCTTCCTGCTTTCGGATACCGTCGGGTTCCTGCGCAAACTGCCCCACAACCTGGTGGAATGCTTCAAAAGCACCCTCGATGAGGTCCGGGAATCCGATCTGCTCATGCACGTCGTGGACGTCTCCCACCCCGCATTCGAAGAGCACATTTCCGTGGTGAACCAGACCTTGACCGAATTGGGGGCCGGGGAAAAAACCACTCTGGTGGTCTTCAACAAGGTGGACAAACTCGATCCCCAAGAACTCGAATCGCTGCAAAAAAGCTGGATGGCCAAGGAAAATGCCCCCGTAGTATTCATTTCCGCGGGCACCAAACTCAATTTGGAGACCCTCCGGACCACCCTGCTGCAACTCGTGCGGGACGGCTACCAAGATAAATACCCGCACTCGCGCTTTGCGCAAGCTCCCGAATACTGAGCCCGCCCTACAACGAGGTTGGCCGAAGATGCCCCATTGCGCGTCAAAATCGCAGATTATCGACCAACCTTAGGGATATTTCCTCCGTACAATGTGGCGGTCGATGAATCTTACGACCCTGCCCGAAATTTTCCGGGAAAACACCAATTGTCCACTGCGGATCGTACGCGCCCCGTAAAGTTGTCTCCCGGCGGGAAGATAGATTGCGGCGGAACCGCAAATAAATCGTAAATTTCACCCAGAAATTATGAGTCAAACGGAGATTATAAACCGCATCGCATTGAGTCCCCTGGTCACTTTTGACCTGGCGGACCACCACGATGCGGCGGAGCGGATCGGCATCGACATTGCGGAGCAATTGTTCATGGGCCAGATCCTGCGGGAGAAAGACTTCCGCGCTTTCATCAAGGATACCGACTGGACGCAGTACGCGGGCAAACACGTGCATTTTTTTTGCAGCGTGGACGCAGTGATTCCCGGCTGGACCTGGATGCTACTGTCAATCGCCCTGGAACCCCACGCCAAAACCGTCCTTATGGGCAGTGCCCTGGACCTCGAAAAAGAGATTTGGCGGAAGATTTTGGACGGGCTGGATTACGGCGAACTGACCGACAAGAAAATTGTGGTCAAAGGCTGCGGCGACATTCAGATTCCCGACGCGACCTACGTTGATTTTATCCGCCGTCTGCGCCCGATTGCGGATAAGCTCATGTACGGCGAACCCTGCTCCACGGTGCCCCTTTACCGCAAGCCCAAACCACGCAGGAAGAAATAATCAGCACACTTTTCAAATTCTCGACAACCGGATTTCACAAAAACAATCACCACTATGGGACTTTTCAACTTTATCCGTGGCCAATTCATCGATGTCATCGAGTGGGTCGATCCCTCGCGCAAGACCCTCGTCTGGAAATTTCCCGATGAGGACAAAGAAGTCAAGATGGGGGCCCAGCTCACCGTGCGGGAATCGCAGGTCGGTATTTTGGTCAATGAAGGCCAGGTCGCCGATATTTACCAGCCCGGCCGCTACGAGTTGACCACGCGCAACATGCCGATCATGACCTCGCTGCGCTCCTGGAAATACGGCTTTGAGTCTCCCTTCAAAGTTGACATCTACTACGTCAATACCCGGCAATTCACCGACAACAAGTGGGGCACGCCCACGCCGGTGTACATTCCGGACGCCAAGTTTGGCCAGGTCGAAATCCGCGCCTTTGGCGCTTACAACTTCCGGATCAGTGACGCCAAGAAATTCTTCACCGAGTTTGCCGGTACCGATCCCAATTTGACCGTCGAAGAGCTGCAAGGCACCCTCCGCGGCAAACTCGTCGACCGCTTTACCGAAGTCGTTGCCGAAATGGCCGAAGCCGGCTTGTCCTTCGTCCAGCTTCAGTCCCAAAAGACCGAATTTACCAAGGCACTCATGCCCCGCATCCACGACTACTTCGAAGGATTCGGGTTGGACATCACCGATTTCCAGATCCAGAGCATCACACTCCCCCCGGAAGTCAACGAGTTCCTGCGCAAAAATACCCAGATGAACATGGTCGGCGACATGGGCCGCTTTACCCAGTTCCAAGCCGCCAAATCCATGGAAGACGCCGCCAAATCCGGAGGCAGCATGGCCCAGCCCGGCATGGACATGGCCAACATGATGATGGCCAATATGATGATGCAGCAACAGCAGCAAATGCAACAACAGACGCCGCAGAATCAGGCCCAACCCGAAGCCCAAAAAGAGGAAATGAGCCGCGACGAGATTATGAAAACCCTCAAGGAACTGGGCGAACTCAAAAGCGCCGGCATTCTCACCGAAGAAGAGTTTGACGCCAAGAAAAAAGAACTTTTGGCCCGTCTTTGACCGGACAACCCACGAATTGTGCGGGGAGAGGTCGGTGCTTCCGGTCTCTCCCTTTATCGTTTTAAATCCAGATATTCCTAAGATTGAATAAAATATCGTTTATTTAAACCCCTGTAAGTCAAGCCACTATTTGCATTTGTCCGAAATAATTGCTATTATATTTAACCTGGGAAACGGGTCGCCTACCCAAGTACTCCTTCCCAAGCTGCAACAACGAATGTATCGACAACTTGCCTCAATGAAGGAACAACGCGCTATGGTCGCGGGAAGGTCAGTATGTACCATTCCGTGAACCCCCGATCCCTACAGATCAATGATTTTATAAGGTAAGTAATCACTCTGAGGCGGTTCAAAAATGATGGGTGAAAGCGGCTGGTGCCGGATCCAATTTGCATCGCCTCCCAAAGCTAAAAATTATGGTAATCACTGGCATCATCAGCGGAGCGGCCATCCTCCTCGTCGGCGGCATCTTGGTGTATCTCTCCCAATCGTCGGAAAAACGCTAATCAAGGCCAACTCCACCTTGTTCACAAAACTTATTGGATTTCATCCCGAACCGCTCCGTAAAGGGCAGTTCGGGATGGCTAAACCGGGCTCCGAACGCTGTCCGGATTGCCGCCTTCCCCTACGACCGCCGCTCAAAACACCAGCAGCCGTGGTTCGGTCATGTCTTCCATGGCATATTTCAAGCCTTCCCGGCCCAGACCACTGTCCTTGATCCCTCCGTAGGGCATGCTGTCCACGCGGAACCCCGGCACATCATTGACGATGATTCCCCCCACTTCCAGCTCCGCCAACGCCCGCTTCATCCGATCCACCCGATTCGTAAATACCCCCGCCTGCAGTCCGAAATCAGAGTCATTGACCCGGCTGAGGGCTTCGGCAAAGTTGGACACCGGCTCGATCACCGCTACCGGCCCAAAGACCTCCCGGAATTGAACCTTCATCTCCGGTGTCGTGCGCGTGAGCAGCGTGGGCGCGTACAGCAAGTGCGCCTCGGAAAGCACTTTCCCCCCGGTCAAGAGTTCGGCCCCGCCCGCTACCGCTTCCCGGACCCAGGCCGCAATCCGATCCAGGTGCACCCGTTCGATCAGGGGGCCCACCCGCACCGCCGGGTCGCGCACGTCCCCCACCGGGAGGGCCTCGGTGGCCCGGACGAGCCGCTCTACCAACGCATCGTACACCGATTCCACGACAAAAATGCGCTGGGTAGAAATGCAGATCTGCCCTGCGTACAAAAAACTCCCGATGGCCAGCCGCTCGGCGGCGGCGTCCAGGTCCGTGGTTTCGTCCACGATGGTGGCCGCATTCCCCCCGAGTTCCAGAATGACCCGCTTCTTCCCGGCTTTGGCTTTGAGCATCCATCCCACCTGATCGCTCCCCGTAAAAGAAAGCAACTTCAAGCGGTCATCGGTTACGATCTGTTCGGCTTCCGGAATGTCCGCCAGGACGATGTTCAAAGCGCCCGCCGGATAGCCCGCTTGCTCACACAGGGCCGCAAAGGCCAGCACGCAGAGTGGCGTATAGGGCGACGGCTTGAGCACCACCGAACACCCCACCGCCAGTGCGGGGGCAATCTTGTGCAGGGCCAGATTGAGGGGGAAATTGAACGGAGAAATGGCCGCCACCGGACCGATGGGGAACCGCCGGGTAAATGCATTGCGCCCCGTCCCGTTGGCGTAGTCCACATTGACGACCTCGCCGTCGAAGTGCAAGATCAGATCGATGGCCGACTGCAAAGTCATCGCGCAGCGGGCCGCTTCCCCGCGGGCATAAGCGATGGGTTTGCCCGCCTCCGCCGCAATCAATTGGGCAAATTGCTCCTGCCGTTCCCGGAAAAGTTCCCGCACCCGGGACAAATGCTTCCGCCGCTTCTCCGCCGACCAGCGCCGCATTGCGACAAAGCCCCGGACCGAAGCCGTGATCGCCCGTTCTACCTGTTGCGCCGAAGCCAGCGGCACCCGCGCAATTTCCGTCTGCGTGTATACATCGCGGACCGACTGGAAACTGCCCTTGCCCTGGGCGATCCATTCGCCATCGAGGTAGAGATCAGAGTGGAGAATATCGGCGAAAAGCTCCGGAATCGAAGTGGTGTTGCTCATAGATTAAAGTTAGAATTTTTGCCGATGGAAGGGGAAATCGGAGGCATCTTTCGGGTCAAAATAGCTCTCCCCGCGTATTTCCCGTCCGGATCTCCGCGTTGAAAAGGTTGCGCTCGATCACTGGATAGCCGAATGCCCGACGCAACAGAAGCAATTGGCCGATCTGGACCTGAATCTCGCTCAGTGGCCCTTGCAAGAGCTTTTTGAAGAGGATTTCGTTGGGCGAATGGTGCAGCAACGCTTCATCCAGGCGTTGCAGTACGGCGGGAAACGCCTTTACCTCTTCCGTCCAGCTCCGAGCTTCGATCTCCGGCGCCGTTTCCGTGCGGAACTGGGCTTCTACAAAATGCAACTGCCTCCGCATGAAGTGGACCGTCTCCCGCGGGGTGCGCACCGCCGGGCCATCGGCAAAATCACCGAAGTCCCGCCCCATCCCGCGGACCGCGGTCCGAAACCGGTAGGCAATCGCCGAGAGCAGGTGACGCAAAAGTTCTCCCTGCCCATCGGGTGCCCGCTCCGGGGCATCTTTCCAGCGAAAATCGGGGCGGGTTTCGAAGCGCCGCGCCGCCGGTACCAAGTACAAAAACGCATCTTCCTGCACGATATTGGTCTGGATCATCTGTGCTGCTTCCGGGATGCTCTTGGTCTCCAGCGGCGAGGTACGGCCGTGGTTGCCCCGCCAAAAATAGCACTGGCCTTCAAATACCTGTAACATGACGTACAGCCCATTCATATCCCCGATGCGGTCACCGAATCGGTAGTCAAAAAAGCACAATTCGAGCTCCGTCGGGAGGGTCCGCAGCAGCTCTTGCAGCGTCGCATCACCCAGACTTGATCCAAGGTCAATGTACTTCCAGGCCCCTTCCTCCCGCTGCAAGCGGACGCCGGGGACGGTCTCCGGATAAATCTGCGACGAGGTAGGTGCATCCATATCCGAAAATAATGAATTTGGTTTGGGATCCGGTGGGCGGGCCAGGTTTTTTCGGATCGAAAACGAAATCTTTTTGGTGCTCGGAAAATGGACGGTTACTTGCGGACCAGACGGGCAAATACTCCTGCGGGCAAGCGGCGTCCACTGCGCTCCCGGAGGCACAATTCCCCGATTTCGAGCTTGCGGGTCATCGCTTTGGGCAAATGACTGCGCACCAGATTTTCCAGGATCACCGCCGAAAACCCCAGCGAATAAGCATTGAATACCAAGAACGATTGTTCCGAATCCAGGATCGCTGCGACGTACCCGATGAGCTCGTCGATTTGGTCTTCCAGTTTCCACTTTTCGCCTTTGGGACCGTGGCCCCAAGCCGGGGGGTCGAGGACGATGCCGTGGTAAGTCCGACCCCGACCAGCTTCCCGCTTGACGAATTTGAACGCATCCTCGACCAGCCAGCGGATGTCGTTCAGCTTGCTGAGTTCCATATTGCGGTTCGCCCAGTTGACCACCTGGCGGATGGAATCGCAGTGGATGACGTCGGCTCCGGCAGCACGAGCGGCCAGGCTGGCCCCACCCGTATACGCAAACAGATTCAGAACCTTGGGCGTCGGAACGGCTTTGCATTGGTCGTAGATAAAGTCCCAATTCCAGGCTTGCTCCGGAAAGATGCCTACGTGCTTGAAGCGGGTGAGGGTCAGGCGAAAGCGAATCCGCATTTCGCGGTGGGAATAGGCGACATTCCAGGCGTCGGGCATGTCGGGGTTGATGCGTTCCCAAGTGCCGGAAGAAGAGCCCGCTTGCTCGAAGCGGGCGTCGGCGAGGCGGCGCCACTCCTGGGGGGACAGAGACCGACTCCAAACGGCTTGGGGCTCGGGGCGGCAGAGTACGTAACGACCAAATCGTTCCAACTTTTCGTTGTTGCCAGAATCGATCAACTCGTAATCTTTAAAGCCTTTGGGAATGCCGATTTGGATCATGTGCTTATGTCGTAGAATCGCCGAAAATAGGCATTTTATTTGTTTCCAAGCCCCCGAAATTCTATTTTTGTTTATCAAAAACTCAGAAAATTGAAGCACGATTCTTCAATATTGTAACCCATTTAATCT
Organism: Bacteroidota bacterium; assembly: GCA_039024435.1. GTDB lineage: Bacteria > Bacteroidota > Bacteroidia > J057 > JADKCL01 > JBCCQH01. The sequence goes on from JBCCQH010000002.1 coordinate 32,507, forward strand.
TGCGTCATGACAAAAGAATTGACGAGAAATCTGTCGCAAACTACGATCACCGAAACCTATCGGATCATCCTCTACAATGATGAGGTGAACTCATTTGAATGGGTTATCCAAGCTTTGGTAGACATCTGCGACCACACCAACACGCAAGCAGAACAGTGCGCCTGGATTGTTCACATGAAGGGCAAATACGCCATCAAGTCGGGAGCCAAGCGCGACATGATCGACCGCTGCGTTGCGCTGCTCGACCGGGGTCTGACTGCAGAGGTCGAATAGATCGTGGCTTTTGTCTGCACCGCGCCACCATCCCTCTCCATCCGATTTCCCTCGTTCTGATCGCTCTGCTGAAAGTTTTGCGGTTTGTTTTTTGCATGGGTTCTGCGAATCACCCCGGGTGTTCTCCCGCCTGATTACCGAGCTCCGTCCCGACTTCCCCATTTTTACTCCGACTTTGCCCGGTCACGCTGGCACTTCCTGGCACGTCCACTGGAATTCCCTGGCCGACGCCGCCGACTGGCTTAGGGATCAATGCATGCAAGCCGGCTGGGACCGTTGCGTCCTCATCGGGCACAGCCTCGGTGGATACATTGCCGCCGCATTTGCGCAGCGCCACCCAGATCGTCTGCTGGGTCTGGGCCTGCTACATTCGACCGCCCGCTCCGATTCCCTTCCCCGCCAAAAGTACCGCAACAAAGCTTTGCGGTTGATTACCGCGCAGGGCACCGAAGCTTTTCGCCAGGCATTTTTGCGCACCCTATTCTATCAACCTGACCCCGCCTGGACCGAGCAACTGCGGGCCATCACCGCCGAAACCGCGCCCGAAGCCATTTCCGCATTGATCCCACTCATGCGCGACCGCCTCGACCACGTCGCCGCACTGGCCGCCCTCCCCGTACCGATCAGCTACATCGTCGGGAAACACGACAAGCTGGTCTCTGCTGCGCAAACCTCCGAGGAGCGGATGGATTTGCCGCAAGTGGAGTGGCACTGCCTCGCAAATGCGGGCCACATGGGGATGTACGAAGCCCCGCAGGAAGTCGCTACGGCCATTCGCAAACTGTTGCAGCGGGCAAAGGCAGCTTACTCCCGCACGTAGACGCGCCGCACGCGCTGGGATATCCCGGTCAATATCTCGTAAGGAATCGTGCCACATAACTCGGCCACTTCCCGGACGGACACCGCGTCCGTTTCCGATCCGCCCAGTAAGGTCACCCTATCCCCGGCCACGACGCCTTTGATTTTGGTCACATCGAGCATGAGCATGTCCATACACACCCGTCCGATCACCGGAGCGCGCTGCCCCCGTACGAGAAACCGCCCTCGACCGTTGCTCAAATGGCGCCGGATCCCATCCGCGTATCCGATGGGAACCGTCGCGATCTGTGCCGCCTGAGCCGTGATTTCACTCGCCCCGTAACCAATGGGTGTGCCCGCCGGATACGCGTGGACCTGCGTCACCACCGATTCCAAAGTGCCGATCTCCCGCAATTCAAGCTCTGAACCCGCGACCGGCGAGATCCCGTACAAGCCAATTCCCAAGCGGACCATGTCCAAGTGGTACTCGGGGAAGCGTTCAATGCCCGCCGTATTGCAAATGTGGCGCCAGGGCGGTGAATCACCCAGTTCCGCCAATTCCCCAAAAAACTCCGCAAAGCGCTGAAATTGGGCGCGGCTCAATCCATCGCGTTCCGGCTCATCCGCCGCGGCAAAGTGCGACAAAACCGATTTTATCTGCAAACGGGGATCTTCCCGCAGGGCCGTCATGAGTTCAGGCAGGTCTTCCCGAACGAAACCGAGCCGCCGCATCCCGGAATCAAATTCCAAATGCACCGGAAACTGTTCCACTCCCGCCACCTCACCCGCCCGTGCATATTCCCGCAAAAATTCGAGGCTGTAGGCCATCGGCTCCAGGCGGAAATGGAACAACTGCCGGATGTTTTGCGCGTCGGCGTTGAGGATCATGATGGGGGTTTCGATCCCGCGCGTGCGCAGGGCGATCCCCTCCGAAATGTAAGCTACCGCGAGGTAATCGACCCCCTGGCGGGCCAGCTCCCGGGCGATCTCCCAGGTGCCCGATCCGTAGGAAAATGCCTTGACCATCGCCGTGATGCGGACCTCGGGACCGACCCGCTGGCGGTAGACCCGGTAGTTGTGGACCAGGTCGTCGAGGTTGATTTTGAACTGGGTCGCGGTGACCCGGCGGCTCAGGTAGGGGATGATCCGTTCCAGGGCAAACCGCCGCGCCCCTTTCAGCAGCACCGTCTTGTTGCGGAACTGTTCGTAGTTAAATTCCGCCAAAAAATCGTCGACGTCGCGGTAGGCCCGGAGGCCATCGTCGGTGCGCGCCAAATCGAAAAAGACGGGTCCGACCAGAATGATATTGCCACTGCCGAAGCGTTGGCGAGCGAGTTGCAAGAGGTCTTGTTGCAGCCGCAATTGGTGATCGCCCTGGTGCTCGAGGTCGCTCAGGATCACCGCTCGGCCCGGATGCACCCGTTCGTCGGCGAGCATGAGCAGGGCATTTTGGGTGGAAGCCCGGTCGGCATTGTAGGCATCGTTGATAATGGCGACTTCGGGATTGTCGGTGATGAGTTCCGTCCGCATTGAGACCGGGTGAAGGCGCGACAATTCCTCCGCGATTTCTTCCCAGGACAGCCCGAAATGCCGCGCTACCAGCACGGCCAGCAGCGCATTTTCCAGAGAACCAAAGTCGGACATGGGCAATTCCAACGGCGGACTTTCGGCACTGTCGAGAAGGGTAAAGGTGTAGGCTTCACCGATTTCTTCCGCCTGCAACAGGCGCAGGTCCGCCGCTGAGGATCGGCCGACGGTCCGCACCGGTAAATTGTGCGCCGCCAGCGCTTCCCGTACCGCTGGATCATCCGCCGTGACGAAGACCAGTTTGCACCCGGCAAACAAGCGCATCTTCTCAGCGAGTTTCTCCGCTTCCGAGGCAAATCCTTCCGCGTGAGCGTCCCCGAAATGGGTCATGATGCCGAATTCGGGTCGGATCATTGCCTGTAGACGCGCCATTTCTCCAGGCAGGGAAATCCCCGCTTCAATCAAAGCGAGTTCTGTGTCGGGCCGCAATTCAAGCAGGGACAGCGGCACCCCGATTTGGCTGTTGTAGCTTTCCGGGCTTTTGGCGACGGCAAATTTTTGCGCCAGGATGCTCGCCAGCCATTCTTTGACGATGGTCTTGCCGTTGGAGCCGGTGATGGCGATGACCGGAGCGGTGAACTTGGTCCGGTGGTGGGCGGCAATCTCTTGCAACGCGCGGCGGGAATCGCTGACCTGCAAAAAGTGCGCCCCCACGGGCAAGGACTCGGTCTTTTCCACCAGGAACGAGCGGACCCCTTTGGCCCAGGCATCCGCCAGAAAGGCGTGGCCATCCCGATTTCCCCCAGAAAGGGCCACGAACAACTCCTGAGCGGGGTGCCGCACCTTCCGCGAATCAAAGGTCAATCCGGAAAGGGACGGCGACAAATCGCCGGAATGCGTCACCAGGCCGGTCACGACCCCCGCCAATTCTTTCAGGGAAAAGAGATAATTGCTCATCCGTAAGCTGCTTCCTGATCAAATTTTGCAAATCGCAGCATCAAAACCAACCCAAAGGCCAAACACGCGAGGCCCATCACGGTCAGACCGTAGATTACGTTGGGTCCACCCAGCCAAGGCAGGGCCAGCAAGGCCATAAAGGTCAAGCGCATGAGCGTATTGCAGACCTGAAAAAAAGAATTGGCCCGGCCGATCACGTCGTTCGGAATGAGGCGCACCAGATAGGTTACCCGCAGGATGCGGACCCCCGAATTCGAAAACCCCACCAGCAATCCGGTTAAAATGAACACCCAGCGCACGGAATTGAAGCTCAGAACAAAGTACACCCCCGCCATCAAAAAAAGCAAAAAGATAATCTGGCGGATCAAATTGGTGCGCTGCATCCGCTGGGCAAACAGTACGCCAAACAAGCCGGTGAGGACTGCGCCCAGGGCATAGCAGGCCTCAAACTGGGCCGTAACCAGCGCCCCTTTTGCGTAGGCCAGGTCCAGGGTGAAGTTTACGTACATCGCCATGCCCACCTGAATGAACACCAGCAGGCAGGCAAATACGATGTAGGAGCCGATTCCGAACAGGAGCAGATTGGGCCGCGCGCGCAAAAACCGGAATCCGTAGCGCACCCGTTCAAAAATGCCTCCTGTGCTGCTTTTGTTGTAGTCGCCGGGCGTGTAAACGATGAACGAGACGATGACCGCGCTGATCAGGTAAGTGGTGCCGTCAAGCAGGAATATTTCCTGTAGTTCCCAAGCTCGGAACATCAGCGAATCCGGCCACCAGTCGCCCAATTCTGCCGGACCTGCCAGCAGTACCGACCCGACCAGCATCCCGATAAAATTCGTGGTTTGGCCGATCAGTTCAATCCCGCTGTTGATCTGTTTGTAGTATTTCGGCGCAAACAGTTCTTGCACAAACGCGTACAGATTTGGGTAGTAAAGCGTCCAGGAAAATATGGTCGTCATTGCGACCAGTCCCACGAAAAAGACGGGCAATTCGCCCAGCGTCACGCCCGTGATGCCCGAGCATAAAACCAGGCTCCCGGCGATGATTTGTTGCCCCTGAAAGATCCTTTTGCGGTTGTACTTGTCAATGAGGGTGCCAGCAAACAGCCCCCAAAAGATCGTCAACAAGGTGATCCCGGCCATCATGAGCGCATTTTCCCGGTCCAGATCCAGCTTGCTGACCATGTGCCAGGGAATGGCCAGCATGGTGATTCCCGACGCAAAATTCGAAATGATGTGCGCGGAAAAGAGCAGAATCAATTTGCTCCGGTGTTGCATCCGGCGAAATTAGGGAAATTCCGGGCCCCGGGCGGGGATGCCGTCCGGATTGTGTTCCGGGAAGGGAGCGCAAAGAGGCGGAAAACGCTCCACTTTCCGGTCATTTCATCCACGCCGTGGGGAAAAACTCCTCCCCCAAAAACCACGGGGAAGTTCTATCTTGAAGGCATGCCGCCTTTCAATCTGGATCCTGACTTTACCGCGGCCGCTTTTCCCGAGTTGCGGAGCTACCTGGAGGCCTTGCTTTCCGGTGGAGAAAGGATTGCCCCCAAGCGGCAAAAGGAGATCCAGGCCGTTTCGCGCTTTGCGGCGGAAGAGATCAAAGTGGGCCGGGAGGTCAAGCTGATTTTTATCTGTACCCACAATTCGCGGCGCAGCCATTTTGGTCAGGTGTGGGCGGCGACCGCTGCGGAAGCGTTTGGGCTGCCTGGTATCACGACCTACTCCGGCGGTACGGCGGCCACCGCTTTCAATCCCCGCGCGGCGACGGCTTTGGAGCGGGCCGGTTTTCGGGTCCAGCGTCCGGAAGGCCGCAATCCGCCCTACGAAGTGGCCTGGTCGGGCCGGCGCCCGGCGATGATCTGCTTCTCCAAAATCTACGATGATCCGAGCAATCCCCACACGGGTTTTGCGGCCGTCATGACCTGCTCTGAAGCCGACCATTCCTGCCCGCTCATCCCCGGAGCCACCGCGCGCTTTTCTTTGCCCTATGAAGATCCAAAATCGGCGGACGGCACCGAGCGGGAAACGGCGCGCTACGATGAACGGTGCCGGCAGATTGCCACCGAAATGTTGTTTCTCTTCCAGCAGGTGCGGGAAGCGCGCTAATTTTTCACCGTGCAATTTTTCGGCTCGGTTGATGAGGGATTTGGGAAACCCACGCTGGGAAAGATCACGGCTTGTCCATCTTGCTCTCCTCCCTCTGGTCGTCACCCAGCAAAGGGGCTACCTCCCGTAGACCTTGGTCAGTTCCACCCGGCCCGAATCGCTGGCCAGGGATTCCTCGATGTATTGGTAGGCCGGGTCGTCCGGCCACTGCGCGCGGTAGGCCGCGGTCCAGTCCGCTGCCACCGGCCAGTTGTTGGCCCGCAAAGCGATCTCGACCCCAATCGCCAATGACTTCTGCCGAGTGGGGTACTGTAGCTCGACCAGTCGGCGCGCGTGGATCATCCCGGTTGAGAAATCGCCCTTGAAGTAAGCACATTCCATCAGACCGATCAGATTTCCCCCTTGGTCGGGGAAGTAGCTCAAGGCGTCGAGGTGGTATTTTTCCGCTTCGCCAATGTTGCGACGGGTGCGGTAAAATTTGCCCAGGCGGGCCAGGAGGATGGCGTATTCTTCGTCCACCTCCAGCAGGGCGTCGGGCCGCAGTGCTTCGATATTGGCTCGGTAGCGGTCCACGTAGCGGGCAGAATCTTCGGCGATCAGATTCAGGCCGGCTTGGATATTGCCGGTGGACCGAATCCAATAGCTGCGAAATACGTGCCGGCCGATGCTTTGCAGGCGTTCGCTGTGGGCTTGGGTTTGCCAATGCACCGCAAAGACGCCGAGTACCAGCAACAACGCCCCCAAGGCCGGTCCGAGCAGTGGGGTCCAGGTCCCGCCTTTTTCCGTGTCCCGCAAGATCACCACCGCCCAGATGGGCAGCCAGGGCGCGGGGATCGCCATGAGGTCCCAGTCCATCGGCATACTCAAGAGGGGATTGATCAAAAAGAACAGTCCGGTGTAGAGGATCAGCCCGGTTCCCAGCAGCAAGTGCTCCGGCGCATTCCAATTGACCTGCCGCCGGAACGCCGTCAGCCCCATTCCCAGCACCAAGAGCCCAACCGGCGACCACAGCAGCAGCAAATTGAAGAAATCGAGTAGATGGTAGCCCCCCAGTAAATTGTAGCGGTCCAGCGGGGGAGCGGGTGAAACCAAGGGCAAAAAGAGGCGTTCGTAGCTGCTCGTATCCGCATCGAGGAAGCGCGGATCCGCGTGGTCACCCAAGACGCCAAAGTAAACGACCAGCGCCGCGAGGAAAAGCGGCAACAGCACCGCCAGGCCCAGCCATTTCCAATTGCTGCGTTTTTGAAATCCGGGACGTTTCCGCTGGAAAAAGTGCAGTCCGGCCAACAGCCACACCGGCAGCAGCAGTACCGAGGACAAGTGGAGCTTCAGCGCAACAAAAATCAGCGGGAGCATCAGCAGCCAGGAATTGCGCTGCGGGTGTGCGGTATAGCGCAACAGCAGCGCCGCAAATCCGGCCAGCACCGGCCAAAGTGGCGCGTAAACCTCAATATGGCCCAGAAAAACCAAGGCCGCCGGGGTGCCCACAATCGCCGCAAAGGCCACCCCGCGAGCCGCCGGCGTCGCCAGCATTTTCCAAGCCATCCGCAAGGCAATGAACAAGTAGAGCCCGCCCGAAAGCGCCCCGAGCAGGGCAAAAGCCTGCCGAAAATCGCCCCCCAAAGCACCGTGTACAATCGCCACCAGATTCAGCACCGTGCGTTCTCCCGCTCGGGGATGGAAGATGTCCGGACTGAAGAGGATCCGCCAGTGGTCCACATTTTTTTCCGGCGCATCGAAGGAAGCCAGGATCGTCGGGGCATCGCCGTAAAAATCAAAGGGCAGCGGATAAGCAAAACAGACGAGGCTGAAAGCAGTCGCCACCGCCAAAGGTACCCATCTGGCGGCGGGCTTTCCGGACCAAGTGGCCAGAAGCCGCGGCAAAAAATTGCGGCCCGCCGGGAGGTAGGCGGTCAGAAAAAGCAATCCGGTCAGTCCCCAGATGATGGTTTGGGTCAGCGGTGAAAGAAAGCTCAGAAAATGGACCGCCCACCAGGGATCTGGCCGGAAACTTCCGAGCAGGAAAGGCAGCAGCAAGATCGCACTGCCGATCCAAAATGGACGGAGCGATACCGGCGCGGATTTCAAGTCGGTCGATTCAGACATGGATCCAAAAATAAAACACCGCTCGGGAAATCTCTAAGCGGCGGTTTAAATTTAATTCTGCGCTTTTGCTATGGCATCTTTTTCCGCCTCTCTTCCGCTATTTTCTCGCCCATAGCTCTGGCTATGGGCGAGAAAATGAGCTTCGATGGACAAAAAAATCTGCACTAGCAAATTTCATAAACCAATTTTAAACCGCCTCCAAGCGGCGGTTTAAAATTGTTGGGGAGAACAAAGGGTTTGGGGGGCCGTCGGATCAGCTTGCCCTTCTCCTCTCCCCCGATTTACCGCCGACTTCCATTGCCCAGGTAGGTCGCGACGTAGTAATTGATGATGGAACCGAGCATCCACTTGGTGAGGAGCACGGTCCGGATCTTGTGCACGTTTTTCTCGCCGATGGGTTCGATGACGTCGGTGCTGTCGCGGACTACCCCATTGCGGCGGAGAAAGCGCGCCAGGCCACGCTGACAATAGTTGACCGTGTCGTTGATGCTGCTGAGTTCCGCCGGATCACCGACGTCCAGATCAAAGCCTTCGAGGATGTTCATCACGGCCGGATACAAACCCAGATCCATTTTCTTGCGCACATTGTAGGCGAGGTTAATCGTCTCCCAGCCGGTGCGGTTAAAGATCCCGTAAATCGCGGTAAAATTGTCCATGTATTTGGAAAACCCATTGGTGCGGCTGCGGGGGGAATCCTTGCGGCCACTCGCCAATTCTTGCTCCAGGCGGGTGATGGTCGCTTTGGCCTGGGTGAGTTCCCGGTTCAGGCTCTCGGTGCTCGGGGCATCGTTTGATTGGAGGCGGGTGATTTCTTCATTGATGAGGGTAAGGCTGCGGATTTCGTTTTCTGGTTGCTGACGTGTCGAATCTGGGAAGGTCGTTTGCCAAAGTTGATTGATTTCTGCGGAATAGTCCAGGGTGCCGGCGCCCGCCCAGGTGATGACCAGGGCGATGACTTCCAGGATAAGCCCAGTAACAAACCATTTGAGGTACTTGACCTTGATGACATTGGTGATGCCGAGCAAAGTGATCACGGCAGTAATGCCGAAGATGGTGATGAACACCCAAAAAATAACTGTTTGGTTCATGGTAGGATCGATTTTTCTGGTCGTTCTGAGAGGCGGTTTAAATTTAGTCCTGCGATTTTACTATGGCATCTTTTTCCGCCCCTCTTCCGCTATTTTCTCGCCCATAGCTTTGGCTAGGGACTCCAAAATGAGCTTGGATGGACAAAAAAATCTGCACTAGCAAATTTCACAAACCAATTTTAAACAGCCTCTGAGAGGCGGTTTGCCGGGGGAAAATAACAAATTCTAATTTAGAGACGGATTTTTCCCGTTGGTTCCACACTTAAAACAACCGGGTACACCGAACCAAGCCCCCCAAATGACCATTGAGCGGGGCAGACCGTTCGCCTAAACGGCTTTTTGCCCTTTTCAGAATCTACAAGTTTGAATTGGCAAACTGAATTGCGAAATTAGGTTAAGCTGTCTTCGTTGCTTTTCCTCACTGCGATTCAAATCCATGTTTAAACCGCTACGCTTCCTCCTTCGTTTTTGCTTGCTTATTTTGGTTCTGTGCTTGTTTGCTCCGGCGCAAGGCCAATTCAAACAAGTTTACCTCCCGGATGCCAGTACGCTGACCGGCATTTCGCAATTTGACGCAACCGGAATCATCGCGACTGGCCTTCCCGGCAAAGGGATTGCGATCTGTGGATCATTGACCGGAAAAGACACCAGCAACACTACCCGGCAGACGGTCTACCTGATGCAAATGAGCGAACTCGGGGAACCGCAGCAACTCGATTTTTTCCAGGATACGAGTTCCTTTTTGCTTTTCGGTCCGCGGGCCTACGGCATGACCTACGACGGGAACCAGAACTTTTACATGTGTGTGGGGTCTAATGACAATCAAACGCTGTTGAGCATCGACCGTGACGGCAATTTCCGCTGGGGCCACAAGGCGAACCACCACGAGTTTTACTCTGCCGTGATGGACAACGGCAACATCGTCTACCTGGGACAAGACGAAAGTGTAATCGGGATTCACGACTACGCGCTCGCGCGGGTCGACAGCAACGGCAACGGCGGTCCCGGCATGATGTTTGGCACGGTGGACTTTGACATTCCCAAGGAAATCATCAGCGTTCCCGATGGCTACGTAATGGCCGGCTACACGTTCTACCTGGGCTTCTTCAACGCCATGGTGATCAAATGCGACAAGCAATTCAATCTGATTTGGTCGCGGATCTATTCGCTGCCGAGTAAGGACATGACTTGTGAGGACCTTACTGCTTCCTTCGATGGGGGCGGCTACCTTTTCACCGGCCGGACCACGGATCTGACCACGGGCATGGATTCGCTGTACATCATGCAACTCGATACCGGCGGGCTACTGGACTGGTTTCGGCTTTACGGCATCGACAGTGCCAACAAGGCCCACGTGTACAGCCTGGAAACCGACCCCCTGGGCCGGGGCTACCTCGTCTGCGGGGATTACCAGCAAAGCCCGCGTTTCGAGCAAGCCATGGCCTTTATGGTGGACAAAGACGGCGACGGGGTTTGGATGCGCGATTACGGGGCCGGCGATTCCGCGACCCAGGAAATCCTTCGCGACGTCGACATCAAACCCGACGGTAGCTACTTTTTCAGTGTCGGAGAGATCACCGAAGTCGATTCCAATAACCAAATCCAGAAACGGATGATGGTGGTGAAAGCGGACCTGGAAACCGGGGCGATTCCCTGTGACTCGGCTTTGACCTTTGGCGAACGGGTCACCGTACCCATTCCGGGGGGCAATGCCCACGAAGAGCCATTTTTTGCGTGGTCCCGCTACGACTTTACTTCCTGGAAAGGGGAGTACAACAACACGGTCATCTGCTCGGTCCTGGTCACGGTGGACGTCGATCTGCCGCGGGAAAACTCGTTTTCATTCGTAAATCCGGCGGCTCAGGAGTTGGTCGTCGATTATACCCTGACCAATGGTCCCGGCCGACTGGAATTGGTGGATCTGCAGGGCCGCGTCCTCCGGCAATTTCCGCTGCGCGAAGGCATCTACCGGGAGCGCTTCCGCCTCAGCGGTTTCCCGCAGGGCCTCTATTTCCTCACCGCCCGGGGCGATGACTGGAAAACGGAGACAAAACGCCTCATAATCGCGTATTAGAGGATTCTCGATTTCTGATGGGCGGCGCTTGGCGCAGCGTCCCGGCAGAGTGGACATTGGAAATCAGTAATCAGACATCTTTTTTATGAGTTGATCGGGATAATCCGTGATGATGCCGCTGACTCCGAGGGCGATGAGGCGGTCCATTTCCTTGGGTTCGTTGACTGTCCAGGGGATCACCTGCATCTGTCGTGACCTGGCAAAGCCCATCATTTCGATGTCCACCAAAGTCGAAGCGGGACTCAGAATCGCGGGGTTAAAGCCGAGTTCGACGAGTTTTTCGGGGTAGGATTCGTCTTCGCCCACTAGCAAAGCCAGCGTTATTTCCGGGGACTGCCGCTGCACTTCCCGCAAGGTGGCGATGTCGAAGGCTTGCAAGGTTGTCCGCTCGGCTACGCCCTCGGCGTCGAGAACACGCAAGACCAGTTTCACAAATTCGGGCAGTTCCGGCTGGTAGACGCCTTCCCCTCCCGGTTGGCGTTTCAATTCGATGTTGTATTGGGGTAGGTGCGGCGATTCCGCCGCTCGGGCCTGCTGTTCGGCGGCTTGAAAGACGGCTTGTAAGCGGGGCTTGGCCACCCGCATCTTCGCCTGCTTGGGGAAAAGTGCGTAGACCTTGCTGCCGCAATCAAATCGTTCGATCTCGGCGTAGGTCATGTGGAACAAGTTGTAGTTGCGTTCTTCAGAAGCGGCGATTTCCCGCCCCAGAGAGTCCAGGCAAAACGCGTGGGACATCCAGGCTTCGTGGGAAACAATGACCTCGCGGTCGGCGCTGATGACCACGTCCATTTCCAGGGTATTGACCCCCATCTCCAAAGCTTTCAAAAAGCCCGGAATCGAGTTTTCCGGCATGAGTCCCCGGCAGCCCCGGTGTCCTTGAATGTCCATGTCGACCGTATTTTTGCCGCAGCCAGTTTCGAGAACCAGGCCGCAAACCATGATGAAGAAAAAACCCAAACGCAGACGTTGCATGCAGAAAAGATAGCCATTTTTTTCGCCCGCATTCGGAATGAATCGTTAAAATTCGATACCTTAATGCAAGGTTACGGGCCTTTTCCCAATTTTTGATTACCCCAACTGCACGCACCATGTCCGACCGCAGCAGCATATTTGACATGATCGGGCCGGTTATGATCGGCCCTTCCAGTTCTCACACCGCCGGGGTGGTCCGCATCGGGCGGGTGGCCCGGCGGCTCCACGACAAACAACCCGAGCGGGCCACAATTACCTTTTACAATTCATTTGCCCGGACCTACGAAGGCCACGGCAGCAACCGGGCGATCATGGCTGGCCTGCTGGACTTCGGCACCGATGACGAACGCATCCGTACCGCACTGGACCTCGCCCAAGAGGCCGGAATCGAGTTCAAATTCAAAGCTGTGACCAATGCTTCCGCCTTGCATCCCAACACCGTCCGGGTCAAGCTGAGTTCCGGTCCGGAGGGCGAAGAAGAAAAAGTGGATGTCGTTGGGGTTTCGCGCGGCGGCGGACTCATTTCCATCGTGGAGCTGGACGGATTCCGCTGCAATTTCACCGCCCAGCGCCACACCCTGGTCGTTCAAGCGGACGACGTCAAGGGCTCGATTGCCTTCGTGGCCAATATGCTCGCCAATGACGACTGCAACATCGCCACGATGACCGTAGACCGGCGGGCCCGCAACCAAAAAGCCCGCCTCGTCTTCGAGATGGATTCGGAAATCACCGACCTGACCGTACAGTACATGGAGTCCCGCAACTGGATCGACCGTGTCGTATATTTGCCCAATATTCAGATCCAATGATCCGTTTCGCCACCAAAGTTGTCCTCCTCCTGGTCTTGCTATGTCCGGTGCTTGCATTTTCTCAGGTCAAACTCACCTTGGAAGATTGCATTGCCATGGCCTTGGAATCCAATTTGCAGTTGCGGCAATCGGGGAACTCCTTGTCCGCCGAGCAGGTTGCGCTCACGCGCAGCAAATTTGACTTCCTGCCGAGTGCCGTCGCCCTGTTCAATGGCTCCCGTGGTTTTGGCCGGACGGTCGACAACTTTACCCAAGCCATCGCCGATTCGCCCACCACGATGAACGGGCGCTTGGGGGTTTCGCTGGACCTTTTCCGGGGCTTTTCCAAGTGGAATGAACTCCGCCGGGCCGAAAACGCAGTCAAAGCAGCCCAGTATTCACTGGAAGATCTGGAAAATGACATCCGCCTGAACGTCGCTCTTGCCTTTTTCAATGCTACCTATGCCGAGGACAACCTCGCGGTGGCCGACGGCAATCTGGACCTGCTGGAAAAACAGTTGGAACGGGCGCGGGCCATGCAGGAGGCGGGCATGAACACCCAAGGCGATCTCTTTGCTGTAGAAGCAGAAATCGCCAATGCCAAAGCCGCCGTCGTCTCCGCCCAAAACAACTACGACCGCAGCCTCCTGGACCTGCTGCTCGCGCTGAATGCCGACATGACCAAGACCTACACCCTGGTGCGGCCCGACCTGGAAGGCCTTGTTCTCGCTGATGAAATGCGTTCGGCGGAGAGTGTGTACGAGTACGCCCAGCAAAACAACCCCGCCGTGCGTGAGCAGCAGATGCGGATCATCGCCGCCAACTACGCCTTGAAACAGTCCCAGTCGGGCTTCTTTCCCACGCTTTCCTTGGACTACACTGCGTTTACCTTTTTCTCGTCGAATGCGCGGCCGCTCGACTCCGTCCTCTTCACCGACGACGGCTTTCAGCAATTCTTTGGGCCCACGACGCCCTTTGATGATCAGGTTACCAGCAACTTCAGTCACAGCTTGGGCCTGACCCTGACCATTCCGCTGTTCAGCAAGTACAGCGTCTACCAAGGCGTTGCCAATGCCCGTTTGAATTACAGCAACGCCCAGTTGAACTACGACAACGCGCAAAACGAGCTTTACCGGGCAGTCATGCAGGCGCACCAGGATGCAATGGCCGCCCGCGCCCAGTACCTCGCCAATGTCGAACGGGCGGTCAGCCAGCAAAAGGCCCTCGAATACGCCGAACAGAAATACGAATCCGGAGTGATGGACTTTTACAGCCTCCGTGAATTCATCAACAACGATACCCAGGCCCGCGTGGACCGGATTCGCACGCAATACGATTACGTCCTCAAGCAAAAGGTACTCGACCTGTACGAAGGAAAACAATTGAAATTCTGAGCCCAGAATAACATGGCAAAAAAGCGAAAAAAAAGGCGCACGGGACTCATCTGGACGATCATCATCGGCGTCGGACTGATGGCGGTGTTTTTTGTGGTCATGTTCGGTTTTGGCGGAGACGAGGCGCCCGAGGTGATGGCCGAATCAGTGACCAGCCGGACAATTGTGGCTTCGGTTTCCGAATCGGGGGTCATCGAGCCGGTGACCGAAGTGAGCATTGCGGCGGATGTCTCCGGCGAAGTCATCGAACTGAATGCCCGCGAAGGTGATCTTGTGGAGCAGGGAGCCGTCCTGGTGAGCATTCGCCCGGACAATTATCAGAGCGCTCTGGAGCAAGCCCGCGCGGCCCTGGATCAAAGCATCGCCCAGCAACTGAGTTCCGAGGCAGCCCGCGAACAGGCGTATTCCCGTTACCTGAACGATTCGGCCAGTTTCAAGCGCAAGGACGAACTCCTCAAAAAGAAAGTCATTCCCTATACCGAATGGGAAGCGGCTCGCTTTGCCCTGGACATTGCCCGTTCGGATCTGCGCAGTTCTATCGCCAATGCAAAAAGCATGAAGTACCAGGTCGACAGCCGCCGGGCCAGCCTGAAAAACGCCCAGACTGAACTGCGCAAGACGACGATTCTCGCGAGCATGGACGGGACCTTGACCCGGCAGACGGTGGAGAAGGGGGAGCGGGTGGTCGGTACCATGCAGATGGAGGGCACCGAGATGTTGCGCATTGCCGATTTGTCGCGGATGCAGGTGATTGTGGAAATCAATGAAAATGACATTGTGCACCTGCGCATCGGAGATTCCGCCCACATCGAGGTGGACGCTTACGAGGAGCGAATGTTTCGCGGCCAGGTGACTGAAATCGCCTACTCCGCTTCGATGCAAAACCACACCAGTGGGGACCAGATCACCAGTTTTGGGGTCAAAATCGAGATTGACTCGGCGTCCTACCGCAATGATCCCGAGATGATGCGCGGCCTCAAATCCTACCAGAGTCCTTTTCGTCCCGGCATGAGTGCGCAGGTGGAAATCTACACCGAGCGCGCTGAGAATGAACTTGCGGTGCCCATCCAGGCGGTGACGGTGCGCAAGCCTGAGGCTGAGCCGGGGGGGGCGGTTGATGAAGACGCTGAGCCGGAGGAAGTGGTATTTGTACTGGGTGAAGGCAACTCCGTCGCAATGCGGCCCGTCCGCACCGGAATCAGCGATGACAAGTACATCGTGATCCGGGAGGGCCTGAAGAACGGGGAGCGGATCGTGACCGGACCTTACAAGATGCTCTCAAAAGGATTGAAGTCCGGTGACGTCGTACGGGTCAAAGGGGCCAAAATGCCCCCTAAAGCTCCGAAAACAGCCGAGTTACAGTGAGTCAATCCCTATTCTTAGGCAAGCTATCTTCCTGACCAATCGACAAATCTGAGCCCCGGGAGGGGGTAAGGCTTGGAATACGCCAAATCTTCCGTCACGAGGTTAGGATTTGGCCGCTACTTTGTACCTTTGTCCAGCATGCACGATCGAAAAGACACCATTCTCGCCATTGTAGGCTTGGCCGGCACCGGAAAGTCGGTCCTCACACACTACCTCACCGAAAAGTACGAGCTGACCCGGATTTATTTCGGTGGTTACGTGCTCAAAGAAGTTAAGCGACGAGGATTAGAGATCAATCCACAAAATGAAAAGTATGTCCGGGAAGACCTCCGCAAACTCCACCAGATGGAAGCAATTGCGCTACTGGCTTTGCCCGATATTCAAGCGGCCATCGCCGCCGGAGAGAAGGTGATCATCGATGGGATCTACAGTTTTTCCGAATATGTTTTGCTGAAAAAAGAATTGGGCGAACGCTTGAAACTCGTGGCCGTCCATTGTCCCCGCGAATTGCGCTACGCCCGCCTGAGTACCCGCAAACCCCGTTCGCTGACCCCGACGGAAGTGGACCAGCGGGACTTCTTTGAGATCCGCAACCTGGAAAAAGGTGGACCGATCGCCATTGCCGATTACCACATCCTCAATGACCAGGGGCTTCCCCAACTGTATGATAAAATGGAAGAGATCGTCCGCATTGCCGCGGGACGGGCGGTAGCCGAATAGCGCTCCGGAACCGCTTTACTCTTGGGTCGATAGTTGGTGCCAGGCGCCCACCACCGCGTACGGAAAGGGCAGAGAATCCAAGGGGGCGGCCGCATTCAAATCGTATCGGAACAGGCTGTCATTCCGGAAGTAATGCAGTACCCCGGCGAAGAAATTCACTTCGAAATGTTCAATATCGGCCGCGAGAATCGGACTCAATTGCGGCGTCTGTACCGTCCCCGCTTCCAGTTGGAGGTCAGTCAGGTACTCGGAGACGTAGCGCGTCGCGAAGTAGGGCGTGTAGCGGATCTGATCGTAGGTGACCTGAAAATTGATTCGAGAAATGTAATCGGCATTCGAAGCGATGATTGCGCTGAATTGGGTCGTGTCCCGCCGGCTGAGGACGTGGAGGTTGTTGAACCGGTCGAATTGAAATTCGGTGATCCGCGCCCCGATGTTCAGTTGGGCCCGCGGGGTCAAAGCCTGCTCGTCGTACACGTAGACCAGCGAATCGTCGACCTGGGTGTAAAAACGGCCATTGCTGTAGATCGCTCGGCCGGGTTTCCCTTCGAATTCTACCGGGACGACTTCGCCGTTGCGCAGGCGAATGAAAGCGATGGCGCCATTGAGGGTGTCGGTGGCGATGATTTGTTCCCGGCCCACGGCAAAGTGGTGCGGGCGGACGGGTAGACCGGTAAATTCTTCGGTCAGGGCTTTGGTTTCGGGATTGACCGCGATGATGCGCTGCTGCCCTCCGGCGGCCAGCCACAGGCGATTGTCCACCAGATCGACTTCGCTGAGGACCGTATGCGCGATGCCGAACAAGGCGTTCAAATCCGGAGTCACTTCGCCATTGCGGCGCTCGATCAAGGTGTTTCCATCCGCGGTACGCGCGAGGTAGAAATTGGCGCGGGTCTCCACCGCATACTCAGAATCATCGTCCCAGCCATTGCAACCGGTGATCCCGAACGCGAGCAGACATGCCCACCCCCAAAGCCATCCATGCTTCATGGCCACAAGATAGGTAAAATCGGTGATTTGCCTTACTCAACGATGACCTTGGTTCGGACCGTCTCCCCGGCCCGTTCTACCTCCAGGACGTACAATCCCGCCGCCAAACCGCGCACCACGAGATCGGCCCGCCGGGCACTTTCCCGAACCACCCGGCCTTGGCCATCGATCAGGCGCGTGGCCCGCGGAACCCTGCCCCGCACCCACAACCGGTCCGCCACTGGATTCGGATAGACCTGTACCGGCGGCGGGGTTTTCCCGGGCTCGGCGGCCACGAACCCTGCCGGGTGGTAGACCCCATCGCGGTCCCGCCCCATGTACCCCGGCCAGGCCACCCGCTCTACCGGAATTCCTAGATTCAGGCGTTCAATGACCGCATCGGTCATGCCCGCCCAGTTTGCGGTTTGAGGATGGTAACCCAGGACCAATTCGGCACTTTGGTCCCCGTCCAGGTCCACCAAGGCCGGTGTCGAAAAGATGTTCAGGCCGTTGCGCAACAGGCCGACGTCGCTGATTTGGTTATCATTGAAATCGATCCACTGCAACTGGTTCCGGTACTGGAGGGTAAAAAATCCGATGTCCCGGTTTTCCACGATCAGCACTTCGTCCCAGCCGTCGCCATCGCGGTCGGCGGCATTGACCTGGCTGAATTGGTAGTGGGTTGCGGTGTCGGTCCAAGCGATTTGACCGGTCGCGCCATCGACCAGGATTTGGAGGTACTGCGAATAAAATGACCACTGCCCCCGAGCGGCAATCACAAACACGTCCGGGGTCGCATCCCCGGTAAACTGGCCGACGGTGGGCGCAGTGTACATCTCGTAGCCGGGAAACTCGCGGGACCAAAGCGGGACAAATCCGTCGCCCCCCAGGGCGGTCAATCGGCCATTTAACTCCGGCACTACCAAATCGAGCACGCCGTCCTGGTCCAGATCTGCGAGGCTCGGCGAGGCGATCATGCCCTTGAGCGAGTCGTCGAGCAGCGGGCTGGCCCCGGAAATGTCTCCGCTTCGCAAATCCGAGAGGGGAATCGCCCAGAGTCTGCCCCGCACGGTTTCGCCGCCGGTCCCGAAGATCACCCAGGGATCACCCGCCCCGTCTACGTCCAGGAGCAGGGGGGAAAAGTAGGTTTCGTGGCCATCGGGTACAGTGTCGCGCGCGATCAGTTGGCCGGTGCGCCCACTCAGCAGCACCAGCGACCCGGGGGGACGCAGGGAATCGTAAGGCAGGGCAAAGCGGTCGCCGCCATTGGCGGTAAGGAGATCCGGCACGCCATCCTGGTCCAGATCGGGCACCCACTGCGCGTTGTAAAATTGCAGCCAGCCCGCCGCTGAGGGAGGCCCCAAGCTGTCCGGCCAAAATTCCCAGATTTTATTGCCCGTGGCTCCGTCCACCGCCCAAAACAGGGCGGAACGTCCCCCGATGAAGATGTCCGCGACCTGGTCGCCATTGATGTCCCGGGTCAATGCCGTGCCGAATATCTGGTCCGGCGCGGGCAACTGCCACAGGCGCTGCCCCGTACTTCCGTCGAGGGCCATGACGGCGGTTCGGGTCGGCAAGCCTTCAATCCCTCCCCCCACGACGATGTCCCGCACCCCGTCCTGGTTCAGGTCCACCGCAACCGGCGAACTGAACAGGGAGACCGAATCCATGGCCTGGGACCATTGGGGCGTCTGGGCTCCCGCCGTCTGGGCGAGCAGGAGCACCACTACGAATAAGTGTATCCGCATGGATTAAAAATAGGCAAGCCCAGGCTGAATCTGGTGGAGGCCGAAGGAGATTGTGCGGCATTGTCCGGGAGGCGGTTGGGGTGACAGGCCATCGTACACAGATGATCACCCAGACAAATAATTATTTTTCGGAAATTAGAGGCTGTTTAAATTTAATTCTGCGATTTTGCTATGGCATCTTTTTTCGCCCCTCTTCAGCTATTTTCTCGCCCATAGCTCGGGCTATGGACTCCAAAATGAGCTTCGATGGACAAAAAAATCTGCACTAGCAAATTTCACAAACCAATTTTAAACAGCCTCTTAGGCTCGGTCTGCTTTAGCAGATCTTGTGAGCAGTAAGCCAAAACCACTTAAACTGTTTTGAGAAGGCGTTGGAAGGTCTCACCATCAACTTTAAATTCCATCTGAACTCCACACCTCAATTTTTTACGATTCGGTGTGTAGCTTGATATTTCCCATCAATTAAAAACTCCACCAAGTAAATACCTAAAGAATCGGGTAGTGGAATCTCAAAATCTTGTACCGAAGTAAAAAACTCATGGTAAACGATTCGGCCTGTGGCGTCATACACCCTTACTTGCAACTTCTTAAATCGAATGCCCCGCAATTCAACTTGAATTGTTGCCGTCGTTGGATTAGGAAATACCTCAAGCTTCGCGTTATTGGGCAACGGAGTCCAGTGCTGATTCGCTAAACACAATGCTGCACCGGCGTTGATCCGTCCATGACCATGAAAAATATCAAACCCCGGGGTGTCTTCGGAGGCCAATCCAACCTGGTCCTCAGCGGTCATCTTGATCATAGAAATAACCGAATCCGAGGAGAGAGTCGAGTCCTGACCACGAAGCAAAGCTACCAAGCCTGAAGTATGAGCTGTTGCTTCAGATGTCCCTCCATTTACTACAATATTCAGCTGATGGTCCAGTGAAAGGATGTTATTGCCCGGGGCAACTACATCCAGATTTGTGGAATAAGTGCTTCCGGCCATCGCGTTGATGGCGGTTCTTGAGTCGTCTGCACTCGTAGCGCCTACTGCAAATACGCCTACACTGTCATCGTAAGCTGCCGGATAAAAATCAAAATTTCCATTTGAATTGCCGATTGCCGCAACAAATACAATATCGTTGGTATATGCGTGGTAAATGGCATTCCGAATCGTGGTATCATTTTGCGGAAAACTTGCCGAGAAGTTGATCACATTTGCACCATTATTTACAGCATACGCGAGGCCTTCGGCCAATGTTAATGCTGTCACTGTGCCCGTCTGCTCGGCAACACGGACTGCCATCAGTTTACATTGCCAGTCAACTCCAGAAATCCCATCGCTGTTGTTGCCATTTGCACCGATAATGGAAGCTATACTGGTCTCATGCCCATCAGTATCGTTGGGATCATTGTCGTTTTGAAAGAAATCCCATCCTTCGTTATCATCGATATATCCGTTGGCATCATTGTCAACGTTGTCCCCCAGAATTTCATTTTTATTCTGCCAAATTCGTCCATTGAATTCTGGATGGGTCCTCAAGATACCAGTTCCAACCACTGCTACAACAACATTGCTATCGCCTTGCCCGCAGTCCCACGCCGTAGGCATATCAATATCGGCATCTACGACCGCCGGTTCGTTGAAATTCATTTCGGCAGTAACCGAATCATTGTCCAGTGCCCATTGATCCGGGAAGTTGGGATCATTCGGTACCAATTGGGCTTTATGTAAATGATCAAAGGAAATGTCGAGTAACTGATTTGTAAGGACGTGCTCAAAGTAGCCCGTCGCAGTGTATTCTTGAATGGCAGTAGGGACATCAATCGGGTACCTGAAATACAAACCATAGGAAAGTTCTTTGTCCCAGTCCACTTTTGGAGTTTTTCCCCGGAAAAGCTTGTGCATTTTGATGCATTGATACTTTTCGTTAAGTCGATCAATTTCTGAGATCCCCGTGAAAACGATTCCAGAAACATCTTGCGTTACAACCAACTGGGTAGCCCCGGTAAATTTTACCGACAAAGCTTGCAAATCGTAGCTGGGCTTATCCACTGATGACCAAATGCGGCCACTTCCCCATCCCTTACCTGACATATTGGTAAGTATACTACCCGATTGCGCTTTACCTGGGATCAATGTGACCATTGTGATAAAGGCCATGCAGATCAATCTCGCCAAGTAAATCTGTGCCATCCTCCAATCGCTGATTTTCATCATATTCATTACGTTGTTTTATCTGGAGGATTGCCGTTGCAGAAGTTTTGCGGTCTTACAATGCGATGCTAAAGTACTTACCAATTTCCTTCAACTGACTACAAGGATAAAATACCAATTCAGGGTAACGAAAAGTAAACATAACTGAGGAACATAAATCATCTCATCCAATCCCCAGAACCGACCCAAGCAAAGCACCGCCCCACTGCGACTCAATCGCTGATATCCCCGATCTTCATATCAAAGCGCCTGCCGTCGGTATTGTACATCGTTCCTTCGTAGGCGTTGCTGCGAGAATTGAACTTGAGTTCGCAATCGGCGCTCTTGCGATCATTGGTGTATTCGGTCAACCGCAAAGACTTCCGCTTCTCAAGCTGGCCTTCCAGGCGATAGGTAACCCCCGAGCGCGAAGGATAGTGATAAGTGCCGACCACCTGCCCATTGTCATGCCAATCCAATGTATAAGCGGTTCGCAACTTGCCCACATAGCCCCGGTGGTGCCGGGACACAAAATTTCCCAGCAACAACGGTTCGTTGGTCGTCTCAGCATCGGGAGTATAGATATTGGTGGTTGCAGGCCGCTCACCTTTGGCGTCCATTGCCTCGGTGAAGAAGAATTGGAAGAGAGATAGAATGATTCCACCAACAAGGGCTAAAATTGCCGCATTTACTTGGGTCTTTCTCTTCCAAAACCACTTTTTATTCGATGACTCCGTCATTTTTCACGTTTAAATCATTCTCAAATTAGGCATTTTGCGGAAAAATGTATTTGTGGAGGTGAATTTTTCGGCACCGAAAAATCAAGATCGCCCTCTCCGAGTCGTTCCCCAACCAACTATCCCCGTAACCACTTGCCATTCTTCCTGCAATCCGGTACTTTCTGATCGCAATAACCTCACCCTAGAAAATGCCCATCGAAAGCCTCAACCGATCCCGCTTGACCGCCTTGCTGCGCGAGACCCCGCTGTTCGCCGATTTTTCCGAAGATGAACGGCAACAAATTGCCCGCTGGGGAGAACGGAAACGCTACGAACGCAAAAACCACATCTTCCAAATCGACAAGGAAGGGAAGCAATTCTTCCTCATCGAGTCGGGTAAGGTCCGCATCCGGCTCAAAAATGGTGACGAGGTGACCCTCGGCCCCCGCCAACTCTTCGGGGAAGTCAGCGCATTTTCGGATTTGAATCGCCTCGGGATGGCGGTTACCGAGGAATCCAGCGTGATCTGGCGCTTCCCGGTCGCCCGCATCCGGGAGGAAACCGACACCAATTCGGCCCGGGCAGTCAACAAATTGCTTTACGCTTGCCTCGGGCAGATCGCCAAGTACATCCACGCTGCCCCCGAATTGGACCACGGCACGAAACACCTGGTCCGGCAGGGCGAAAGTGACCGCCTTGAATTCAAGAAAACCCTCCGCTCGGCCAAACGGGAAAAGATCATGGAAACCATCACCGGTATGATGAACACCCGGGGCGGCGTCATCCTGTTTGGGGTATTGGACGACGGGACGATTACCGGTCTGACCGAGGCGGAGATCGCCGAAATCGACGGCTACATCCGCGAACTCAACAACAGTGGCCAAAACCGGCTCAAAAACTCCTACCGGAGCCTGGTCGGATTTGAGGGGGAGCGGGTCGACGGGAAGGTTGTCCTGCGCATCGACGTGGGGGCCTCACACCGCGCGGTGTTTCTCAACTACAAAGGGAGCCCCCGGTTTTGGATTCGCAAGGGCGGGACAAACACCGTAATCGACGATTTCAGTGCGGTGGTGGAATACATGATTCGCCGCCGCGCCCTCATCCCCACTGACGAAGAAGAATAGCGTTTCTCGGTTGCCGGGGGGCACTTTCCGGAAAAATATACCTCAGTGCTCGGCGTGCGCCTCAAGCATCCAGCCAAGCTTTGAATCCCGCGACCCGGTCCCGGCTCACGATCACCTCCTCGCCCGGCGGCGGCGTGATTCCTACGATCAAGCGGTGATTGAAATAGGATTCGATCTTTTGGATCGCGCTGATCGCGAGGATGAATTTGCGGTTGACCTGGAAGAACTGTTGGGGATCAAGGCGCTCCCGCAACTGTTCAATCGTGAAGTCGATTACCGATTGCACTCCGTCGGTAGTGGTCAGGCAGACGTAGCCGGACTGGGCTTGGAACCAGGCGACCGATTGTACCGGTACGAAGGACAATTGCGGACCCTGCTTGATCAAAAAACGCTGCTTGTAGTCCTTTTGGCCATGTTCCACGAGTTCAAGCAAGCGGTGGTAATCGGTGTAGGCAGCCCGGGCCTGGGCTTCGGCTTTGAACTTGTCGACCGCCGCCCGCAGGGCAGCAAGCTCCACTGGTTTCAGCAGATAGTGTAGGCCATCCACCTGAAATGCCTTCACCGCATAGTGGTCGTAGGCGGTCACAAAAATCACCGGGGAGGATATCGCAACCTGCCGAAAAATATCGAAGCTGAGGCCATCGGCGAGTTCCACATCCATGAAAATCAGGGCCGGATCCGGTCCCGTTTTCAAGATGCTGACCGCCTCGGAAACCGAATCGATGGGGGGCGCCACCGTGGCTTCGGGCAGCAATTCCCGAACCAAGCGCCGCAGGCGATCCGCCGCCGGCACCTCATCTTCAATGATCAGAATGCGCATAGGGTTGGATGTTGAGGAGTGGGAGTTTGACCCGGAAACGCTCCGAATCAGCGTGGACTTCGATGGCCGACTGGGCGACCAGTTCGTAGCGCCGGCGGATGTTGCGCAAGCCCGTGCCCGTGCCTTCGGCGGCCCGGGGCCGCGGGCGCACCGCATTTTCGACCACCAACCAGTCTTCCCCCTCGGTGCCGATGCGAATCCGCAGCGGTTCTTTTTGCCGGACCACGTTGTGCTTGATGCAGTTTTCCACCAGCATTTGCACCGCCAACGGCACCACAAACCGGTCTTGCAGGGCTTCCGGTACCGCGATGTCCACCCGCAGCGCCGATCCAAAGCGCGTTTGCAGCAGGAACAGGTACGCTTGGACATTTTCCAGTTCCTCCCGCACCTGCACCACTTCCTTTTCCGAGGCCGCCAACAGGTAGCGGTAGGTCCGCGCCAATTGTTCCACCGCCTTGACTGCATCGTCCGGACGCTCCGGGATCAAGGCACTGAGGGTATTGAGGCTATTGAACAAAAAGTGAGGATTGACCCGGCTTTTCAGGTTGTCGAGCTGCGATTGGAGCGATTCCCGCTTGAGCTTTTCCGTCTGCAACTGCGAATCTGACCAACCGATCACCGAATAGATCGCTTCGTAAATCCCCGTGAACAGGACATTGAAGAGTATGGTCACGATGAGGATACGGGCAAATGGCGGTGGACCCATGTGGTCCGCAAGCAGGGCATTCATCGCGAGATTGACCCCCAAGCCCACGATAAAGGTGATGAACAACACCCCGCCCCCGATGATGATTCCCGTGATCGCGAGCCGCTTGACGGTATCCTTGACCTCGGGATAGCGCTGCCGCAGCCGGATGAGGACCACGCGATTGAACTCCCAGTAGATAAACGTGTAAAAAATCGAGGAAAAAAGGTATTTCAAGTAGTTGGCGGGGGTCGTGCCCTCCATCTCGGGCATGATCAGAAAGTTGATGATCGCCCCGGCAAAAGGGATTCCGAGGAGGCGGAACCACCGATCATCAAAACGCAGCACTGCCCGATTGGATGCTTTCATGCTATTGCGGAGGGAAAGGGATCTTTAAAAGAACACTTTATATTGGACATCTGGAAATAAACCCCGCTGGTACACCGTGCCGACCTGCTGCGTGCGGGGATTGTAGCCAAACTGGAAGACATTTTGGTAGTTGGCGATGTTTTGGATATCGATCTGGAACTGCTGGGCCCAGTTTTTCATATTCATCCGGATGCCCACCTTGAAATCGGCGCGGAAATAGGGATCGAATTGTTCCGAGAAAGCGAGGTTTTCATCGCGGACTTCAAAGCCGACTTCGCGGCTACGGGCAAGGCTGATTGGGGTAAAGCGGCGCCCTCCGGCGATGGTGGCTTTGGTGTCGAAAAACAGGGTTGAGGTCTTGGAAAGCTTGACTTCGGTGCCGGCCAGGGCATTGACCACGTAATTGCCGTTGAAGGCAGTATTGCGTTCGATGCCGTCACTGCCTGCGTAGCGTGACTCGAACAGCGAACCGGTAAGCAGGAAGTAGTACCCATTGGCGTAAAACTTCTCCAGGGTCAGTTCTAGCCCGTAATTGTAGCCGGTGCCGTCGTTGACGAGATTGGTTTCATTGGGAATGACAAAATCAGTGCCCGCATTCAGCATGGAAAAACTGGACGGAAAATTGTTGACCGGGATGTTGTAGAGGTATTGGTAATACACTTCGGTGCGCAGCCGCATCGTCGGGGAAATGCTCAGATTATAGGCCAAAACGCTGTGGATACTCCGGCTGAAATCTACGTTTTCGTTGGCCGACTGTCCGGCATCATCGCGCACAAAATACACGGGAAGCGGCTGCATTTGGCTATGGAGCCCCGAGCCTAGACTGAAAGCGTGGGCTTCGCCCGCCTGGTACTTGAGGTTTAGGCGCGGCTCGATGGAATGGGAATTGGTGAGGAAAAAGTGCTGGCTGTGCAGGCCGGAGTTCAGTGTGAGGCGTTCACTGAAGCGGTGCTTCCACTGGACATAGCTCTGGACCAATGCCGCCCGCCCGTCAAAGGCAAGGTCGGTAATTGCGCCCTGAGGGGTGAGGGTGGTGTCGAGGATGTTCAGCAGGTAGAGGTCGCCGATCACGCCGACATTGGCGGTATTGCGGGCATTGAACTTGCGATTGAGCTTGTAGTTCGCGGAAATTTTGGTCTGACTCCGATCAAATCCGGACTGGTCGATCTCTTCTTCGGTTTGGGTGCTGACCGAGTCGATGTCCCCCAGGGTTTCATTGACCGATGCCGACAGTACGAGGCGGGAATAGGTTTTTTCGTCGAGGAATACCGTGTGCTTCGCCCCGACGATGCCGGTATTTGAGCGAAAGCGGAGGTTTTGGTTTTGGTCCGAGTAGAGGTTGTTGTCGCCCGCGGATTCGGCCAGAAACTCGATGTTGCTCAGGCCCCCAATTCCGAAGAAGGAAAAGGTGCCCGCCCGGCGCGTGGGCAGGTGGATTTTCCAGGTCAAATCCTGGTATTGCGGGATGGCGGCGCCGGTGCCGAGGTTGACCCCGAGTGCACTGATCAGCCCCAGGGTGGAGTAGCGGTAATTGGCCAGAAAAGAGGCCGCTTTGCCCTTTTTGAATGGACCTTCCGCCCCGAACTCAAAGCCATTGAAGCCCACCTGGCCCAGGAATTCGTATTTGTCGCGGTTGCCTTTGCGCAGTTGCAAGTCAAATACGCCGGCTAGCGCGTTGCCGTATTCGGCGGGGAAGGCACTGGTCAGGAAGTCGGAGTTGCGCAGGTTGTTGATGTTGAGCATGCTTACCGGCCCACCGGTGGTGCCCAAACTGGCGAAGTGATTGGGGCTGGGAATGTCGATGCCTTCCATCCGCCAGAGAACACCGGTTGGGGAATTGCCGCGAATGATGATGTCGTTGCGGTCGTCGCTGGCGCCACTCACCCCAGCGTAGTTCTGGGCCATGCGGGCGGGGTCCTGCAAACTGCCCGAGTAGCGGGCCGCTTCTTCCACCGAAAAGGTGCGGCTGCTCACGGTGGCCATTTCGTTGGCGACTTGGGGGCGTGCTTCCTGTCCGGTAATCGTAACTGCGTCGAGGACGACGATTTTTTCCTCCAATTTCACCGTGACCACGACTTCCTTGCCCGAGTTGACCACGAGGTTGGCGACGGTATTGGTGGCGTAGCCGGGGGCGCTCACCACCAGCGAATGCCGGCCCAGCGGCACTTTTTCGATGCGAAAATTGCCCCGTTCATCAGAAATGGCGCCCAGCGCGGGGGTGACATTTTGGACGATGACCGTGGCCCCGACCACGGGGCCCTCGGAAGCTTGGTCGATCAGCGTACCCTTGACGATCTGGGTCGGGAGCTGGGCGTGTGCAGGTGAGAACAGCAGCGTCAGCAGCGGCAGGATGATGAAGTAGAGCTTGAGATCTTTCATATTCGTGAGATTGTACAACAAACATGAAAAATCCCGGACCCGCAACCGAGCTGGAATCGGTGAGTCGTCGTGGGGCGGGGTTGGATTGTGATTTCGGGGGATGAATCGTGTGGGCCAATTCGGCGCGGTGGGATGGCGGGGAAGGCCCGGTTTCCTGACGGTTTTTGTAGGCGAAATACCACTCGGGATGGGATTTATTCGCCTAAAGCAGCCTCCCGTTGCGTTGAGACACTGCTTCCAATCTCATTCCAGGTCGGTGCCATTTTTCGGCTCAGTCAAGGTCCCTCAAACGACCGCTCATCCACCTTTACCCAAACCGTACGCCTCTCAATGCTCTCCTGCGGTCTCCTTCTTCGCCTCCGCCTCCGCTACTTTTTCATGGACGTCCCCCGCTTCTACCTCTTCCACCGTGGGGGCCTTCCACTTCACGTAGCCGACCGGATTGCCTTGGGCGCCTTTGATCGCTTTTCCGCCGCGCTGCTTGTCGTAGATCAAGGCGAAGGTCATGACCAGGGAAGTCGCGATGATCACAAACAGCAAGACCCCATCTTCAAATCCGGGCACCATCAATTCTTCGGGAATCGCATAGAAGAGCAGAATTGTGATCAAGCCCCGGGGAGCCACAAACAGCTCCGGAATGATGTCCCGGCCCAGGGTCACGCGCAAAATCACGAACCGGATCACATACACCGAAAGCAAAATCAAACCGGAAATCATCGCCACCTCGACGTGGCCCAGCGAGGCCAGGGTGATCGTGAGCCCGAAAATCACAAAGAAAAACGTCCGCACCACAAAGGCCGTTTCCATGGTCACTACGTGCAGGCCCTCGTAGAAATTTTTTGCCTTTTCCGGCTTCAGCCAGCGACTCAGTGGACCGCGGAAAAACAGGCGCGTATTGGCGACGAGCAGCCCAAAAATCAGGATGATGATCAGCGAGGACAGGTGCATTTTCTTGCCCAGTGAGTAGAGCAGTACCAGTACCGAAATGAGCAAAAACAACTTGACCTTGCTGGTGATGTTCTGGAAAATGAGCAAAATCACGTAGCTCGCCACCACCGAAATCAAAATCGTCAAGCCCAGATTCCCCACAAAGTCGATAACCCCACTGCTCGTCTCTGCCTGCGATTCCAACTGCCCGGTCAGGAAGTAGAACTGCATGATGCCCAGGATATCGGAAAAAGTACTTTCGTAGATGTGAAACTCGCGTTTTTCCGTGTTGAGGCCGGTGACTGAGGGGATGATGATGGCACTGGACAAAATGGACAAAGGCGTCGCGTACAACCAGGCCACTCCGGTACTCATCTCCGGAATAAACTGTTGGAGGATGATCGCCGCCACCCAGGTCGACAGCAGCAATCCGACCAGGGCAATTCCCAGCGCCTTGAGGATCGGCCCTAGCTTTTCCCGTTTGAGCTCCAATTCCAAGGCCGCCTCAAGCACAATCATGATCAGCCCCATGATGCCCAGCACCTCGAGCACTGGAAACCATTCAAAGTTTTCGCCGAGCCCCAACTGATCCAGGCCCAGCTTCATCAGCAGGCCCAGCACAATCAGCATCAGAACCGAAGGAATATTTGTTTTTCGCGCCACCTCATTGAAGATGAACGACAAGATCACCACCACCGAGGCTGCGATCACTATGCTGTATGAGTCTAATCCTTGCATGGCTTTTCGATTCTATCTTAACGATCAGGCTTCGCGCAGAATTTCGCATTGGTAGCCCCACTCACCGATCAAGCGGGTCAATTCAAACAAGTGGTGCTCCTCCCGCAGCAGCACCCGCGTCTCTAAACTGTGGTTCCCGACGCTGCCCCGCAGGATTTCCGGCGAATGCGTCCACTCGGGATAGGGCGCCGTAGCCAGCAATTCCATGAAAGCCTTTGGGTCCAGACGGGCTTGGGGTTCGGGTTCCCGCAGAGAAATGCGCATCCGGTACAAGCCGCCGATTTCCTCGCCCGCCAGCAGGGCGTACCCCTGCGCGAGCAGTTTCGTGTAGTCGATGTAGTGCCGCCCTTCATTGGTCTGCAACCGCAAACCCAGCCGCCCCATCTTCGCCACCCGGCCCTGCACCTCGTCCATCCGGATGTACTTGCCCACCGCCAAACTGTCTTGCAACGTGAGCAAAATCCCACTGAAATAATTTCGGATATGAGAAAAAGTCGCCAGAATGATCAGCAGCAAGATCAGCCCATTGCTGATCGGACGTACCAAAAAGAACACCGCCGCGACGATCAATAGAGCCGCGGGTTCGTAGATCACCTGCAAGCGCCGCAAAATGAAACGCACCGGATGCTGCTGGTCCGCCCAGGCAAATGAAATCCGCGCGATGACCTGGTTGAGCAGGCGCAACAGGAAAAACCCGAGCAGCAAGCCCACGCAGGCGGCCAGAAATTCAAACCACGAAACCGGGGTGCGCATCAACTCTTCCATCGGCGGTAGCGTAAATATTCGTGGTATTCCAAGAGTTCTCCCAGTTCGTTGACCACCAGTTTGTTGATTTCCAGCGAGTGATCCAACTGCCGCTCCAAAATCCCCACGCTGATCAGGCGCTTGACGATCTGGGCGTATTTCTCCGAATAAATCGGCCCGAAATACTTGCGGAGGTGGTAGTCCTGGGTCCGCTTTTGCAGCATAATGAACGCCAGCAACAGTCCCGAATCCACTGAGATAAAATCGGGCAGCGAATAATTGTCGGCGAAGTCATTGATCACCGTGTTGCCTTCACCCGGAATCGTCGAGGCCGACCACAGGTTCAGCGCTTCGCCCACGACGCCCGCCGAAGTCCGGTGGATGCGGTTGGTGACCCGGGTGACCTGCTGGGCGTTCAGTTCTCGTCCTTCGTTGTCGACCAGCCGCCGATTCGTCGCCGAGTGCCGCACCCAGATCGCTTCCCGGATACTGCCCGCCGGCATGCGATCCAGATTGATTTCCGCCTGAAAGATTCGCCCTAGGTCCTCGAACCGTTCCAGATAGGCCCGCATCCAGTTGCCCATGGAGACCAGGAAAAACATTTCGGTGGAATAACTGTCGAGGAACCGCCGGAGGGTCCGCACGTTTTTTAGCAGCGGTACTTCCGGATCTTGCCACAGTTCCAGGTCATCGATCCAGATCAGGGGCCGGTGATTGAAAGTGATTCGGCGTACTTCGGCCAGGGCTTCTTCCAAATTGTGGCTGAGTCGGACACGGCGGCCCTCGACCCGGACCGTTTCGCCAGGGGCGATTCGCACCGTTGATTCGGGAAAGTAGCGGTGCGACACCAGTTCCCCAAACAGCGACTTGCCTGAGAGCCGCTTTCCGGTCAGGCACAGCGATCCCCGGTAGCCGGTTTTCCATTGCTCGACCAGCCGCTCGAAGTGGGCAACTTCTCCTTCCCGACCCACACAGAACGACTCGCCGATGTAGCCGCGGGTCAGAAAAATGCTCGCGTACTGGCTGTCCGAATGGGCTCCGCGGCGCGATTCGATGTAGCGGACACATTTCTCGGAAATACTCAGCGCTTCTTCTTGTTCTACCAGGCGAATGAAGTTCCGCACCCGCTTCACCTGGCCGCGCAACCACTCTTGGCCCTGGCGGAGCAGCCGATTGCGGTTGAATTGATCAAAGGTCGAAGGTGCCGGTCCGGAGATGAAGCTGGGTTGCCGGGAGAATATCGGGCTGATGAAAAACGTCTTGGTCATGCGCTTTTGCACCAACTTTGCGAGGTTGTCAAACTGCAACTCAGTCTCGTGGATGGTTTCGGTGAACAAGCGCAAGGTATCATCGAGCCCCAATCCCCGCAGGTCATGGGTGCGCTGTTCGGGGTTTTCCCCCGCTAGTACGAGGGCGCGATTGCGGACATTGATGATGGCCATTTTGACCCCGTTGCTGTCGCTTTCGGCGATTTCCCAGATTTCATAGAGCAGCGGGAGGACATTCGATTCGAGCCATTGCGCGGCGCGGCGTTGGGGATTGCATTCGTGGATTTCCAACATGCCGCCCTGGATCTCCACGATCATTTCCAGACGGGTAGGCATCTCGGTCAGGTGGGACTCGGCTTCGGCTTGGTACGCGGCGAGGTGATGGGGCAGTTGAATGGTTGACTCCAGGTGCTCCAGACGCGCCGCCAAACTGCCGGGACGCCCGCTTTCTCCCTTGTCTACCTCTTCTTGGATCGCCGCGAGGGCCTGTTCGGAAATTTCGATGGTGCGCAGAATCTCATTCCGCGATAATTTTACCATTTTATCGACTTCCGCGTGGATTGTCCGTACGTGGTCGACGGCTTCGTGCAGGGTCACCTGTTGCGCCGCGATGGACTGGCATTGGGAGGGAATTTCCTGCAATTGACTGCGGTAGACCGGCCAGGGATTCTTTTGCAAACGCCATTTGCGCATGTCCCGTTTCCCCTTTGCCGGGTCCGAGGTGTAGTTTTCGTACACTTCGTCGAGATCCGCACTGACTTCGGCGATTTTGGCGCGGGACCGGTGCCGCAGCGTGCCCAGCGCACCGCTCTCCTTGCCCAGTTCCAGCGCGGCAATCGCCGCGCGGTGCTGCTCAAATATAATGTTGCGCCACAGCAACAATAGGTGTTTGGCTTCGCGCACCCAGACGTAGTCCACGGCGTAAGCCGGCAGCAATTCCGGGGCCGCATCACTGACTGCCTCTCGCAAAACCGATTCGGCGTGGTCCCCGGTGGCCAGGATCGCCTTGAGCAAATCGTCCGCCACCCGGGCCATAGCCTGGAGATGCGCCTCGGAATCCTCGGGGGACCAGGCTTCCGCGATGGCGGTTTCGATGGCCGTATGCCAATCGGTGATAAGTTGGGGCAGCAATTCCATTTGTCTCGGTAACGGGTAAATATAGGCGCATCCCGGGGATTAATCAATTGACAAACAGGCTTCGCTCCGAATCTTTTTCGGCAAGATTATTCGGTGTGGCTTGTGCCGCAGTTGGGACTCCACCTACCGGAGTGAGTCGACTATTGCTTGACGCAGGGCCCTAGATTCGACGTAAACAAAAGATTAAGCTTAGGTAAAGAAAAGTGTTTTAGTATTCGAAATATTGATTTAATCGAATGTTTGAAAATTGTAAATGCAAATTTACAAAACAATATTTGGCACAATCGTCTTTTACCAATAACCAGACCCCTCCATATTTTTCAAACCTCTATTTGAACATTTCCATGAAAAGAATCTTGTTTTCCTCCGTCACCGGCACGATCATTTGTGCCCTGTTTTTCCTTGTTTCCTGTTCGGAAAAAACCACTCCCATGGGCAATGAAGCCCCTGTGCCTCAGGCGGGAGTCAGTGGATGTACCGTTACTGGAGTTTACCCTATGTTTTTTACCGATTGGAAAGCGGACATCCTCACCGTGCTGAACAACTGTTATACCGAAGCCCCCGATCCCGATTGCGGGACAACCGGTCGCACGGTGACGAAGACTTGGCTATCGTCGTTCCACGAAGGATGCAACTACAGCGTAGCCACGATCAACGACATTGCTATTCCAGCATTTCTGGCCGCGGCACAGGGACTCGAACCCGGTGGATTGCGCCCATTGCCGACCTACCCCATGACCGCGACGGTCTACGAGCGTCGGGAATGCAAGTGGCTCATTCAGAGCTTCAACTTGGTGTACAACTCTTCGGAGACTGCTTGGGAACTGAAAGTGACCTACGTGGAGGAATGCTGCTCCAGCTTCTCCTTCTCGCCCAGTACCAACACGAACAGTGTAAACGTCGCCCTGAACGACCCCGAAGACTTGCTGCCCTACGACCTGGAAATTGATCCCAAGGTCGCGGGTTCGGGAATTGGCATTGCCCTGATCGTCAAAGATCCCGCGGGAAATGTCATCACCAGTGGATCTACCGCCCTGGGCACCGATGGCATCTACCGCTTGAGCATTTCCACGGATGACATTATGTCCGCCGGCCTAATTGAGGTCCACGATATTTGATGCTCGCTTGGAAACGAAAATTCACCCCCTTCTTTCATTGAAAACTGTGCTGGCGCGCCCCCGTGCTGGCGCAGTTTCTTTTTGGGATGGAGGGTTCCCCTGCACCGTTTACCGTTTGGGACCGCACCTGACCTTTTGCTCGGGAGAAGCAATCCCCGATCTCCGCTTCCCCATCCGCCGCACCTATTTTTTCCCACTGACAATCAATGCCCTGTCGTGCATTCGTCAATTGTATGCTTGCATATTTCCCCAAAACCACTTTCCTTTGGTATTGAAAAGTAGCAACTATGAATTTCAATCGCAACAATAATGCATGGTGGTGGCGCCCTTTTGATTCCAGATCGGTGAGATGACCAAGCATTTGTTGTAGTACAAAATATACTCGGCTTGTCGGATCACCGGCAAGCCGATTTTTCTTTTATCCCTGAACCAAAATGAATACCCATCCGATCCATATTGTCACTGAGTCCCGGGACCTCCTGGCCGACACCTTGACCCCGGTGGGCCTGTACCTGCGCTTGCGCGACCGCTACGCGGCGCCTCTGTTGCTCGAAAGCTCTGACTACCACAGCCGGGAAAACAGTTTTTCCTTCCTGTGTTTCGAGCCGATGGCGTCCTTTTCCGTGACCGCCGACGAAATGCAGTTCCACGTCCCGGATGCTCCACAACCCGAATTGATTCCCATCGCCGAGGAGGGGCAGGTTCCCCAAGCCATTCAAGCCTTTATCGGGCGCTTCCTGGTGACCGGCGAGGCGGCTGCCATCGAGCAAGCCGCCTTTTTCGGCCATGCCAATTTTGATGCGGTCCGCCACTTCGAAACGATTCAGTTAGATCCGGAAAAGCGCCGGGGCGACACCTTGATCCCCGATCTGCACTACGCCTTTTACCGCTTCGTGATCGTGATCAATCACTTCAACGATTCTCTGCAATTGATCGAATACCGGCCCCAACATGCTTCTTCACGGCTAAATGAACTGGAAGCCCAGGTGCGCAACCGGGGAATCGGGACCCACAGCTTTGGTCTGCAAGGGGAGGAGGGCGCTTCCTGTACCGAAACGGAATTCATGGATATGGTCCGGGCGGGGAAAGAATACTGCCAGCAGGGCGAAGTGTTCCAGGTGGTATTTTCCCGGCGCTTCACCCAGGCATTTTTGGGGGACGAGTTCAATGTCTACCGGGCGTTGCGCTCGATCAATCCCTCGCCCTACCTGTTCTACTTCGATTTCGGGAACTACCGCCTGTTTGGGTCATCGCCGGAAGCCCAATTGGTGATTCGGGAGGGCCGGGCGGTCATCCACCCGATTGCCGGCACCTACCGCCGCTCCGGCGAGGACCACGCCGATGCCGAAGCGGCCCGGCAACTCGCCGCTGACCCCAAAGAAAATGCCGAGCACGTGATGCTCGTCGATCTCGCTCGCAACGACCTCAGCCGAAGTGCCACCGCCGTCTCGGTAGCCAAGTTCCGGGAAACCCAATTTTTCAGCCACGTCATCCACCTCGTCTCCGAGGTCGAAGGCCAACTCGGCCCCGAAGCCAATCCGGTGCAAGTATTTGCCGATACCTTTCCCGCCGGCACCCTTTCGGGAGCGCCAAAATACCGCGCGCTGCAACTGATCGAGCAGCACGAGCCCGTCCCGCGCAACTACTACGGCGGAGCAATCGGGCTGTTCAAACTCAATGGCGACCTGAACCAAGCCATCATGATCCGTTCTTTTTTGAGCCAGGACCGCAAGTTGCACTTCCAAGCCGGCGCCGGCATCGTGGTCGATTCCGACCCCACCACCGAACTGCAAGAAGTCAACAACAAACTCGCTGCCCTCCGCGCCGCCCTGAAAAAGGCAAAAACACTTTAAAACATAATTGACAATTCCCAATGCTCAATTTCCAATCTACCACTGCAATCCTCACTTGCCCTGTCGGCCACTCGCAAATGCAGTTGCCCAACCGGTACCCATTGGAAATTGAGGCATTGAAAATTCTCGAATGCAATGAACATCCTCGTCATCGACAACTACGACTCCTTTACTTATAACCTCGTGCATCTATTGCGGGACATGGAGGACGTAGCGGTACAGGTGCGCCGCAATGACCGCTTGGGGGAAGCCGAGATTGCGGCGGCGGCGGCCATCGTCCTGTCGCCCGGGCCGGGGCTGCCCAAAAATGCAGGTCGGATGCCGGCCCTGCTCACCGAAATTGCCGGCAAAAAGCCGATTTTGGGCGTATGTCTGGGACTGCAAGCCATCGTGGAACACTACGGCGGCACCCTGGAAAATCTGGACCGGGTCTACCACGGGCGGAGCAGTGAGGTGAGCCGGGTGGATGCCCACGACCCCCTGCTGGCCCCCTTACCCGAGACTTTTACCGCCGGGCGCTACCATTCTTGGGTCGCCCATCGCCCCGACTTACCGGAGCAATTGGTGGTGTCCTCCGAGACCGCCGATGGCGCCATCATGTCGGTCTACCACCGCGAGGATCCCGTGTTTGGCTTGCAGTTCCATCCGGAATCGGTCTTGACCCCGCGGGGGGCGGACATGCTCCAACACTTTGTGAACTACGCCCGCAACTACACCACGACGCTCTCCAATTCCACTGCCCCATGAAAACCGTCCTGCAACAACTGTTTGAATACTCGGAACTGAGCTTTCCCGAGGCGCGGCAAGTCCTGCTGGACATCGCCGACGGCCGCTACAATCACGCGCAAATCTCCGCTTTTCTGAGTGCTTACCTCATGCGCCCGGTGACGGTTCAGGAGCTACAAGGCTTTCGGGCGGCCCTGTTGGAATTGTGCCGGCCGGTAGATTTTGGCGGTGCGGAAACCATTGACCTGTGTGGAACCGGGGGCGACGGCAAAGACACCTTTAATATCTCTACCCTGACCGCATTTGTGGTGGCAGGTGCGGGCTACAAGGTGACCAAGCACGGCAACTACGGGGTGTCCTCAGTCTGCGGCTCCTCCAATGTCATGGAATACCTCGGATACACCTTTACCAATGAGCCGGACCTACTCCGCCGGCAGCTCGACACCGCCCACCTGACCTTCTTGCACGCGCCCCTCTTTCATCCGGCGATGAAGGCGGTCGCCCCCGTACGCCGCGAACTCGGCATGAAAACCTTTTTCAATATGCTCGGCCCCTTGGTCAATCCGGCGCGCCCCAAATTCCAACTCGTCGGCGTATACAGCCTGGAACTGGCGCGGCTCTACAAGTACATTTTGGAGCAGGGCGAACAAGAATTCAGCATCGTCCACAGCCTGGACGGCTACGACGAAATCTCATTGACCGGTCCCTTCCGGATCATTTCCCGGACCGAAGACCGGCTCTACCAACCGGGCGAAATTGGATTTCGGAAACTTGATCCCGCAGACCTCTACGGAGGCGCGACGGTGGAAGCGGCCGCGCAGATATTTACCCGGGTCCTGCAAGGTGAAGGCACCCCCGAACAGCACGAAGTCGTCCTCGGCAACGCCACCCTCGCCATTCGGACCATCACCGGTCATGCTTTGGCGGAAGCCCGCGCCCAAGCCGAAGCCTCCCTCCTCGGCGGAAAAGCCTACCAAACCCTGAAAAAATTGATTGATAACTGATGATAATTTTCAATGAACAATTGCCAATGAAGAACTTTCAATTGCGCTTTGCCCTTTGCTAGGCCGGGCAATTGGAAATTGAAAATTGCCGATTGATAATGCAAAATAAATGAGCATCCTCACCCAAATCATCGCCCACAAACGGAAAGAAGTTGCTGAACGCCGCAGCTTGTATCCGGTGCCCTTGCTCGAACGCAGCATCTACTTCGATACGCCGACGGTTTCGCTGCGCAAATACCTGCTGCGCCCAGACAAGGCCGGCGTCATCGCGGAGTTCAAACGCCGCTCCCCTTCCAAGGGCGACATCCACCTCTACGCGGAAGTCGAGCGGATCTCCATCGGGTACATGCAGGCCGGAGCTTCGGCACTGAGTGTGCTCACCGATACAGAATTCTTCGCGGGGAAGAATGAAGACCTCTCCATCGCCCGCCAATTCAATTTCTGCCCGATTTTGCGCAAGGACTTCATCGTCGACGAATACCAAATCATCGAAGCGCGGTCCATCGGCGCGGATGCGATCTTGCTGATTTCGGAAGTCCTGGAAAAGGCCGAAGTGGCCCGCTTGAGCCGCTTTGCCCAATCCCTGGGCATGGAAGTCCTGCTGGAAATGCATTCGGAGGCGCAACTGGACAAAATCGCTCCGCACGTGGACATCGTCGGGGTGAACAACCGCAACCTGGAAGATTTCAGCGTGGACCTGGAAGCCAGCGTCGCCCTGGCCCAAAGGCTGCCCGCGGACTTGGTCCGGATCTCGGAGAGTGGGATTCATTCTGCCGAGGATGCGGCCATGCTCCGCACCAATGGCTTCCACGGCTTGCTCATCGGGGAGCAGTTCATGCGGGCCCCCCACCCGGAAAAGGCCTGTGAGGTGTTTATCCGGGAACTCAAGGGCTTGCTCGCGCAAACGGCCCGGGAGGCAGCGCAATGAAAGTCAAGGTCTGCGGTATGAAGCAGCCGGCCAATATCCGTGGGCTGGCCGAAATCGGGCCGGACCTGCTCGGATTGATCTTTTACGAGCGTTCGCCCCGCTACGTAAATGGACTAGCCGACGATATTGTGGCGGAAATTCCGGAAAATGTGCACAAGGTCGGGGTGTTTGTCGATGCCAAGCTGGAGTACGTGCTGGCCAGGGTGGACCGGTACGGACTGGACTTGGTCCAATTGCACGGGGATGAACGCCCGGGATTTTGTGCGGCGGTAGCGGGATTTGTCCCGGTGATCAAAGCTTTTCGGGTGGACGACAACTTTGATTTTGCCGTGACGGTCCCCTACGAGAAAGCCTGCGATTATTTTCTGTTTGATGCCAAGGGCCAAGCCTACGGCGGGAACGGAATCCAATTTGCCTGGAATTTACTGGATCACTACGAAGGCCAAACCCCGTTTTTTCTCAGCGGAGGTTTGCGGCCCGAGGATGCACCGGCAGCCCGGGCATTTTCCCACCCCCAAATGGCCGGCGTAGACATCAACAGCGGCTTTGAAGTCGCCCCCGGCGAGAAGAATTTATTATCTGTGAAACAATTCATCGAACAATATCATGGTTGAACGCTATCAGGTTACGGAAAACGGGTACTACGGCAAGTTTGGGGGCGCTTTTATCCCCGAGATGCTGCATCCCAACGTGGAGGAATTGCGGAATTGCTACCTGGAAATGACTGCGGATCCTGCTTTTCAAAAAGAATTTGACGCACTGCTGCGGGACTACGCGGGTCGCCCGACACCACTCTACCTTGCGGAGCGCTTGTCGGAAAAATACGGCGCGCAGATCTACCTCAAGCGGGAAGATTTGCTGCACACGGGTGCCCACAAGCTGAACAATACAATCGGCCAGGTCCTGTTGGCGGAGCGTCTGGGCAAAAGACGCATCATCGCGGAGACCGGTGCGGGACAGCATGGGGTGGCCACGGCGACGGTTTGTGCTTTGCGCGGCTTGCAGTGCATCGTCTACATGGGGGCCCACGACATGGAACGGCAGGCTCCGAATGTCGCCCGGATGCGGATGCTCGGTGCGGAAGTCCGCCCGGCCACCTGCGGCAGCCAAACCCTCAAAGATGCGACCAACGAGGCGATCCGCGACTGGATCAACAATCCAACGGATACGCATTACATCATCGGGAGCGTGGTCGGACCGCACCCTTATCCGGACATGGTCGCACGCTTCCAGTCGGTGATCAGCGAGGAGATGAAGTACCAACTCAAGGCGGTGACCGGGAGTGAAGATCCGGACATGATCGTGGCTTGTGTTGGCGGTGGTTCCAATGCCGCCGGGTCCTATTACCACTACCTGGATCGGCCCAAGGTCCACCTGGTCGCGGTAGAGGCGGCCGGCAAAGGGATCGATACGGGGGAAAGCGCGGCGACGAGTGTACTGGGCCGCATCGGAATCCTCCACGGCAGTCGCACTCTGCTCATGCAGACGCCGGACGGGCAAGTGGTCGAGCCGTATTCGCTCTCGGCGGGCCTGGACTATCCCGGAATCGGCCCGATGCACGCCCACCTGATTGACCGGGGACGCGCCCAGGCGGTGGCCATCACGGATGACGATGCGGTGGCGGCGGCTTTTGAGTGCGCTCAGCTTGAGGGCATCATCCCGGCGCTGGAAACTTCCCACGCTCTGGCGGCCCTGGCGAAGCTGGAATTGTCCCCGGAAAAAATCGTGGTCGTCAATCTCAGTGGGCGCGGCGACAAGGACCTCGCGACGTTCATGCGGTATTTGCCGGAAAATGATTCTCCCCAGCCATGAACCGCATCGAAGCACTGTTTCAGGAAAAGGCGGATGGCATTCTCAATGTCTACTTCACCGCCGGCTACCCGCAACTGGAAAGTACGGGGACGGTACTGAAATCGCTGAGTGCCGCCGGGGCGGACCTGATCGAGGTGGGAATTCCCTTCTCGGATCCTTTGGCGGATGGTCCCACAATTCAGGCAAGCAATCAGCAAGCCCTCGACAACGGTATGACCCTCTCTTTGCTGTTTGAGCAGGTAAAGTCGGTCCGCGCGGAGGTTGAAGCCCCGATTATATTCATGGGTTATTTCAACCAAGTGATGCAGTACGGGGAGGAAGAATTCTGCCAGTCCTGCGTGGATACGGGGGTGGACGGCTTGATTTTGCCTGATCTTCCCCTGGAAGTATACGAATCGGAATACCGGGCGCTGTTTGACCGCTACGGACTGGGGATCAGTTTTTTGGTGACGCCCCAGACCGACGAGGTGCGCATTCGGCGGATCGATGCGATGAGCCGGGGTTTTATCTACGCGGTGTCCTCGGCCGCGACGACGGGGGGCCAGGGCGGGATCAGTTCCGCCCAACTCGATTATTTCCAACGCTTGCGGGACATGGAACTCCGCACCCCGCACCTGATCGGTTTTGGGGTTGCCACGGCCGAAGACTACCAGCGCTGCTGCCGATTCAGTCGCGGCGCAATCGTGGGCAGCGCCTTCATCCGCGCGGTCACCGACGTCGACAATGTGGCCGAAGCCACGGAACATTTTGTCAATAAAATTAAAAGTTGATTTTTGATGACTGATTTCCAACGATGCGCTACGGGTAGTGCCAATCGGAACCGGGAAGTCAGACATCGTGAATCGTAACAATTTTCAATTTGTAAAGGGGAATTTTTCTATGACTGCCTTGTACACTTTGGACCACTTGAGTGGAATTGAAAATCCTCCATTGAGAATTGGAAATTGAAAATTCAAAACTATGATTATCCAACTGCAACAAGATATTACCGATGCGCAACTGGAGGCGCTGAAGGGAGAGGTAGAAGCCATCGATTACAAGGTCCGCGAAGTCCGCACGCAGTACGGCGAATATTTGGTCGGGCTGGGCAAGAAAGCATTTGACCTCCGCAAGATCGGCCACCTCGATGGGGTGCGGGACATCCACCGGGTCTCCGATGCTTACAAGCTGGTGTCTCGAAAATGGAAGGCGGAAGCCACTCGCATCCAGATCGATGGCGAGTTGTCCACCGGTTCGGGGGACTTGACCTTGATGGCGGGGCCTTGCTCAATCGAAGGTGAGGAACAGATCCGGGAAACGGTGGCCCACTTGGCGGAAAACGGGGTAAAGGTCATGCGCGGGGGCGTCTACAAGCCCCGCAGTTCGCC
The DNA here is from genome assembly GCA_039024435.1 of Bacteroidota bacterium. Classification (GTDB taxonomy): domain Bacteria; phylum Bacteroidota; class Bacteroidia; order J057; family JADKCL01; genus JBCCQH01. The sequence continues at coordinate 73,288 of JBCCQH010000002.1, forward strand.
CTACAGTTTCCGGGGCTTGGGCATTGACGGGCTGAAGGTCTGGCACCAAGTCGCACGGGAGCACGGCATCCGCATCATCACTGAGGTCATGCACACCGAGCAAATCGAACAAATGATCGACTACATCGACATTTTTCAGGTGGGGGCGCGGAATTCCCAGAATTTCAATCTGCTGGATGCGCTCGGCGAGGTGGACAAGCCGGTCATGATCAAGCGGGGCATGTCGGGCACTTTGGAGGAGCTGTTGCAATCGGCGGAGTACGTTTTTGCCCGGGGCAATGAACGCATCCTGCTCTGCGAACGGGGCATTCGCACCTACGAAAAGGCCTACCGCAACACACTGGACCTGAACGCGATTCCAATCCTCAAGGAAAAGACCCACCTCCCGGTCATCGTGGATCCTTCCCACGGAATCGGACTGCGGCGCTACGTAGAATCGATGGCCCTGGCCGGGGTGATGGCCGGCGCGGACGGCCTGATCGTGGAGGTCCACGCCTGCCCCGAAAAAGCCTTCTCCGACGGCCAGCAAACCCTCAATTTTCGCGAGGCGGGGGCGCTCTACCGCAAGGTCCGAAGGGTATATGCCACGCGGGAGGAAGTAGGGGGGTATTGAGGTTTTGGTGGACCGCAAGACCGCCTGCTTGGGTCAAGGGCAAGTTGCTGCGGTGAATGAATTTAGGGCCTAGATTGCGGACGCAGGTCTCCGCAGTGGCAACCTACAATCAGCGCTTATTTATTCGATCACCTTTTGAATTTGACCTTCCGGGGTAATCTGCCAATTTTCCTGGGTCACTTCGACATCAATCGGCACGCCTTCTTCACTCATGAGTTTAGGCGTTCGGGTGGTGAGAATCAGACTGCCCTTGGCACCCAGGACAGCATTCACGTTGATTCCTTCCGGTACCTCGGGCAGACTTACGATCTGTTTCCCGGCAATGGCTTCGCCGGTTTTGGTGAAAGTCGTCGCATAGACGTGATCGCCGGCGGCCATCTGGTAGGTGAGCAACACCCAATTACCCGCGGCGGTTTTCATTTTCCCCAAACGAGCAAAGTGTACTGTTTCCCCCAGTTCCGGAAAATCTGGGGTCCCTTCCAGATACGCCCGCAAGTCGCCCGCCGCGATTTTCCGCTCCGGGTATTCGGTCCCGTAATTTTCCAGTCTATCTTCATCGATGAGCTGCGGCAGTTTCAGGTCGGTGTAGCCATTGACAAAGCCCTTGAAATCTACCGTTGGGCGCACCGGATCCGGGGGTGGTGGGGAAAGCGTAAGGGTAGGGTCGGCGGACGAGGACGTTGCTTCGCCCGGTTCCGAGGCACAGCCAGCCAACAAACCTATTGTCAACAGAAAAACCAAAATGGTGCGCATAGCGGTAAATATTGGGTAATAAGCAAAATTAATGAAGTCAACCGGACATTGGGGAGCCATTTTCTCGCAAAGGCGAAGGGCGGTTTTGCCCCGGTAATTGTTGGGGGGGAAGTCCTCCCGGGGCTACCGTGGAGCTGGACGCCACCCTACACCCACGCTTGGTATGCCGCGGGGCAAGGTAGATTTAAAATGGATCCTGCCTAAGCGGCAGTTTAAATCCAATTCTGCGATTTTGCTACGGCATCTTTTTCCGCCCCGCTTCCGCTATTTTCTCGCCCCTGGCTCGGGCTATGGACGCCAAAATGAGCTTCGATGGACAAAAAAATCTGCGATCGCAAATTTCACAAACCAATTTTAAACCGCCTCTAAGTGAGGATGATCCCAGCTTGAATTGCCGTCGTCCATCTTGCCTGTACTGGATACTTCGCCGGCATCCGGGAGCGGGCAACCGCGACACCGGTATGGATTTCGGCGATGGGCAATCGACGGTCGCGGGAGACATTTCCCGAAAACCTCCACAAAAGTCTCCGCGAGATCGCGAATTGTGCTTAAATTCCGGTATGATTCGTTTGATTTTGCTGGGGTTGCTGTTGCTTGGGGGGCTTGCAGGGTGCGGCGATCCGGCTCCGGCCACCGCTCCTTCCCCGGCCCCGGTTACCCCCACTGCCTCGCGGGGCCAGCAACTCCACAATATTTACTGCGGAAACTGTCATGCCCTCCCCGCGCCCTCGGATCTGGACCGCAAAACCTGGCAATCGAGTGTCCTCGTCCGGATGAGCGCTTACATGGGCGTCTACAATGACAATGTCCAGTACTTCGATCAGGTGCCCTCTAAGTGGCTGGAACCGGGTCTCGGGGGCAAGCGGGTCATGGAGGCGGGTGTCTATCCCCAACGGCCGATCCTGCCCCGGCAAGACTGGGAATTGCTGCGCGACCACATTCTACAAAATGCTCCGGAACGGACTTTCGGCCCGTCGAATCGCCTGCCAATTGCGCCGGATCTTCCGGGTTTCAAGGCGCGGATCTTGCGGCCGGATACAATTTTGGCCCCGCAGTTGACGGCGGTCAGCATCGATACGTTCCGCCACCAGCTTTACGCGGCGTACTTCAGCCAGGATCTGCTTCAGGTCAAACCGGACGGGCGGATCATCGACCGGCAAAAGGATGTCTACGGGCCGGTCCACATCCGCGTGGAGCGCGACCGGCTATCGATTGCCGACATCGGTAGCATCAAGGGCTCGGACAATCCGGTAGGGGTATTTGCGTCGGGCAAAACGCTGCGCGACATTCGCCGGGGCCGTACGGGTCTGAAAATGGACGGCCTGATGCGACCAGTCTTTTCCCAGTGGGCCGACCTGGATGCGGACGGGGACGAGGATCTGGTCCTCTGCGAATTTGGTTACCACCTGGGCCAGCTCGCTTGGCACGAGAATCTGGGTGGGGGCAAATGGGAACGCCACGTTCTGTTCCCGGACGACGGAACGGTAGCGGTCGGGGTACACGATTTTGATGGGGACGGCTTGCCGGAGATCCTCGCCCTGATGGCCAATTCGGACGAAAGCATTCGCATCTACGAAAATGAAGGCGGGGGCCGTTTTCTCGGGCGGCGCTTATTCCGCTTCAATCCCACTTACGGTTCGACAGCGCTGGAAATGGTGGATTTTGACCGGGACGGCGATCTGGACTTTCTGGTGGCCAATGGCGATAACGGTGATTACGTCCCGATCCTCAAGCCCAATCACGGCATTCGGCTCTACCGCAATCTGGGGGGGCTCAAGTTTGAAGAAGCATTTTTCCTGGGGATGAATGGCGCTTACGGCACCCGTACCCGCGACTACGATCAGGATGGCGACCTGGACATCGCCGCGGTGTCGTTTTACCCGGATTACGCGCAGGGCGCACAGGAAGCGTTTGTCTATTTTGAGCAGACGGGTCCGGAGCAATTTGCCGCGCACACAATTGAGGGGGCCAATCTGTCGCGGTGGATGGTGATGGACGCGGGCGATTTGGACGGTGATGGGGACGAGGACATTGTATTGGGCGCATTCAATGTGAAGAGCTCAGATGCGGCAGATGCGACTTACGAAACTTGGCTCAAAAATGACGCTCCGATTTTGGTGATCGAAAATCAGTTGAAGCAGTGAGGGGAAGTAGCGGGGTGGTTCAGGGCAGCACCAAGAGGCGTTCGGTCTGCCGGCCGGCCCGAATGCAATAAATGCCTGCGGCCCAACCATTGAGGGAAAGCCGCACTTGCCTTTCGGAACGTGCTTCCACCCGGAGGGGCATTTTCCGTCCCTGCAGATCACACACGGTCAATTTTTCCAGTCCTATACCGGAAATGATCACGGTTGTCGTCGCCGGCTGGGGATAGACTTGTATTCCAGATCCGGAAGTGGGTCGCTCGGCATTTGTGAGCAGCCATTGGTCAAACATCCGCTGTAGGGAATCTACTGATTCAAAGATCAGTACGAGGGGATTGCTGGCGACGTTCAGGTCCAGGCGGTACTGTTCTACCGAATCGCTCGGTTGGGCTACCCGCAGGTAGGCGGAGAGTGAAGAGGTATTGTACTGGGTGCAGCGGGTATCGGCGCCGATGAATTTTCCGCCTTGGAGCGCCGCCATCAACTTTTGGGCCAAGTCGCCGGACTCATTGAGGAAACGCACCTCCATCGAATCGAGTACCGCCTGGCCCAGCAGGATGTTGCCTGCGATCACGTAATTCGGACCGACGATGTGGTTGGCAAATGCCACGCATTGGTTGCCGGTAAAGACGGCGCTCCGGCCACCTCCGTTAAAGAGGTCGACGACAAGGTTTTGCCGGATTTGTGGATTGCCGTTGCTATCGTTTTGAAAAAGGGAATCGATGATCTGGGCGGGGGACCGCCCGGCTTGCATGAGTTGCAGGGCGTAGTCACGGTTCAAAGTCGAAACGGAGGCCTGGGCGGTGACCGCCCCCCGGCCGGGCAGGAGGCGATTGATCAAGGAACCCAACGGCAGGACCGACAAGCAGGTCGCACCGGCAGCCCCGACTTCCCCGGTGACGGTATCGACCGCGACGATGGAGAAAGTATCCTGGGCGGGGCTGGTGAGGTGGAGCAGCGAAAGCAAGAGCACGAGCGGGGAGCAGCGGAGTGGTGTCATTGGGGGTTGCGGTTTAGAGGTGCAACGCTTGGGGAGGGCGAAGTGTTCGCTGAAGGGGAGGTGAACTACTGGTTGCCGGTTTGGGTCTCGCGATGGGAAAGAGATTGTTTACTTTGGATTGTGGCCGAAAGTGCTGAATTGAGAATCTTTGTTGAATCGTTAGAGGCGGTTTAAAATTGGTGGGTGAAATTTGCGAGCGCAGATTTTTTTTCCATCGAAGCTCATTTTGGCGTCCATAGCCCGAGCTATGGGCGAGAAAATAGCTGAAGAGAGGCAGAAAAGGATGCCATAGTAAAATCGCAGAATTAGATTTAAACCGCCGCTTAGAAAGTCAGTGGCATAACCCTTGAAATGATATTCCAACTGGTCAACCAAGGCTGTGGGATCCGCAAAGTATTCCTCTTTGTAATCGTGCGCGTCCATCCAATTGGCAAAGACTTTTTTCATTGATATCTCCGCCCAGGTTTTAACCGCCCCTTTCGTTTTGATCTCAAACTCACCGATCTCAGTTCCTCCGATGAGCTCGATTGTATCCGTGAGCACGGAATCATTGCACAATCCCAAAAGCAAAGTGAGCCTCTGGCGTTTATCCCCACAGGTTGAATGCCAGAAGAACTCAAATACCCTAATGTCCTCCCGGTCAAGACGAAATCATTGTCGTAAGTACCAATTCGTCCTGTCCATGTTGGTTTTCGTCCGTTTTCCAATGACGTTGTTGCTGATCGCTTCCTGAGACAACCCATATCTATCTAATTGGGCCATGAGATTGGATAACTCGGCAAACATCAAAGTCCGACTATGATGTACTTTAGAATAGTTCGAACCCATATTGGTCTCCTCCTGGTAATCGTTTTTTGATTGGGTGCATCCATATTTTCTCGACCAAACATTGTCATGAACAATGGACCGTCCCAATGTTCTTCGGTAACCCAAGAAGAACCACCAAAACAAATTGAGAATGGCAAAAAAATCGAAAACATCATTCATTTTTGCTTTCCGCTGCACCCTCAAAGCCGTGTGCTGGAGTATGCCCCCCATTTCAGAATTCGCATGGGGCTGCGATCACTGGACAGGCAACCAGGCTCCGGATAGATCTACTGCCCATCCCCCCCAAACCCAAAAACGGCTTTCCCGCAGGAAAGCCGTTTTTGCTTTACGCCTCCAGATCGTTCCGCCGATCAGTTTGTCTTGACCAGCTTGCGGGTGATCGTTCCTAAGGGGCTGTCCGCCCGGAGGAAATACACACCGGGGGCCAGCGAACTGAGCGTCGCGCTGGGGATGCGGGCGACGTGGTTGCCCGGAGCCTTGCGGCCGAGTGCGACCGAGTGGAGCACGCGGCCGGTGAGATCGGTGATCGAGAATTCCATCTCCGCCGGCTTGGCGAGCGCGTAACGCACTTCGAGGCGCTCAGTAAAGGGATTCGGACCGACGTTGAGGGACCAAATTGAATTGGCGGCCTCGGCGGAACTCACCGCGACGAAGCCCAGGTTGATGTTGTCCAGGTAGACCGACTGCGCGGCGCCACTGGTCACCCGGAAACGCAACTTGACCGTGCCACTGCCGACAAAGGAATCGAGCCGCACCGTATCCGTCACCCAGGCCGAGTTGGCATTGGGTACGTATTCAAAGGCCGAGGAGAAACCGGCAACTGTGACCAAGTCGAGTCCGGTTGCTTCCTTTACTTGGGTCCAGTTGTCGCCACAATCGGTCGAAACCGCCAAGCGCAGGGTATCGAGGGTCGTCGGGTTAAAGCGCTTGTAGCAACGTTCGTAGGTCACGAACGCCTCCGTCGCATTGGACAGATTGATGGCCTGCGTGATGAGGTCATCGTTTGAGCCCTCGTTGAAAGCACCGAATTCATCGGCGATGTAATTGTTGACCTTGATCGCGTTGCCGCCATTGGGGTCCACTCCGGCGGCTACCTCCCAGGTGGTGGCCAAGTCTGGGTTGAGAACCGTCCAATCGATTGGCAGCGACGTGCTTGCATCAAAATCCTCCGCAATCGGCGGATTGATCGGTCCGGCGACGGTGATGAAACCGCTCTTCGTTTCTGTATCGTTGCCAAAAGCGTTTGTGACTTCGAGGGTCACGCCGTACGTTCCCGGATTGGCGTAGGAGATCGTCGGATTTTGCATGGAAGAGGTGTTCGGTGTACCACCGGCAAAGGACCAGTTCCAGGAAGTGGCCGGTCCGAAGGAATTGTCGCGGAACTGAATGAGCTGACCCGGGCAGGAGGCTTCGTTTTCCGCGAAGAAGTCCGCGCGGGGCGTACAACCCGGGGACATCGAACCATCACAGCCCGTTGCGGCCGTATTCGAAGCTGCAATCAATTGGCCGCGGAAGTTGATCATGAAGAAATCCATCCGGTCCTTTTGTCCCGCGGTGAATTGGCTCTGGCAAACGCCGTCGGCGTAGTCCATGTAGTTGTCGATCTGATCGTCATTGTCGAATGGCGTATCGGTACAACTGTTGACCCCCGAAGGACAATTGTAGTTCGGTTCGATGGCCTGAGGCGTATCGCAGACGCGGTCGCCCTGAACCGTACAAGTAGTGCTGCTTGCGCCCTGGCACCCATTCTGGAAAGTGTGGAACAGGCCCATCCAGTGACCGACTTCGTGGGTTCCGGTACGGCCTTGGTACTGCTGGTTCGAGAAACGACCGAAAAAGCCGGAGTGGATCACGACCCCGTCCAAGTTGGTCTGGATACCGAGATTATTCGGGAAGGTTGCGTACCCAATTACCTCACCACCTTGTGAACTTTGCGTATCGATTACCCGCGGCACCCACATGTTCAGGTAGCGGTAGGGATCCCATTGCGAGGCGCCTTTCATGGTCGCTTGGGCGACGTTCCGGTCGTGGTAAGCAAGCTGCGGATCGACAACCCGCACCACCCCATCGGTGGGACAACCGTTGGGATCGATGGAAGCGAGGCAGAATTCGTACTCGGTATCCACTCCTTGGCCATCGCCCGGAGTGCCGGTGATCTTGCGAAAGTCTTCGTTCAAAATGTCTATCTGCGACTGGATATCTTCCATCGTTACCAGATTGTGATTGGAACTCTGGACAACGTGTACGACCACGGGAATGGTGCGCACCACCGAAGAACGCCGCGGGGTTTTGAGGTATTCCCGGTACTCGGTTTCAGCTTGCTCATACGTCCGGAGCATTTGGGGATCCTGCGTATGTTCAAACAAATCGTGCGTACCGCAATCGTGCTTTTGGGCTTGTAACTGGCCCGAAAAGGCCCCCAATATGAGCACAAACGCGGTTGCGAGGAGCTTATCGTAAAATCGTTTCATTTTGCTTTTGCTAGATAATACTTCAAAAACGGTTGATCAATATACAAAAAACAAGCAAGAAGCCGTTTGTGGTTCCCCCGACAGGATCAACGCTTGATGAGCTTTTTGCTGACCCGTCCCGTCTGTCCAGTCAGAGAAATAAGATACATTCCCGGGGATAAATTCTCCCATTCTACCGCCGTAAATCGCCACATGTGTCGCCCTTGAGCGAGCTTGGTGGAGCCACTTTGCCAGCGTACTTTTCCCCGCAAATCTTGCACCTGCCACTGCACCTGATCGGCACGCGCCAGTTCGAAACGGATTTCGGGAGCCTGTACGGCTGGGTTCGGTACGATCCGCAAATCAGCGGCGGTCCCGGTCGGATCCCCCCGCCCGACAATCGTAGCGTCGAGGTTGATCTGGTCCAGGTAGAGACTTTGGCCATTGGCGCCGATGCACTCAAACCGCAACTGGCAGGACGATTGCCCGATGTAGGCGCTCAGGTCAATCGTATCGGTCACCCACTGCGCGGCGGTAGGGACAAATTCGGCGGGAATGGCCAGTCCCGGAGTGCTCGCCAGGCCGAAACCGCCCCGAATCCAAAGCAACTCCCAATTGGCGCCGCAATCGGTCGAGATCAGCACTTTCAGTGAATCCGGCGAAAACGCATCCCGGCGCTTGTAGGCCCGATCAAAGGTGAGGCGGGCATCGGTCGCCCAGGACAAATCGAAGGGCAGAGAAGTCAGATCATCCTGAGTGCCCTCTTCCCGGAGAATGTAATTTCGCACGACGATTGACTGCTGACCGGCGCTGCCCGTTGCCGCGAGTTCCCAGGTGCCGGCCTGGTCTTCGTCAAACACCGACCACCCCAACGGCAGACTCGCCGCTTCAAAGCCTTCGCTCACCGGGGGCATCATCGGATCCACCACCAGAATCGCAAGCGAATCCGAGGCCGAACCGATGCTGTTGGTCGCAGTGAGTCCCACCTGATAGGTGCCCGTTTGGGGAAATGCCACCGTTACCGTGGATTGGGTAGCCGTACCCGGATTGGCGGAAGGAAAATCCCAGCTCAGGCTGGTGGGCGGACCCGTAGAAAGGTCGGTAAATACAATGCTGTCCCCGGCGCACACCACCGTTTTTTCCGCCCCGATCCGGGCGATGGGTTGACAGCCCGGAGCCGGCGTTCCGTCGCAGCCCGTAGCGGTCAGATTGGCGGGGCTCCAGATGACACTGCGGACACCATTGAGGAAAAAATCCATGCGGTCCTTTTGCCCAAAAGAGTACATGAGCAAGCAGGCATCATCACCGTAGTCCATGAAGTTGACCGTCATGTCGTTGAGGTCCTGGGGGGACTCGTTGCAAGTATTTTGCGTACCCGGGCAACCAAAGTTGGAATTCGCGGTGGGGGGCGTATCGCAGACCCGGTCACCGCCGGTATCACAATTGCTGGCGTTCATCCCGGAACAGCCGCCTTGAAAGGTGTGGAACAGCCCCAGCCAGTGGCCGACTTCGTGCGTACCCGTGCGGCCCAATGCATAACTGGACGGTGCGATGCCATTTCCCCGCCCGAAAAAACGGGCATTGATCACTACGCCATCTTCCGCCGGATTTGTTTGCAGATTGAAGGGAAAGGTCGCGTAGCCCAGGATCCCCCCGTCGATGGTGGCAGGGACCCACATATTCAGGTAGCGGTCCGCCGGCCAGTAGCTCAAGGCCTTCATCTGCCCGCTTTGGCCGGTGTCGTGATCGGCGAGGTCGGGTGCGACCACCCGTACGATTCCATCCGTAGGGCAACCATTCGGGTCGATGGTGGCGAGGCAAAACTGGATTTCGGTATTGGCCGCCAGGGGGCGAAACTCAGCGGGAATGGCGCTGGTATCGGCAGCCATGAGGCCAAAATCCTCGTTCAGGACGTCGATTTGTGACTGCACCCGGGCATCAGAAATGGATTCGAAGGCGCTGTATTGGATGAGGTGGGCGACCACTGGTATGGTAATCGTGGTGCGCGCACCGCTGCTGGAAACATTGGTCCGAACCCAATTGCGGTACTGGGCTTCTTGCAATGCAAACTGGCGGCGTGCTTCCGGGCTCTCACCCAAAGTTTGTTCCCACAAGGCATCGGTTCCGCAGTGCCCGTGGGTTTGGGCCGATGAAACAAGATAAATAGAGCAGAACAACAGTGTGGCGAAAAAATATCTTACGTTCATTTTGCAAAATCGAAATACGATTGAATCCGAAAGATAACGAATGCCCGGCCAAGCGGTTGTCGGCTGGCCACAACCCAAAGAAAATGCGGCGGCTTATTTCTTGTCCTTTTTCTTCTTTTTGACCGAAATTCCGCGGAAAAGAGCCCCGATGATAAAGTTGGCTTTGTCTTCGGGAGCATCGACCAAACCTTTGAGCATCGCAAAAAATGCTCCCGTAAATTCCCGCGTGGGGGAAGGGTAATCGATCAAGCGGTTGCCCCGCAGTTCCTTCAGCAACTTTCCGAATGAGCGCTTCAGGACTTGCCGCTCAAAGGTCTTGATGCGTTCGTAGAGGTAGGGAATGTCCTGGGCAACTTCATGCCGCAAGCGCTCGGAAAGGGAATTCACGAAGTCCCGGTAGATGGTGAAATAGGCGAGCAGGGCATCCCGGCCGGGCACTCCTTTGGCGAGGCGGTTCAGGTCATTTTCGATCCGCGCAAACAGCCCTTCCATTGCCGTTTCCAGAATTGCCTCCTTCGCATCAAAGTACTTGTAGATGGTCTTTTTGCTGATCCGCAACTCCCGGGCAACCATGTCCATCGACACCTGCTTGTAGCCGCGGGCGTTGAAAGCATTGAAGCTCAATTCCAGAATGCGTTCGCGGATCGGGACCGCATGGGGTTGAAGACTCATTCTCTAAAAATAGCAAAATCGCAGGACTAAATTTAAACTGCTTCGCAAAGGCGATTTAAATTGCCCGGAGACAAAAACGCCCGATTCATCCATCAACGGAAGCATCGAGCGTCTATAAATTGCGAGGTGCGTTGGATCAGTTTGAATAGGTCACTTGGCGCACCGCGTCGATGACTTTCTTGGGATTGGGCAACCACTCGGCGATCAGAGTCGGCGAATAGGCCAGCGGGGTGTCTTGTGCGGTAACCCGGATAACCGGCGCATCGATGAAGTCAAAGGCGAGGCGTTGAATTGAGTAGGCGAGTTCGCCGGCAAAACCACACAGGGGCCAGCTTTCTTCCACCACGACGCAACGGTTTGTCTTTTTGACTGACTCGATCACCGTCTCGTAATCGATTGGACGCAGACTGCGCAGGTCGATCATTTCGGCATCAATGCCGTCCTTGGCGAGCTCATCGCAGGCAGTCAGGCATACGTGGACCATTTTCCCGTAGGTCAAAATGGTAACATCGCTGCCGGGGCGTTTGATGTCAGCGGTGTCGAGCGGAATCAAAAACTCGGGATCTTCCGGCACCTCGCCCTTCATGCCGTACATCTGCTCGGACTCCATCACCAGCACCGGATCATCTTCCCGGATGGCACTTTTAAGCAATCCTTTGCCGTCGCGCGGGGTCGAAGCCGACACTACCTTGAGTCCGGGCGTATTGGCGTACCAAGGCTCGAAACTTTGGGAGTGGGTCGCGGCGAGTTGGCCAGCGCTTTGGCTGGGACCACGGAAAGTAATTGGAATATGGAATTGACCGCCACTCATTTGGTAGATCTTCGCGGCGTTGTTGATGATCTGATCAATGCCGACCAAGGAAAAGTTGAAGGTCATGAACTCGATGATGGGGCGCATCCCGACCATGGCCGCACCGACGCCCACGCCGGCAAATCCCATTTCCGAAATCGGAGTGTCGACGACGCGCTTGGGGCCGAATTCGTCGAGCATGCCCTGGCTGACCTTGTAGGCGCCATTGTATTCTGCTACTTCTTCCCCCATCAGGAACACTTCCGGATCTCGTCGCATCTCCTCCACCATTGCCATCCGGACGGCTTCTCTGAATTGCATTACTGCCATAGCATTTGTGTTTTGTTGAGTCGCTAAATTAGGATATAATCGGATTGTATACAACGCGCAAGGCCGATTCTTGTCGGCAATCTTGCTTTGGGCGGCCGCTGCTTCACGTAAGCATTACAATTACTGAGAAAGGCGGAGAATTTGGTGCCCCCCGGCGGTAAAAAGACAGTGCGCTTGCGGGGTCGCAAAACGCACTGTTGAGCAAAAAATATGCCTTGAAAATGTGTGTCAGAAAGGATTTGGGTTCAGTTGGCTATTGGACGACGAATTTAGCGGCACTGATTTGCCCGTCGCCGTTGCGCAAAATGAGTTGGTACATACCGGCGGAAAGTTCGCCGACATCCAGGGAGAATTCGGTGCGGTCATTGGCCAGGCTGCGCCGCATGAGGATGCGGCCGTCCATGCCGGTGATGATGATCTCCATTTTGGCGCCGAGGGGCAGGTGGGGCCGGACCTGGAGAAGATCTTCGGCAGGATTGGGGAACAATTCCATCCGGGCGGTGGGGGCGCCCCCACTTCCGGGTTCAGTTTTGAATTGGCGGCAGACAACCTTGTCCAGCGGCTCAGTGATCTCGCAGGTGTTCTTGCCGTCGGTCACTTGGAAGGTCACCGTGGGGAAGTAATCGCCGGCGGCGGCGTAGTTGATCAGCAGGACATCCGGCACGAAACTTCCGCCGTAGGTATTTCCATCCCCGGCATTCAGGCTGTACCCGAGAATCGTAGAGCATTCATTGGGCGTCGCGTTGATATTGAAGGCCGGAGCACATTTGTTGGTGCCGTCGATGGTGGTATTGATTGAGGCGAGGCCGCAGGTACAGGGCTCGGAAGTGGCCACCACGCAGATGTCGCGGCAGATGGTCACCTCGTCGCAGGGATCGAATTCCTCCTTGCGAAAACCCCGGATTGTCATGCAGACGGTGTATTGGCCGGAAGCGTAGGTGTTGCAGGCATTGGGGCCCGTTCCGGTGTTGCCATCGCCGAAGTTCCAGTCGATTTGGTAGGTGGCAATGTCAGGATTGTTGGGGAGAACCGGACTGAAGCAATAGTCGTCGCCGGTTACGGTGAAGGAGAGGTTGACGTTGCCGAGGTCGCAGGGTGGGACGGTTTCCCGCACGATGAAAATGTTGTCGATGGCGAAGTCACGGTTGTTGCCATTGTTGGTCTGGACGATTTCAAAAACGCCATTGGTGACGGTAGCAGGAAGGGTAAAGGGAGCGCCGTAAAGCACAAAATTGTCGTTTTCGAAAAATACCACCGCACTGCCTACGGTGTTGCCTCCGATCCGGATGTCGAGGTTCACCGAGGGCGAACCGGGCGTTCCGGGTCCGTCAAATCGGGTGATGGCTTCGAAGGACCAGACGTAGTCGCCCGCAGGAAAGGTAACGCCGGTTTCTCGGTAGACATGACTGCCGGGAAGCCACACGTTATCGATCACCAGGAAGTCACCGTCACCGGTCTCGGCCGGAAAGGCGCTGCAGGGAACACTGTAATTGTTCGTAATCACGTAGCTCGGCCACAAGCAACCCGTAGTCGCATTCACTGGATAATCCGTAGTGATGTTGGCGGCGGTGAATGGGTCCGTCGCAAAGTCCTGGGAAATAATCACTTGTCCCTTTGCCAGGGAAATACCCGCAAATAAGATTAAAATGCTGAGAATGGTTGACATTGGAGTTTTCATGTTCAAAAGGATTTCACGTTTACATTGATGGTTGAAGTTGGATATTGTTCGGTGCGGTTTCCCGCAGGAGTTATTGATCCTTTTCACGCACGACTATGAAGTTGTCGAGGCCGTAATCCATGTTCATTCCGGTATTGGTCTGAACCAGGGTCACCGTCGCCGATTTGATTGCTTCGGTCAGTTCAAACTTGCCCATCGACTGCTGCCATTTATGATTGTAGCCGCGTTTTGTGGACGTATAAGTACTTCCATTGATCTGAAATTCCAGTTTCAGGAACTCCGGCGCATAGTTGGGGCGCTTCCCAAAGCGCGGACGGATGGACACAAACCAAAAGTAGGTTCCGGGAGAAAAATCAAGATCCGATTCCCCGTAGAGCACGCCCTGACTGCCCGCATCATTGTCGATGATGAGAAAGTTGCCGTCTCCCGTAAATGGGTTGTTCAGGCGACTGCAACCCGCATCAAACGGGGAATCAACTCGGTAGCTGGGCCATTTGCAGCCCAATACGTTCTTCGCATAATCCGTCGTGATCGTTTGTCCGTCAAATGGATCGCTTTCAAATCGCTGAAAGAGAATCGTGCCCGGGAGCTCATCGTTGCCGCAGCCGAGCAACAAGATTGCCCCCAGACACAGCAACCGGAAGCTCATCATCGTTGCGCGGGAGACGGAAAAGAGATTGATCATGGAAGCAAGTAAGCTGGCGACGGGTTGCCATTTGCCCGGTTTCCCACAAGTGATGCCTTGGGGGCCACAGCCGCGGCGGATCGGCACACAGGTGCCCGGCGGGGTAGGGTTTGCGCAAATCCACCGGAAACGCTATTTTCAACGGAAATACGACACTGCGATCATTCAGCCACGATTCCTGCTTCTTTTTTGTTGTTTGACCTCCCTGGTTTGGGGGCAGCAGTTGCCTTTTCGCCATTATTCCGTGGAGGATGGCCTGCCGAGCATGACCCTCTATCGGATCCTGCAGGCGCGCGACGGACGCTTGTGGTTGGGGACCGACCGGGGCGTGAGCCGTTTTGATGGGCACCGTTTCCAGAATTTTGGCCCGGCGGATGGAATGCCGGGCAGCGAGGTGGTGCAGATGGCCCTGGATACCGCGGATCGGCTTTGGATCGGCACCTTCTCGGGACAAATCGCTTTTCGGGAAAATGACCGCTTCCGTACACACTGGGAAGCTCCCTGGATTCCGGAAATTGGGGGGGTACCCCGGGCGCTCGGCAGTACCCGCCGGGGTACGATGCTGGTAGCAACCCGCGGCCACTGCTGGCAATTCTCTCCTTCCTACCAGCAAAAGATGCGGGCGGAAACCCGGGGAGATCCCATTCTTGCCTTTGTCGAGGGAGCGGAGGAGGAACTGTTGGTACTGGATCGGAAAGGGCGTTCGCTGCCGGGCTTTGCCCCAAACGATTCCACTGGGCTACCGGATAAGCTCTCCGCGTACACCCGGCGTTTTTTTGAACAAAATGGTAGCGGAGTGATTCAGTCCGCGGAGATCGCAGCGATTCGGGAGGACCGCGAATTTATCCGTTCGGCCATCGCGGCAATGCGGACTCGGTGCCCCAAGTGCCGAATCACGACTTTGGCGTACGGTCCGGGCATGGCTGAGCTTTGGGTCGGAACCTTGCAAAATGGGCTTTTTCTGGTCAATCGCCGCACGAGAGCGCTGGTCCAGCCGCTGGAATCCGGCAATGTCATCACCTTGGTGTGCGACCGGGCGGGCAATGTCTGGGTGGGCACCGGGGGCAACGGCCTATTTTTGTTTCGCCGCAGTGATCGGGCGGCATTTTACCTCAACGAAACCAATGGCTTGCCCGAAAATCAATGCGACTTCCTGGCCGTTCCCGCCCCCGGTCGGTTGCTCGTCGGGCACAGTACCGGTCGGCCGAGCTGGGTGGCGACCGGGGATTTGCGGGTGTATCCTTTTCCGGAGTTTTTTTCCTCCAAGCGCCGAAAACTGAAATTTGCCCACCGGTTTGCTGATGGCGAATTGCTCCTGGGGATGGATGGCTCGGTGATCATGGTCCCCGATGCCGTGCGCGAGCGGGCAAAGATTCGCCTGGCCAGGCCAGTGTTTAGTGAGCGGAGCGATGTTTCGGTTGCCCGGCGATTGGGCGCAGGAGATGCTTACCCGCTGCTCTCGGCCGGGGCATTTAAAGATTTGGCGGTGGTGGGAGACTCGCTGTGGTACATCTCCACCAACTTAGGTCTGTATCGCTGTGAAAAGGCGCCCGATTCGGTGCATTGCCAGTTTTGCTACGAGGGTCGGGTAGAGGCCCTCGCTTACGAAAAAGCCCGGGAACGGCTGTGGATGAGCAGCATCGACAGTTTGTTGATTGTACGCCGGGGCAAAGTCACCGGCGGAATGTCGCTTTCTGCGCTGGGCAGCCGGGTGCCCTTCATGGAAGCTGATCCGGCCGACGGGGTGTGGTTGGGCACTCAGGACAATGGCGTCTTTCACTTCGCCGAGCGGGGTGTGGCCCACTTTGAGCGGGGATCGGGATTGCCTTCGAATCACTGCACGGCGCTGCACATCACCGCGGACGGACGGTTGCTGATCGGTACGGATCGCGGTTTGGCGGTTTTGGATTTGCCTTTCACGGGAGATCGGGCACCGGAATTTCGGTACCACGACCGCCGAACCGGACTCATCGACAATCACGTGCGCGAAGTTGCGGTTTCCGGCGATACCGTGTGGCTGGCCACGGCAAAAGGACTGGCATTTTGGATCCCGGAGATGAATCGTGCGGCAGCTTCGGATACCGGAGAATCCGGATCCACAACTCCCCGATTAAAAATCGTATCGGTTCAGATCAATGGCCGGGATACCACCCGCCAACCTGCTTACCGCCTGGCCTACTGGCAAAATTCGTGTACGATCCGGTGCTTCGATCCGGAATACAAAGCGGACGCCTTCCAATACCGCTGCCTGGGCCTGGACACCAATTGGCGGGACCTTTCCGCGCCGGTCTTGCAATTGCCATTTCTGGCGCCCGGGCAGACCTACGAAATCCAGCTGCGGGCCCGGCACGCCTTTCGCGCCTGGGGACCGCCAACGCCTTTGGTGCTCGACATTCGGAAGGCATTTTTTCAGACGACTTTGTTTTACTTCTTGTTGGGCAGTCTGCTTTTGGGGGCACTTGGGGCAATCTGGGGCCTGCGGCAGCGCAATCGAATCCGCATATTGCGGGAGCGGGCGCGCTTTCGCCAGCAGCGTTCCAAGCTGCGGCTGACCGCGCTCAAGGCCCGGATGAATCCCCACTTCATCTTCAATTCACTGAATGCGATTCAGCACTTTGTTTCGGTCGGGCGGGACCGGGAGACCTTTGATTATATCGCCAGTTTTTCTAAGCTCATGCGCCTGATCCTGGAGCGTTCGGACCAGGACTTGATTTCGCTGGGTGAAGAAATCGAGATCTGCGAGTTGTACCTTGCGGTGGAGGCCCAACGTCTGCACGAGGACTTTCATTACTCGGTGGAGGTAGCCCCCGATCTTCTGCGCGATGCGCTCTACATCCCGACAATGATCGTACAACCCTTTCTCGAAAATGCCATCTGGCACGGCCTGATGCCCAAGGCGAGCGACCGGCAGTTGCGGCTCATCTTTCGGGCGGAGGGCGAGCAATTGCAGGTCATCATCGAGGACAATGGCATCGGGCGGGTGGCGGCGGAAGCCCGAAAATCGACCGTGCGCCGGGCGTTTCCGTCGCGGTCCACCCAGATTTTTGCCCAGCGCGTGGAGCTGCTGAACCAGTCCTTCCGAGCGGCGCCATTCACGGCGGTCTACACCGATCTTACCGACCCGTCGGGCCAGCCAGCGGGCACCCGGCTATGTTTGCAATTTCCTTTTTTGAGACACCCGATTGAAATTTGACCCATGCCCATTAAATCGATCATCATCGACGACGAATTCCGAGCGCGGCGGGCGCTGCGCAGCCTGTGTGAGCGGTTCATCCCCGACTTGGAGATCGTCGCGGATGCGGCGAGCGTGGCCGAGGGCGTAGAGGCGATTCGGGAACATGCTCCCGAAATCGTCTTTTTGGATGTGCGCATGCCGAGTGGCGATGGGTTTACCTTGTTGGAGCAACACGTACTGCCGGATTTGCACATCGTATTTACCACGGCGCACGAGGAATACGCGATCCGGGCCTTGCGGCTGCAGGCCCACGATTACCTGCTCAAGCCGATTGCCGTGGCCGATATTGAGGCGGCGGTGGAGCGGTACCGGGAGCGAAAAACCGCCCGCCCCACCGCCGAAACTCCAGCGCACCGTGGAACCTTCCCGGAGGAAAGCGGTCTGCTCAGTCTGCCGACCGAAGAGGGGATTTTGCTTGCCCGCCACGCGGAGGTCCTCCAATGCGAAGGCGTGGGGTCATACACCATTTTTCACCTCGAAAATGGCCGGCAGGTGATCGTCACCCGCAATTTGAAACAGTTCGAGGAGCAGTTTCAGGACAAGGGTTTCTACCGCGTCCACCACCGGCACTTGGTGAATATCACCCACGTTGCGGAGGTGAATTCCCGAAATAACTTTTTGCGGTTGAAAAATGGCGATGTGGTGAACATTTCCCAGCGGAAAAAGACCGGATTTTTAAAGCGATTGCGGGAACTGCGGTAAGCCGAATATGGACGGTAGGAACCGCCTGCAGCCGGATCCCGGCGTAACTTTTGACGAGCTTTTTAACCATTTAATCGAGATAAATTTGCACTTTTCGAATCCCAGTTCGGGTTTCTTACGTAGAAAATTTCGTGTGGAAAAACTGATAGAAAATTGAAAAACCCGAAAAAAAACATTACCTTATATCCTGTAAATCAGAAATTTACTGAACTAAATCACGAAAGCACAAATACACTACTTCTGAATATTCCCGCTACCTTAGCGGTCGAGTATAGCATGTCAAATCGCATAAGCGGTTTGACATATTTTTATCTACCGGTGCCGAATACCGGTTGCATATTTGCAACTCAATTGCTAAGTTTGACACCATAATTGAGAAAAAGAATATTATGAAAACTGCATTCAATTCACTCAACGAGACAATCGATCTGGAAAAAGCTGGAATCATCATCATGATCGAGGATGACATTCTGTAGGGATCGAAATTATCTCATTTTGCTGTATTTGATGTAGGTTGCAAGTTCTGTTTCTACTTGGGCTAACTTGGTGGTTGCCAAATAAAAACTTTAAGGAACTGTAGAACTCTCTCTCCGCCAGCGAGCGGTGCAGTCTGCGTCATTCTAAGTCTTTCAACTACTTCACACAATGAAAAAGGTTATCACTGCCCTCGGGGCGATCACAATTTCTATGTCTTTTCTGTTGAATCCTGGAAAGATTGAAGCCGCACCGCAATTTTCACTTACCGTATCGGAAGAAATCGAAGCGCCTTTGGAGTCTGGCGAAACCGCAAAAGCGGAACTGGATGGGAATGTTGCGCAAGTTATCGCCGATTACTTGGGCTGTTGTGCGGTTGATGTGCAAAAAGTTTATCGCAAAGGCGATCTGATCGTAAATAAATTGAGCGCATCGCAGCTTCAGTGTATCTTGACGAAAAGTCAGTACGTCGGGGCAGTTTATCGTCCTTCTGGCGGCTGGGTGATTGTATTGGAAGACGATATTCTTTAGCGCGCATGGGAGCAGCAGATTTTAAAACCATAGTTGGTCAATTTTGTGACGAGGCCGAGAGCTTTGGGGCAGAGGAGATCCTTAAACAGTTTAAGGGCCGCATACTGCCTCACATCAGTGGCAGCAGCAATCAGGAGGGGACCAAGTCACCGGTGAGGATGCTGATTAATTGCTTGGAGCAAAGGCAGGACAAGATTATCGACAAAAAAGAGCTGTATCTGATCCTGGCAATATGTTACGACTACTTGTGGAAGCGAAAGGAGGCGATCCAACTGCTCAAAAAGGCCTTAGACATTGACGCCAACTTCACGCAAGCAATGCTGAATTTGGGCCGGATTCAGCGCAAGACCGGGGAATTGCAAAACGCAATCACCACCTTCTCGGACGGCATCGACCTTTTGGAGCTTGATGATAAGGAACGCTGCAAATTTCTCAACAGTCGGGGCAACGTATTTTTTGACTTGAGCGAGTTGGTGCAAGCAAAAAGCGATTTTGAGGCAGCAATCAAGCTTGAATCTAACAATCCTAAATATCACCTGGGTCTAGGAAGCTTAGAGGTGAAGCAAGAAAATTACACTGCGGCAGTGACGCATTATCAGAATGCCATTGATGCAGATCCGACATTCTCCAATGCTTATCTCATGAAGGCAATCGCGCTTTATGAGGCGAAAGAAGTTATTGAGGCACGAAAAGTACTGGATGAAGTTTCAATGCGGCAACCCCAATCACAGATCGTACATCTGAACTACGGAAACTTTCTGGAGCGGGAAGGCGATTTAGACGGTGCAGCACGAAAATTTGAGCAGGCAACTCAAGTAGATCCTACCTATGCTTTTGCCTATCTCAAACTGGGGATTATTCTAGTTCAAAAAGGACAGTTGGACAAAGCCATAAACGCTTATCAAGACTTTGTTAAACGTTCCGACAGTGTATTTGCCAAAGGTAGGGCCAAACACCGTATCCAGGAATTGAAGGCTCGCAATACGAGCAATACTTACGCGTTGATTAGCAATTGTATCGATGATATCGAAGAAGCCTTAAAATATGATGGAAAGGCAGTTACCCACTACACCAGCCTGGACACTGCACGGCTTTTGGTGCTGCATGGGAGCAAATTGCGGATGTCAGAGGCGAGTTTTATGAATGATTCCTCCGAGGGAGCCGAATTGTTTAGCTATTTAGGGATTAATTTTGAGGACCAGCCTACAACTGCTGTGGCCAACTCTACTTTTAGACATGAAACGGAATTTGTCAAAAAACCATTCATTGGAAGTTTTGTTCCGGAAGATATGTCTAATGATCTGCTGATGTGGAGATTCTATGGAAAAGATTCAAAGGATGAGGCCAACGGATGCTCAATCACGATCAACGTGATACAGTTACAGGATACATTGGTCAATCAGTTGGTTCCTAATGCAGATTCAGCAGAAAAGGCTTTGCGCAAAGAAGAAGTTCAGTTTTTCCGGGTTGCTTATTTTCACAATGATCAACTTTGGCAGACCGATGATATCAATTATTCTGGGCTACAAGGAGTACTTGAAAGGCTTAAAGGCCTACTCTCGAAAAAGTTTAATTCGCTAACAAGTGATCTTCAGAATATGGTGAAACTGCGTTTGGCCAAACTCGCAATTTTCTTCAAATCGGCTGCCTATCGCCATGAGCGCGAAGTGCGCCTCGCTTTTTCGGAAATCGGGTTCAAGGTTAAGATCGACGCTAAAATGCAGGTGCCTCGCGCTTACATAGACGTGATTCCCTTAAATACTTGCCTGAAGCGCATCACTCTTGGTCCCAAAGCCTCAAGGCCGAGAGAGTGGAACGCAGCATTTCGCTATCATTTAGACAATAACTTCCTGGAGCGGGTGGAAGTAAAGGTTTCTGCCCTACCACATCGGTAAGTGCCACCCATAGGCCCTACCCACCCCGAATCCCCCCAAAGAGAAAGGGTCGCCAATCGCGACCCTTCTAAATAAGCACTATATCTGCTGAAAAGAGGACAGTAATAAAAACACTGTTTGTTTCGATTTTATCGGCACGCAAATCTAGCCGATCAACGGAGAGGTGCCAATGCATGGCTCCGACCCGAAAATCAAAATGCAAAAAAGGAATGGGAAAAGCAAGGGCTTATTGTCGGGTTGACGAGAAGTCCCGCCGCGCGGTCAACTCGGCATTCCTTTCCCGATTGGGGCCCGCAGCCGGCGGAATAAGCGCCTCAGTACCCGGCTGCCTGCCCATCCTTCCGGGACTCACTCGCCCCGAAGTAGACCTTCCGAGCGGCGTCCCATAAGATGGCTTGGTAGCCACCAAAATAGCCCTTTTGCTTGCTGATGCGGTGCCCCCGGTAGGCCAGTTCCAGGCGGGTGGCATCCGGAATTCCGGTTTCAAACCGGAGTTCGCCGGTTCCGTCGCGGGGCTGTCCGGTCGGGGTGGAGGATCCGCGGTGCTCGAAGCGGGGAGCGTCGCCGGCCTGTTGCAGATTCATACCAAAATCAATGAGGTTCATAAGAATCTGCACGTGGCCCTGGGGCTGAAAATCGCCGCCCATGACACCGAAAGCCAGGAAGGGCTGCCCGCCTTTGGTGACAAAGGCGGGAATGATGGTGTGGAACGGGCGCTTGCCCGGCGCGTAGGAATTGGCCTGGCCTTCTTCGAGGGAAAAGAGCTCGCCGCGGTCCTGGAGCATGAAGCCGAGGCCGGGAGGCGCCATGCCGGAGCCCATGCCGCGGTAATTGCTTTGGATGAGGGAGACCATGTTGCCGGCGGCGTCGGCGGTACACAGGTAGATGGTCTCCCCCGCGCTGATCTCCCCGGCATCGTACTGGCCGGCTTCCGTGCGGGAGATCAGTTGGGCGCGCTCGGCCCCGTAGGTCTCGGCGATGAGCTCAGCGACGGGGACCTGGGCGAAATCTGGATCGGCGTAGTATTTCGCCCGGTCTTCAAAGGCGAGCTTTTTCGCTTCGGTGACGAGGTGCAGGTGTTCGGCACTGCCGAAGGCGACCTCACTGAAGTCAAAATTTTCGAGGATGGTGAGCATCTGCAGCGCGGCGATGCCCTGGCCATTCGGAGGAAGTTCCCAGACGTCGTAGCCGCGGTAATTGACGCTCACCGGCTCCACCCACTCACTTTTGTGTGCGGCGAGGTCCTTTTTCGAGAGGAATCCGCCTTGGGCCTGGATGAAATCGGCGATGGTGGTCGCGATTTCGCCGCGGTAAAAGCCTTTGCGGCCTTTTTGGGCGAGGGTGCGGTAGGTGCGGGCGAGGGCGAGATTGCGGAAAATGTCGCCTTTCTGGGGCACTTTCCCGTCGATGGTCCAGATGTCTTCGACGTGGGGGTACTTTTCGGCAAAAAAGGGCACGGAGCGGCCCAGGTAATAGGCGATGAGTTCGGTGACGGGGAAGCCTTGCTCGGCGTACTGGATGGCGGGGGCGAGGACGGCGTCCATTTTGAGCTTGCCGAAGCGGTCGTGCAGTTCAAACCAGCCATCGACGCAGCCCGGTACGGAAACCGGCAGGGGGCCAAAGGCGGGAATCTTTTGGTGACCGTTTTCCTGGAACCATCTGCGGGTCAATTTCTTGGGGGATCGGCCGGAGGCATTCAAGCCGTACAGTTTTTGGGTTTTGGCGTCCCAGACGATGGCAAAGAGGTCACCGCCAATGCCGGAGCCGGTGGGCTCCATGAGCCCAAGAGCGGCATTGGCGGCGATGGCGGCATCGACGGCGGTGCCGCCCTGCTTGAGGATGTCCAGTCCGATCTGGGTGGCCAGGGGATGGCTGGTGGCGACCATGCCGTTCTGGCCGATGACTTCGGAGCGGGTGACGCCGGCCGGGCCGGAGATGCGGTCCTGGGCGGGAAGCCAGAGGGCCATCAGGACGAAACTGAGGGTAAGGGTAAGGTATCCCAACATGCGCTTTGATTATAGTAGAAGGTGCAAAATGGGAAATCATCGGCAATTTTGTGCGGGAAATGGCGACAAGTGGCGACAAGGGCGGCCACCGGATGCGACAGGGATGGGAGGGGCCTGGTCGCCGAAGCCGGAGGCGAAGGGGACGGAGCTGCGAACTCCCGGACAGCCCAGGGCCGGAATGAGAGACGATTTCCGGTCGTCGCCCCAGTTTTTGTAAATGTCTGATTTACAGAGGAAAAGATATTGATTTTTGCCAGTACTTTTTGACACAGGGTGTCATAGGCGGCGCGTATATTTAAGGGTAACAAATCGGGAGCAATCTCTGGCTCCTTTCCTCTAATTAACCATTTTCAAACCTATTTTACATGGAAATCACTGTAGAAAAGAATCTCGCATCGATCCTGGGCATCAGCCAGGCGGAAGCCAACAAAATCTGGAATGCCGTCGAAAAGGCCCTGATCAAGAGCATTGCGGAAGACAGCGAACTTAGGCTTCGCGGATTTGGGTCTTTTGTGACCTATGATCGACCCGGGGGAACGGTGACGGTTCCGGGAACCGCCGATACCTACGAATATCCGGCCTACAAAGCCGTGCAATTCCGCGCTTCCCAAGCGCTCAAAGATGCGGTGAATGGCGAAGACCAGGTAAACTGATCTGGCTTGCCTTCACAAAAAAGGTCGTTCTCGCAAGGGAACGGCCTTTTTTTGTGGGTACACGGGAAAATGCTCGAGCCGGCAGAAAAAAGGCTGCCCCAGTACGGAACAGCCAAAAAATATAAGAGAGGTATAAGCGATTGCTTACTTGGACCATTCGGCGATGGACTTTTCGTTCATGCGCACGTAGTCTTCATTGCCGGCTTTCTTGGCGAGTTCAAGCGACTTCTGGGCGGAAGCGATGGCATCTTTCGTCTTGCCGAGATCGGCCATGATGAGGGACTCGCGGCGCAGGTGCCAGTATTTGGGATCGTCGCTTTTGGTGGCCATCTGGATGTATTCGGCGGCCTGGTTGAGGTCTTTGCCGGATTCATGCAGGAAGGTCGCGGCGCGGTAGTAATCGTTGGGGCTGGGACCGGCGAGCACCTGGTCAATGTTTTTCATGACGCGCTCGTCCACGTTGACTTCGAGCGGGATGTGAACGGCGGTGTTTTCCCAGGTGAAGCCGAGGTCGGCTGAGGCCATTTTCACGTTGTCGAAGCCGATGGTGAAGGTCTCGACGGTGGGGTTGACTTGCTTGGAGGGTACCATGACGGCCAGGGCGGGCAGTTTTTCGCGGTAGCTGGTCCAATTGCGCTCCTCGTAGGGGTAGAAGTGGAAGGTCCACTCCTTGGCCCCGGGCTTGCAGAGAATGGCGTAGGCTCCGGCGGGCAGGTTTTGGCCGGCGACTTTGGTGTCGTCATCGAAGGTGATTTTGGTGGCGGCGTTGGCGCCGGTGCGCCAGAGTTCACCGAAGGGCACTAAACCGTCTTTGGCGTAGATGGTGCGGCCTTTTTTGCCGGGGCGGGAATATTCCACGGTGATATCGGTCAGACCGACGGTCTGCATGACGGTGGCACCGGGGCTCGGGGCCGGGGTTACGATTTGGGCGGTTGCCGGGGTGGCCAGGAAGCCGATCAGCAGGCCGGTGAGTATCAGAGTTCGAATCATAGCGTTGATGATTAAGTGTTTTTCAGGGACGAACAGGGGATTTCTCTGTCCAAACATCCCAACCGGCTTTCGGGCAAAAGGTTTGCCGGGAAGGCGAGGAAGCGAACAAGTGAACGGGGGAAGTCAGTAGGGGCAAGCAAGAATTTGGGGCAGGAAACGCAATTTTTTGGTTGTTTTCTGCGTTTTGGGGCAGCCAGTGGTCAGTTGCGTACCACTCTTTTCTTCCCTAATTTTGCCCTTGGAATCCAACCAAAGATTGTAGAACAGTATGGGGAATGTAACGAAGTCGCGGTCAGGCGCACTTGCATTTGACAAAGAAATTGTCCTTTCCGATTACCGCACTGCATACCAGAGCCGGCAGGCGAGTCTGATCGGCCGCAAGGAGGTGCTGACCGGAAAGGCGAAGTTTGGCATTTTTGGGGACGGCAAGGAAGTCGCCCAGGTCGCGTTGTCGCATGCTTTTCAGAAGGGCGATATCCGCTCCGGTTATTACCGGGACCAGACGATGGCCTTTGCCCTGGGCTATTCCAACGTAAAAGAATTTTTTGCCCAGTTGTATTCGGACACGGATCTGGAAAAGGAACCGGCTTCCGGCGGACGACAAATGAACGGCCACTTTGCCACGCGGAATCTCAATCCGGACGGCAGTTGGCGGGACCTGACCGATATTCACAACTGTTCGGCGGACGTATCCCCGACGGGTTCACAGATGCCTCGTATGGTGGGCCTTGCTTACGCTTCGGTGCTGTACCGGCAACTGGAAGATTTGAAGTCGATGGCCAATTTCTCCCGCAATGGCGACGAAATTGTGTTCGGAACCATCGGGAATGCTTCTTGTGCGGAAGGGATGTTTTGGGAGGCGGTCAATGCCTGCGGGGTGCTGAATGCGCCGCTGCTGCTGTCGATCTGGGACGACGGCTACGGAATTTCGGTGCCGAACAAGTACCAGGTGACCAAGGACAACGTGGGCGAATTGCTGAAAGGGTTTCAGCGCACGGAAGGATTTGAAGGTGGCTATGAGATCTACACGGTCAAAGCCTGGGACTATCCGGCGCTGGTCGAGACCTACCTAAAAGCGGCTCAGTTGGTGCGGGAAGAGCACGTCCCGGTCATCATCCACGTGATCGAGGTGACCCAGCCGCAGGGCCACTCGACTTCGGGCTCGCATGAGCGCTACAAGACAAAGGAGCGCCTGGCCTGGGAAGATGAGTTTGACGGTATCAAGAAGATGCGCGAGTGGATGATCGCCGAAGGTTTGTACACGGCGGAAGAGCTCGATGCCATCGAGAAGGCGGACAAAAAGCAAGTGCGCGCCGGGCAAAAAGCAGCCTGGAAAGACTATTCCGACCCCATCCAGCAAAACATTGCCTTTGTCAACGGTATCTTCGATGAAATCGCGGCCGATTCGACCCAAGCGGATAAAATTGTGGCGATCAAGCAAGGGCTGAGTGCGACCATTGACCCGATGTACCGGGACATGATGGTCGCGGTACAGCGGGTGCTGATGGCGGTCCGGCAGGAACAGCTTCCGGCAAAGGAAAAGTTGCTCGAGTTCCGCCGCAACGTCAACGCCCAGAAATATGAAGCTTACAGTTCGCACCTGTACAGCGAGACCCGGGAAGCGGTCCGCCACGTCCCGGTAGTCGATCCGACCTATTCCGACGATTCGCCGACGATGAGTGGATTCGAGGTGATCAATCAATTTTTCGATCAAGCACTGGCCCGGGATGCGCGGGTGATTGCTTTCGGGGAGGACCTCGGCCACATCGGTGGGGTGAACCAGGGCATGGCGGGCTTACAGGAGAAGTACGGAGAACTGCGCGTAACGGATACGGGCATCCGCGAATGCACCATCATGGGGCAGGCGATCGGAATGGCCATGCGGGGGCTGCGGCCGATTGCGGAGATTCAGTATCTGGATTACATCCTGTACGGCTTGCAGATCTTGTCCGATGATCTGGCGACGGTAAACTGGCGCACGAAAGGTGGCCAAAAGGCGCCGGTGATCGTGCGGACGCGGGGACACCGCCTGGAAGGCATCTGGCATTCGGGCTCGCTGATGGCGGGACTGGTCCACCTGGTACGCGGCATCAATGTCTGCGTTCCGCGGAACTTTGTTCAGGCGGCGGGCATGTACAACACGCTGCTGAACTCGGATGAGCCGGGAATTGTGGTCGAAGTCCTCAATGGTTACCGGCTCAAAGAGCAACTGCCCGACAACATGGGGGAGTATACCGTGGCCCTGGGCGTACCGGAGGTACTGCGCCAGGGTGAGGACGTCACCATTGTTACCTACGGACCGCTGTGTCGCATCGCGGCGGAAGCCATCGATTTACTTGCGGAAGTGGGCATCGATGCGGAACTGATCGATGTGCAGACTTTGCTGCCCTTTGATACCGAGCACCGCATCGTCGAAAGCCTGAAAAAGACCAATCGGGTGCTGTTCCTGGATGAAGATGTCCCGGGAGGAATCACGTCCTACATGATGCAAGAGGTGCTGGAAAATCAGCGCGGGTATTACTGGCTCGATAGTGAACCGCGAACGCTGGCGGCGCAGCCCCACCGCCCGGCTTACGGTTCGGATGGCGATTACTGGTCCAAGCCCAGCGTGGAGGACATTTTTGAGGCCGCCTACGATCTCATGCACGAGTTTGACCCGGTAGCTTTCCCGATTTTCTACCGGTAAATTTTACCTTACGACGTTTAAGCGCCCGAGGGTTCGGCCCTCGGCCCGCAGCAGGTACAGGCCCGCCGGAGCTCGCGCGAGGTCGATGTCCGCTTGTGCGCGACCGGCCGGGACCGGTAGGGACTGCAATTTGCGCCCGGTCAGATCGTGGACTTCCAGGAGGGAGGCCCGGGAAATCGGGCGGGAAAATTCCAGGTGGAACTGGCCGGGGGAAGGGTTGGGGGCAATGCGCAATTCTTGGGCGTTCCCGATGGGTTCGGCCGCGACCACTTCGTCCACCGTCCCAAAGTTGGCGCGGATCATGTAGGTGCCGGGCAGGTCGAGGGCGTCGGTGGTGGCCCAATCTCCAGCAACCTGGTGCCAGCCGGCCGCCGGACTGGTTTTTTCGGCGGTCCAGCCCAGGTTGACCTGGCCGGAGGCGGGCTGGTTGAGGCCCACGATGATGGCGCCGCCACTGATCGGCAAGTCGATTCCGGCGAGTCCCACGGTGGCCCAGCCGCTGAAGTTGGGGGGGACGGGCCAGGGATCGGTTTGGGCGAGGAGCGTTCCGGGTGAACTGCCGAGTTGGTAGACGGCCCCGATTAGGGTGTCGAAGCCGCTCGGGTTTTCCAGGTAAAATGAGATCGAGGTGAGGGTATCGGCGGCGGCGATCCGGAAGGCTTGCCCAAGGAAGCCCCCATTGCTCAGGTTGCGAAGGCCGGCGACGGGGCCTTCGTCACGGGCGTAGACGCTGTCTGAGACGGTAAAGTTCAGCGTGCGGACATTGTTCGAGGGAAAGCTGTCGGTTTCGATGGAGTCAGTGGCCACGGTTGCAGTGAGGGTGTAGGTGTCGATCTGCTGGGGCAAAAAAGGCGTCGGGGGGCTGAATACTGAGTTGGAGCCGACGGGAAGATTGGCAATGGAATCGGTGGCGGTAAAGGCGGTCTGGCCGCCGACGGTGGCGCGGAGGTCAAAGACGAGGTTGTTCAGGTCGGCGGCGCCTTCATTCGTGACGGTCGCGGAGTAGTTCATCGCCTGAATCTGCGACAAGGGCACGATGGGGTACTCGGTAGAGTAGCTGAGGGCGGTGGTCTGCGCATCGTAGTCGGGGATGCGCACTACGCCGATGTCATCGAGCTGGATGAGATTGTCGTCGGTGGATTGGTGGTGGAAAGCAAGGTACACGGTGTCTCCGAACCAAGGCAAGAGGGCGGCGCGCCAGGATTGGAGCAGGCCGCGGTTGCCGGCGTAGGCGCTATGAATGGTCCCGCTGCTGGTTTGGTTGGTCGCGTCGATGCCTTCGGCAAACCGTTGCAGGCTGATCGCGAAACTGTCGGGATCGGGGGTGCTCGTCGAAAGCAGCACTTCGTAGCCATCCAGGTAGACGGGGCCTTCAAAGGGCGCCGAGCGCCAAGTCAGGAACAAATTGGAGTCGCAAATGGCCACGGCTTCGGTGATGAGCCAGTTGTCGGCGGTGCCGGCGGGTGCGAACCAGGAATTGGAGGCGACGACGTAATTCGGAGGGGTTGGGTTGCTGATGGGATCGGGGGCAATGAACCAATCGGCGGGGCGTCCACTCTGGTCGTTGAGGCTGTCCCGGTCGAGATTGGTCCAGCCGTTTGGGATTTGCTGGTCTTGGAAATCAACGAAAAACAGAGTATCTGACGGACACTGGGCCGGGCTTTGCTGGCAAGATAGCGCAAAAGTCAGGCAGAGGAGAAAACAGAAGATTCGCATAAGACTTTCAAAAGTTTCGGTCGGATAGCTACGAAATCAAATATATGAATTGGGAAACAGAATGCGGAAAGCTTTATATTGGGGTATGATTGTGGCGACTTCGCAGTGACGATGCACCAGCGGAGTCGATTTTTGGAGTTGAAAGTAAGTTTTTTGCTCTCGATAAGTCGCGAACATCAGTACAGCCTACCTTCAATAAGGTGTTGATGATCAGCATAGTTGGCAAATTTCGGTGCGATGATGCTGAAGGTTGAGTTCAGAGAGTTCAGTCTTTGGGAGAAATCATCGTGGAATCCGATGTCCAAATAGCAACCGATTATGAGCACTGCTTCTAGCTTTATATTTTCAAATTTTTGATATGAGAAATCTAATTTTTACGCTACTTCTTTTGTTAAGTGGTCAGTTGGTTCTGGCCCAATCTCAGGAAATCACCAAAGTTCTTCCCGCCAAGGCTCCGATCATGGCGACTGCTTCGGCCAAGGCCCAGGTAGTGGATACCCTGGACGATTATCTGGTTCGGGCCACGGCTTTTTACACCCTAGCGGCGGCCGATGGCTACGTCATGGGCACCAATCCGGGCATCCTGGAGACCGCCTCCCACTACGACAATCCGGGTGGTTCGACCACGATTACGGAGGCGGTTATCTTCGGTGCGGCCAAAACCATTATGGGCGGCATGGCCGACTCGGTCACCGTCAATGTATACCCGGCCGGCCCTGATTCCATGCCGGGTGGATTGGCGATTTCATCGGGAAAATTCAGCATGACTGACCTGGACACTTCGGGTTTTGCGACGTTTGTGCCGCTGACTTCGACGGCGCCAGCTCCGGGTGGCTTTCTGGTTTCGGTCGTGCACGATCTCGGTTCCATCGACGATACGCTGGCCATTCTTGCGAACAATGTCCTCGCGATGGGCGGTGGTCCGGATGGTATGGGCGAAAAGCGCCTGCGCCAGAATACGGTACAGGGTTGGCTCCGGGGATTTGACATCTGGAACATCGCCAATGCCCCGTTGGACGCGGATGCCTTGATCATTCCGATCATTGACGTGACGCCGGTAAACGTGGATCCCGCAACGGTGAGTGGTTTCCAGCTTTGGAATGCCTACCCGAATCCCGCCGTGCGTACGGTGCGCGTTCCCTTCAATCTCGATGCACCGCAGACGGTCGGCATTACGCTGATCGATGCCACTGGTCGCATCATCGCCAAAGAGTCTGCGGCCCGCGAAGCAGGTCTGCAGGAATGGGAGCTCGACGTCACCCAGTTGGCGACGGGTTACTACTACTACATCGTACAGGCCAGCGGCCAGGCCCTCGGCGGTAAGTTTCTCCGCACTGAATAAATGGGCGATTTCCGATTTCCGATTGGCGGCGCCGCTGCCGATCGGGAATCGGAAATTCCTTTGTTGGAGATTCTATCATTGACAATCAAATGGGCTACTTAGAAGGTAAAACTGCAGTCATTACGGGAATCAGCAGAGGGATCGGCCGGGCCCTGGCGCAAGAACTGCTGGCCAGTTCGGTGACGGTGATCGGCTGGGGCAAAACCGCCCCTGACTACTCCCACAAGCGCCTCCATTTTGTGGCCTGCGACATTACTGATGAAGCGGCGGTGGCCGCCGCTGAACGAGCAACGCGGGAGATTTCCCCGGAAATCGACTTTCTGATCAACAATGCTGGCTTTGGCTACTTCCAAACCATCGAGGCATTCGAAGTGGAACAGTTTCGCCGGATGATTGAGGTGAATCTGACCGGTGCTTTTCTCGTTACCAAAGCGCTCGTCCCCCACATGAAGGCCCGACAATCGGGCCACATCATCAACATTTCTTCGATTGCCGGTCGGGTAAGCGCATCCCATGGCAGTGGCTACAACGCCAGCAAGTTTGGTCTGAGTGGCTTCTCGGAGGTGCTGTTCCAGGAATTGCGCGCCCACGGCATCAAGTCGACGACAGTGTACCCGGGTTCCACAGCGACCAACTTTTTCGATGAAATTCCTGGATTTAGCGCCCACGAACGCATGGTTGATCCCCGCGAACTCGCCGAAACGGTCGTTCACCTCATGAACACGAGCCCCAATTATCTGGTCCGAGAAATCGAGATCCGACCCTTGTGGACGAAGAAGAAGTAAGAATTTTCTCGGCCGCAGATTGCAATTTACAACTCTCTGCGGCAGAGAATTGAAAATTAGAAACCGGGCAATCAGAAAGTCTCAATTGCCAAACTCCAACTTTTTGCCGTAATTATTGTTGAAACACTAACAAAGTGGAAGTGCGGGCGGCTCCGTCCGATCTCATCTCGCTCATTGGTCAATTACATGCTCGAACTGAAAAAAATCGGACAGCGCTCGGCGCTGCTCATGTGTTTGTTTTTTCTGTGTTCCGCTTTTACCGGGGACTCCCCCGGAGCCGGAAAAGTCATGGATGATCTGTACGTGGTGGGACGATCTGAGCAACGTTTTCAAGAACTTTATGCAGCGGGGGCACAAAAGGGATATTTCTATTACGAAGAACTCACCCGCGAACTGCTACCCGCTTTCAAAGGTCTGCCCTACGGCGCCGGCGGCTCAGGCTGCCCCGCCGATAAAACCCTGGTCAATTTTTTCAGCTTTGATTGCGTGACCTTTGTGGAGACCTATTGGGCTTTGGTGTACACGATTTATGAGTTTCACGCGGGCAAAGTGCGGCGTGGAATCTCCCCGTTCGTGCAATTCGGAGAGAATCTCAATCGCATCCGCTACTTTGGTGGGGAAAACTGCGGCATGGAATTCCGGATTCATTATTTCACTCAGCAGATGGAAGAGTTGGACCGGAGCGGGTTGGTATTTAACGTCGGCATCGCCAACGGCTATCCTTTCAAAAAGCGCATCAATTACATTTCCGAGCATCCCGATACCTACGGGGACTTTGCCGCTTCCCGGCGGCAAAAAACGCTGGAATCGGCCCTGAACAAAACGCCCCGTTTCTATTACCCAATGCGCCACCGCGCCCTGTATTATCCGATGGCGCAAGACGGAGACATCATCGCGTTTTCGTCGGTAGAACCGGGCCTGGACGTCTCGCACTGCGGGATTGTGACCCTTGAGGACGGCAAACCGCAACTGAACCACGCCTCGGGCAAATACGAAAAAATCGTCTTGGGACAAGACTTGGATTATTACCTGGCTCACCGCACCAAGGTCAACGGATTTTTTGTCTACCGGCCCCGCTTTCAGTAGCGCCGAAAGGGAGGCGCTCGATTGCATCTCCCCTTCTAAGCCTTGACCCCAAGCCCGACCTCCGGATTAAATTTAAACCGCTGCTTCCGATAATTTAATAATTTCACGGCATGACCGCCGATTTGCCGCTCGGGATCGTCGTCGAGGCCATCACGCCGCGCCTGACCTATACGCTGGATACCTGCCTGCGCGACGTCCTGGGCATGGACTACGCGCTGTTTTTGCCCACAGATCCGCGGCCAGATCGTCTGGTCCCCTATCTCAATTACACCCGGCAACCGCAGCCGAATTGCCGCCCGATTGCCTGCAGCGGTCTGCTTTACGAGCACGATTTGCGGCCGGGACCGTGGCGCTTCGCCGCTGATACCACGTATTCCGAGTCCGATCTCCTACTCAAATCGGATCATTTTGCCTATATCTTTTTTCGGCTGACCGAGTACCGACACTATGTCGACCCACAGTTCGATTCTCACGGGCGCTACCGCGAGGTCACCGGAGAAGTTTCGGTGGAGCAGGCATTGGCTTTGCTCGACGCACAGCTCGCTTCACTTTACGATCCCCACAATCCGCCTCGGAATCAACCCCGTTTCCAGTACGAAATCACCCTCGATGTAGATCACCCCTTCAAATTTGCCCACAAGCCGGCGGGGGTCGTCTTGGGCGGGCTGCTCAAGGACTTGTTGCGGGGGCGCTGGAGACTGCTGCGGGAGCGGTGGGCGTATCTTCGAACCGGGAAAGACCCTTTTCGGGATGCGGTCGCGGCGATCAAACGCCTGTGCCCTCCGGAGCGGACGCGCCTGTTTTTTTTGGTCGGCGGCAATCACCCCCGGGACAGCCGTTACGACCTGCGCATGGCCTCCTACCGCGATTACGTGCAGGATTTTCGGGAATCGGGTTACGGAATCGGGTTGCATCCGAGTTACTTGACTTTTCAAAATGCGGAGCAAATTGCCACCGAGAAGAGACGGCTGGAGTCCCAAGTGGGGACGGTGGAGCATTCGCGGCAGCACTACCTGCGCTACCGCTTGCCGGAAACTTTTCGCTACCTGTGTGCGGCCGGCATCCGGGAGGAATACACCCTCTGCCCGGTGGCCGGATCCGGGGCCAAAACGGGCATCCTGCGGCCCTACTACTGGTTTGACCTGGAACAGGATGCGGTTACGCCGCTGCGGCTACATCCGGCCGTGGTCATGGACCGCAACCTGCAACAGTACCAGGGCCTGGACCCGGAAGCCGCATTGGCAGAGATTCGGAAATGGATCGCGGAAGTTCGGAAGTGGAACGGTAAATTTGTGGTTATCTTGCACAATGAAACCTTTAGCGAATCGGGGGAATGGCAGGGCTGGTTGCCCGTAATCGAGGCATTTACGAAAGAGCTAGCAGAATATGAAAGCTGAATGGCGGGCGCACCGAGACGTGGATCGGGAAGGTTGGAAAGCCTTGCTTGGTAGCTGTGCTTACGCCAATTTTTTCGTGGATCCGGCCTACATGGACCTGATTGCGCCCGACTGGTCGGGCATCGAGCTGCGGGACCGGGATGCGCGTTTGCTGGCGGTCATGCCCCTCGAATTGAAGCGCAAGGGCCCTTTTACCTACGCCGTTCAGCCGCCCTTGAGCCAGTATTGGGGGATATTCTTTGCCGACGTAGTTCCCGAAGGGATCTACAAGCAGTACAGTTGGAAGGGCAAGGCGATCAAGGCGATTCTGGACGCGATTCCCCGGCAGATTCGCTATTTTCTCTACAATTTTGCGCCGGCGT
Organism: Bacteroidota bacterium; assembly: GCA_039024435.1. Classification (GTDB taxonomy): domain Bacteria; phylum Bacteroidota; class Bacteroidia; order J057; family JADKCL01; genus JBCCQH01. The sequence continues at coordinate 107,295 of JBCCQH010000002.1, forward strand.
TTGATTACCCGCTGCCTTTCCACTGGGCGAATTACCAACTCCGCACCCGCTATACCTACCAGATCGACCTTACGCGCGATGCGGATGAGCTGCGGGGCGAATTTGCCAAAAATACCCGCTACGATTTGCGCCGTTCAGCCACCTACGCCGAGCACATCCGCACTACGCGGGATGTAAGTGCCCTCAAGCGCCTGTTTTCTGCCTACGCCCGGGCGGGCAAACCCCTGATCAAAGCCTCCGAGATGGATCCGTTTTTCCGGATCATGGACCTGTTGCAGGACCAGGGCGCGGAAATCCTCGAAGTAGCACCACCGGGCAAACCGGTGATCGCGGCGGGCGTATTTGTGCATTACCGCGACCGTACGACTTACCTGGTTTCCGCGGTGGATCCCGCGCACAAGAAAACCGGAGTGATGACCGTACTGCTCTGGACTGCATTGCAGAGGGCCCGGGAGCGGAGTCGGATCTTTGATTTTGAAGGTTCTATGATCGAAGGCATCGAGGGCTTTTTTCGCGGGTTTGGGGCCCGTCCCATTCCGTATTTAAACATTGAAAAAAATGATTTACCTTTGCTTCTGCAATGGATAAGAGACTTACGGTAATCGGTCAGGAGAACTCAATTTTCAACCAGTTCATGTACGAAGTGCGCAGCGTCGACATACAGTCGGACCGCATGCGTTTTCGGAAAAATCTGCAACGGTGCTCGCAGATCATGGCCTACGAAATGAGCAAGGAACTGGCTTACGAAAAGAAGCTGGTGACGACGCCCCTGGGGGAATTGGAGATGGACTTGGTCGTGCAACCGCCGATACTGGTCTCAATTCTGCGGGCCGGGCTCCCCATGCACAATGGCTTTCTCGACTTTTTCGATGGGGCGGACAATGGTTTCATTTCTGCCTACCGCCACCACACCAAGGGCAATGATTTCGTCGTCAAAGTGGAGTATTTGGCTTTGCCCCCGATTGAAGGCCGCACCCTGATCATTTGCGACCCGATGATCGCCAGTGGCCGCAGCATTGTTTTGTCTTACCAAGCCATAGTCCCCGAAAAAGGGCAGCCCGGGCAGGTCTTCTTGTGCGGCCTGATCGCCAGTGAAGAAGGCATCGATTACGTTCGCCGCAGCATTCCCAATGCGCACATTTTTGTCGGGGCGCTGGACAGCGAACTCACCGCGAAGGCCTACATCGTGCCCGGATTGGGGGACGCGGGCGACTTGGCCTTTGGGAACAAAGAATAAGCCTCATTTTTTCGGATTTCTCGTTCGGTCAGGAATATTTTCGTTATTGCCGTTGTCCAAGGGTAAAGCAGGAATTGTTCCCGATTGAAAGTCGTCACGACCCATACCGACGCTGAACTGATTGAAATGGCCCGCCGTAAGGATGGTCTGGCCTTTCGGGAACTGGTACACCGTTACCAGAGCAAAGTGGCGGGCGTGGTCTACCGAATGTTGGGACCGACGGCGGAAGCGGAGGATGTAGGGCAAGAAACTTTCATCCGATTTTATTCGGCGTTGCCGGATTTTCGCGGGGATGCGGCCATCGGCACTTATTTGACGCGGATCGCGATCAATTTGTCCCTGAATGCGTTGAAGAAGCGCAAGCGGGACCGGCGCGAAGGCGCTTTGGTGGACCATGCGGGTGAACTCCGGCGCTACGGCAACTCAGAAGCGGAACGGCGGCAGGAAGCCCGGGAACTGGTCGATCTGGCCCTCGCCCGGCTCGACCCGAATTTCCGGAGCGTCATCGTTCTGCGCATGATCGAAGGCTACTCCACGAAGGAGACCGCCGAGATCCTCAACATCCCCCTGGGAACGGTGCTTTCCCGCATGAAGCGCGCCCAGGGAAAATTGAAAGACATACTGAAAAAGCTCACGTGATATGGCGGACAACGACAATATAAAGCGGCTTTTGGCGGGCATGGAATCGGGAGATGACGAGCGGACGGCCCGGGAATTTCGGGATTTATACGCGGATGCCGCCCCCGAATTTGCGCCGGGATTTGTGGACGGGGTCATGGACCGCCTCGAAAGCAACCGGGAAGCAAGTGTGGTCGAATTTTTGCCCCGGATGTTCAAGTGGGTCGCCGCCGCCGGGGTTGCTGCGGCGGTGACATTGCTGGTGATGACCTATCTGAGCCAGGAAAGCATTTCCCTGGATGCCCTCGCCGGAATCAATGAGATCTCTCTGGCGGAAGTCAGTTCCCTCGACATTTAAGCTTCGAACCATGAAAACAAAAACCAAATCTATCCTCGCTCTCGCCGGCACCCTGGTCATCGGAGTGGTGATCGGGGTATTGGTGGCCGGAATGGTCTTCCGCGCCCGCATCACCAACTTCAAGAACCTTCGCCAGGGCAAGCGTTTTGTTGGCCATTTGGTCCGGACCATTGACCCGACGCCCGACCAGCGGGAACAGATCCATCCCATCCTGGAAAACTTTGGTTCGCGGATGGAGGAAATGCACCGGCGCCACCTGCTGGAGTTCAAAGCCAACCACGAAGAGCTGCACGACGAATTGGCCGTGCACCTGACCGAGGAGCAAATGCAGAAGTTGGAAGCGGAGCTGAAGCGCATGGAAGGGCGGGCCCGGCGCATGATGAAGCCCAAAAGAAGGCCCCCAAAAAAGCGCCGCAAAAAAAATATGCCGGGTGGGGAATAAATGGATTGGCCACGCTGTCTGATGTATGTAAACCGATCGGAACTGCTTCACTCACATTAACGCAATACCATGAAATCATTTAAAAATATATACCGCACCCTGGCCCTGCTGGCGCTGATCGTGGTGGCCCTTCCGGGAATGTCTCAGCCGCACAACCGCGGCCCGATGGGACCGGAAAAGCACCAGCAACGCATGGAAGATATGCGGGAACAGCTCAATCTGACCGACCAGCAGTTCGCCCAGATTCAGGACATCCACGAAAAATACCGCCCGCAGATGGAAGCCCTTCACCAAAACGGCGATCCGGACCGGGAGGCGATGCGAGAGGTCCACCGGGCAATTCGGAAAGAAATGAAAGCGGTTCTCACTGAGGAGCAACGGGAAAAGATGAAGGAAATGCGCCCCCGTCACGGCCACCGCGGTATGCACCCGGGACACCGGGACCGGGCCGAGATGAAGGCGGCCCGCCAGGAAGTGCGCGCCTACATGAAGGAAAATGTCATGCCAGTGCTCCAAGAAGCCCGCCGGCAATTCGACTCGGAAATCAGTCCTGCCGACCAGCGGGCGATTGCCGATCTGCGCGCCGAGTTGGAGGCCCACCGGCCGGAGAAGAAGGCCCAGCGCCAGGAAATGCGCGCAACCCGCCAAGCGGGGGACCGCCCCAGCGAAGCCGAGCGCACCAAAATGTGGGCGATGCGGGAAGCCCACCGCGCCATCATGGAAAAGGCTGAAGCCATTGCCGGGCATTACACCCCGCAACTGAACGCGATCCACGATGGATTGCAGCCCCAGGCCGAACAGTGGCACGCCAACGTGAAGGCCATCCTGGACAAGTACCGCCCCGCGGACCCGGATGGGAACCGTCCCGAAGGCCATGCGGGCAGAGGCGACGGCCCCAAGGACAAGATGAACAAAATCGACCGGAAAATGGAAGCGGCACGTTTCCTCCTGATGGATCCGAACCGCCCCGTGCCTGCGGATGCTCCTGAGGGCGAAATGGTGGAACCCGTTTTGGAAGTGTTTCCCAACCCCACCGGGCAGCAAAACAGCTTGCAGTACGAGGTGAAAAGCGCAGGCAACGTCACGGTTGAATTGATCACCAAAACCGGCGACGTGATCAAGCGACTGCTCGACGAATACCACACCCCGGGCACCTACACCCTGGAGGTGGACATGGCGGATCGCCGCACGGACGTGTACTATTACCGCGTTACCGACGCCAGTGGGACCCGCATGAAGCGCTTTTCGGTGGTGAAGTAAGCGCGGGGGGATTTGCAAAGGGAGCACTGCCGATTGATTTCGCCGCCATTGGAAATTGTTGGCAATCAGAAATTCTCTGGATGATATCCGGTAGCAACACCAAAAGGGCACCAGCGGTGCCCTTTTGGTGTTTGTGTGTATTTACCCGAGCAACCTATCTTCTTCTCTTTTGAGATGATTGCGACCTTGCCCTCATGGAATCCCAATCCTTTTTCTTGGTTCCCATGCGCTCGCGAGACGCGTGCCGAGCGCAAGCGAAATATTTCCCCTGGTTAAGCAGTGGCCCGCCAATCGTGAGTGACAGTAGGATTTTTGCCTGCGCCATGGAGAAAGTCGTGGTCTTGGGCTACTGGTTGAAGAAATACCCCTCAGAGCATGATCCTAATCGGCTTTCGGGAGGGTTTGCTCCGGTAAAGGTGTGCCCTTCCTTGGGGTAGCCCATTGGGATCAGTTTCCCCAACGGGGTGAGCATCCGGACTGGTGTGGGAGTGAGCGCAAAGTCTCTGCGTGAACTGGCCGGGCAATGAGGAGCATTGGCAGTCGGCAATGGTTTTTTGGGTATCAGGGCATGTGTGGAGCCTACGTATGCCTCGGCCCTTGCGCAAGAGCTTTGCCGGCTTGTGCCAATTGGTGGAGACCGAAATGGGCTTTGAACTGGTCAGCGGAGACGTATTTGTGTTTGTTAACCGGCGGTGCAACCGAATGAAAATGCTGATGTGGGGCTGGATTGGCTTTGTGACTCGCCCCCTATCCGGTCGGATAGAAGAGTTGCTACTGCAGAGTTGGGCCCAGAACAAAATTTAGATTTGAAAAGTGGACTGTTCAGATGGAATACCCTAAAGGTATCCAAATGATCTGGTTATCATACAGGTTGACAGCGTGGGGGGGACAAGTCCAATGACCTTCAGATTCCGACCAACACTTAATTCATCCTCTCATTGCTCGGTGACCCGGAGCAAAATGCATTTGAGGACAGGGGGACAAGATCGGGGAAGGTATATTCGCGATCTGCCGTTTCGATGGACTGGTAAAGCCAGCTAAAGACTGCAGATCGCATTTAAGTATTTAAAAGTGCTGGGAAAGATCAGAAGAATCATATATTTTATCATCGGAAAGATAATTTGAATAGCTTTTGAGTCTAAGATATTGCTTCTTTTCTGGCCTGGAACGATTTCAGACCGTTTATGATTCTCGTCATTTATGGTCACAAGCATGATTTTTATCATTATTTAGTTGTGTTGACTTTTTGAGCCCTTATGAAAAAAAATGACCGTTTGCGTAATCTTATAAATTCCTTAACCAGGGGGGAGCAGGATTTCATTCAAAAATCATTTGCTTTATTGTCAACTAAACGAGCCGGCGAATTCCAGGATCTGTTTGGTAAACTGGCATCGGATGATAGACACAAGAAACCGGGCGAGCAAAATAATGTTTCTGTGCGGTACGCGCTTCGCAACCATATCCTTCGCTACATGCAACTGTACCGCAAGCCTTCAAAGGAGGATCAAATCCTGGACAACATGAGGAACTACCATTTTCTGCGAAAGAAAGGCCTGTATGATCAAGCAATTCGTGCCTTGGACAAAGCAATTGCATTGGCCAAGGAGCTTGAAGAGGTCAGTTGGCAAATTATTCTTTTACAAGTTGAAAAGCATCGCGTTTTGGAGTCGGAGCGGAGGGAATTGTCCGACAAAATCGTGTCCAAGAATCAACAGCAAGTCAAACTGGCTCAACAGTGGCTTGAAGAGGTGAACGCTCAGATGCAATACCATTTGGCGTTTGCTGGGTACCGGGAACAAGGCAATTGGGACAAACAGTATTTTCAGCAGGGCACCCAAATTACTTTAAGTGAAAATAGTTCATTCTATGCGAAAACCTACTTTTGGTCATTAAAAGCGGCCGAAGCCAGAGCAGAAAATAACTACGCAGAGGCCGCCAGCTATTGTAAACGCATTTTGCACCTGTGGAGGGGCAATAAGACGCTGATGGGAGAATTTCCTGGCAAGATGATTGTCTTCAATGCCAATTATGGCATGGCAGCTCTTGGAACCCGTGCCTTCGAGGAAGTGGAACAGGCGATTGAAAATCTAGAGGATTTACCGCATACCTATTTTGATTGGGAAGCGGAAAGGTTCCAAAACATCGCATTGCTCAAGATTTTGCTAGCGCTAGAGCAAGCTCCAGACTCCTCAGTTACCGATCTCATTGACTTCACAGTCAATGGTCTGCAACATTACCATGTAAAGATTAATCCGGCACGTGAGCTTACTCTTTGGTACAATCTTTTGCTGCTCACTTTTATTTATGAAAGATTTGATGAGTCGCAAGCTTGGATCAATAAAATTATTGCCCATAAGCGATTCAACATTCGCAAGGAGATCCAATATGTTACCCGGCTGATTGAACCCATCGTTCAGTATGAAGCGGGAAACTTAGTTGGGTTGGATAGTCTCTTGAACGCAGTGTACATGTTTTTTTATTCGAATGAGAAATTAGGAGAGTTTGAAAAAGCAGTCCTTCGCCACCTCCGCAAGTTGACCGATCTTCAATCACAGGATGAATCGTCTGTGTTGTTCAGAAAATTCAAGATGCATTTGGAACGCGATCTTCCATTCTCAGAGACACGTCGTTTAGGCTTTAGTCTTTGTCATGTTTGGGCTACCAGCAAGGTGCGAAATGTTCCAATCCAAACTCTCCTCCCATTGAATTATATAGAATAAGCACTGCGGCGAAGGACTTTTGTCACGCAATGCAAACTCCCGCGCCGCAAAACCAAGTCTCGAAAGAAACGACCACTTTCGATCCAGGTAACTCTGAAACCGTTGCGCTCATAGATTTGCTGCACCTGTGCTTCAAGCAGTTCAAACTCAGGGTTTAGCTTCTCGACATCATTGCCGTTTCCAGCACATAGGTAAGAAGGGAGAAAAGCTCTTTTCACAACCTGACCACCCTCAAGGTACTCTTCCACCAAGCAATTGTTCCACGAAAAACAGCATTGTCGGGCAAGGAACAACGGCAAGGATTCAAGGTGAAAGTATTCGGACGGGAAAATCGACTTTAGATCATCAAGCGCCGAAAGGCGGGCACGGATTTTCTGGTTTTGCGCCAACTCGGCCCAACTTTCTCCTGTGCTTGACAAACTCTTTATAGCTAGCAAGGGATCTCCCCAAAACAAGAGCTCCTTGCCCGTCGATCGATGTTTGCCTCCGGGGCTCAAATGAAGGTCCACGTGGAAAAAGGGCTGAAAAGACGTTCGATTGCGATCCAAAAGTAGGTGTCGCTCCTCTGGATAGCCAAAAACGATGATGTCTTCCAGATCCCCGCCAAGCAACTCGGCAAACGCTTGAACAACTTCAGCCGCACTACTCTCTTGTACATTTTGATTGCGCACAATCAAATCTCGGCCAATGATGATCTTTTCCCCAACCTTGAGAATGTTGCCGCCTTCCAAATGTAAAGTCGTAGGGCGAAGAAAGATCCGCAGGTTTTCCATTTCTGTCAATTGAAACGGCAACATGAAATTTGCTGCCGAAGCATTGTAGAAGGGAAAGATCAATGCGGTATTCGTTTCATCCTGAACCACAGAAAAGGGATCCTGCACCCATTCATTAAATACCAAAGGGCGGCCTTCCTCCATGACGGGCTTGAGTTGCCGCTGCCAATTTTTCAGCAAGGTTCCAATATGCAATTGTGGGGCAAGGTCTTCTACTTTCCTCACGTTGCCCAATGAATCGTTCGCCGAGAGTCTTTGCTTTGCGGGACTACGGTAGTCCACCTTTGAACACGTAATCTCGAAAGTGGGATCGTTGACACTGAACTTGGTGACAATCCGTTCGGGCTCTAACTTCGCGATCAGATCGCGGTATTGCCGGTCCGAATCAGGGGTCACCAGTCCGGGAAAAGAGAGCAAGAGGGATTCGATTTTTCCGTATATGGAAGACAGCAACTGCATCTCTATCGGATAGGTTAAGTGGTCGACCAATCATCGTCCGCAGCCAACGTGGTGATGGCCAAAGCTTGCCCCACAATTGATACTTCAATGGGCTCAACTTGTATATTGTACTGCTTGATCGGTGCAATCCGCCCGAAATCCCGCAGGTCAATCAGTCCAATAGGGCCTCCGTCTTTGTTGTTGAAAGCAAATCCCAGTCGGTATTGATTCATCGGGTATTTGTCAAGGGTTTGGGGCCCATCCACGGGTTTGAGCTTGCCCAAAATGTAGTAAGCGTATTCGGCACTACTTTGCGTGTCAATGAAGAATCCCCAGGGATTGGGGGACAAATCATCGCTGACCAGGGGAAGTACCAGTTGGGATTCCCCGAATCCTGAGCAACGAAGATGCCCGGTGGTGCGGTCCAGTTCCATGGAAATGTTGTCCAATGTTTCCGGAGTGACCCGGAAAGAAATTGTCTCCAGGAAATAGTTGTCAATTGTGTTAATCATAATTTTTAGAATTTAAAATTTACGTATTGGTATTTGAGATTTTGCAATGTCCAATTCTGCGGCAGTAAACAGAAGGGCGTTTTCAAATGAATGGTCGTACCTGCGCCCGGCAAACAAGGCTTCATAGAAGGTTTCGGAAAACTTCAGGGAAATGCGATCCCGAATCTCGCCTTTAATTGCGATCACGTGGGGTATGAACTCGGCAATCCTACCGCCGGTCGTTTCGGAGTAGCAGGCGTTGAGCACGACACATTCGATGGGTTCACGATGAAGTCGCAGGAAATCACAAAAAAAATCGCGAGATATGATCTTTCCCGTGCCGTTTTCATTCTCGATCTCCAATCCTTCTTCGGTACCGTGACCAGAAAAATGCAGGATGCGAGGTACGCGATCGGTAAATACCCGGCGCAAGTCAAGCATGGTAGGGGACAGCTCCGTAGCGAAATCAAATCTTTCGGAATGGTCTTTCCGCTCTAGGAGCCGCTGAATGTCGCGGAATTCTTCGGTTACCCGAAGGCGTACGGAATCAATGCTGCTCGCTCCGAAGCACAACACGGGTACAGCTTGGGTTGGGCAGACCACAGATGCGATTTGGCGAAGGCTATCGATATGGTCTCTTTTTTGTAGTTCGGCTCTAATCGGTGAAATACGGTAACTCTTTTCCTGGCCCAGTAAATCGCGCAGCGCACGCAACGTTTCCTGCAAGCGGTTGCGCTCGACCGCCAATCGACTTGGGCAATTTTTCAATAAATACCTGGCGGCCCCGATCAACTTATTTTCGGTTATCAGTTCGTCGAACCGATCGCGAATGCGGTTGTCAACGATTGGCCGGTCCGGTACAGGGCGCTCTCCTCGGTAGTAAGCCCCTGGCTTTTTCTCCTGACCTTCACTCAATAAACGCGCTAAATGCTGAATTTCTTCTTCGCTCTGCCATCCATGCAGGGGGGCAGACCTGACTCGATCATCGAGTTCAATATCAGCGGGAAAATCAGTCGTTTCGTGCTCAATCAAGAAAAATTTAGCGGCAAGACGTTCTCCAACGTCTTGAATGTGTCTCCGACAGACCTCATCCCGCCAGAATGCGGGACTCAAGATCAAGCATTCCAACTCTCCCAATTCCTCACCTTTAATCCATTGGATCTCAATCCCATGACTGGCCTTACAATACTGTCTCAACTTTTCAGCTTGAGCACCGATATCGCCTAAGAAATCATCTTCCGCTGCGTAGCGAAGAGCGATTGTTTTTTTCATTTTCTGTCTCGTTAAATGATTTGAATTTGGGCTTTTTGCAGTATTTGCCACTCGGACCCTTGCCTCCGAGCAATTCCCGGACTCAGCGTGCGAATCCTTCGGTGGACTTGGAGATCGATTTGCTCTGCCCAATTACAAGCTTCTTTCAAGTACTCGTCATGGTCGGCTATGGCACGGGATTGCAAACCAGGATCGGAAGCAATTGAGAACTCCCAGCGATTTCCGATTTTCCGAAGCTCGAAGAGCGTACTGTTCGCGTCAAAATTTGGCTGGACGATATTGAACGCGGGATATCCGGGTGGTGGAGGTTGGGCAAACCGAACTTCAGGTGGTGAGTTTTTCATTTTTTTAGGGGGCGGTAGCGTCCCTTTGCGGCTCAAAAAATCTTTCGAGGAACTGTCTTCGACAATTGGAGAATGGGTTTTACTTGCTCTATCCCGAGTACTTGGACGCTCGAAGAACTGCTCCCCTAGCCGCTGCAGCTTGCGATTTATCTCTTGTTGAAAGCTTGGATGCTTCAACACAGCGGTACCCATCTGATGAGCAATGCGCGGATCACTCTTGATGGCGGAAAGCACAGCAGCATCAACGTCCCGATCGCCCGCTTTCTGCCAGCGGTAAAGCAGCAGTATAACTATGCCGACAAAGAGAATTGATCCTAGGGTAAGGCCACAAAACGTGTACCATAGAGTAAGGTCGGTTTTACCGCCCGTGCCATGCGGACGCAAACGCTCTAGTCTCAATTCCGCTTCCGCAATCCACTCGGGGGTTGATCCCGCATCACCCTCAATTTGACATTCCCACTCGGAGAGAAAGGAGTCGATCGCCCCCAACCTATCATCAGGAAAAACGGGGTACAAGCATTCGGAGAGGAACTCAATTGCCACAGAGTCTTGCTCGGGTAGCGCGGCGATTTCATCTCTCAAACCTTCCAGGGCCATCCTAAAGGCAAGGGTGTCTTCCAAGGTCGGCAGAGATTTCGCCATAATCGGTCTGGTGAATAGCAAGAGAAGTATTCCCCCCGTGATCATGAAATCTTGGTATCGCCTCATATCACCGGGATCAAAAAATTGGTTTATCGGTCAGCTCCTGGCCTTTCTCTGAGGCAAAAATCCAATCCATCCCTTGGTCAATCGCTCCCAGAACAGCATAGAAGAATACCGTTTCTCGAATGGGTCCGTTTAGATTTTTGTTCAGATGGTTGATGCCCGCCTGGAAAAACCTTGGCGCATGAATCTTAAACTGGTGGATGAGTTCATCAGGATCCCTGATTTCCAATTGGAACATTGCTCGGAAGTCATGCTTGTGGAAGAGGAATTGAAAGAGATTTAAAAACTCAAAAAATGCGGAGGATTCTTGCGGGAACTCAGCTTGGTAAACTTGTTCATAACTGGCTCCTTTGCTGACAATCGGTTTTTGATCTGGTCCCTTCAAATTTTCCATCAGGTAAACGGTGTGGTCAAACTCATTCGATGATAAGTCGCCCGTCCGCGCACCATACAAGGCCCCTTCACAAGTGACCTCTTTGGGGCGGCTGAAGGTGTGAAGACCGATCTTCTTCGGGGATTCTGGCGCGGTCGTGTTCGCCTTGGACGTGCTCTTTTTGAACGGTGCTGCATGCACAACGTAGTGATAAATATCGCTCGTGACCTTGGTTAGATTGGTGGGGCTAAACTCGATCAAACGCAGGATATTGCTGCCCTTCCCCGTGAAGGCGATATCGCTTGGAACTCCCAATCCTTTCAAGCGCGCCAGTTGGGCACAGTGGAACTGAATAGCGGTGTAAAACAGCAGAAAAATCACTTTGAGTTTTCTATCGTTCCACAATTCGTTCCCAAAGTCGATGATCTCGTCGTCAAGCGAGAAAAAGAAATTGATTGCGTCTTCCGATCGGGTGTTCGAACTGGGGCTGAAATACCATTCGAAATGCTTCTCAATTTCCTTTTGCCCAGAATCTTTGATCCGCTTTTCGACTTCGTCCTTGTACATCTGTACGATGGCGTTCTTCTTTCCGGCGTCTTCGGTCGTGAGCGTGCCGAAAACAGAGTTCCCAGCGAAGCGGAAAGAAGTCCCATACTGAGGAATACCATTGTTGGAAAATAAAATGTCCGTCGTTCCCCCGCCGATGTCGATGTTGAGGACGTTGCGGCCACGCATCTGATTCTTTTCGTGTATGAGATAGTGGTAGGGAGCTACCGACTCAGTAAGTTTGACGGGGGGACTGCACTCAAGTACTTCAGCACAGATTGATCTCCAGATTTCCCCGAGCTTGGACTCGGTATCTGAGTCAATGCTGATCGGCACGAACCAATAGAGCCTGGTTCGCTTGGGATTGACTCCTTCGGCAATCGCTTTTGCGCGCAGCATATACATCAATTGGCGCAGGAATATGGTCATGCGCCTTTCAGAATCATTGCTCCGATCCCATTTGAGGTTGGTATGGGCTTGCCACTTACTGTCTCCCAAAAAGCGACGGTTAAGGGGAAAGGCGACATTCACAGTCTGCAAAAGCAACTTCTTGTTCAACCGCGCAGCTTGGGGGGACTCGTAAACCGCAGTCCGTGTCGGGAAGCGATAGGTGTCCCCGATGATCGTAGGAATAAATTCATGGCGTTGAATTTTTGCGATGATGCCCGTCAGCACATCTCCGTGCCGTCGATCGTATCTTTCGGTAACCGTACCGGGCGCGTCCCGCCCCTTGAACTCGATTTTGTCAAGCCGAGCGACCTGGATCTCTGGCTCCCCAATGGTAAAGGTTTGCGGCTGCCCATTAAAGGAAACAGCTAGATTGGTGTTGGTTGTCCCAAAATCGACGGCAACTGACATTTCCTGATTGCCGACTTCGTAGTAATTGGGGGTACCAGGATACCAGTAGGGTACAATGATCCCCTGATAATCCTCCAACTCGGGATCATTTGAAATTCCAATCTGGATAAAATCAAACCCTGCTTCCTCGTTACTTTGTGCATCCCTGCCTATGCCCTCTACCGCATAATAGGTCGTACTGTATCCACTTTGCGTACTGGATTTATCGTTGCGCACCTCGTGACTTGCCCTTACCCTGGGAAGCTCCTGGCTTCCCGCAAAGAAGCGCAGGTCAAGCTGCGTTGCTGCGCTTTGTCCATCGATCAATCCTACCCGATAAAAATTATTGAACGCTGCCAGGCTGGTTTTCATGAAAGGAAAAATCATCAAACCCAGGGGATAATGAATGATTCCTCCTTTCCCACTGCTACTTGGATCACGAATCTGACTGAGATCAGGCAGGTTTTGATTGTTCCCTGGACTTAGATTCCCTTCATATTCCCTCTCGAACGTAATGTAATCTTCCCGTTTCCCTGCACCCGTCGATATCTTCAACTTCACTACCGCCCTGAGGACGGTATCGCCGTCCGCTTTGTCGATCTCGGAAGCTTCGATTTTCAACTGTGCGGCCAGATCTTCTACGGTAAAGTATTCGAAATAGCGGGGCTTGATCGGGAGAAGAAATGAAAAATCCTCACTACCTCCCGGTGACCCGTTGAGGAAAGCATGATCATTGATGTTGTAGGGAAGCTTCACCAGATACTCTTCAAGGAAATCTCCCATGGTGAGCCAGGGATGTTTTGCGGAAATCCCAGGCAGTTCACGATTGGTCAAAGCTATTTGCGGATCGACATAATGCGGGACATGCTGTTCATCGTTCCATGTTTGCCCCATAATGTACGTTCGACCGGATCGGCCGTCGGGCCTGGTTTTCAGAACCAGTTCCTTGGCATTGGGTTGCAACGTAGACTTGATCCGGAAATCTTCGTTGGACTTAAATTTTGCGTATTTCACAGGGATTTGAATATTCAGTGGCAGTTTATCCAGGAGAACCAGCTCTTCGTCGTTTGCAGTCGATAACGTAGCGTAGTTCTGATTGTAAGTAGCTTGAAGTTGGGCTTGGCTATACACCAAGGGATCATAAATGTCCACGACTTCTTCCTGATGCTGAAATTTGCTTACGTAGCCCATAAAGTTGCTCAAGGCATCCCCTTGAACTGCATAGCGATTGACAATGTGGAGATAGCGCTGGAATGCCAGGGGACGTTCGTCCAAAGCGCGAGGCTTGGTGAAATAGTAGGCAGAGGGCCTGTAGGGGATAGGGATTGTATTGGAAAAATCTGTACCTGAAGTGAAAAATCCAGTAAATGGACTGCTGCCCGCAAAGGTGAAATCACCGTATTTGAGGTAGAAAATACCAGTGATATCTTTGAACCCAGCCCCCCGGAAGAATAAGTCCAGGCTCTGACCAAGCAGGGCATGCTTTTCATTGGCACCGTTGGTTCCCTTGATGCCTGCTTTGAGCTGGTCACATTGCTTTTCGTAATCCCACCATTGAATCGAGATGCGCTCCTGAAACAACAAATAATAAAACAGGATCTCCCACACGTCCAAGCATTTCGAGACCAGATGGTGGTGCATGGAACTCCCGTGCGGACTGTCTTTTACAAATTGAAACGCTTGATCAAAAAGGTGCATCCGGCCAAAAGGGGTCGGGAAAGAAGTGATTCGTTCGTCGTTGGGAGGGCCATCTATATCGATGATTGAATCGATCCTTTGGGGGGTCCAACCAGGGAACTCACGCCAGCCATAACCCGATTGGCTTTGGCTGGTATTGCCTTGCATTTGAAGTTCAAAAAGCAGCGTATTCATAATCGTAAGGGGTTAAGAAGAGGAAAGAATGGAAGATTTGTATTGCATGAGGATGCGCTCGGTTCCAAGATGGATCATTTCCAAGAGGCGAAGCGCTTCGTGCGCCGTATCCGGGACTTGAACGTCGCCCACAGAGTTTTCCACCTGCAACATCAGATCGCCAAATGGCATGTTGTAGGTGATTGATCGGCGGAAAATCCAGAAATTTGTCGAAAGGGTTTGGGGGCTCATTTCCATGTTTCGAATCATGTTGAGCAATGAGGTATTGAGGTCCACCTTCTCTGCCAAGGCCAGATCAAATGGCTCGAATTTTAACGCATTTACTTGCCCGGGGATGAATCCGGCGAGCTCCTTCAGCCACAAATGGTAATCTCCAAGAAATCCCTTGATCCGCTCATACACCCCAATGGAATTCTTGATTTTGTCCGCACTGATGTTTGCTTGATCCGCCCAGCGCCAACGGTTGAGTTGGGGAAAGCCTTTTTCGAAAATCAAATAGGTATAAAACAACTGGGTCAATCCGAGTGCCATTGCTTCGTAGTCGGCCGAATTCACGCGGGAAAAACTGGTTAAATCAAAGGCAGCCTCACTCCAATCCTCCTGAAACAGACCATAACGAAGCGTTTGCCCCCTTTCAGCGGAACTCAACGCACTTGCTGGTTGCGAAAGGAAATGAAAGATGGAATTTGCCCCGATCAATTCTACTAAATGGGCTTGATTGTACTGCAATTCGCCGCCTTCGTGGTTAGCGTACTGGGTATCGAAGGCATTCATCCCAATGTAGTAGGCAGAATTGACACCGTCGAGGTGATCGTGGTAATAACCAAGCGCGGCTTTGGTCCGGGCAACGAATGTTTTGGAGTCAATCTCGCTCTGGTCAGCTTCCGGCTCCGAAAGTTTAAAGTACGGAAGCACTCCCAGCATGCCGATCGGTGCACCCCCGATTCCACCACTGTTCATTCGGTGACGAATGGTTTTGATGAGCCAGGGAATTCCTGCCGAACCTGTCCCACCAAAAAGTGATCCCACAACAAATATCCGGTCCCCCGCCTGATAAGCATTGATGAACGCACTGAAATCGCGATTGGTAAATCCAGCATTGCCTCCATTGGGAGAACTTCCGCCTAGTTGTTCGAAAACAATGGTCCCGACACCAGGGGCGCCCTTCGTTCCAACTTGAAGATCCATGTCCAAGTAATGCTCAGGAAACAGCAGTTCGACCAATGCCTCGGTAGGCTTGAAGGCATCGGTCCGCGCCAAGCCATCATAGTCGATGAAGTCTTTCAGTGATTTACTTTTTCCCAAATGGATTGGAAGTGTAAAGTCGGCTGACTGCGCTTGGCTGCGGTGGTCTTTCAAGCGCTTGACTTTGGTTTTGAATAGCTTTCCGTCGGAGGCAGCCACCCCGATTTCCGATTGGATATCGCGGTAGGTATTGAGCACCTCCAGGGATTTGTCCAGGTTCTTATTGGTGGCATCCAAATCAATCACAACAGGAACGATTTCCCATTGCCCTCCGGCCATGCGCTCCAGTACGCCACCGGCCAGCAGGAACATCATGGAGCGCAGCACACGCGAACCAGTACCGCCGATGGCGAAGACGAAACATTTTTTCATTTTTGTTTGGGATTTGAAAGGGTGATAAAGGTGGGAATGTGGTACAGTTTGCGGCTTTGTCCTCGGACAAGCAGAGAAACGAGGAGGTACATCAGAAGGGCCAAGAATCCATTCCAGGCAGCTGCGGCAAGTTGAATTCCAAATGACAACCTTACCTCATCGCCTACACTTCCCCACACCAACAGTGCGATCAAGGAAACAGCAGCAACGCTGAACGACGCTGTGAGCCAGATCCGCATCCAGACTTTCTGGGACACGCCATCGTTGCTGTTGTCAAATACGTGCGACCGGTAAAAAAACAGAGCGGAAGCGAGCGAAATGAACAGCATGATCCCCGCCAAAAGGTAGTACAAACGGCCATACCATTGTACCTGAGATGGCTTTCCCAGGACAAAGTATAGACAGCGGTGTCCCGACAAATAACTTGACTTTTCCCAGGTAAAACTGTGCTCAAACAAGATGGTGCCTTCCTTGTTGTACACCTCTCGCAAACCGTTCGTTATGTCGCTCAGGTGGTAGGTCCGCGCATGATCCAATGAATCGGGGTCTTCCTCCAATGGGTTATTTAAATCCTCCCAGCTATCAATTTCGGGAAAATCTACATTCCTCTCCGCAATGAGGCGTAACGTTTTGGGAATGCGGCTCCAATCGCCTTCAAATTCAAGTCGGGCATACATCGCACGTGATCGACTGACTGAATCCACAATGACCCGAGTAGGGATAGTTTGGTCGTTTTCATCTTTCACGAGCAGAATCTGGTGCAATTGCTGTTCAAACAGTCGTCTGTACGGCGGAGGCAGCTTCTCACCAAGAGAAATCTCCAGTTCAAGATCATAGTCCTGATAAATTCCCGGATGCTGAACCGCCCGAATTCGGACGCGGTTCTGCAGGGGAACTCGAAAATGCTCGTACCGCTCCGCGTTGAGTTCTTTTCCAAAAGCGCGATCCAAAAAGGGATGAAATTCACGCTTTCCAAACACCAGAATGAAGAGGTTGCGCGATACACTGTCCAATGCTGTTCTCTCTTTATCATTGGGTTGCAGATAGTAATACCCTGAGAAAGGCATCGCATACTGATATAAACTGACCCCTTCCTCCCGTTCAGACAGGTTCTGCATGGCCCGCATCAGCCGGGAATACTCCAATTCGTATTCTTCGCGAGGACGTGTAGAGGTTATTCCGTCGGTGATGAGCACCGAGATGGATTCAGAATCGAACTTTTCCGCGAAGTGCTCAATTATGTTTGAGTATCGATTGCTCACCCCAGTAAACAATTTTTCTCCGTTGCGGACCTGTTTGGTGTTGATCATCTCACCAAAGTCTCGAGTCTCTGTCGGGAGCAATTTGATTGGCTGAGGATCCCATCGGTTGACTTTTGCAAAGCGATAGTAGGTTACGTTATCTTGAGGCAGACGGCGGATAAAATCAGCTCCACTCCGCGCGTTAAAGTACCCTTGCATTCCCTTGGAAACATCTAAATAAAGGTGTATCCGTTCCGGTTCAGTTGGCGCTTCGTTCGCCGTAACTCTGTAATGGGTATTCAGCTTGAAATCGACGGTTTCGCTGCAACCCGTGATGAACAAAAGGCCAGTAAGTACAAATCCGCAGATGCACAATGAAGGGAAATCTATCCTGAATTCGAGCATTAAGTTTTTCTTTGCTTCTATGCGTGTCATTGGGACTTGGTTGGGAATTAAATGCTTCGGTCGAGACCATGCGACTGGGACAAACCAACCAATTGGCTACCAGACTGCCATCCAGAAAATTTTTCATTTGTCGCTCGGCGCTGTATTTCTAACTTTAGAAAAGTTGAGAAACGATGGGTAAATGGCTGAATCATCAGGATCAGGAGCCAAGCTAATCTCTTTACTGAGGCGGCTCGGAGAGGAAGGGAACCAAAAGATCTCGCACTTTTTAGCGTGTCCCTTGTTCAATCGCAGTTCGCAAATGATCACCCTTCATCGCGTCATTTGCGATTTGATCCAAGAAGACAAGAACCCGACTTCTGAAGATATCTGGAACAAGATACAAGAGGTTTCGGGAAAGATTCCACCAGCACCGCTTCCGCAGGGGCAGGATGATCCCATCCGAAAAATGACGAGCAAGCTTCACAAGATCATCGAGAACTACCTGACCATTGAGCACTTCATCCCTCCATACAGTGAGTCCACTCCCCAACGTTGGCTGCTCACCATGGAAGCACTGAAGAACTATGATCACCGTAAATCGTTTGATTTCCTTGACCGACGCCTTGAAAAAGAGTTGCGCCGACTCCCCACCAGTCCAGAAAAAGAGATCCTGCATCACTACCATGAAGTATTGCGGGCGGATTATTACCGCTTTGGCAGTGCCAGGGACAAGTATCCCGTTCCGTTCACCCAAATCTTGACTTCGCTTGATCGGTTCTTTCTGCTTTCCCGCTTGAAGTTCACTGTGTTGGGAATGAATCAACGCCTTATTACGGGAAAAGCTAGTGAAATACCCCTAGACAATTACTGGCCTGATTTCATAGTGAAATATGAGTCAGAATTTCAGGACAGTTCCTATTTTCAGATCTATTCCGGCATCTACCGACTGCAAGAGGCGAACAATGGTGCCGAGCGACTCAATTCACTGCGAGAGTTGGCCCATCTTTTCTTACAAGGGTATCTTGATTTACCGCGCGCGGATCAGTCGATATGCTACATCCTGATTTTAAATTTGTTGACCCGAAACTACAACCGACAAGAGGATTTGGCACCACCCGATCAGCTGGCCAAAGAGGTTTTTACTTGGTACACCCTAGGTCTCAAGGAGTCATTTTTATTGCGTGAGAATGGACAGATCGACCATGCCTTGATCAAGAACGTTGTGGAGTTGGGTTTGAGGGCCGGAGAAATAGACGAAGTAGAAAGCGTTCTTCACGCTTATTTAGACCGGATCGAAAGCAAAGACTTTCCCGTTGAGAATGCCATCGAATTTTTCGAGCTGAACATTTTGGTCCACAAACGCGAGTGGGAATCTGCCCATCAGATGGTTAGGCGTAAACTGCAGGAGCGGTTTCGTGACATCTACTATGAAATGGGAACGAAAATGCTCAGTCTCAAAATCCTTTACGAATGCAGAGAGCGGGACGACTACTTGAGATTGCTGAAGTCACTGGGCGAATTGATCCGACAAAACAAAGTACTTCATCCCTCGCAAAAGGAACTTTACCGAGAGAGATTGAAGTGGTTTCGAAAACTGGGCAATGCGCAACTTGATGACGAGTGGACTAGATTGAGCCGAGCAATCACGCAATCGCCTTCCTTCGTCGATAAAGAGTGGATCATCGAAAAGATAAAGACGAAAGGCAAATGAAACGCTTCACTTTCCCCATACCGGGGAAAGCGAAGCTGCTCCATTTTAGTTGCTCAGGGTCGGCGCACAATCTTTTTTAAGAGATTGCAATCTCCTTTCAGGGTGCGTACGCTGATCACGTACAGATTAGGGGCATCGGGCAAGAAAAAGATTTGCCGTTTTTTTCTCAATTCTCCGTGGTACAATACACGGCCACTCAGGTCCGAAATCATAACTTTTGCGGGAAGTAACGCGGCACTGTGTATCTCCACTTGAAAAGAATGCCCATCCGAATCCAATTCCTTGATCTCCCCGCAAAAAAACGCATTGAGACTTTCAAGTCGGATTGCTGGGGGGCGATGATTTGCGATCCGGGTATGTGCATCTTCAATCACAACCAGGCCCGAAGTCTCCAGGTTGAGGGTTCGGTCGGACGACGAACTATTTACAACCGTGTAACGGACGGTCCGCTCATCATCCAACAACTCTTCACCGATCTCCCAAGAGCCCCAAGAAGGTCCCAAAATGATCGACCAAGCGGAAGAAGCTGAATCGAAACGGTAGGGAGCATGGTTGACTTCAAAGATCAGGGTACTGTTGGCCGGTATGGGGTCAGAATCACTCCCAATCGCGACTTTATACTTCAATGTATCCCCGATTGCGTAGGTACTTTCTGAATAGGTCACGGAAATCGGGGGCGATTGGGCCTTTGTCAGGTTGGCTGCGATTACAAAGAGCAAGGCATAAATTACCTGATGAACAATCAGATTATAGAACGGCACACAAGAGGAGTCAATTTGTCGATTTTGACAATTCTCAATGATTTTCATGAATCAGAATTTTGATAATTAGCAATGCACTTGAGCGAATATTGTTGGGGACCAAGCTAGGTGCCCAGAAAACTCAAATGCTGACCTTGCTCATGAGTAGGATCGAAACATTGTTGAATTCAATGGCCAAATTGGGACGAAAGTCAGGAGAGAAAAATTAGATTTGCGAACATTAATTGGGGTATTGACTCTTCGAAAATTTCGATGGTAGAATGGAATTGTAGTCCGCATTTCACTACGGGGGGAGTTTATTTTTTAGAAAAAAGCTGCATTATCAACTCTTCCGCTCCGAAAGCGCATAGCTCACAAGTGACATTTAGATTTTTTTCTGGTTTGTGATCTGCCTTCGTGGTGCCTTCTTAGTAGCATGAATCAAGAAAATGCACCTGAAGATCCCAAACATCCTGAAGGGCCAGAAATTCCAATGGAAAGTACCCCCGAAGCCCCTGATCCTGTGTCACCAGGAGACAATGACGATGAATCAAATGGACCCGATACTTTATCGGATCCAGCTTCACCTGAAGTATCCCATGACCCTGAAAATACAGACCAAGGAGATGATAAAGAATTCAAGCAAATCGGGAAGGAGCAAGAGGACGATTTCGATGGTCCCAATGAAAGCCAAGCCCCGGAAAATGTCACACAGGAAGCAACCGGGCAGAATGTCAACACTGGAACCGGAGATCAAAACAACTTCCATATCAGTGATGGATTGAATTTTGAAGAATTACAAGAAATTATCAGCTTCAACCTAGCTCGACACGAGGTCAGCCTTGAAGAACTGCAAGAGGACATCGCGTCCTACCTCTCCATCCCCGAATTTTCAGAAATTCAGACTGGCCTCGCGACTAGCGGCATCGCATTTGTTGCTGGAATCGCCGGAATAGGCAAGCGTACGCAGATAAAGTACTTTGCAGCGAAAGCACTGCATAAAAAAGCCGGAGGTAAGTTTTACAGCTTGCACGATTCCATCAACGTCCCCCTCCGCTTAATTTGGAAAGATCTCCCCGACAACTCCATTGTGATGGTCACCGATGCTTTTCTCAACCCAGATCCCAATGCCCGCAGTATCGCTCGGCAAACGATCGCGAAGTCCAAAATCAAGGCTACGTGGAAGGAGCTCAAGGACAGGAGTATCAAGCTCATTTTTACGACCACCGTCCCGAAATCTGGATTGAGGGAGAAGGTTCGTCACCTGCAACGTAAACCACTTGTCTTGGAAATTACAGATTGGCCCTCCCATAGGGCTCTGATAGAAGCGTACTGGTTGCGCAAAAAAGGTAATCTTACACTGAAGTCTACCTTCGCTTCTTTCTATGAGTCCGCCAAGGACGATATCCTGACCCTTAAAACCCCGCAACAAATCGTCCAACTGGTCAATTATGTCATCGACTATTTTGTCCGTGCTGCCCAGGATTCCGAATCGGGCATAGAACAAGACATCAAACGCGAAACTAAGCGTATTTTAGACTCTTCAGGGGAAGTGAAATACTTTTTTGATTCGCTTGATCGTGAAGTTCAGATGATGTCCCTGGTGGTCGCTTTATTTGGTGGCTGCTTTGAACGAGAAGCCAGGTTCTATTTCCAGTCTCTGCTGCAGATGGAACAGCTTACAGAATCAGAAGGAACTCCTGATTCCCTTTTTGACCGAAAACCTTCTCGTACCCTCTACGCGGAAGCAAGTCTGCGAATCGTTTCCGAAGAAATCGATACAGGAATCGGTAAAGCCCGCAACAACTACCTGGACTTTTCTGATCCTGGTCAAGGACCGAAGATATTGCGCTACGCGAAAGAAAATCACCCCTATTACCTGGAACTGTTCATAGATTTTTTCATTCGGTTCCTCAGAGAATCCTTTGAGTATTTTGAGCAGCGAATTCACGTTGCGTATGCGCTGGGCAAAATTGCGGGCATCAACTGGCCTAGGGTATTCCAATTCATCCTGGAATGCACAAACAGTGAAGAAACGGGCAAAAAAAACCTTGCAGCATATATGCTTAGCGAAGCACTCTTCGAGCCGATGACCCATAAGTTGGCGCTTGATCAAGTGGCGCGCTGGAGGGCCCAGCTTACGCATACCAGGTTTCAAGGTAAGAACTGGGTCGCAATAAATATTTGGAAAGAAGTCATACTTAAAAACCCGGAAGGGCAATTCACAGATTTTGCCTTCGGGCAGATCATGGGATTCATGCGTGACATTGACCCTGGATCAAACCAATTGCTGTTCAACTCGCTTGGATATTCCCTCAACGTGCTCTGCATTCGTGGCGAATATGTTGAAGTTGTAAATAGGTTGTATCAGCTAGCCGATGAGATCTGGCCCAATCAGACAACTGAAAGGCACAAGTACCCTTCTCTTCCTAAGGCTTCGTGGGTGACACTGGCCAACCTGTATGACTACTGGACCGAAATGACCAAAAATTTTATTCGTTGGGAAAGGAAGAAACGCTTTCCGGACAAAAATGGGCTATTCGCTGCCCTTGCCATAGATACCCAAGATGTCCCATTTAACCGTCTTACTTTTATCCTCATTCAATTCGCAGCGATTGGCTCGGACCTTAACCTGGGAAAGCGCAAAAGTAACATCGAAGTATTTAAAATCGTGAGACTGATTCAGAAAATAAAATCGGAAATCTCTTCGGAATTGGCCCAAAAATTCAGTGAGCATTTGCTCGCACTTTCGCGCGATGGCCTCGCGGGGCCGGGAACCTGGATGGGGAAATACTTGCATTTCGCATTAACCGCAAATTTCACAAACAATTAACAATAAGCGATATGAAAATTGAAAACGAAATTGATGTCACAAATAACAGAATTCCCGTCCTTCATTCATCAGAAGGGGTCAACTATACATTCATATCAGGCATTGCGGCGGTGCTCCCTGAAAGTGTTGTGTCATCCGGCAGATACAGCGACTATCTTTTCGAATTACCTACGGAAGAGACTACAAATTATGTTGTCGAAGATGCAGTGGTGCATCGCAATTGGCTTCAGCGCATATTCGGAGTAGGCAAAAGTCAGCCCAACTATACTCCTCGTCGAATCACAACCGCAACTGCAAGACTGGTAATCAAAAAATCATATCGTGCATCCATTACCTTTAAAACGAATTTTTTGGTGGGGGGCTTGCTCATCAATGATGCAGTTGTAACGGTAACGTTTATGGCGGATACCAACTTGGGTTCTCGCCTATCGCTGGATCTCATCTCTGGAAACGATCCCGTTTGGGAGTTGTGCTGCCTATTGCAAGCAGATATGGCTTTGAAAGTTCTTGGTCTCAACTGGGAACGGATGGAAACGAATGCTGAGTTCGCCGAAGAGATTCAAGCTGTCTGCAATAGCTACGCAGAAGGAAGTTATATTCATCCAGCCTTCATCGTTCAGAAAGTTCAAGTCGCACTTACACTTCCCGTTGATGTAGAACAAAAATTTCGAAACATCACCCTGAAGCAGTTGGAATCACGAGCCAATCACCTTGCGGAGACCTCTGCCATCCAACTGAGACTGAACACTGCCGAATTATTGGGAGTGAAAAGCCAGATGATCAAAATGTACATGTCTGACCCCATTGAATGGAAAAAGTACTTGCAGAAAATATTCGTAGTGCAGCACAAAATGATGGACAGCTATAAACGGGAATGGGAAGAGAACCAGAAGATAAGACGAAAAATATTCGAAGAGCTTCTCAAGTTTGTTTCCCCTGAAGACGCGATAGAAAAAGTATCGGAAATGCTTGAATTAAAAGACGCACCAGTACATAGCTGGATGTACCGGTGGGATGAACTTGAATAAAGTACAAAGCCTATTCAGGACAGATCGTTTAACTGCAAAGTTTCTTCAGGACGCTACGGGACAGTACAATATCTCCCAACCCCATACATCGCCCTCGCCCAAAGCGGAAGCGTCCCAAGCCAATGCCTCTGATCTACCCCTTCAAAAAACCCAGGTGAGCGTACGATCCGACGGCGTTCAAATCTTCAAAGGCGGCACTCAGGCGCGTCACAAATGTCTTTTCCGCTTCGCGGAGCCACTTGCGGGGGTCGTAGAATTTCTTGTTCGGCTGATCGGCACCTTCCGGATTGCCCAGTTGGGTTTGCAGGTAGGCTTCATTTTTGTCGTGGTAGATCCGGACGCCATCCCAGAATGCCCACTGCGTATCGGTGTCGATGTTCATCTTGATGACACCGTAGGAGATGCCTTCGCGGATCTCCTCGCGGGTGGAACCGCTGCCGCCGTGGAAGACGAAGTTCACCGGGTTCGGGCCGAGCTGGTGCTTTTCGATGAGGTGGTTCTGCGAGTTGAGCAGGATTTTGGGAGTGAGCTTGACATTGCCGGGGCGGTAGACCCCGTGGACATTGCCAAAGGCAGCGGCCACGGTGAAATTGGGCGAAATGGCACTTAGCTCCTCGTACGCGTAGGCAACCTCCTCGGGCTGGGTGTACAGCTTCGAGCTGTCGATATCGGTATTGTCCACGCCGTCTTCCTCGCCGCCGGTGACACCGAGTTCAATTTCGAGAAACATGTCGAGTTTGTGCATGCGCTCAAGATAGCGCTTGCAGGTTTCGATGTTTTCTTTGACCGGCTCCTCGCTCAGATCGAGCATGTGGGAACTAAAAAGGGGCCGGCCGGTGCGCGCATAGTGCGCTTCCCCCGCATCCAGCAATCCGTCGATCCAGGGCAGCAGTTTGCGCGCTGCGTGGTCGGTGTGGAGGATCACGTCGACGCCGTAGTGCCCCGCCAGGTGGTGGATGTGATGGGCGCCCGAAGTTGCTCCGGCAATCGCCGCCCGCTGCCCATCGTTTTTGAGGCCCTTCCCTGCGTAGAAGCTGGCTCCGCCGTTCGAAAACTGGATGATGATGGGCGAATCGACTTCGCGGGCGGTTTCCAGGGCCGCATTGAGGGAATTGGTGCCGACGACATTGACCGCGGGAAACGCGAATTGCTTGTCTTTGGCCACTTCAAAAACCTTGTGGATCTGATCGCTTTGCAGTACTCCTGCCATAATTGTTCAAGTTTTTTCCCGTAATGGATGATTTCTTCGGGCAAAGATAAAAAAACGGGGCAAAGTTCGGGAAGTCTCTGAAAAACATACGGGTAAATGCGGAGACGATGAATAAAAAGGCAGTACCGTAGGCTAACCATTTCCTTCGCTCAAGCCCCAATCCCGTCCCGTCAACTGTCGGATTTCAAAGACATCGCCCGAGTGCGGGAAGACCAATCGGCACACCAATTTCCCGTCGTGACGCAATATATAGACGGACGAAGTATGGCTCCGCCGCTGGTACTGGTCAAAGGACAGGTCACTGCCCCCCACATAGATGAAGCGCTCGTCGAGGGACAATCCCCTGAGGAAATCACCCGTTTCCAGCAGGAGGCGGTCGCCGTGGACGAGATTGCCATTTTGGCTATCGCAGTAGAGCCATTGGTCCCGCCACCGCACGATGTTGTGCGCAGAACCGGCTTGCAGGGGAGCAACCTCAACTTCCCCTGTGCGGCGATCTAGGGCGATCAATTCGCTCCCTTGACCGGTGTGCTTGAAGTAATTGTGCGCGACGATGTAGCTGCGGCCCGCATTCACCCAAATCGAATTGATGTGGGCGTAGGGTGCAGCGGGAACCGGAACAAAGTCGGCCAAGTCAAACGGAAGGGGGGACTTTGCCGCGGCCAATTCCGCCAGCGGATAAGCCAGCAGTTGATTGTAATCGGTATGGGGCATCAGCAATTCGTCTCCGGAAATATCGATTTGGTGAATTTCCCCGGGGATGCCGTAGATCACCGGACGAAACTGACCGCGCTGACCGCCGGGAAATTCCACCCGCCAGATGTCGGAAAGGCGTTCATTGCGGAGGTGATCCCGGTAGCCCTTTTCATTGGAACGGGCAAAGTACCACACCTCTCCCCGGCGGGTCGCGCCGTAAAATTTACCGGTGAGGATCCGGGAGCAATGCGTTTGGCCGCTTCGGAAGTGATAGACGCCCCGGGCAGTATTGAAGATAAAATTGCAATCCGGGGGGACTTCGCCCTCGCCCACCGCGTAGCGCAGGGGAATCTGCGCCGCTTGCCGCCGGGCGGCCGCCTCGGTTTCCTCCCGGGCCGCCGCCCGATGCGCCAGAAAGTGGGCCCGGCCCGCCAGTTCCGCCTCGCTCATGCGCCGGTCCTCCCCAACCAAGAATTGTAGCTTAAATCCATAGCCACAAATCTACGAGGTTGAAATTTCTGATTCTCGATGGTTGGTTGACCAGCCACCGCCAAGCGGAAAGCAGAAATCGAGGAACCAGAAATTCCCCATGTCATGAAAGTGACGGAAATAATGCCCGAGAAATTCAATATTGCCATCCATAAATCAATGCTACATGTGTAAATCGATCTTTGTGCTCATTTTGGGGGGCATGCTCGTGTTTGGAACCGCCAAAGGCGACATTCCCACCGCCGATTCCTTGCTGACTTTACTCGAAGATCGACCACCTCCCCGGGAGCGGGTCGATCTGCTGATCAAACTGGGGGCGGTGTGGTACCGGTCCGATCCCGCAGCCGCCTTCGCCCCCCTCCGCGAGGCCATCGCCACGGAAGTGGTCCCCCCTTACCCCCAAGGTCGGATTCGGGCCTGGTCGCGCTTGGTATATTCGTACCTCGGCCGGGGCGACTTTGATTCCGCGCGCGTTGCGGTGGACCACGCCCTCAATCTGGCCGGCCAGATTCCCCCGGAAACTTGTCACCTCTCGGTACAACAGGCCGCCGCCGCCCTGGAAATTCGCCTGGGCAATTACCAGGCGGGCAACGAACTGAGCCGCAAAGGGTATGATCTGGCCGTCAAACTGGAATCAGAACCGCGAAAAGCCACTTTTTGCACCTACCTCGGCGTGACCGAAGACTACTTGGGCCGCCGTATGGAAGCCATCGAATGGTACCGCACGGCCTTGCCCATCTACGAAAAGCTTGATGATCCCATTGGGCTACAAGCCATCTACACGAACATCGGCATCATCTACGGTGGGCAGGAATTGTACGGCGATGCCCTGACCATGTTCCGCCAGGCCGCCGCACTACAAGAAGAAAAGGGAACCCGGGTGTACCTGCCGGCCTCCTACCTGAATATCGCTCAGACCCTGGCCCGGATGGAAGACATTGCGGGCGCCATCGAAAATTTTCGGACATGCCTCTGCCTAGCGGAAGAGATCGGTCAACCGCACGTAACCGCCTCGGCTCTGGAAGGAATGGGGATCTGCTACCGCAAAATGGACTCGCTAGACGCGGCTTTTGTCTACACCCAGCGGAGTGTCGAATTGCACCGGAAGACCGCGAATCCGGTGGGGCTGCACAACGCCATGACCACGCTGGCCAGCCTCCACCACCTCCGCGGAAACGATCAAAAGGCAGTGGCCCTCGCCTCAGAAGCGTACGCATTTGCCCAGAAAAACACCATTCACAATATCCTCGCCAATGCCACGTCTGTCCTGTCGCTGGCCCATACTTCCCTCGGGAATTCGGCGGACGCTTACCGCTACCTCAAGGAGAACAAGGAGCTGAACGACAGTTTGCTCAATGCCGAATCGATCCGCCGGATTTCCGACCTGGCTACGCGCTACGATTACGAGAAGCGGGCCGAACTCAAGGCGCTGGAGCAAGACCAGCGCGATGCCTTGCAAGCCGCCGAACTCGACCGGCAGTTTTGGATTCGGAACCTCTTTATGGCGGGCTTCTTTGGGTTGATGTTGATCGTGATCGGGGGCCTGATTGCTTATCGGCGGATCCGTCAGATCAACCGCAAGCTAGCCGCCCGGACCAAGGAGATCGGCTTTTTGAATGACAACCTGGAATGTTTGGTCGCCGACCGGACTGCCGAACTGGACCGGAGCCAAGAGCAGTTGCAGGATTATTTGTTCACGAATTCCCACCGGGTGCGGGGACCGATTGTGCGCATCCTGGGGCTGTTACAACTCTGGGAAACCGGGCAGTTTGCCACGCAAGCAGAACTCGTGCAGATGCTCGAATACATTCACGAATCGGCCCAGGAAGCGGACCGCGTGGTATTTGAAATTGGCCACCGCCTGGAACCCAATTTAGGCGCTATTCCTCCGCCCGTACAAAGTCCGGCCACTTCCGCATATAGTTGACGAACGGCTCACTGAGGCCCTCCGACCGCAGATAATCGGCGGAAACAGGAAGAGGGGCCGGGCGAAAGTCGGGATGTTGCCGCACCTGCTTGGGAAAGTCGTGGTGCAAAATGGCCGACGTGCCGATGGAAACGAAATCTACTCCAGCCCGGAGTGTGGCGTTTACTTCCGCAGTACCGGAGATTTTCCCCGCGACCGTGAGCCGCACATTTTTGCGGTCCAATGCGGTGAAGTGTGACAGCAAGCGGGGGGCATCGTCGGCCGCGCCTTGGGGTTGCTTAAAAACATCCCACAGGGAAATGTCGAGAAAATCGATTTGGCCGCCGTCGATCAAGCGCTGGCAGACGACCTTGACCTGGTCCAGTTCCATACCGAAGCGTTCTGGTGAGAGCCGGACGCCGAGTAGGAATTCCGGGCCGCAGGCGGTGCGTACGCCCTCCACGATTTCGAAGAGAATGCGGGCCCGATTTTCTGGGTTCCCGCCGTAGGCATCGGTGCGGTGGTTGATTTCGGCGCTGAGAAATTGAGCGAGGAGGTAGCCGTGGGCCCCGTGAATTTCGACGCCATCGTAGCCGGCGGTCTGGGCGCGGACGGCGGCCGTGATGAAGTCTTCCCGCAGTGCGACAATTTCGTCGGCGGTCAAGGCCCGGGCGTGGTGTTTTTCATTGGCGGAAGGGCAGACCGGTTGGCCACCGGCGTACTTTTCCGGACAGCGCATACCCCCGTGGTGCAATTGGGTGAGAACCAGGCTGCCCTGCGACTTCACGTAGGCGGTGAGTTTTTGGTGGCCGGGCAAATGTACATCGGCGTGGATGCCCAACTGTCCCGACCAGCACTTTCCGGTGGCTTGGACGCTGGTGGCACAGGTCATCACCGCTCCAAATTGGCCTTGCGCGCGCATCGCCAACCAGTGGAACTCACCATCCGAGAGGCGGCCATCCTGGTGGCTCTGTTTGTTGGTCAAGGGGGCGAGCATGAAGCGGTTTTTCATGGTCTTCCCGCAGGTAAATTTCAGGGGCGCGTCAGCAGTGGGCTGAGATGGAGATGAGTGCGGCATAGTAGATTTCAATTCGAGCAAATTTACGTCTGAAAGCTTTTAGGTCACTAAATACAAAATGTTTAACTTACAGAACCAACCTAATCGCCACTCGATCCAAAGTAATGAAATGCTGGCTCCTACTTGTCTCGATGATGGCCGTCGTGTTATCGGCGGTCGGTCAACGTGCGGACCTGCTCGATCCTACCCCGTTTAAAGACATGGATTCCGATTCGGTCTACCACCTGGCAGAACGGGGGTACCGCAATTTGGCGCATGCTCCCGGATTGCGTTTGCAATATGGCCAGTTGGGGCTTGACCGGGCCAAAGCGGAGCAGAACGACGGGCAAGCGGCGCTTTTTGCCACCAATTCCGCCGTGGTTTACACCGAATTGGGGATGAACCAGGAAGCTTTGGAGTACGGGTTGGAGGCGCTGACGTTTTCCCGCAAGACGAAGGAGAGCAAAGACGATGTTTGGTCGCTCATCCGGCTGTCCGATATTCGGTTTACGTTGCGAGACACGATCCAAGCCCTGCAGGATGCCCGAGAAGCTTTGGCCTTATCGCTGAAGCAGGATTCCCAGAATGAGATCGGCTGGGGGTACAACAGTTTGGGAGAATTTCACCGGAAAAACGGGCGCTACGATTCAGCGGCTTACTTTTACCGCGAAGCGATGGCGATCTTTGAACAGCTGGGCGACGAACGGGGAAGGCGCTTTATGCGGCAAAATCTGGGAATGAACTACGCGGCGAGTGGCAATTACGATGCGGCCCTGGAAGAATTTGATATTGCGAAGTACGATTCGCCCGATATCGATATCCTATTTGAATTGGAGAAGG
This sequence comes from Bacteroidota bacterium, assembly GCA_039024435.1. Lineage (GTDB taxonomy): Bacteria > Bacteroidota > Bacteroidia > J057 > JADKCL01 > JBCCQH01. The sequence continues at coordinate 137,336 of JBCCQH010000002.1, forward strand.
GTGAGGCCATGCTGCCGATCATTGTGGATCGGCACTCACGGGATTCAGCCATCGTCTACGCCCGCGAGATGCTGGCCATTGCCGAGCGGGACGATTACCCCAAGTGGCAGGCGCGTTTTGCGTTTGCCCTGGTGGAGCTTTACCAGGAAGCCAAAGACTACGAAACCGCTTTTGGCTATCGACAAATCGCAGATTCTCTGCGGGAAATCCAGATTGGGGAGCGGGTTCGGTTGCAGTCCAGTGTTGCCAATCACCAGTACCGGATGCAGCTATTGTCCACGGAATATGAACTGCAAGCCCAGCAAAATCAGAACCGCGTAATCCTCTGGTTTTTTGGATTGGTTGTGGCGGGCCTCCTGGGATTCGTTGCGACCACCCAAATTGTAAAAAACCAGCGCATCCGCAAAATCAACGCGCAGTTGTCCCGCAAAAATGAAGATCTGGACGAACTCATCAAGGAGAAGGACATCTGGATGAACCTGATGGTCCACGACTTGAAGGCACCACTCAACTCCATCGGCGGGTTGCTGGAAATGCTTCGCTCCCCCGATCTCCCGCCCATGATTCGCGAAAAGGTTCTGAACAACATTGATAAATCGGTCCGGCAAGGCTCGGAGTTGATTTCGCAATTGCTGGAAATTTCCCGCCTTGAATCCGACGAAATCAGAGCCGAAATCCAAAACACGAACATCAATGATCTGGTGGCGGAAACCCGGGAGCGGTTTTTGCCCACGGCGGAAAAGAAAAACATCGAGTTGCACACCGAAGTGCCACCCGATCCGGTCCACCTTTCGACCGATCCGGTACACGCCCAACGGATTTTGGAAAATCTGGTCAGCAATGCGCTCAAGTTTTCCCCCGGGGGGACGAGTGTGCGCCTACAACTGGAACCCCAGCCGGATTCGGTGGCGATCCATGTGATCGATCAAGGTCCGGGCATGTCGGAAGAGGACCAGAAAAATTTGTTTTTGAAGTTCAAAAAGCTGAGTGCGCGCCCTACCGGTGGCGAATCGAGCACGGGCCTGGGCTTGTCCATCGTCAAGGAACTCGCCGAGCGCATCGATGCTCGGATTCAAGTGGATTCGACTTTGGGGAAAGGGGCGCGGTTTACGCTGAGTATGCCGCGGGGGTAGAGGTGAGTTGCCGGTACGGAGTACGAGTTGCCGGTACGGGTTTCCCCGCCCACTTTTCCTGCTTTTTCCTTCATGCAAGCCCCCGAACCTGGGCGCTGACTTTTCGAAATGGTCCGGCGATCCTTCCCCCAGTCATTCCCACCAACAAAATAAGCTTGCCCCCGGCAAGCCCTGGTGCCCCATCCGGAAATGAATGCTGGAGCTTATGGGGTAAAAATGCGGCAATTTACGGTATCCTGCGTATCTTGAACATCAGTCGGCAGGCAATGAATCATAAACTTCTTCAGGTCAAACGGGGGCACCAGCTCGGCGCGGATGAGCTTCGGGCCATGACTGCCCTTGCCCGGACCACCAACCCCGCGATCCCGGAGGACTACATCGAGCGGTATCACCTGCGCCACTCCGATCCGGTGTTCCATATCCTGGTGCAAGAGGGGGAAATGCGGGCATTTCAGGCGGCGTCCTGCTTCATGGTGCGCGGTCCCCACGGACGACGGGAATCGCCGGCGGTGTACATTCACCTGTCGTACAAACAGCCCGCGCCCAATCCCATGGCCCGAAATTTCTTTGCCGAGAGTTTTGCCCGTTTTCTCAGGGACGAATTGGGCCGGAACTGGAAGTGGCGGCGATTTTGGGTGATCGCCCAGACCACAAATCCCCGGGTGTACGAGCGCGGCGTAGCCCTGTATCCCACGATGTATCCGTCGATGGATCAGCCGCTGGATCCGGCAATTCAGAAATTTGCGCAGCGATTTTTGCGGGAAAACCTCAAGGTGGAGTATCATTTTCTGGACGAATACCTGACGCACCAACTGCACGATGATCCCATGCAACGCTGGTCGATCAACGAAGTGTGGGACCACATGTACGCAGCGCGCTCTGCGGCGGTGAATGACTTTTTCCTGGATCGGGGGGTAATTGAGCGGGACGCAAAAGGCAGGTACTACTGGGCGGGAAAAGGGATCTTGTGCTTGGGGCGGTATTCTTTGGGTGGGGTGCTGAAGCGGCGGCTGTTGGGCGGTCAATAAGCTTAGGTGCGTTCTCCGCACCGCCCCAACCAGTGCTGGAGCACGCGTTCGGGAGCGAGGAGGTGGCCGTCCCTTGGCGTACAAAATTCCGGATGCCACTGGATGCCCATCACGCTGCCCTCCGGACTGTCTTCCCAGATGAATGCCTCGACGATGCCATCTTCCGGGCAGTGGGCCATCGGTTGCAGGCCCTCTCCGAGGTGCTGCACCCCTTGGTGGTGGACCGAGTTGACCTGCTTGCCGATTTCGTCCGCGTGCAAGTCCGCGAGGAGGCTGCCGGGTACGATGTCCAGGTCGTGAAAGTGTCGGTGATAGGCGGGGATGTCTTGGTGCTGGATGGCTCCTGGGTGCTGCAACAAGATGTCCTGGTACAGCGTGCCGCCGAAAAATACATTCAAAATTTGGGAACCACGGCAGATGCCCAGTACCGGGAGGTCTCGTTCCAAGGCGCGCCCGATCATGTCCAGTTCAAAATTGTCCCGGGAGGCGTCCAGGGTTCCCTCTTCATCCTCAATCGGATCGGCCCCGTAGGTTTCCGGCGCAATGTCGGAACCGCCTTGCAGCAGCAGCCCGTCGACTTCATTGAGTAAGCCATTGACCAAGGCCTCTGGTCCCGGAGGCACCATGATGGGCAGCGCCCCCCAGCGGCTCAAGTAGTTCAGCATACTTTGCTCCACGCAGGTATACGTCATCGGCCCGAGTTTGGGATTGCGATCCGGCTCGGGGTAGATGAAGCGGGCAGGAATGCCGATTTTCAAGGCTTTGCGGTCCATGACTTCACGAAATTAATTGATTGACGAAAGGAACGATGGCCTCGGCGAGGCCGCGGTCGTTTTTGAGACGGGGCAGTTTGTGCTGCTCCCCCACTTTGCCCTGACTTTTCATGTAGTGGAGAAAGCCATCGGGGCGCACCACATTGAGCTTGAGGGTGCGCATAGCTTCCGCCGCGATCAGTTCCCGGTAGAGGTGATTGCCGCCTTGCATGTCGCCGTCGAGGGCCTTCCGGAATGCTTCAAGGTCGCCGGGAAGTTCGGAAAATTCGATGAACCAGTCGTGGTAGGGCGGTCCCTGGTCCGGGTGGATCTGAGGGGCAATGGTAAATTCGCGGACCTGACCGCCGCAGGTTTCCAGGGCCACGCCGAGGGCCCGCTCTACTTCGTACTGAATGACGTGCTCGTTGAAGGCTGAAGTAAAATGCGCCAATCGCCCCGCAAACCGCACCCGATAAGGATCGATGGAAGTGAAATAGACCGTGTCGCCGAGGTTGTATCCAAACAGTCCCCCCACGCTGTTCAATACGATGGCGTATTCCACCCCGGTTTCGACCTCGTGGAGAGGCAGGCGCTTGACCTGGCCTTTGCGGTAGTCATCCGCGGGCATGAATTCATAGAAAAACCCCGAGTGCATGTGCAGCAGGAGGCCCAGATCCTCAAAGTTGTCCTCGAAAGCAAAGAAACCCTCGGAGGCATTGAACACCTCCACAAAATCGATTTCCTTACCGATGGACTCGATCAGACCCGCCTTGTAGGGATCCACCTGCAGACCGCCGTACACCATGACCTGGAGATTGGGCCAGATGTCAATGACCTTTTTTCCCGTGCGCTCGTGCATGCGTTGAAAGAGGAGATTCAGCCAAACCGGCAGGCCGGTGATCGCCCGGATGTCAGCGTGCAAGGTTTCGTCGAGGATCCCCGCCATCTTCCGCTCAAAATCGGGAATTGAATTGGTTTCCCAGGTTGGAACCCGGTTCCAGCGGGCCACCCAGGGCAAAAAATGGTGCAGCAGCCCCGAAACCCGGGCGGAAGGAATCTCGCCCATCATGCTCAACGCTGGGCTACCGGTCAGCGGCAGCGTCTTCCCGTCCCAGATGGCATACTGCTTCCCACGGGAGACGTAGGAGCAAAAGACGTCGGTGGTCGCCCGGACGAAACAGCGGAGGCTTTCGGTGGTTCCCGGAATGTACTTTTTCCCGGAAGTGGTGCCGGAAGACATGACGAAATATTCCGGTGCTCCCGGCCAAAGCACGTCTTTTTCGCCGGCCATGATGCGCTCAATGTAGGGTTTCAGGCCCTCGTAGTCTACCAGCGGGACGCATTCCCGGAACTCCGAGTAGGACATACCGGCTTCCAGCCCGAGCACCTTTCCGGCGTACTCGGTCTGAGCACCATTTTCCACCATTTTTTGGAAATACCGCTCCTGAAAGGCATAAGGGCGACCGGCCCAATCCCTGATTCGGTTTTCGATCCGGTTCGTAACCGGCCGCGCAATCATTTTTCTGAATCCCATAGTTTTGGCTTCGGAGCAAGCGCGCCGAATACTACAGTTCGCGGCGTAAATTGGGAATTTCCGCCCTTACCGCAAAATGAGATTTGCCTACGGCGGATTCCGGGCCGGTTTCATTGTGTCGGAAGGGGGCAAGAAAATCATTTTTGGGTGCGTAGGCTGCCGTCTACTGGTCTTTCCGCATCGGCATACAGAGTCCCGCATGGCCGTTCAGGCCGTACATTCGATAAACGGGGAGCAGCGAGGACAGCCACCCGGCAAGGCTGGGAAAATCCTGGCGTGCGCACGGTATGCCGTACGCCAACACCGCACTTCCATAGAGCAAACTTTTGTGTACCGTAGCGCCATCTCCACCGGGGCACCATCGAGATTTTTCCGCACGACTATTCCCAGTGCAAAATTGTCGTCCGGCCCTAGCGGCGGCGAATAATTGTCGTAACTTCCCCGCCGAATATGCCATTCTTCTTCGATCTTGCCCTTCCCATCGCATACGCCGGCGTCATGTTCCTGCTGGGGCTGGGATTGAGCCTGGCCGACTTTCGGGGGATCTTCTTGCAACCACGGGCCTTGCTGGTGGGTTTGACCAGTCAAATGCTGCTCTTACCGCTGGTGGCCTTTGGACTCATGGCGGTGCTGGATCTGCCCGATTACATGAAAGTGGGATTTGTCTTGTTGTCGGCTTGTCCGGGAGGCTCCACCTCAAATCTGGCTTCTTACATGCTCCGGGGCAACGTCGCCTTGTCGGTTTCCTTGACCGCGGTGAACAGCTTCATCGTTCTGTTTTCGATTCCGGCGGTTCTGAGCCTGGCGACACTGGCGTTTGAATTCTCCGGCTCGGCCCAATTGCCATTTTGGGATACCCTGCTGCGGGTATTGGTCCTGACGGTTTTGCCCTGCTTGGTGGGTGTGGTCATCCGGTGGCGCCTGCCGAAACGGGCTTTGCGCTGGGAGCGGGTGCTCAAGTGGGTGATGCCGGTCTTGATGGCGGCTTCGATCGCGGGCGGGGCATTTTTTGGGGACAACGAAGGGCCAAAAATCGGCATGGCTGACTACTTGACCGCAATGCCGGCGGCTTTGCTGCTGAATGTCTTCAGCATGTTCATGGGGGCCGGGCTGGCTTGGCTGGTCGGATTGCCAAATCGGGACCGTTTTACCATCGGGATCGAAGTGGGCATCCAAAATGCCGCCCTGGCGATCACAATTGCTTCGGGCAGCTTTTTTCTCAATCAACCGAAAATTGCCATTCCTGCGATTGTTTATCTGTTGTTTCCTTTCTTTACCGCAATGATCTTTGGCTATTTTGCGAACCGAAAAGAATTGCGGGGAAAAATTTTCCAAAAGCCGAAAGAAGCTTAAATCTGTCCTTTGATGACTCAGATCCGTTGTTTATTTTCGTCCCTTGGAATAACTATTTTTTCTGGAAAATATGAAAGTAAAGGTAAATGCCGGCCTCGGGTCGGAGATACTCTATTCTTTAGGGGCAAAGAGTGTGCGTTTTTCTGCAAACGGCAAAGTGGAATCTCCCAATTGGACCAATGAAAGTTTATCTGATGTTTGGGTCATCAAAGGTCCGGAACTGACCGACGCTGCGGTGCAGGAACTCAGCCGCACGATGAACGGCTCGGTATTGAACATCTTGGTGGAAGACCCCATTCACTTATCGCGCCTGACCAATGCGACCACCGATCCGCGGGTGCAATTTGATCAGCTTCCCGAACTGGGAGCCCAAGCTCCGAGCGTTTGGGAGGACGCCATCGTCCGCAAAGCCGAGCGCATGTTTGCCCGGGGAGCGGCCCGCGGCTCGCGGAACCTCGTCACCAAGGCGGCCCAGCACCAGGACAAGAAACACGTTGCGATGGTTGGGGCGGGAATCGTCAATCTGATCACCGCCGAATACCTGGCTTCCCGGGGCTACCGCGTGGAAGTGATCGACGGGGCCCCCGATCCGCGCAACTGTGAAGACTGGACCCGGCTGGGCGTCACCCACGGGGGCGGAAATGCCCGTATGTTTACTTTTACCGAGTGCGACAACTACAACGAAAAAGACGGGAAGATCTACGCCGATATGCAGAATATCTTCCGGAACACCGTGCAAAACGGATGCTGGTCGGTGAAGCGGCCCGAGGATTTTGGCACTTTTGAAAACACCTGGATCGATGACTTTGAAAGTGTCGCTCCCTGCTTGGCGCGGATCTACGGCGAGGACATCTTCGAGATCAATGCCCAAAGTGGGAAACTTTGGAACGAAATGATCGACGAGCGGCCCGACTTATTCCAAGATGTATTTTTCTGTCCGGACATCATCCGCCTGTACGATACCGATGCTTCGGTGAATGCTGCAGCGGCTCTCAACACGAAATTGGGATCGCTTCTCGATGCAGGAACGCCGGAAGCCTTCATCGAGAAATATCCGGTTTTCCACTCGGCCATTGAAGCGGGCGAAAGCGCCGGGGGCCTTACGGTGCGGGGCTTTACCGTGAGCGTCCACCGGTTTTGTGCGAAACTGATCGAGCGGATCGAAGCCCTTGGTGGAAGCTTCCGCTGGAACTGCACCGTAGATGAAATCCTGCGCGATGGCAAGGGCGAGGTGGAAGCTTTGGCGTGCCGGAGCGGACGCATCACCGCGGATCACTACGTCCTCAGTCCGGGAGTACGCGGCAACCATCTGCTGGAAGGCACCGCTTCCGAAGGCCGCATTCAGGGTATTCTCGGCATCTGGCTGCACCTCCCCAATCTGGAAACTAAGCTCCACAATTCAGTGAAGATCCACCGCGGCGGGCACGTGGTGGAGGATATCAACGTTACCATCGGGCAGGATGAGGCCACGGGCGAAGACATTCTCGTACTCGGCGGCGGCTACGGCTACGTGGGCATGGACCGACCCGCGCCCGATTCGAAAGAACTCGCGGCCCTGTTTGCAGAAATGGAGACCGTGGCCCGCCTCTACTTCCCCCAGGCGTACGAGCAGGCCCGGGCCAATGACAGCTTCTACCCGCAAGGCCACCGGAAGTTTTGCGTGCGGCCCTTCACCGCCGATGGCCTCGGCATTTTTGAAATTTTGCCTACCGACGATGACGGACAATTGATCATCACCGGTGGGCACAATACGGGAGGCTTTGCCCAAGCGCCGGCGATTGCCCGGGCCGTGTACCGCGCTTTTGAAGGCATCGAAGATCCGATGCACACCTGGTACCACCCGAGCCGGCGGCTCCACGCGGCGGCCTACGCCGATGTCCCCAACCCGGTCAGTTGATGGTGGATCAGCCCCGAACGGCCCGAAAGACATCCGATTCCCCGCTGAAACTGGTACTACTGTGCGGTGATGGTCCCCAGCAGATGTACTTGCGCTACCGTTTGACCCAGGAATTTCCGGGCTACCGCTGCATATTGGAGCCGGATGCAGGCCAGCGGCGGCACCTTTTGCGCAAAGGCAAGCGCTACGATTATTGGTACATGCGCTACCACAGTTGGCGGCGCAAGTGGACCGGGTCCAGCCGAAAGCGCCGGGACTACTTTGCCCGACTGCTCCCCGCTGGCTACCAGCCGACCCCGCCGGATTTGACGGTGGATACTCTGAACGACAAGGCCGTGCGTGCTGCCCTCGATGAATGGCGGCCGGAGGTGACCATTGTCTCGGGCACCAAGTACATCGGGAGATCGGTGATCCGGCGTGCGGGGACCATGATCAATCTGCACACCGGATTCCTGCCCGACTACAAGGGCAATCAGTGCATTTTTTTCGCGCTGTACCACGGGGAACCGGACAAAGTGGCCGCAACCCTGCACGAACTCTCGGCGGAGCTGGATGGCGGCCAAATTCTCGATCTCGTCCGGCCGGAGCTGGCGCCGGGGCTGGGCGAAGATGCGCTCTACACCCGCTGTGCGCACGCGGCGGTGGACCGCATCGTGGAATTGCTGGCAGAGTACGCCCGTGGAGAAGCCTGGAAGTTTACTCCCCAAGCGCCGACCGGAAAGATGTTTCGCCACCGCGACCGGACGCCGTGGAAAGAAATCCGATTGTGGTGGCGTATGCGGGGGCAAAATTAGCTGACTCTACTGTCCTAACGGTGACCCCCCGTTAGCAGGAAGATCGCCCCCCGGGATTTCGAATCCCTCCAGCGATAGGTCCTCGACGTCGTCGTAAATGATTGCCGGGCGGTAGTCCGGCTTTTTACTGCGGACCTTGACGTTGCGGAGGACAATTCCCGAGACATGGCGGATGTAAAATCCCCAAGCCGGCAATTCGCCAAACATGGAAAACTCGGGATAAAGCCCGATTTGCTCCGGGACATCGTCCAGGCGCCACAATGGAAGGTTGGCGTAGGCCGGATTGCCGCCGCCGGGGTAGGTGATCTCGATGTTTTCCAGCGTGATGTTTTGCACCGGATGCCCCGGAATACCGGTAATCGAGGCGGGAAAGGTGTTGTGGAAAAAGGGAAGGGCGGGACCGCGGATTTCGTATTCGGTATCCGGCGGACCTGCGGGGACGTGTACTTTGAGGTTGCGCAGGACGACATTCTTTAAGCTGCCGGGTTCACGATTTTTTTCCCGATCTCCCAGGCGAATGAAAATTGCGTTTCCGGTATTGACCGCTTTGATATTTTCGACCTGCACCCCATCGATGCTGCCGCCGTCCACCATTTCGATGGCGATGGCCGAGCGGAAGGTATCGAAGACCTTGATGTCGCGGATCTCGATGTTGCGAAAGCTGCCGTAGGACCAGGTGCCCAATTTGATTGCGCTCGCACTGGACCGCACCGTGCAGTTGGTGATGAGGATGCTGTCGGAAACCCCTTCCTTGCCGAAATACGGCGCGATGGACTTCAGGCAAATACCATCGTCGGAGGCATTGATGTAGCAATTGGTGATGCGGACATTGCGGCAGTCGAGGATGTCCATGCCGTCATTGTTCCAATAGGTGTCGCTTTCGACCCGGATGCCATCGATGAGTAGGTCCACGCAGCGGTCGTAGGACTGCACCCAACTGGCGGCATTGGCGACGGTGACGTCGCGCACGGAGGCCCGGCGGCAATTCACAAACTCGATCACTTGAGGACGCAGGTAGGCGGCCACGCGTTTTTCCTTGAATTCGTAGGCCACACTGTCGATTTCTCCCACGTAGAACAGGCTGTCAATCGCAATGCCCAACCGTGCGCCTTGCCCGTCGAGGGTTCCTTTACCGGTGATGGAGATGTTGTCGGCGCTGTCCGCCAGCACGAGGGCTTTCCAGCGGTTGAGGCGTTGGTAGTCGGCCAGTCGAGCACTGCCGAGGAGCACAGCTTTCTTTTCCAGGTGGAGATCGACCCCGGACTTGAGGACGATGCTGCCGGAGAGAAACCGACCTTTGGGTACGATCACTTGCCCACCACCGGCCGCATGGGCCGCGTCGATGGCGGATTGGATCGCTTGGGTATTGAGGGTTTGGCCGTCGGGGACCGCGCCGTATTCGAGGATGTTGTATTCCTGGGCATGCAAGGGCGAACTCAAACTGAGCAGGACCAGCAGGAGGAGAGACAGGTGCTTCATGTTACCGGAGATTTGCGGTTTCAATAATAGCAATTATCCGGGTAGGAAACCGCTCGGTCCGGCGGGGAAGTGGACGACTATCGCGCAATGCTGGGAAAATTCTCGGGTATGCACGGCGTGCTGTGCGCACCCGATAAACCTTGAGGGGGTAACTTTTGGGGTAGCGCAGCGCCTCGGCACCGTGGCGAATTGAGGATCTCCCGCCCCGCAATTTCCCCGGCAAAACGGTCGTCCATCCCGGCGGGGCAAGGCCATCTGGCGGGATTGGCACGATCCTTGTTTCCTCAATTCCACTTACTGAACCGGCTCCGCATGCGGAGCACATCACCTGTGACGACTCGAAAATGAGGAACCTGTTTGTCTTGCTGGCCCTTGTCCCCTGCTTCCTGACTGCATTTGGGCAATCGATTGCCCTGAAGAAGGAATATCCGAATGCGACCTTTCTCAAAGAAGCGATTCCGATTGCCGACGGTTACCTCGTGGCAGGCTACCGGTCGCGGATCGAGAAGCAAGGCAATGCCCAAATGCGTTATTACTCTCCTTTTGTTGCGCGCCTGGACGCAAAGATGAAAACGCGCTGGGAGAAGAAGTTCCCGGAAAGCAAATACTGGCCTTTGCGCTCGATCGTCGCGGCAAATGGTGGGTATTACGTTCTCGGAGACAATGGATTTGTCGACCACAATGGGGCGAAGACCGCGCGGCTGATCAAGCTTTCGCCGGAGGGGCGGATCGTATTTGAGAAGTTGTACCCCTACCCGGGGATGCACAGCGGGGAGGGCGTAGCCATGGTTGGTTTGCCGAACGGCGATCTGCTGGCGCGCATCGATTTATTTTCCCGCGCAAGTGCCGTCGAAGCCCCGCGGATCCTGCGGCTGAATGCGCGGGGGGAAAAGATTTGGGACCGACCGCTGCTCGGCGACCACTTCAAATACTATCCGCAGCGGTTTATTTTGGATCACCGCGGTCGCTTGGTGTTGGTGGGCGTTGCCTACCGCAGCCGGGAAGACTTCAATCGGAGCCGAAGTCGGGGCTGGGTCCGGGTAATCGACCCGGAACACCCAACGAAGATCATCGCCGAGCGCTTTTACGATGAATTCAAAGGCTTGGAATTCACCGATGCGATGGAACTGAGTTCAGGTGGCTGGTGGATCCTGGGCAATGCCCACGACGACAAGTACGGAGCGCGGCGCTATGCCGTGCTCCTGGAACTCGATGCAAACGGCAAGGTCATCGAACAGCGGCGTTACGAGCACGAGCATCAGCTTGCCTTGGATGCCTTTTGCTGGAACCCCAAGCGGAATCAGTTGGTCATGGTGGGGCGGATGATGGAACGCCGTTCCCCGCCGCGATCAGCCATGTACACCGTCGATCAGAATTGGGATCTGAAGCGGGATACCATTGGGGATCCGGGGTTCTACCACCAGGTGAGTGCATTTGACGGTGGGGAATTGTTTGTGGTGAAGCAGAAAGGCCTGATGGTGATGGAGTGATTTTTGGGGATGGCATGTTTCACCCCGCCAGAAAATTACCGAATCGGCAAATTTTCCTCAATTTCCTATTTTACCGTCGTGAGAGTGAGGTTTCGATTGCAACCTGAGGTGGGGAATGAAGGCGGTATTTGGGGCAGGTGTTGTTTAGCGATGATATGCTCGTTCCTCGCGCATTTCCGTTCCCTGGAAAGAGCAAGTCGCCAGATTGCCAGCCACTTGGAATTTTTATCGGGTTTTGCGTATTGGCGCATCGCTGATACTGTGCGCATGAGGGCTTGTTTTGAGCGTTCCTGACAACTGGCAAAGCCCTTTGGGATAGGGTAAAAAGCGCCGAAAACGCTGACGCCCTTCACACCACCCGTCAGGTTTGATGGTTATCGCTGGGACAGCGACAAGCCGACAAGTCCAAGAAGGACGATATATTCAAATGGAAACCTATATTAGGACGTTCTTTGAATCTGTTAAGTCCAGTCAGGACAAATCAATCACCTGTAAACTTTTTTCAGGACGCTACCGACACACATTTCCCCTCCCCCTACACCCGATCCCCCCACCAAAGCACCCCCACCCGCTCCTGTTCCAAGCGCAGATTCCCTTCCTGCAGTTCCGTATACACCGCCGCCTCCGCCGCCGTCAAGCCCTCCGGTACCGCCCCGGTGTCCACCGTCCCCGCCACCACATACTTCCGGTGCGCGGCCAAGGTCGCCGCATCCATCAGCACCGACTCCGCCTGCGGGCAATGTACCCGGAACCGCGCCAAAAATTGAAATCCTTGCACATCCAGGTCGCCCCAGTAGTGCACCGGGCATTTCGCCAGCCAGGGCACAATCAGCCCGGCAACCTTGGCGCCTTCCCCCCAGATGGCCAAGGAGTCCGCCCGCGCGGGCAAACTCAGAAAGGTCGCCAGATTCTCCACCACCAGCACCCGACAGCCGCCGAACGGCAGCTTCCCAAATGCGGCCAATGGCACCGCGAGATCGTCCGCCGGCAAATGGCCGCGCCCGCGGAGCCGGGGATCCAGAATCCGAAACCGCACCATGAACGGGGGCTTGCGCAAGCCGTAGCGCTCGGCAAAATCCTTTGCCTCCTGGTCCACCGCCTCCGGCGGCAGCGATACGTCCAAAATTTCCCGCAAGACCTTGCGGTGGGTCTCGACAAACTTGGTGTCAAGTTCCAGCGGCAAGTCGCGCAGATACACCCCCGGGCGCGGGTGGGCCCGCAACCACGCGACCACTTGCAGTAGCGATTCCCATTCACCCAAGTGGGCGAGGATAGATTTGGGGTGCGCCGCCGCCCAGGCGACCAGTTGCGGCTGTGCACTCCGAATGCGGGCGAGGTCTTCCTGCCAGGCGGCAAACCGCGCCCGTTCCCCGATCAGGCGCAAAAAGTCGCGTTGCGTTTCGATGACGATCCCCGTGGGCAGAGATTGATGGCCATGGTGGCGGGTATTGACCGAAGCGGACAACTCAACCGTGTAGCCCCAGCCCCGCACCGCTTTTGAGTGATCCGTGAGGGCTTGCAGCCAGCGGCTAAGTTCCACAAACGGTGTGCTGCCCGAAGCCAGGCGACCCGGAATGCGTAACGGAAAAAATGACTCCCCGGCAGCGTGGGCTTTTAGGAAAGGGAGGAACTTGCGTGCCGCCTTTTGGCGGATTTCGGCGGGCGTGATCATTCCTCTTCCCCATGGGTGGGGAGCACCGTGCCCGAGGCGCGCAACTGCTGCTTGAGTTCCTGGTAGCGCTCGATGCTCAGGTTGTAGACCCGCGAGTGCCGGCGGTCCTTGTTCTCGACGTAGTGGCAGGTATCAATGTACTGCTCGACCACGTGGATTTTGTCCAGTGGCGTAACCACCAGCAATTGCAGCTTGAGCTGCCGGCACAGGTCCATGAGGTAACGCGACTTTTCCGGGTCCAGTTTGGAGAAGGCTTCGTCCACCACGATGAAGCGGAAAGAGCGGTCCCGGGCGCTGGCCTGCGCCTTGATCCCGAATTGGTAGGCGAGGGCTGCGCCGAGGATCGTGTAGGTGATTTGCGCTTTTTCCCCGCCGGACAAGTGGCCCGTGGTGGTGTACGCATTGGCGACCTCGCCGGAATTGCGGTAGTATTCTTTGGCGGAGAAATGGTACCAATTCCGCACGTCGAGTACCCGCTGCCGGTAATTTTCGTCCTCCGACAGCAAGTCAATGATCCCGCGGATCTGTTGGAAGCTGCGTTCCAGGATCGCGATGTCTTTGCTGCGCGCGTATTGGCCCATGTCCGGCTTCCAGGAAGAGCGCACCCGCCGCCGAAAATCCCGGATTTCCTCCCGTTGGGTGGCCTGGGACTCCAACTGGATATAAGTTTCCTGCGGGCTGGATTTGTAGGTGATCTGTTGCAAAGAATCGTTCAGACTGCTGATGTTCTCGTCGATCCGTTCCCGGGCCAGGTCCAATTCCGTAGTGAAATTGCTCATGTCCTGGATCATCTTCTCGTTGAGGAACTTTTGGAAGCGCGCTTGGTACTCCAGCAGCTTTTCGTCCCGGATGCGGTGGTAGATCTCTAGGTAAGCGTGGACAAACTCGATGCCGGAACCCAATTCTCGGGTCTCCCCGGTCCAGTTGCGGAACTTTTCCGTGACCTCGGCCGGAGGATTGCGGTAGGTATTCATGGCCCGGAAAAGCTTCTGCTGCCATTCCTGGGACTGTCGGCGGGCATTGGCGTACTCCGGGCTGATTGCCTGCTCTACTTCCTTGCGGCGTTCTTGCAGATTGGTGAGGCGCAAGTCGGGGAGGAATTTTTCTACGCGGTAGGCGATTTGGGGAAACTGTGCGTCTAGGTCCAGGTGATCGTAGGCGGCAAGGACCTTTTCCGCCTCGGCCAGTTGCGCCTTGCGGGATTGCAGGCTATTTTCCAATTGACCGGCGCGCTTCAGCAGGCGGCTGCGTTCGGCTTCCAACTTGTCGATGGCCGTTTCCAGGGCGGCCAGTTGCCGCTGCAACTCGCGGATATCTTTGCTGTTGAGGCTTTTGCGCAGCCGCTTGAGGTCCCGCGCCAATTTTTCCAGTTCTGCACTCACCGACTTCCAATCGATGCGGGCGTGCTCATCAAAAAAGACCAAGGCTTTGAGTTGGCTGCGGCGTTCTTGTAGGATTTTCTCCCGGCGGCGCAAGCGCTCCAATTCCTTTTCTGCGGCACGAATTTCCTTGTTCAAGCGGACGAGCTGCTCCTCGATCAGGCGGATCTTTTCCTGGTTGTCCCAGCCGAGCACGTAGCGCGACCGGTCAAATCGGTCCTTGCGGTCGTCTTTTTCGTGTTGAGCGGCGATTTTGCTGAGTCCCTGCGGGGTGAGCGCCTTGGACGCATTCCGGAAATCGTTCAGATCGGTGGTGCAGAGGTAATCAAAGCGGCGGGGGAGTTCATTTTCCAGCCATTCATAAAACGTAGAGTCCGGCTTGATTTCCAGTTTTTGCCAAAGCAAATCGGGGTGGGCTTCCTGCAGGATGCTGGGACGCGGTTGCGCATCGACCCGCAGGTAAATGAGCCGTCCCCGCAGATCGTTGTCGTTCACGTGGCGGTTTACCGCGTGGTAGTATTTTTCCGGTACCAAAAGCCGCAGGGCGTAGTTGTGCATGACCCGCTCGATGGCATTTTCCCAAACCGCGCGCTCTTCCGGCCGAATTTGCAGCAATTCCCCCACAAACGGCAATTCCTGCTCTTGCGCCCCGACCGCGTCCAGGATCCCCTGCCGAATGCGCAGATTTTGCTTTGGGATCTTGTTGCGGCGCTTGCGGAGCGAATCCAGTTCCTCGGCGAGATCGGTGTAGCGCACCTTAATCCGTTCGTACTCCTTCCGGGCCTGGAATTCCTTTTCTTTCAGTTCCACCTCTTCCCGGCCCATGCTTTGCAGCATTTCCTTCGCCTTGGTGCGGTTCTTTTCGAAGGTGGCCGCATTCGGCTCCGGGCTTAAATCCAGGGCGCGAGCAAATTCCGCGTAGCGTTCGGCCTCCTTGCGGCGAGCTCCCATGTCTTGCTCCTTGCGCCGCTGGTCCGCCTCCAGCAGGTCGATTTGCTGCTGAATTTCATTCGCTTTGAGGGCGGCTTTGACTGAGGCCTGCTGATCGCGTAGCTCAGTCAATTGCAGGGCGACTTTCTTTTCGTCGCCTTGGGCATTTTCCAGAAAACGCGTCTCATCGTCCAGCTTTTCCCTCAGCAGACGGCTTTCTTCCCGGGCAAACCAAGCCGGTAGAAGGGCCTTTTCCATTTCCAATGCTTCGACCCGCTGCTGGTGGTGCTGGTGGCGTTCGTGGGCCTTGTGGATGGGTTCCAGCATCTCCAACTGCTGGCGCGCTTTTTCGAAGGCCCGGTAGGAACTGCGCACCGTTTCGAAGCTCTCCCGCAGCTTACCGAAACTCCCTTCCCAGTTGCCGCGGTCCAGCATCTCCTCGCGGATAAAGCTGTCCAGATTGCCCAACACTTTGATGCCCACGGTGCGGTTAAACAGCGTCACCGCTTTGTGCGAACGCATCCCAAATGCCCGCAGGTAGTGGTTTTGGTACTGGGAAAAGCTGGTGAAAAACTGAACTTTCCGCTCCTTTTTCAGGCGATCTTTCCAGTAGCGGTCGGCGACTGGATCGTAGCGGATTTGGTCGCGCAGGATGTCGAGTTTGGTGCTGGCGGCGAAGAATTCCTGATTCAGTTTGTCGCTTTCGCCCATGAACCAGCGCACCTGCCCGAGGCTCAGAAACTGCTTACGCGCCGGATCGTGGAAGCAGGCCAGCAGCACCGAGTACGTGCCGTTGCGGTCGCGGTCAAAGAGTGTTTCTGGATTCAGTTGCCCTTCCAATTGCCGGCTGCCGTAGGCCCCGCGCACGTAGCTCGCCTCGGTGCGGGAGCGCCGGGTTTCGGTGCCGCTGGACTGGTTGTAAAACCGGCTGCGGGTGGGCACCAGCAAGGTCAATATCGCGTCGACCAGCGTGGTTTTACCGCTGCCATTGGCCCCGGTGAGCAAGGCCGTCTTGTCATTTGGCGAGATGGTCCAAATGCGGTTCTCCCCAAACGTCCCCCAGTTGTAGATCTGGAGGTAATGCAGGCGGAAACCACTGGGGGCCAGAATTTCATTGAATATCTTCGCTTGCTGGGGATTCGTCGTCATTTTCGGGAGGATTGATGCGGTTGAGAATTTGTTGCAGAGAATCGCCGGGGAAGCGGGCCTTCAGGATGCGGCGCACGTGGTAGCGTTCTTCCGGCTCGGTGGCCATTTCGTTGGCGCGGACCCTTTCCAGATAGCCCAGATCAAGTACGGCCTTGATGTAGCTGTCGATCTTTTCCAGCAACTTGGACTGGTCGTTGCGTTCGGGAAAAAGCAACTCGACCTCTTCGCGGATCTGGCCCTTGGTCAGAAACAACTTGCGGCTGTCCATGTCCCGGGCGTCGAATTCCAGCAATTTTTGGTAGAGCACCACGCAGAGCAGGGTCACCTCGTAGTTCAAGGGCCGCCGGCGAATGATGCGGGGCAATTTTTCGTCCACCAGCTCGGGAACATCCTGGGTGAGGTAGGCGTAGCCCTCTTTTTCATTGATCACCACCTCAATCCCGATGCGGGCGAGGTAGTTGCGGACGGCAGTTTGGTGCTGCTCCAGTTCGGTCCAGTTGCGGGGATCGTCGTCGTAGACCGGGCCCTGGATGAGGCGCAATGCGATGCGGGCAAATTCGGCGGGTGCTTCCATGGGGGCTTACTTGGTAAATATGACCCGCGGCAGCTCCAGGGAAGCGGCCGGAGGACCGGGCAGATGGACGGAAAAGCGGGCATCGGGATCGACGTAGTTGTGGCGATCAACCGAAGCGATGGAAAAGTAGGCCATGATCTCAGCCAGTCCCTGCTCGACGGGATGGATTTCCAGGATTTCTTCCAGGCTGATTTGGGATCGGTCGCGCAGCAGGGTGCGGATTCGCTTCCGTAGCGCGGCCTGATCGACAAAGAACTGGTCCACCAAGTGGCTGAGGTCGGCCTGGTCCAGGCGTTCGGTGGCGGCTTGCGGGACCGGGGGAGTCACCGGTCGGACGGGCGCCTGGCCAAGGGGGCGTTCCAGGGGGAAACTGACCTCGACAGTTTCTTCCACCTGGGCAAATGCCGCATCCGAGGGTGGGTCATCGCGGCGGTCCCGGGCGGCCTTGCGGATGGCATCGATCAGGGCCAGGGCGCGCTTGCGTTCGCGGAGATTTTGCTCGGCGACGATGCGGTTCAGCTTTTCCGCCAACAACTGGTTCGAGTCAAAGACTTTCTGGCCGTTTTGGTAGAGAAAGCGGCGGATATTGGCCAGGAGGCGGTCGTGGATCGGGATGTCGCGCTCCCGCAACAGGTCAAATACCGCCATGACAAGCTCCCGGAGTTCGTCCTGCTTGCGGTCGTCGATGAGGTATTCCCAGAAGGCGTAAAAGCTGCGCCCTTGGTCGTTTTCCCGGAGGGATTCGATTTGGTCGAGGGCAAATCCGAGCAGTTCGCCGCGCTTGTGGACGAGCTCGGCTTGCCGGTCGTAAATGTCACGTACGATTTGCTTGAAAATTTTCTCGACCCCGCGGAAATCGGAAAGCAGGCCCTTCGCGGTGCGGTTGACTTCGTGGAAACGCTCCTTGATTTGGGTGTCGGAAAATGCTTCCACACGGCCGGTGCGCTGGATGTCGCGGATCTGGCTTTGCAGGTGCTTGATTTGGCCTTTGAGTTCCCGGATTTTGGAATTGGGGTCCTCTTGGCTGCCGCTCACGATGTCGCGGAGTTTGGCAAATATGTCCTGCAGGCGCGATTCGGTGCCGATGAACTCACGCGCTTGCAACTCCTGGACAAAGGCGAGGGCCTTTTCCGTCTCCGGGGTCAATTCCAACCAATCGTTGCCCGCCTCGTCGGGAATGCGCCGCAACCAGCCTTCACGGATCCACTTTTCGATGCGCAAGTGGGCCTGGCGGGGGAGGTCCGGTTCGTTTTCCTCCTCGTCCTCCTCCGGCGGCAGCTCATCGGTGTAGTAAAATTCGAGAAAATCGACCAGGGCTCCTTCCACTTCGACCGCCGGTCGGGTGGGAACCTCCTCGGCTTTGAACTGGCGGTGGAGAAATGCCAAAATGAGGGGAGCGCGCCGGGCGCGAACGAGTCGCCAGGCTTCCGAGGAATCGTACAAACTCCCGAGGGATTCCAGATCCATCTTTCCCACGTGCCTTCGGGTTTTGGGTTACCATTTTGGAGGAGCGGGAAATTACATATTGGCGGGCAAATGCGAAATGAACGTGGATAAGTTTTTTTGTTGGGGGGAAATAGCCGATCTCAGGTGAGGGATAGATTGTCCCACTATTTCCGTTCGGACGACAACCTTACCTTGGGAGTTGTTGGGTGGATCCTTAGGGTGCCCCAGAGGAGAGTTGACACGGTATCCAAAAATCTACCGATAAAGTTGCATCGTAGGTTTGTGGTGGATCGGGCGTACCTGAGGATATTTCAAGCCTTGAATGATTGTCCTCCGCTTCTGTCGATTCACCGCCCCCCCAAACCTCCCAAATTTCCTATATTGCCCGGGGCGTCGCTAGAATCGGCGACTCGGCGTGCAGCATGGCAAAGAGTAAATTGCAGTTGGATCGGGACAATCAGGCGTTTATGCAAGCCTGGGACATCGTCAATCGCACCAATGTCTCGCTTTTTCTCACGGGGAAGGCCGGTACTGGCAAGACGACCTTTCTCAAGCTGCTCAAAGAGCAGACCAAGAAAAGGATGATCATTGCCGCCCCCACCGGTGTAGCCGCGATCAATGCGGGAGGAACCACGTTGCATTCTATGTTTGGTATTCCTTTCGGTCCGTTTGTTCCGGGGGATCACCGCCTGCGCGAACGGCCCTTGCCCGGCGATCCCACCCGCGGAACCATCTACTCGCATTTTACCTTCAACCGGAGCAAGCTGGAATTGCTGCAAAAAGTTGAGTTGCTGGTGATTGATGAAATCTCCATGGTGCGCTGCGATTTGCTCGACGTGGTAGACAAATTGCTGCGGGTCTTTGCGAAAAAAGACCGGCGATTGCCCTTTGGCGGGGTGCAAGTCCTGCTGATCGGAGATCCATTTCAACTGCCGCCCATCGCCCAGCCCGACGATTGGGAGATCCTTGCGCCGCATTATCCCTCGCGCTTCTTCTTCCACGCCCTCAGCTACCAAGCCCTGGCGCCGATCCACATCGAACTGACGAAGGTCTACCGCCAGAAAGATGCCGATTTCATCCAGTTGCTCAACCGGGTTCGGGTGGGGAAAGTCGCCCTGGAGCACCAGCAGCACCTCAATTCCCGCCAACTCGATCAGCCATTGGATAAAATTCCTCCCGGCGCGATTGTGCTGGCGACCCACCGCCACCAAGCGGAAAGGGTCAATCGGCGGGAACTGGACCGATTGACCGGTACGCCAAAGTTGTATTTGGGCATCATCAAGGACGACTTTCCCGAATCCATGGTCCGGGCGCCCCGGGAACTTTCCCTCAAAGTCGGAGCCCAGGTGATGTTCGTCAAAAACGATACCGGCGAGGCCCGCAAATACTACAACGGCATGCTCGGTGAGGTGCTGGATCTGCAGGACGACAAGATCATCGTGGGCCGGGCCGGGAAACAAAATATCGAGGTCGAACGGGACATCTGGCAAAATATCCGCTACGTCTGGAACGAAGAAAGCAAGGCCATCGAAGAGGAAGTGTTGGGGACGTACACCCAATTTCCGCTGACCCTGGCCTGGGCCATTACCGTACACAAAAGCCAGGGATTGACTTTTGACCGGGTGATCGCCGACCTGGGCCAGGCCTTTGAAGACGGGCAGGTCTACGTTGCTTTGAGTCGTTGCACCAGTTTTGCCGGGCTATCGCTTACCCGGACCATCCCCGCCGAGGCCATCCGGGTCAATCCGGACGTCCGCTGGTTTTCCGAACAACTGACCGCTGCCTCCGAAATCGAGGCGCGCATCCAAGACCACCAAGCGGACCAAAAGTACCGAGCCGCCCGAAAAGCCCTGCAAGAGCAAGCGTGGGAGAGCGCATTTCAACGGTTTTTTGAAGCCGTAGACCTGCGGGATCCGGAGAAGGATGGCACACTGAAGCGATTTTTCCTCGCCTACGTCCAGCGCAATCATCACGCCCGGGATCTGCTCCGCGAAAAAGAACAACTGATCGCCCAGCTGCACGCGGAAATCGACCAGCAAGAACAGGCCCTGCATGCCGCCCAGCACGAGCGGCGCCAGCAGCAGCAACTTGCCGAGGAGCGGGAAGCGGAACTTGCGGAAAGAAATGCGGAATTGTACGCCCAGGGCCGGGCGCAGCAATCCCAGGCGGAAACCATCGCCCAACGAGACCGGATGCTGGACGATCTCCGGCAAGAAGTGGCCCGCTTGCGGGCAGAATTGGATGAAGAACCTTCTGGGGAAACCCAACCTTGACCAGGCAACCGCACCGCAATCATTCGGTTATTTTCCGCGCCCTAGCGTCCCAAGAACACCCGCACTGGCCCGCCATTGCGGGCAACCACGATCAAGGTGCGGCCATCGGCGCGGCGCAGCTTGACCAGGTCTTTCACGTCGCCCTGGGCGAAGAATCCGCTCCGGGCAAATGGCACCGGCGTAAAATCGCCCCGGTCATTTCCGCGCAATACCAAACCCACCGAGGCGTCGTGGCGGCAGGTTTCCACCTCCGCCCCAAACATATTGCCCGCCAGCAGCAAATCTTGCTGTCCGTCCCCATCGACATCGTACACCACCGATGCATTGACGGGGGATACCTGGGCTTCGCTGGGGAGGGCGTGGACCGCAAATTTGCCATTCCCCAGATTTTCGATCCAGGAGGAGTGCATCCAGGTCGCCGCGTAGTGCAGGGATTTGTCCAAAGCGCCCCCGTAGATGTCGACCAGCGAGGCCTCAGCAAAGGTGTTGTAATTGGGAAATTTGGTTTTGAGGTCGGGAATCTGTTCGCTGGAGCACTGCCTCCCGCGTACCGGATACGGCACCCCATCCTGGTGATAGCCCAGGACGATGTCACTCTGACCGTTTTCATCCAGATCGCCGCTGTACACCAAGAAGGGAGCGGCAAAGTTTCCGCGGTATTTCGTATTCAGTCCCAGGTTTCCCGCGACAAAGTCCTCGTCGCCGTCGCCGTCCACGTCGAGGACATTGAGTGAATACCACCACCCTACATATTTTTCCAGGCCGGAACCCTCCGTGGCTTCCACAAAATTTCCCTGTCCACGGTTGATGAACAAGCGGGGGGACATCCACTCCCCCACCAGGAGCAGATCGGGGTCGCCATCCGCATCTACGTCGCTGAAACGGGCATCGGTGATCATGCCGGTGGGGGCGGGTGACATCATCTTGATGCCATAATTCAGGAAGCGGCCGTTGTGCCAAATGAACAGTTCTGAGTTCACCGGAGCGGGGTATTTTCCCGGCTTCACCCGCCCGGTGACGAAGAGATCCTGATCCCCATCGTGGTCCACGTCCGCCGCGCGCACCCGCCCCCCGGAAACAGAGTTGCGCCCCAGCAGATCGGTGGCATCGGAAAATGTACCGTCCCCGTCATTTCGGTAGAGCCGGTCCTGGTACCGCGCATCGCCCGCGGGAAATTCATTGGAGCCGGAGACGACGTACAAGTCCAGATCGCCGTCGCCCTCCAGGTCAAAAAACAGGGCGCCCATGTCTTCCCGCGTGGCGTGGGCCGCCCAAGGTTGTGAACCAGCGGGGCGAAAGGTTCCCGCCGCAGTCTGCACGTACAAACTCCCCGCTTGTCCGGCCGCGCCCCCGATGAAGAGATCGTCCCACCCGTCGCCATTGGCATCGCCTGTGGCCAGCATCGGTCCGTTTTGCGAATAGGTGTGCGGCAGGAGCACTTCGCGGTCAAAGTCATCGAAAAAGCGCTCCTGGTGGCGAAAATCAAGGCCGTGGCCTTTTACGGGCCGCAGCATTTGGGCCATCTGGGGCGGCAGCGTCCCCGCCCCGGCATTTTGGTGATCCACTTCGATTCGAGCAACCTTGGCCTCCAGGTCCAAGGTCTGCGCTTTGCCGTCCGGCCAGCGGATTTCAAGGCGGACCGGGATGTCCCCAGCCGCAATCCCAAAGTGTAAAATTTGTTCGGAGGCCGATTGGAAGCCCCGGGTGCCGGTCAATTGGCCAAATTGTATGCCTTTTTCGGTGGTGAGCCGTGCGGTGGCGCCCAGCCCGGTGGGATTGCCGGCCGGTCCCTTGAATGCGACCCGCAGGGAGCGATTGCCGGCGTCACTTTTATTTTCCAACAAAGTCGCCGGCGCATTGACATTGTTCAGAACGAGGTCCAGGTCGCCATCCCGGTCAAAATCGGCGACGGCGGCGCCATTGGAAAAGCCTTTTGCGGTAAATCCCCAGTCCTGACTCACGTCGGAAAAGGTGAGGTCGCCCTGGTTGCGGTAGACAAAGTTTGCCACCGGATCGACCGGCATTTGCTGGGTCAGCGCCTCCCAGTTGTTGTGCAAATCGGGCATCATCCGGCCGAGGAGTTTTTTGGTGAAGTCATTGTCCCGGACATCGCGCCGCATGCCATTGGTCACGATCAGATCCTTGAACCCATCGTTGTCGAGGTCGGCAAGGAGGGGCGACCAGCTCCAGTCGGTATTGGCGACTCCGGCCAGTTCTGCAATATCGCCGAAGGTGCCGTTGCCGTTGTTCAGTTGCAGCACATTCTGCATGTATTGGAAATGGCGGCCCTGGTTGACGTTGTCCCAGAATGCTTCCGGATTCATGCCCGACATATTGGTTTT
Organism: Bacteroidota bacterium; assembly: GCA_039024435.1. Taxonomy (GTDB): domain Bacteria; phylum Bacteroidota; class Bacteroidia; order J057; family JADKCL01; genus JBCCQH01. The sequence goes on from JBCCQH010000002.1 coordinate 160,561, forward strand.
CTTGCGGCGGTTGTCCTGCGCCATCATGTCCACGACGACTAGGTCCAGGTGGCCGTCGTTGTTGAAGTCGCCGGCGTCGACGCCCATGGAAAAGTTCGAAGTGTGCAGAAAAGAAGCGAAAATGCCGTTGCGGAAGGTGCCGTCTCCCTGGTTGATCCAGTAGTAATCGGGCTCGGAGTAATCGTTGGCGATGTAAATGTCGGTGCGGTTGTCGCCGTTCAGGTCCGCGGCAATCACCCCCAAGCCAAAGCCCCAGTTGCGTACGCCGGCCGCGTCGGTGACATCAGTGAAGTGCCCGCCGTCATTGCGGTAGAGGCGGTCGGTTTCCTTGTTGTTGGGATTGCGTTCGGCGCCAATCCGCAGGTCGAGCGGAGCCTCAAAGTTGACCGGGTGATTGAGCACGTACAGGTCGAGGTCATTGTCGCCGTCGTAGTCAAAAAAGGTGGCTTGTACGGAGCGGCCCGGATCATCGATCCCGTATTCGGCTGCCTTTTCGGTAAAGGTCAGGTCGCCATTGTTGATGAACAGCAGATTGTGCAGGGCCGGGTGCTCCACCCAATATCCGGCCTGGCAGACATAAATGTCGGGATAGCCGTCGGCGTTGACGTCGGCAATGGTGACGCCCGTGGTCCAGGCTTCTTTGCCGGCGGTTCCGCTTGTGGGGGTGATGTCTTCGAAGGTGAAGCCCCCCCGGTTGCGAAATAGGCGGTTGGGGACAGTATTGCCGGTAAAGTAAAGGTCCGGCCATCCATCCCGATCAAAGTCCGCCACCGCCACGCCGCCACCATTGTAGACATTCATGTAGCGAAAAAAATTCCATTCCGAGTCTTCCGTGAGGTGATTGGTAAAGGTCAGGTGCGAGCTCGGCTCCGGGATGGCCCGGAAGGCAGTTTGGGCGGAGGCGGTCCCAAATACAACGCCGATCAGCCCCGCGATCAGCATCCAATTGGAGAATCGGTTTCGCATAGCGGCAATTTAAAGAACGGACGCTCGGCGAAATGGTAATCTCGTGTCGAAAATGTAAAATTGTTGGGCATTTAACCTGGCGCAATCTTCTGGTGATCCTGGGCACAACCTGCACCGGGATTCGTGCGTAGACAGAAACGCCACAAAGTCAGTGAAGCCGGCCGCATTTGTCGGCAATTCCGTGCTTCAGTCGAAAGAAGTGGTTATCTTAGCCTCCGAAAATGTCCATCGCTTGTGTGCTTTGTTCCGTCAAGGAGCAGCAATTGAATTTCACGCTATTGTTTGCCGTTTTGATTTTCAACCCTGGATCTATTCCAGACCTGGCGACCTATTTCGGATGAATCTTCGACCCACCATCCTGTTTTTCCTCCTGATGTTGGCCTTTGCTCTGCGGGCGGCAGCCGAACCGCCGCGGGCAGAAAATGCCTTGCTCGACCTTTCGGGGTGGAAATGGGAGGCCGGTGGCGTGGTGGAGCTCGCGGGTGAATGGCAGATGTACTGGGAACAACTCCTCCCACCAGCCGCCATTTCCGAGGGGGCTCGTCTGCCGTCCCTGATCGAGCTTCCGGGCAATTGGAACGCCAAAGAACGCAACGGAAGGCCACTCGGCCCGACGGGGTACGGGACCTTTCGCCTGCGGGTGCTGCTTCCTCCCGGAGATCAAATCCTGGCGCTGCGCATCCCGCCGATTCGCAGCGCGTTCAAACTCTGGTGCAATGGCATCGCCATCGCATCTTCGGGAACCGTAGCGGACAATTCCGAAGCCTATCGGCCGAGTTACCATCCCCAAATCGTTGCCCTTTCCGAGACCCAAGGGCGCCTGGACCTGGTCTTGCAGGTCAGCAACTTTGACCACCGCCACGGCGGCATTAGCTTTCCGGTTTCTATCGGCCCCCACGCTGAGGTCATACAACAGCACAACCGCCGCAACATGTACGGGATCTTTCTGATGGCGGCGGTATTTGTCATGGCCCTCTATCACCTTGGAATCTACCTCATCCGGAAGAAAGAACGCTCCGCACTCGCGTTTGCGATGTATTGCTTCTTCGCTTTTCTGCGCATTCCCCTGGAAGGGCAGTACATTTTTTACCAATTGTTTCCGGGCACGGATTTGATTTTTTGGCTGAAGTTTGACTACCTAACTTTCCTGGGGGTAGGCTTTGGATTTTGTTACTTCCTTTCCCATCTGTTTCCGGAAGAATGGAGCCGCCGCATGACCCGGATCATCGCCGGTGTCATCGGGCTCATGGCACTCGTTGTGGTGGCGATTCCCGTGCGCGCTTCCCTGATTTACGTTCCCCTGATCCAGGTCATTATCCTGCTCGGAGGCGCTTACTGCATCTACGTAATCGTGCAAGCAGCCCGCCACAAGCAGGCCGGCAGCGGCATGATGCTGTTTGCCGTTTCGGTGTTTTTCATCTTCTACGTGAACGATGTTCTCTACTATTCCTCCAGTCTGTCCACCGGAGTACTGACCACCTCGGCCACGCTGCTGTTCATCTTTATCCAGGCTTTTCTGCTCTCCAGCCGCTATTCCAATGCCTTTTCCCTCACCGAAGTGTACGCTCGGACTTTTCAGAAGTTTGTGCCGCGCCAATTTTTGGACCGCATCGCGAAGAACGGGATTAGTTCCATCGAACTGGGCAACGCTGCTCCGGAAGAGGCGGTGATTCTGTTCAGCGATATCCGCGGCTTCACCGCTCTGTCGGAACAGATGTCACCGAATGAAGTGTTCCAGTTCCTCAACGAGTACCTCTCCCGGCTGGAGCCTTCCATTCGGGCCAATGGCGGATTTGTCGACAAGTACCTGGGCGATGCGATCATGGCCTTGTTCACCGACGAAGATGATTCCAACAGTTCGGAGAATGCGTTGCGTGCGGCCATCGGGATGCAGGGAGCGCTGAAGGCACTCAATCGGGACCGCGCAGCGAACGGGCTCCCCCCATTGGCTTCGGGAATCGGTCTGCACTACGGAAAAGTCATCATCGGGACGGTCGGCGGCGGAGAGCGGATGGATTCCACGGCGATCGGCGATGCGGTGAATTTGGCTTCGCGCGTGGAGGGAGCGTCCAAAATCTACCAGGTTCCGGTCCTGGCGACCGACGAAGTGGTGGAAGCCCTCCCGGTCAGCCACCCTTTTCGCCTGCGCTTTCTGGATCGGGTACGGGTCGTCGGGCGCGAACAGCCGGTCGGGTTGTGGGAAGTGCGCGGTACCAGCGATCAATCGGACCACGCCGCCGATCTGGCCCGCATCGCCCTGTTTGAACGCGCGGTTCAGGAATACCTGCAAGGCAACTTTCTCCCGGCGCGCCAAGGCTTCGAGGCCTATTTGGAATTGGTTCCCGCCGACGGCCCGGCCCAGCTTTATCTGCAGCGCTGCGAGGAACAATCGGTGCGGGCCCTGCCCGCTGGCTGGACGGGGGTGACGGATTTGGGGAGTAAGTGATGGGAGGGACGTACGGATAAGAACAGCTTGTTGGCCGTCCGGCTCCCTTTGTAGAACTTATTGGGTATCATCAGCGTCGTATACGTTTAAACCAAGTTGTCTTTTTCGGATTTCTCCATCTTGGTTGGTGTTGGCCAAACTTTACATTTGATCAAGTGATTTAAAGATTTGCGGCGCGTAATACCGCGGAGATCTTCCCAGGAAAACGGTCAGAAATACCAAAGTTGGTTCGCCATCTTAACCTGTTCGCCGAGTGACATATCCATGTGCATTGGGGAAGTAAGCCCCAAAAAAATTAATGACGACCGGCCACGAAATGACCGTCAAGCTTGATTTTATGGAAGGTAAATGATTAATTGCAGTGTCTTTCGAGAAGAAGGCACCGTTACATTTTATGAAGTAAGTTTTGAGACACTCTGTCATCTGCGTCTTTATTGGCGTGCTCTACATGTTTCTTTTGGCATCGTGTAAGCCTGGATACACGACTGCCGATGAGGATTTTTCGCTTCTTCAAGCCTATCATGCAGCGCTGGTTGACGCGGAGGAAGAGGCTGGTAACACCCTTAAAAGCTCGGTTTATCTGGACTATTCCAGCAGTATGCCGCAAGCATTGAACCAGAACTACGATTTGTTTACGGAGATGCTGACCATACTGGAAGAGGACAAGACCCGGTTTTACCGGGTTGGTGACCAAGAACCCTACGCAATCAATCGGGCAGAAATCCTCACCAATCCAAGCCACGTCAATTATGCGTTTAACATTGACAACTTTGGCACCAATGCTTCCCTTTTGCGGCAAGCTGTATCATTGGCGGTGCGGGACATGGACCAGGAATCTCTCTTTATCACCGATTTTGAACTCATCGAACCCAGAGGTGAGGTAACCCGTCCCAATTGCAATGGTATCAATGAATCCACGCCAATCGATGTCTCAAACTGGGCAGTCAGTCCGTTTGCGAAATGGTTAGCGGCGGGGCACTCGATTGATGTGTTCTCGGCACCTTTTCGTCAAGAGGGATACAACAAGAAGGCAAACACGTCGGTCTCTCAGGACCAATTTCTTTTCTTCCTCTTCTTTACTCCACGTGGCCGAAGTAACTCAATGATTGCAAAGTGTTTTGAGCGCGGTCTGGTTCGTGGTGATGTGGCCCACCTGAACTTTGGTACGCAGGAGTACAAGTTACGCAAAGACTACGGTAACAAATCGGCCCAGGAAAAGGGACTAGGAAGTGAGATTGAATTCGAAGAATACTTCGAAAACGAAGGTTTTGAGTACTATCAAGTGCTCCGCTCCGATCTGGTTACCAGCTTGGAATATGAGGAATTTTCCGCCGAGCGAAAGCTGCTGGAGGGGCTCACCCTCGAAAGCAAGATGCAGTGCTTTGCTACTCCCCAACTTGACATCAAGGTGACGGATATCACCAAGACCTACGCGCAGTTGCTTGAAACCTATATCAACCAGGAAGAACTGCCCGAGAAAATAGAAACGGATGGGGTAGCGGTCGACGAGCTGTTTCAACTGAAGGATCGGGAGGGTAAAATCTCGGTCCACGTGTCCAATCCGGGACTGATCCCACCGAGATCAAGCTTTTACCAGATTGAGATCAGCCTGGTTGGCGAGCCTGCTGAACTGCCCGATGCCAATATGAGAAAATACCTGACCTGGAAAGACAAGATCTTTTCGAGTTGCATGCCGGTCAATTCCCTTTACGGCAGCCTGAAGGAGGCGATGTCGCGTACGCAGCTGCCGCAAGACCGAATCTTCACCTACTACTTGGAATTAATTGATTGAGTTATGTTTGATATCGAATATTTCCCCTTTTCCGATATGCTTACCGGTTCCAATGCAGAAGCGGAAGCGGCGATCGGAGACTTTACGGTGCTGTCCCTGATTGCGATCATCATCATTGAGTTGATTTTTTTGATCGGGATCGCTTCGGTCAGTTGGGAAAGCGGTGACTCGCCCCGCGACCCCCGCAAGCGGCAGACCATCTTCTATTCCAGCCTGGGCCTGATCGCAGTGGTGATGCTGCTGTTCATTTTTGGCATGCGCGACCTTTTCACGAAGTCACGCCACGTTTCCGATTTCTACACCCGCGCGGCAATTGTCGGCCCAATTCTGTTGGCTGGATTTTTCGGCCTCAATTACCTCTTGGGAAAGTTTGCTTTTCCATCCACCAAACTGGGCTCCATTTTTGGGGGCCGCAACTGAGCCTAACTTCATCCAACTATGAACAAAGAATTTTTCTTGATCGCCATTGGGGGGACGGGAATGCGTTGCCTCGAATCGTTTATCCATCTATGCTCCATTGGCATGTTTGACCGGCAAACGATCAATGTGCTGGCCATTGATACCGACTTCAACAACGGGAACCTGGAAAGGACCCGCAATCTGATCGAAAACTATGTCAATCTGAAAAAAGACGCGAATGGAGAGCAACAGGCACTCCAGGATTCTTTTTTCTCGGCCATTGTCAATTACTTCGAGTTCACCCCAGAATATACCGGCAACCGGGCCAACTTTCGGGAGATCAGCCGCAGTACGGGACAACCCGAAGCCACCAAGCGGCAGAATCAGGTCATCGCCAATCTGTTGATGGATCCCGCGACGCAAAACTTCAACCTCAGCCACGGCTACCGCGGCCAGACCCATCTGGGCTCCCACTTGATGTACCACGCCATCAAAAGTGAGCTATACGAAGTCGATCACGGCTTCAAACGCCCCGCGGAAAACAGCATCGTCCGCTTTATCGATCGCCTCAAATCGAATGGTGAGGGCGCCAAGGTCTTCATCATGGGCTCGATCTTCGGGGGAACAGGTGCTTCCTCCATTCCGATTATCCCGCGCGCATTCCGCGATGCTTTGAAAGTACTGGACAGCAGTGAAGAACTCAACCCGCTTTACGGTGCAACCCTCCTGACCAACTACTTCGGCTTCACCAAGCCCAAAGGTGCCCAACTGCGCGAGCAGCACGTCATCGCGGACTCAGGTCGCTTCGCTCTGAATAGCCAGGCGGCCCTGAAGTTTTACAATGCCGACAAAACGGTACGGAAATACTACTGCCGCCTCTACCACGTGGGCTGGCCGGGCCTGACCTACGACTACGACAAGAGTGAGTTGCGCCAGCAAAACAAGGCGCCAGAAGGCACTACCACCACCGGCGGAAAGCATCAACGCAATCCCGCCCACGTGATCGAGCTGATGTGCGCCACCGCAGCGATGCATTTCTTCTACGACAAGAAGATCGATATCGTAACCCCCTTGCAGCAGGTCTACCGCAGCATCGACTACGAGCCCTCCTCGGAGTCCATCACCTTCGAATTTGTGGACTTCGTCGCAAATGCCGATGTCCACAAATTCAAGCGTAAGCTTTCCGCCTTTGCCGTATTCGCGATCATGATCCAGAACGACTTCAATGGCCGCACCAAAGGATTGCTCAAGAACCTGGAACGCTCTTACGCGGAATTTTTGGGCAAGTACGGGTACGACAAGCTCAGCGATGAGGCCGTGGAGCCACTGGATGCCTTGCTTTCCGCCTTCATCTTTCACTACACCAACGATAACGTGTTTTCCAATTGGCTCCAGCAAGTGCAGGTTTCTACCCGCCAGCCCGGATTCCTGGATTTCAACAACGACATCTACGCGAAGAGCTCATCTACGCTGCAAAGGGCGAATTACAGCCGCTTGTGGCAGAATTCAGAGAATCACTTCCCATCCAGCGGAGGTTTTATGAAGAGGTTGATGGGAAGTAAGCCATTTGAAAGTTTCATCACCGCATTTCGCAGCGAAAGTAAACTCGCCCCCGAGGGAGATATCAATAAACGGGTAGAATTCCTCGCGAACCACATTTACCGCACGATCGACGCCCTCCACAACATCAAAAAATAACGGCCATGAGCGAAAAATATCCCCTTTTGAACCCCACGCGTTACGGTTTTGCCGGTGTGATTGCTGGTGATCGGGGTGAATGGAAAGAACTGACCGGGGTCGAAGAGTTTATCGACAACCTGGCCACCGGTGACATCGATACCGAAATCGAAGACGATGAAATCCACCGCGTCATTTCCGGAATCCCGTCTCCCTGGGCGCGGGCAGTCATTTTCCGCTACGCGCTGAACCACGATCCCACCAACAATGCACGTCCCTCTGGATTGGCCCGCTATTTCCAAAGCTTGCAGGACGAGTGGAAAGGCCTCATGGCTTGCATAGCGCTAAATCATGACAAGATCCGTACCGAGAAGATATTTCTCGAATACTCGGATGTCGATGATGCGGACTTCAGTTTCTACGAAGTGCGCGGAGCGATGGGCGCCTTGCTGCTGGAGGACCGCTACTACTGGACCAATCCAGTCATCAAAGGAGAACACACGCCGTTTTTGCAAGCCATCTTTTTCGAATCCAAGTTCGACGAAGAAAACCCTCAGATTCTGATTGGTGCAACCTCGCCGTTTACCCTGTTCTTTACCCCGCCCAAAATCGAGGGTGACGTACAGTTTTTCGACAAGCACCGTGGCCGCTTTACCTCTCCTTTGTCGACCGAACTCACCGAAAAACAACTCCAGTCGATCTACGACTACGCCCGCTACATCAGCGATCACCTGGAGCAATTCCAAAAGCAATTCAAGCACGACGACTACGGAGACCTTGACCTGGGCCTGATCGCGGGCTTCCTGGAGCGTTTCCAGCGCGAGATCAAGGAATACGTGGGCAAGATGCGCCAAAAAGGCAATCGCAAATTCAAACTGAAAGAAAAAGGGCTGTTCAGTACCAATACTGACTTCCAGGCCCCCTTCGACATCATTCTCAACGCCGAAGCAAAAGTCTATCAAGACGAGCGCGGCCAGTTCTGGATCGATTCGGCGGAAGGACGCAAAGAAGTGATCATCAACGATCTTATGATGAACCCCGACAACGAATTGATTCAGGTCGGATTTACGGAGTATGAATCCCCTGAGCGCTGCGCGGCGCACCTGCTTCAGGCGGAGGAATTCTACTACGCGCTGCCTTTATCGAAGATCGGACTCAAAACTTTCCAAAAAGACCTGAGTAAGATGCTCCTTGGCGAGCAGGATGAGCACTCCTCCCTGTTCGCGAGGTTGACCGACCGAGGCAAGACTGAGATTGTGGCCACTCTGCAACTCAAAGTTTACATTGATGAGAAGGGGATCGAATCCGAGCTTTATCCTACCCCTAAGACCTATAAAACTCGGCTCATCAACGATGACCGCATCATTGTGTGGCCAGACTTTGTGAGTCGTGAAGGACTTTGGAAGGACTATTACCTTTACTCAGAATTGCCCCATGATACCACCGGTGAAGTAAGAGCGTTCCCGTTCCTGCTCGACGTCGAGGGAGGGGTGATCCGTGAAAATGAGGCGGGAGAATTTGAATACGCCTTTCCTACGAAGAAAGATGATCTAAACGCGCCAAAACAGCAAAATCACGAGGTCATTATCCCGCAGCCTCGAGAGTCCAGCGAGGCGGTGTCCTACGAGATTTACCGTTCGGACTCACCTTTTATTGGGGTAGAATTCCGACTGGGTGCTTCCGATAACCCCAATTTGGGGGGATTTTTGGTTGGCAAGTTTGATGACAAAAATGATTTTGCCTTTCACAACCACGATATATCGCCGCCTCTGCGTCCCGCAACCATTGGGTTTGACTTCGGCAGTAACAATACCTGCATCGGCGTCGCACGGGAAGGCTATGAGCCGCAGTTGGTGGAGTTTCACAATCGCAGGAGGGTCTTGCTGGGCAGTGACATCCACGACGAAGACAAGAAGCTGGACGCGAAGCCGCACGAACTCTTCTTCTTTCAAAAGGAGTTCGTCGCAGGCAAGATGCGCTCCATGATGAAGGTCCACCACGATTCGCGCCTGAACGATCCCAAATTGGATGTACGGAAGGTTGTCCTGGGTGGCTTCACGATCTTCGAGAAAAACGTCCCGGTTTTGCGCCCAGCGGTCAATTCTAAGTACGAGTTCGAAATTGACCTCAAAGGGGGCCTCTCCAAGATCAAGTACAATATGAAGTGGGCCGGGATCTCCCAGGTCAAGGAAAATGGCTACAAGTACGGCTTCATTCAAGTGCTTTGGCTCATGATCAATGCCGAACTCTTCTGGCAAAGCTACTACCCGGAAAAGCTTGCCTGGGCCTACCCAGCGGCATTTACGAGTTCCTTGCGGGCGAATTACCGCAGCATGTGGGAGGAGATCATTCCGGTGATTGAACCGACCCAGGAGTACGGTGGCAATTCAATCGTCAACATTCACTCCAAAACGGAGACCGAAGCGGTGGCTAACTTTGCCTCGAACTCCCGATTGGCTGGTTTGTCTCCGGGTACTGGGGAGATCACAATCGGATTTGACGTGGGGGGATCAACGACGGATATTCTCCTTTTGGTCAACCGGCGAGGAAAAAATCACCTGATTCGGCAGAGTTCTGTGCTGATTGCGGCAGACCCACTATCGCGGGCGATGAAAACATCGCAGTATATCCGTGACGCTTTGCAAGATTTCGTTCTGGTGGACCGCGGCATAAATGTCTTTGGAATTACCCGTGATCGCAACAATCGATTGGATGAGCAGACCGGGGCCTACTTTGCAAACACTGTCTTTGACCGGCTCAATGAAGAGCAAATGAAGCGGCTCTATCTGAAGTTCTTCAGCACGGAGGATCGCCGCCTGTTTACGATTACCTCCTATCTATCGGGCATCCTGCTTTATTACAGCGGGCAGTTGATGGCTGAAGTACTCCAAGGAACTGAATTTGACAATCTTCGCCGTGCACGCCTTGCATTCTTCGGTAAGGGAGGCAATATCTTCAACTGGATCATGACAGTCAACAATGGCTCGGGTGCAGCGGAAGAGTTTTACCGGGCCTGTTTCATTGGCGGTTTGTTCGGTCCGGATGATGCCGGAAAGACCAAGGAGGACATCAAATTTCCCAAAAATTCTGCCGCCAATTCTTCGGTTAAATCAACCGTAAAGCAAAGTGATATTGCAGTTGTTTCTGATTACAAAACCAATTTCGAATCCAACAAAACAGAAGTCGCTTTTGGTTTAGCCCAGGAGTCAAGTATCGATCAGCCCGATGCGAATGGCAGTTCTGTCGACATCATTGGGGAGCAGGGCTATACCTACCAAGGGAAGAAAATGGACTGGAATTCGCATGTTCACTCGGATCAACTGAAAGGTCTGGATGATACATTCATGATCCCTGCGACCTTTCCACGCTTGGAGCATTTCATTGATATCCTCTATGATTTCGTGGTAAAATTTGATAGCCGGAGTGCAGATATGATTCGCAATGCTGTGTCTTACGACATGGGGCCGTTCCGCGATTTCATAAAAAAGGAAGTCGATCCGTATAAAGAGGCGGCGAGGCATGAGGCAAGCTTTGATTTCAAGGCGTCCCTGTTTGTTCTGGAGGGCATGTACATACTGGAAAAAGTAATCATGGCGAAGTGCATGAAATAATGGGATGATTGCGGTTGTTTCCATGATCGACCAATTGTACGCGGCAAGTTTCTCTTCGGAAAAATTGTCGCCGACGATGGTATTGCACGCTCAGGACGCTGCCAGTGCATTGCAGGATGCAAATGGTCCTTTGTTGCATTGCGTTACGAGCGAGAGTTCCTGGAACGAAGACAAGCTGAAGGTGATGTTTCCTCAGCTTGAGGCACCGGGATATTTAGAAATCCCGTTTGTCGAAGCTGCTCGTCGTGGGCTGCGCAGTGAAGGTTTTGTTACCGCATCGCAACAACCGATTTTGGAAACTTTTGACCGCCATGCTTACGTTTACATTGGCGGCATCAAGCGCAAGCTGAACCGCCGCGGGCGGCTCGGCCTGATCGAGTGGATTGAACAAAGGGCGCTGGCGCACTTTTCAAAGAAGTTTGCCTACTCCACGCGCATGCTGCGTGATGAGATCTCTCTGGTGGCCAGCTCACAATGGTTTCCCAAGTTGATGGATGGAGAATATGAACTCTCTGTCAATCTCCGGGGGCGCGTTGAAAGCTTTGATATTTTTAGGGAGTACCAGGGTTGGACTGACAATTTTGCTGCGCAAGCCGAGGGTATCTTGACCGGTAAATGGGCTGCTCCCTTCGGCAGGGTTGCGCGTGAGGCGGAAGTCCGGCGCGCATTCAGAAGCCTAGCGAATGAAGACGAAGCACCACAAGTGATCGGAAATTCCCGCCGCAAGGAATCCGCGGATGCCGAATTGCTCATCGCGGGCCTGCTGGCCATTTACGAACGCGAGCAATCGAAATTTTCTGATCCGTACCGCGCCGATTTGATAGACCAACTGAACCATGCGGGTACGGTCGAGCAGATCGCATCGGCTCCCTTGAGCTTCCCCAAGGACTTCCGGAGCAACGATGCCCTGCAAACCCAGTGGGAAAAAGAGGCCCTTGAAGCCTTGGAAGTCGAGGTTGGGCTTTTCCGATCAGAAGCCCAGATCATTCGGGAAACCCAAGGGGACCGGGAATTTCTGGAGCACGTCCGCAAAACCAAGCAATGGGGCTGGGAAACCCCCTATCCCGACATCTACGAACAATGGGAAGAAGCAATTCACCGCAAAGTAGCGGCGCAATTTCTTAGGGAGGCAATGGGGCGCCCCCACGGCCCCAGTGGCCTGCTGGGTGATTCGGAGGAAATGGCCTTGGCTTTGATTGATACTTCTCTTCCCCAAGCGTTGCATCAGGATTTGCTCGCAAAATGCCTCGCCACCTGGGAATCTTTGAATACCGAAGTTGAGCAATTGCGTGTCCAGGCGGCCGGATACTTGGCGCAGAACGACCTGGCCGAATACAAACGGTTCGAGGCCACTGTCAGGGAAAACGGATGGAAAAATCCGCTGTCCGACCTACTGGACCGCTACGTTACCGAGCGTTCCGGTCAAGTCCTTGATGCGTGGCGGGACAAAGTCTGGGCGGCTTACGGCACAAATGGGGAATTGGCGGCCTCCGCTTTGAATATGTCCTTGCAGTTGCGGGAATTTGCTGTGGATCCCGAGTTGAAGCGCTCGATTCGTGAGCGGCTGGAAGGCATTCGGGTGGAAATTGAGGCGCAAGTGAAGCGTTTGCGCGCCGCAGCGGATGGGCACTTATCCAAGAAAGAGGAAACTCAGTTCTGGGACGCGGTGCACAAAGCGGTCTCGCCCTGGCCATTTGTCGCCGCGATCGCGCGGTGGTACCGGGCGCGGCTGGTCGCGGAATTGGATGCGCAAGGCAGGTTTACCGCGGGGGATGAAGCCGTACAAGCGCGCGTCGCTGCGGCTCACGGGTTGACCGAAGCCGAACGGGCGGTCTTGGCCGAGCGGGCCAAAGATCAGGAATCGGAAGTCCTTTCCTGGGCCGAAGACCAGATAGAACGTGGGGCTCGGTTGGCGGAGAAACGCGACGCTGAGGCGTTGGCGGAAATGGAGGCGGAAATGCGGCGGGCCGGATGGCAGCACTTTGTCGTTCCCGAGATTGCGGAGGAAGTTCAGGAATCTACCCCCCCAGCGATCAACGATGATCCGCGCGAAGGAGCCCCGCGAGATGAAGCAGATTCTGCCCGCAACCGGTCCGATGCCGATGCATCCGAAGACCCCAAGCCTCAACCAGAAGAAGATATTTTCGAAATCGATGATGAGCCCATGGTATTTTGTCCGCCAAGAGAAGGTGAAGAACCGATCGCACAAGGATACTTTACTGATTTGTATCGGGAGAGTGAGAAAACATTGATTGTCCGATATCGGCCGGTGGAAACGGGGAATTCGAAGCAAGACGCACGCGAAACACAAAACAAAGAGGATTACAACGCCCACGATGAATTTGAAATTGAACACGAGCGGCTCTGTGGACTATATGCAAATGATAGTGAAGTAAGCGTATCAGAATTTTTGGCGGGGAAGAAGTGTGAATACCGATTGGAATTCGCACGAATTGGATGGAAAACGATTCAGGAAAATGATGGTTCGATCAAGCAGGCCGATGTCGACAAACTCGACGATCTGAATGGGCACTTGTTGAATGCCGTGGAAAATGCGAGCAAGACTTTAAACGTCAAGGGGATCAACTGCTTGCATCCAGGGAGTTTTTTATTCTATTCTCCCGATGGGGGTATCTCCTTTACCAGGGCAATTTTATGGACAATTGGACCGAAGGAACCGATATTCAAACCCAACAGCGCGGCAATCAAAAAATTTGGCAGAAAATACCTGTTCTCAAATGCTGACGTCTACAATGCCAAAAATAAAAATGATGTTTACGCCCTCACCAAGATTTTTTTACATCTCACTCGACACTTGCGCAAATGGGACAAAAAGCGATCCGAATTAAAGCGACTGATCAAGGGTCCCCCCTACGACTCCCTTCCTGAAGATATAGCGGATTACCGAAAATGTCTGGAACGGCTGCTCCATCCGAGACGTATCCGTCTCAAACGGTTCTTGGAGGACAAAAGACGCGATCTGGGGTTTAACCTCGTTCGAATCATCACACTGAAATGGCTCAATTGAAAATTAATACGCACTATGAGCAATAATCCAAAGAAAGGAAAGAGAGTAACAGACATCGGGGACTCAAAAGGAAACCGTTTGGAACTCACGATCCGAGACCTGATCGTCGGCATTTTGGTATTGGCGCTGATCGGGAGTGGAATCTGGTGGCTGATGTCCGGCACCGGTCAATCTGAAGATGACCCCAAGCCTACAAAACGAACGTTTGAAATCGCATGCAAAACGGGCGCACTGCCACCGGATTCACAACGCTTTGACTTTGGCGGGCAGCCCGACACCCTAAGGATTTATAGTGAAAAGGGGCTTTTTGGCGTTTGTCCGAGGGCTCGCAAGGATACTTCTAGCGTTGTTCCATCAAAAGAAAAGATCGCCGAAGCCCAAAAGTTGATCGACGATGTAATCCGAACCAATGCTCCCAGAGCCTATGCCGCACGGTTTGCGGACGATGCCCAGATCTGCCATCTCAATACCGATGGGAAAGACAACTGCTGGCCCAGCGTACCGCTGGCGTTGGCGATGATCAACAGCTACGATGACATCGTCCCGCACAAGTACAATCTCGAAGTGGTTGATGTAGAACCAACTCCCAACAATTTGATTGGGCGCCTCAATTACAAGCTCACCAAAAATACGCCGCAATGAAATCCAAGATCCTGTCCATTACCTGCGTCATCATCTTCCTACTTCCCGTCACCACAATATGCCAGATGCGCGCGGAAGAGAGGGAACCAAAGGATAAGAATTCAATCGAATTCGATGCCTATCGCATGGTCCACCTGCTGGGAAGTCACCTGGAACAATACGTGCAATCTCTTCCCGATGACAAAGATTTCATTCGGAAAGAAATCAAAGACATGTTTACCACCGATGCCACCATTCAGGTCAACAGCATGGGGCCGACGCCGACCCGTGAATTCGGGATCGACGATTATCTAAATCACCTCGACACCCTCGGGTACAGCCGCATTCAATTGTCTTGGGGCAAACGCATTCAATTACTTAGGAGGGTCGATGGGGGTAACGATGAGCTTGAGATCACCTTCAAAATCGACCAGTACTTCATCGGGACCGCCGGTAGACGACCAGGATATGCAGACGCAACGGAAAAAACCGTACCGGCAAGGGTACAAATGATGCCCGTTCGTACCAACCAAGGCAGCGATGCGCATCTTGAGATGAAAATCCTATCGATTAAAGCCGAGGATCCACGACCACTTCGTAAACGCAACGGTGCCTAATCCAGTTTTCATCATCATTTTGGTACTGCCTTTGCGGTTATTTGCCGTGGGCGATTCTTCATTGACGATCATTTTGCAAACCCAAGCTCTGGAGCTATTGGAAGACTATTTTGTCCAGTTGAATGCAATCGGGGACAGCCTGGCGCCTCTGTCCACGAAAATCAAGATGGCTCAACGCGCCGAACAGCGTTTGTTTCTGGCCGACCAGACCAGCCTCTGGGATGACCTCTATCGGGAAAACACCATTGACGAGTACTTTCGCCCACGGGCCTACATGATGACGGTCATTTCGTGGTATCCCCAAGGTATTTTTTTCTCCAGTAGTGGCATTGAATTGGGAGCAATTGCCTACAACCCCAAGCGCAGTGCCCTGACCTGCGAAGTTCGATTCACCAAGCATGCACACGGGACCAACTTCTACGGTCATCGGGTTGCCTTTACCGACACCTTGGAAATGCACGTGGCCATGGAACTCAAGCTACGCAGTGGCGAAATCGCGGTTCGTAAACCCAGAATCCTGGCGATTATTCCTTTCCCAAGGGCCTCGTTTACGGAAAACGGAGAGGTAATTGTGCATTCCTCCACAGTAGATCCCGAGGACAAAAAGATTGAAATCGAGACGCCCGTGGAGAAGCATCTGATGATCAATGAAGCGAAAGATCCAAACCGCATTGCACTGATGGAGAAAGCCCGCAGCGCACTTTTTGAGAAAGGAAAGCCGAGAAAATCAAGAAAAACACGTTGGAAATCATGGCTAAATTAGTAAAAAAGAAAAAATCGAGAAAAGACCCCTGGCTCAAGTTGTTGACGGACAGCCCGGTTGAGGATTTGCAGCAACATGGCGATGGCCTTCAGTTTGATGTTTATGCGAAAATGATTTCCAGGGTTATTCTCGACAACAATGGACCGTTGACTTTTGGCATTTACGGGCGCTGGGGTTCAGGAAAAACGACCCTCATGCATCAGGTGGAGAATCGCTTGAACGCGGTAAATCTAGAAATTACCACGATATGGTTCAATCCATGGGAATACGAAAACATTGAGAATCCCCTGATCCCAATGGCCAAAACGATTTTGGCGGGACTGGGAGAAGAGAACGAAGGTCGCAGCGGTCGACTCAAGCATTTTCTAAAGATGATCTCACTGGTGTCTATTTCTACAGCGGCTTTGGCCATTGGAGACCCAGCAAGTGCATTTCTAGGTGTGGATCAGGTGGTTAAATTGATCACCAGTGGAAAAGTTGACGAGAAAAAGCAGCAGAATCTGGATGCCTTCTTATCTCCAAGTCCTCACTTTGACGTATTTCAGACCCTCAACGAACCGAATAAGGTTGACAAAAAGGTAGTGGTTTTTATCGATGATTTAGACCGTTGCCTTTCCGAAAAAGCCTTGCGCATCATTGAAGCAATCAAGCTGGTATTCGACTTACCCGATTTTATTTTCGTCATCGGTCTGGATAAGTTAAACCTGGATCGATTTATTTCGGAGCGATTTCAAACAAAAGTCCCAAATCAGCCCGACATCAATGAAGCCCAGTACCTTGACAAGTTAATTCAGGTCTCCTTTCCCATTCCCACTCATGCAGATAAGCACGCAGGTTTTTGGAAAAGTATCCACAGTCAATTGGAGTTGACACGCGGTAGTGAAGAAGAGAAGGACCTTGAATCGGTATTCAACTTTTCTTTCAAACATTTTGACTACAACCCCCGAAAGACCAAAAATATCATCAACAATATCTTGATTGACCGCTTTCTGTTCCAGGAAGTAAAAAATACAGAAGAGGCGCCCATACCCGTTTCGATATTCCTGGTTACGCGGACTTTCAAAAATAAATGGAACTTCTACCGTGAGCTGTTCTCAAACGATGCGGAGCAGAATTCAGCGCTTGAATTACTGGCCCGCAACATCGAGAACGAGGTCAGCGAATCCAAGTGGAAAGCGTTCACAGAGGAGCACAAACGGCTTGGATCCTTGTGGGAAAAGCCGAAATTCAAAAAATTGATCTGTACCAAAGTTGGGTTGCAGTGGTTGAAAGCGCACGATGCCCGAGGACGCGCCCTTTCATTTTACCTCGACCGAGAAGCAAAACGAATTCACGAAGAGTCCAAGCAAGTCTTGTTGATCGCAAACAATTCGGTTCCCAACCGGATGATGACCCTAGTCAATCAGAAGCTTATCAAAGCCGCCGGGCACAGCGGAATTCAGTTCAAAACAGAATGCGCCAATACCATCCCTTATCATCTTGAATCGTACCGAAAGGTAATCTTCTTGATGCGCACTAAGCGTTTCTTTCGGGGTCAGGCTGCACTATTGGAGAAGTATCGAAGCTACTTCAACGAGCACCTGACCGACTTGATTGTCCTTTTGGTCCGAGACGAAGATGAAATAAACGAAAGGACAATCTCCTCTTCCGAAAACCTCCCCAATCTCTTTGAAATTGACAGTGCCGGACAAGGAGATGAATTCAAAATTGATGCCTCACGCTTCGACGCCATCATCGAAGCCATCAAAGCCAACTGACAAGGCTATGGAATGCTCTCTGACCCGAATACTCGTCGCAACCACCCTCCTCTGGCTGATCTCCATCAGCAGCCTCCACGCCCAATCCGCGGCCTACACCAAGGGCATCGCCCTCTTTGAACGTGGAGATTTTGAGGCGGCCATCCCGCCCCTCCAAAAATGCTGTGAAAGAAAGGGAAACTTCAATGCCTGCGAACCCCTGGCCATTGCCTATCTCATTACTGGAGAAGCAGAAAGGTCCCTTCAGATCTTTGAAGTTCTCAAATACACCAATCAAATCAGCAAGCAAGGACAACTTGAATACGCCCTCGCCCTGGCGGCAAATGGAAAGTTTTTTGATGCCCTGGGACAACTTCAGCAAGTGAAATCTCCGCGCAAAGATTCCTTGACCGAGGCCTGGTTGGCTCGTCTGGCACTCATGGAGGATTCGCTGCGTTACACCATCAAGCCGCTGGCCATACCGACCAACGGATCCGAAATCTGCCCCGTCCCCTACGTCAACGGGATCCTTTTCGCCTACAACAAGAAGAACAAAAAGCGCTACCAGTTATTCTCGGCTGAACGGCTCAATAACTATTCCTACATCAATCCTCGTCCCCTGGACAAGTTTCCCCGGTCGAAATTCGATGACGGCCCCCAAATTCTGTGCTGCGACGGATCCCGAATCTACTTTACCCGCACCTTCGAAAAGTTTCGTGATCCAAGTGCCCGGTCTGACGGCGGAGTAGCAAAAGTCTACTTTGCGGACCGGGAAGGCAAGAACTGGACGATTCCGCTGGAAACCAATTTCAATTCCTGGCAATTCAGCAATGCCCACCCCGCGGTCAGCCCTGATGGAAAACGCATGATTTTCGCTTCAAATCGGCCGCAAGGGTCCGGTAAAACGGGGACTGACCTATTTGAAGTTGAACTTTTGGAAGGAGGATTTGGGGTTCCCCAGTCGCTCGGTGATGCTGTTAACACTGGGGGAAATGAATTATTTCCTTATCTGTTGGGCAAAGACACCCTGTATTTTGCCAGTGACGGGCATGGGGGAATGGGCAAACTAGACCTTTTTGTTTCCATTCGCCAAAACGGGGTTTGGAGTACCCCCCGTAACCTTGGATACCCCCTCAACTCCATTGCCGATGATTTCGGGCTTGCCATTGACTCACGGGACGACATCGCTTATTTCTCGTCGAACCGCAGCGCAGAAAGCTGGGACGACCTCTACCTCATCGCGCTAGAAACAAGAATCAAAGTTCAATTGATCGATTCGGTTAGCAACTTTCCAATCACAGGAGCTAGTGTGCAGGTACTCAGCACCCGCGGAGCTGATTTCGAAGTACAAACCAATGCTGAAGGCTTCGCTGAAGTTCCGGCGAAGCAAGGAGTGAGCTTTTACCTCACTGCCGATGCCGAAGATTTTTTCCCTCGGAAAGCCATGATTCCGGCCCCTAAAATTCTACCTGGGTTCCAGCCAGAGCACAAAATTTTCTTACCGCCAGCTTTCAAAGCTGTTCTAGCTGGAACTGCATTTTCTTCAGCGAGCGGACAGCCGATTGAAGGATGTAAAGTGGAATTATTTTACCGCACTGGTGCTCCCTACACGACGGCAATGACCGATAAAGATGGGAACTATCGCATCAAGGTCAAAAAAGTTGATGACTACTTCGCAGTGATCGAGCACCCTGATTTTCGGCCCGCAATTCAGAGGTTTGATCTTCGTACAAATGGTGACAGCACAGCCGCAAGAGCGGTAAGTCGCATGGACAAGTCCGATTATATTTTGATTGAAGGCCAGGTATTGGACATTGAGAATGGAGAACCGCTTCAGAACTGTTTTCTGCGGGTCGTTGACAACAAAACATTTGCCGAGAAGGATAGTCTTGTCTCAAATTCATTCGGTGTCTTCTGGATATCAATTCCTTGGGACTCGCTGAACGACTATTCGATCATCGCTTCGGGACCCGGGTATTTTACCCAA
This sequence comes from Bacteroidota bacterium, assembly GCA_039024435.1. Classification (GTDB taxonomy): domain Bacteria; phylum Bacteroidota; class Bacteroidia; order J057; family JADKCL01; genus JBCCQH01. The sequence continues at coordinate 180,204 of JBCCQH010000002.1, forward strand.
AGAGTTGATGTTGTGCGCGCAATGGAGGACTCGGCTAAAGTCACTGTGCGCATGAGCCTCGCGGAGAGAAAAGTAAATCAAATCGTTAAAACAGTCTATTTTGATTATGACCGAAGCGCCCTGAAATATCTCAGCAAAAAAGATCTCAATGAGATTTATTACTTCCTGGTGGAAAACCCCAAGGCAAAAATCAGAATCTTGTCGCACACCGATTCACGTGGACGCGCGAGCTACAACCAGAGATTGTCGGAAAAGCGAGCACAAGCTGTGAAACAGTTTATCATTGAAAGAAAAGGAATTGCTCCGGAAAGGATCGCCACCGTAGGATTGGGAGAGTCGCAACTGACAAATGAGTGCGATGACTATCATACTTGCTCCGAAGTACAACATTCGGAAAACCGTAGGGCGGAGGTGATCGTCGCTGAATTCGTAGATTGATTCCTCCTAAAATCTTAGAGGCTGTTTAAATTTAATTCTGTGATTTTGTCAGGGCATCTTTTTCCGCCTCTCTTCCGCTATTTTCTCGCCCATAGCTCGGACTATGGACTCTAAAATGAGCTTCGCTGGACAAAAAAATCTGCGATAGCAAATTTCACAAACTAATTTTAAACAGCCTCTAAAACCCACCCCAGCAAAGCGATGCTGGGGTGGGTTTTCTTACAATCATCTATCATTCCCTCACTGAACCACAAGCCGTCCCGTCGCCGCTACCCCTTGCTCATTTGTGAGCGAGAAGAGGTACATTCCGGCGGGCAGCGCGCCGCGTTCCAGGTGGAAGCTTTGGCCTTGGATATTGCGGATCTGGCGGACCGTGCGGCCTTGCATA